>NZ_JALJRK010000026.1 GCF_024519725.1 Microvirga sp. Mcv34 | reverse complement strand
CCCTGCATCGCCAGAGTGACATCTATGCGCGCGAAGGCGTCGATCTCGATCGCTCGACGCTGGCCGGATGGGTCGGGGCGATGGCAGCGCTGCTTCAGGTCGTGAGCGACAGGATCGGAACCCATGCCCGTTCCGGCGAAACGGTGCATGCTGACGATACCCCCGTTCCGGTCCTCGACCCCGGACGCGGCCAGACCAAGACCGGCAGGCTGTGGACGGTTGTGCGCGATGAACGTCCCTGGGGATCGGCCGTGCCGCCCGCGGCGTTCTATGCCTATTCTGCGGATCGCAAAGGGGAGCATGCCCAGCACCTGCTGTCGCCTTGCCGTGGCTTCCTGCATGCCGATGCCTATGCCGGCTTCGACAAGCTCTATGCCAACCATCCACTCACCGGCGAGACGCGCCTGATCCAGGTGGCCTGTTGGGCCCATGCCCGCCGCGATCTATACAACGAGTTCCTCCGCAATCGCTCGCCTTCGGCGGAACGGGCCTTGGCCCTCATCTCCGACCTGTTTGCGGTCGAAGCCGGGATCAACGGCTTGGATCCAGAAACGCGGCTCGCTGCACGCCTGGCCAGGTCGGTCCCTCTTCTGGAGATCCTGAAGAGCCATCTCGACACGACGCTCGCGCGCATCAGCGGCAAAAGCGAATTGGCCAAGGCGATCCGCTATATGACCTCCCGCTGGAAGGCTCTCACGGTTTACGTCACTGACGGGCGGCTTGAGATGAGCAACAATGCCGCTGAGCGGGCGATCAGACCTTTGGCCCTGGGCCGGAAAAACTATCTCTTCAGCGGTTCCGATGCCGGCGGCGATCGCGCAGCGGTCATCTACACCATTGTCGAAACCTGCAAAATGAACGGCATCAACCCGCAAGCCTATCTTGCTGACGTCATCGAGCGCATCGCTGATCACCCGGCCAACAGGGTCGATGAACTCCTTCCATGGAACTGGACACCACGGTCTTAGTGTCCACTTGGCCATGAGTGGACACGATCCGGTCCCAGCCCGCGGCCATCACGCCCCGCTTACCAGCAGGCCCACAGAATGAAGACGAGCAGACCGAGACGAACGCCCAAGCCAGCACGCCGCAACTGGACCGCCTGGAGAAGTTAGCCAAGGCCGCCGCAACATCTGCTCAGGCCAAGCGGTGGCGGGCACGCCAGAACGGTCTCCAGGACCAGGATGAGGCCTCAGAGGTGCGCAACCTGAACCATGACGCCGAGGCTAGGGCCCAAGCAGAGGCGGCGATGCAGCGAATGATGGCAAGGCCAATAGGCAAGCGGCGTTAGGTGAAGTCCCAAGGCGCAATTAACAGACTGTTAGATCTTAGCTTGCCATGGTCGCGCCCCCTTGCCCCTCTAGAGGGCGGGAAGGCGTAACAACGGAGTTACAGAATGGCAGAAGCCACCAAGACCAAGAAACCGAACCCAGCCCTGGCGAAGCCGCTGCAGCCTTCGAATGAACTGGCAGCCGTCGTTGGCTCATCCCCCCTGCCCCGCACCGAGGTGGTGAGCAAGGTCTGGGAGTACATCAAGGCCAACAATCTGCAGAACCCTGCGAACAAGCGGGAGATCCTGGCGGACGACAAGCTTCGGGCCGTATTTGCAGGCAAGGACAAGGTCAGCATGTTCGAGATGAACAAGCACTTTGCTCAGCATCTCTCCTGAACCTTCCTCCAGGGCTAAGATGACGTCCTGGGTGGCGTGCACGAATTTTTAAGCTTGGCCATACGAGGATGCCCCCATCGGGCGTGTAGCGTATTAGCCCGCACAAACTCCATAAGCCCCCAACGCGTGGAGCTCGCCCTGGCCGAGAGCCCCTACCCTCTCAGCCGGGGCATTTTGCGCTGAACCGATTCTAGTTCAAAGCTGGGGCTGCTGCTTATGGGTGGCTGGGAGGACTCGACTTTTGCTGGAACTGTTGGAGGAGAACCTCAGGATCCTAAGTGGACCACAGTCCGCGACTTGGTTCAGCCAACGTGAACCTGCTATGCATATCCGTACATCAGGACTGCAGCGATGGTAATCTCGGCATCCGCACGAGAAATAGTCTTGAAGCACCCAGAGGTGAATTGACCTGAGTCATGAGCGGCGAGGATCTCAGCGACGGCACGGGAAATCTGCGACTCGTAGCTCGAACGTACCGGCACATCGTTGTCATGCCAGCCGTCGAATTGGGCGCTGAACGCAGCAATCGCGTTCCCGATATCGGGGTGAACAGAGCCGGTGTTGTCACTAGGGCCGGAACTGATGACCACGTAGAGGGTGTGGCCCCATGTGTGGGCTCTTATGACCGCGTCGCTCTCGGAGTCGATCTCGATTTCTAAATCGCACCCGCCATCTTGGGTCCAGATGCTCATATGGTTTGACCCGAGGTTGCTCAGATTCACAAAGAAGGAGAACCGCGGCGGCGGTCTGTTGTGCTCAAGCAGCAGCCCATATGCTTCGGCCATAAAACTTTCTGCCTCAGCAAGGCTGTTGGTAGCGCCATTAGTTCTGAATGGCACCTTCTTAGTGGCACTGTGGGCGTACATGGACCAACCCCAGACCTCCCATTTCTCGGGATAAATCCAGCGGCCCATTAGCTCGTTAAAAAAAGGCGAGTCATCGTTTTTTTGTATCCGGAAGACTCGCCCGACGTTCTTATTGGAAAATTTATCGAAGGCGAGGAAGTCAGGTTGGATCGAAACGCTAGGATCATCTGCATCAGGATAAACTTCGGTACGAGATCGCCAAGTGATATTGACGCCCCGTTGCTTCGCTGTTGTAAGCCTCTCTTCCGGTGTTATGCGGTCTTTTTCAGTGATTGATGAATCGATATCTTCTTCATGGTCAGAATAAGCATCTATTATTGATGCGGCATCTGCGCCTGCGCCGAATGTTCTCTCAAAGTCGCCCATGCTTTACGCCCAAACCTACTAGGTACTATCTCTATCCTCGTCATATTGCCTGGTCTTTCGGCGTGTCGCCAGACCTTCTGCCCTGGCAATGAACCTTTTCAGGCTCCGTTTGCGCTTGTCTTGGCCCGATCTGACTTTCGGAACGGTCTGGAGGGACTGCTCTACAGATCGTTAACCGGATCCCAAGGCGTGGAGCAACCCTGAAAGGGCTAGAATGTGGGGATCCGTCGCAAACTTTTCGGTTCAGAGTTTCAGTTACTGAGATTGCGGTCACAGTAGCGGAGGCAGCAGTGTTCAAGGGCAGGCATTTTGATCGATCGGTGATCCTGCTGTGTGTCCGGTGGTATCTCGCGTACGGCCTGAGCCTCCGGAACCTAGAGGAGATGATGGCGGAGCGGGGTATCTCCGTCGACCATGCGACCGTCCACAGGTGGGTTATTCGCTACTCGACCGAACTGCTCGAGCGCTTCAACCTTCGCAAACGAAGTGTCAGCCGGAGATGGCACGTGGACAAAACCTATATCAAAGTCCGCGGGCAGTGGATGTACCTTTACCGAGCGATCGACAGCAACGGCGACACAGTTGAATTCTGGTTCAGCGAGCGCCGCAACTTGGCTGCCGCCAAGCGTTTCCTACGCAAAGCCCTGAAGCGGCATGGCCGACCCGAACGGATCGTGATCGACGGCAGCCAGACCAACCGGGAAGCCATCCTGTCCTGCGATACGACAGACCGGCTCCAAGATCGATCAAGGCGCCGCCTGAAACCCATTCGCATCCGGCAAAGTGCCTACTTGAACAATCGAATTGAGCAGGACCATCGGGCGATCAAACGGCGCATCCGGCCGATGCTCGGTTTCCATTCCGTTATCACTGCCCGAGTGATCCTGGGTGGTATCGAGCTGATCCACATGATGCGCAAACAGCAGGCGAAGTACGCCCGCAATCCGCAGCCGTCGCTCGCTGAACAGTTTGACCTACTCGCCGCATGAGCGGATCACAGTCTTCTGCTACCTTCTCGTTCCTGCTCCGGATTTGCGACGGAGCCGAAGTTTGCGCATGTCGCGCTGCATACGACAGCCGCACCATCCTATTACCCCGGCGTCGAGGACGACGGGTATATCATGATTGATGGCGGCATCTGGGCGAACAATCCAGTCATGAACGCCCTGGTTGATGCCCTCGCCTGCTTCGACATCGCGCGTGAGAATGTGCGCATCCTGAGTCTGGGAACCGGCGAGTCTACGTTTACTGTCGACGAGCGTGCCCGCACGGGCGGCATCAAGGAGTGGGCACTCCTGCGCTCCTTCAACGCCGCCGCCCGCGCGCAGTCACGAAATGCTCTCGGACAAGCCTATCTGCTCGTTGAAAAGAACAATGTAACTCGGATCGACGTTCCTGAGAGCGATGCACCAATCGCGCTGGATGATGTGGAGCGCTCAGTGCGAGAACTGCCGATGGTCGCGCGCAGTCTCATCGACGGTGCCGGGCATCACATCGAGCGGGTCTTCCTCGACGGCACCGTCGAAAAATTCATCCGGTGCCCGACGCGATAGGGTCCCGATCACGGTTTTGATTGAGGTCGATCATCCATGCGAGCCTCTACCGCGCCGATAACAAGCGGCAGGCGAGCGCGCGCTCACCCCAACGCATCGAGAACGTGTCGGATACCTCAAACCAGCTTCCATCGATTCCCATGCCATGGTTTGCGCCCATGCATGAACATTGGCATTCGTGACCGCGCGCTTCCTGGCACGCCCTCGCGCAAACTTCCTGCTCGCGATAGGGTTGGATGATATAGACCTTACCATATCGGAGGAGTGATCGATCAACGAAGTCGTTGAACCAGGATTTTGGGAGCTCCCAATAGGCTTTGGCCCCGCCGACCCATTCAGGAGCTGCTCGTCGCCCGTTCTGAAGCCATTCCCGGTTGTCATCGGCAAATGGCAACCGGACCCGAAGCCGCTCACCGTGCCCGGTCCGACGCAGCACGACAGGAATTTTCTTTTGCGCCCATACGTAATTGAGGGTGAGACGATCCATGGTCGTCTACCACGGATTACCGACCATGGACCAGTACTCGGCTTCCTGCTCGGCCTGAAGTTCTTCAAGCGTCACCGGGATGAGAGAGAAATCGAGGTTATACATCGGGATCTGCCAGTCACGATACAGGAGGGTGAGATGCTTTTCCTCGGCCGTGTCGAGCATGAGGCCCTCTCGATAGAGGCGCTCTAACAATTGCTTCGTGAGCTGCTCGCCGTCGTTGTGGTTTTCCTTGTCACGATACTCGAGGCTACCCCAGATATCTGACGTGGCCTTCAGCCCTCCTAGGGTGAATAGTCCGAGATGTCCCATGGCTTCGGCAACCCGCAACGCTGGCGGTGGAAGCGACGCGAACGTCCTGATGTCGGTAGGCGAATAGCGCGGAGCGTTCCACCTGAGCTCACCATCCTGGTAAGCCTCGACGTCGGCATAGAGGCGGCTTTCACGCTCATACACTGTCCAGTTGGGCATGATGTACTCACCAGCATGCCCCTCGATGTAGTGCCCTCGGCGCTGGTTATCGACATACTCGCGAAGCTGTGCGAGATCCATGGGCTTCCAGCTGACCGCTTCGGCGTAAATGAGCCGCGCAAGGTGGTCATAGAACCAGCCCATGATGCGGTTCAGCTTTGACGAAATGAGTTTGGGCGGACAGCGCACCACGTCCATGAGGATCAGGATTTTCGCGGCTTCTTCCTCTGCAAATCCCTCCAGCACCTTTGCTTCACGCGGGTGCCCGCTTAGCTGCTGCGACGCCTTCCAGAACCCTTGTGCGCTGTCAAGGATGACCGGCAAACCCTCGGCGATAAGGGCGAGTCGGTCTGGCGCCGAAAGCTGGCACAGACGTTTGGCCTGATGGAGACCAATGTCAGGTCCCCTCACCCTTCTGGTTTTGACCGTCTCATCCACTGACTTTCCCCTTAGAGCGCACCAGATGCTGAGAGCCAGCATGTTATAGGAGCCCACGTCTTTACAAAGGGAATAAGGTTCTCACACGTTCGAATGGATTTCGATACTCCGAGGCATGGCGAATTTTCGCAGCAATCATGTCTGGTATCGAAAGGCGTCGAGCCAATGCGTCGTAGATGTCCATCCCATCCGCAAGAATGATCCTTCGGGCGGTGAACGCCTGCAAGCCGACTTCGGTGAAACCGGCAAAGCTAACGAACAACCCGCGTGTCCATTCGGGACGCTCGCTCACTTTGCCCTGAAACGCGTGAAGGGTACCGGCATCTGTTCTCGCGCGATGCCATTTCGCCTCGAGCAGATAAGTATGTCCATTGAGCTGAAACGAGCCATCGATCTGTTCACCGACCAAGCGGAAACCGCCGCGTGCATCCATCCCCCACGCGTTGAATAACTCGGTCAATAGTATCTCAAAATGATAACCACGTGCCTGCGGTTCGTCCGACATCTCGTGTAACGCGAGCAACTGCGCCTCAAGACGCCGCAACGTGGCCTCTTCGGCCCGGAAGATGCGCGGCTTGGCCTCATCCTTCGCCCCAGGCACTTCTATGGTGGATTCGAATGGCGAAAGCGGCATGCCGCCGAGCCTCTCAACGATCGCGCTCAGCCTTTTGCCCGCATTGACGACCGTCTCGGCCTGCGCCCGACCGAGCCTTTCGATTTCGCGATACTCCCAGAGTGCTGTGAGGGCTCGGGCTATCGCCCGTGGCTGCCCAACCGACAGGAATGCTCTGAGGCGCTTTCCTTTGCTGCCGCCAAAGATCGCATAGGCGTCATCATAGATGTCGACGCCAACCTCGCGGCGAAAGAATTGGGCGTATGTGCTGTTCGTGAAATCGAGCACATAGCCCGGACTCGTTTCGAACAGCTCGTCAACGAGGTTCAACTCAATAGGTCGCAGCTGCTGCATCATTCCCCGATGATCCCTAAGTCGCCAAGTAGCCGCGAAATGACATCGTTCACTGCACGCTGCCGCAGCGCCCGCTGCTCGCGAACCTCGGCATCCTCGTCGTCGCCCTCGATCTCGAACCGCGCGACCGCGACTGGCCCCTCACGAAGGTAGCCCTCGTCCGATTTCGGATCGCAAAAGCGCTTCCGAAGGTTCGCCAGCGCTGCCCTGATAACCGCGGCGTGCTGGCCGGCTAATGTGTCTTTGAATTTGGTGATCGCGCCAGCTAGCCCGCCCTCGCCATGTTCCAGGCAATAGACAAGGTCGTGGGCGTCCTTTCCCTCGCGACGATGGTCGAACGCGAACGCCTTCAGGCAGGTGAACGATACGATGTTTGCGTAGGGGATAGATTCGGTCGCGCGGCCTTTCTGTCCAAGGAGGTCGGCTGTCACTTCCATTCGGTCGTGGAGATCGAAAACAAGCGATGCATGAGGGATGTTAACGGCCGAGATGTTCCCCTCCGTCGGCAGCTCTTGCAGCGCACCGCCTTTCAGCCCCGGGTCATCGGCCAGGAACTCGAGAATGACCGTGACTCCTTTTTCAGTTTTGGTCTTCCACCGCCAATTGACCTTCACGCCCCTGTCGTTGTCCGCACGCTCAAAGCCCATCCGCTTGAGGTTCTCCTCCAGCGTCCGATAGGCTTCGGTGTTC
Organism: Microvirga sp. Mcv34; assembly: GCF_024519725.1. GTDB lineage: Bacteria > Pseudomonadota > Alphaproteobacteria > Rhizobiales > Beijerinckiaceae > Microvirga. Next base: position 64,510 of record NZ_JALJRK010000026.1, on the reverse strand, counting down.
GCGAGAACGGCGAGGTCGACGACGATGTCGATATCTCCGGTGCCAGCATGCGCCGGAACAGCCGGCGGCCGCGCCGTCACGAGGTAGCGCGGCGTCAGGCCTCCGACCAGGAAGACCGACTCTCGCCATGGTCCAAGGCCGCTGAAGAGTGTGACCAGCACACGCTCACAGTCATGGGTGACTTCCCGGCTGTAGTCGACGAAAAACTGTGGCTTGGGCATCAGGCGTCCAGTTTCTCGGCACGAAGATGGTGCGCCAGCTCTTTGGCACGCCCCCCCGACTGCAGCAGGTCAAGGTAGGTTTGAAGCGGATCGGCAACCCAAAGATCATCGATCCTCTGGCGAAATCGCAGCTCGTCATCCGACTTCAACTCGTGGACACCAAGATTCCAGCCTTCTCGTACGGGCCGCGCCCCGATTGCATCCAGCACAGCGTGCATCCTCCGGCTCTCAGAAACGCGACAAGAGACCTGAGAAACACTCGACAGGTAAGGAGCATGAATCTGTCCGGCGGAAATGCCGGTGAGCTCGTAAGGAACGCCTTCGATCTCACACGCGTGATCGAGCTGTCGTTGCAGATCCGGCAGCTCCACCGAGCGCACGTAGTAGTGTTGCACGACCTTCGGTTTGACAGAGCTCTGAAAACTCGACCATGCATCGAGCAGCGCGCGTGAATTGGTCAAGCGGCGCTCCTTCGAGGGGCCAGCCCCCCTCACCTCGACCCAGTCTCGGCGTTCGAGCGCTATCAAGGTTTCCGAGGCCGTCGCCGGCGATACCCCGGCCCGCTCAGCGATCTCGTGGACGCCGAACCAATCTGGCTTGGTGACCCAGACCGCGTGCAGAACTTGAGCCCGACGGCCGGCAAACAGGTTGTTCAGTGAGCGGGATTGCTTCCGTGATGCTGGCTTGTCGACACGCAGATAAAGGCCTTTGGCTGCGATGAACAGGCTTCCGCTGGAGTCAAAATAGCCAACTCGTTCGTCACGAAGCAATTCTCGGGCGCCGGGCGATATGCTCTCGGCCATGAGGAGGGGTACTGCCGGATAGGAGACGTTATCCAGATGGGCGAGATAGTTCCTGAGCTGCCAGATAGCTTCGCGCGCATCACGCGGAAAAAGAGATGCTTTGGCCTCGACGACAAGCCGATACGGTTCGCCGTCTTGACGCATTTCCATCACCAAGTCTGGTCGAAATGAACTTCGAGAACTCTTAGGCTCTTGTAAGAGGTGAGGCTTCTCGCCTGTGATCTCGGTCAGGGCAGCAACAAAGTTTCGTATGAGCGTCTCGGCTATTTGGTCTTCCATAGTCATTTTCTGCGCAGTAAATATGCCTTTTATAGCGTATATTCGGCAAAAACACAATATTCGCCGGGCAGTGAATTTTTCGCATTTCTAAAGCAGTGTACCGGAACAGGCTTCTGGGCTAGCCCACAGCAATGCCAGGATCCGCCATCGGGAGCCTCTAAAGTCCCTCCGTATTCACTTTATGAACCAGCAACTGGTCGAGGTCTCCTGCACGCGTGGCAATTCTCCCGTCGATGCGATGAGCGTGGTCATGATCCTCTTCGTATCGGTAGCTGGCCTCAAATTCCTGGAAGGCCTCCCCGCTGAGGGAGATGCCTGCTGCGTTCATGCGCTCATAGGCACCAACCACGAAGTTAAAGAGTGCCGGGTTGATGTTCACGACCGTACCGTACCAGTGAAACACCGCGTTGCACGCCTGCCTGGTTGCCTCCCTGTGCCGTTCCCTCGTCTCCTCGACTGCACTCTCAACGATAGCGCTGGGAACGAGACACAAGATCATCAGGTCAGTGATAATCGGGTAGTTCCCCGCCGGTACGACTCTAACCGTGTGCCGTAACTCTTCTTGATGGTGGAAGAAATTCCTCAGGCATTTCAGCGCCGAAAATTCCTGTAGATCGAAGAATTCGACATCATGGCCGATTTTCAGTCGGTCATTCAGACTATGAGCCGCCTCAAGGACGGAAAACAGTGTGTCTCGGTTGGGATCGACGCAATGGAGGCGATACAATCGAAAGAATCGCTCTGCAGCGCTGGAAGCGTTCATCGAATTGCTCTCTTTGCTCATACAGGCCTTCTCGACATGTGAATTCCCTAGGGGTCGTGCTCGCAAGCGAGCTGCCCTACGAGCGTCGTAGCAGAGTGAACACGACATCCTGTCAAGTCTTCAGTCGCGTCGGACCTATGGATAGTCCCGCTGGATACGAGGCGGGCAGACCCACTATTCAGCCCAGCGATCAGGACAGCACGACGCGCCGGGCGGTATTCCGGTTGGCCTCGCGCCAGTGGGGAGGTCAGTCCGACCTCGCACGACCGGCATCTCCTAAGCATCGCCGGGAACGGGCGTGCCGACGGGACACTTCAACTTTGCGCCTACACTATACAGCCCAGAGAGGGCGTTCCGTCAGATCGAGGAGGATGCACAAGCCCGCCATCCCGATCCAACACCGGACGACATCGCCGCAGCCCTCGCGGTGGAGGCTGCCCTTCCCTACCGGAAGAGAACAGAGGCTCAGTTGCGTCGCAACTTTGAACCTTTGGCAGCGCATTTGCCCCAGGACATCAAGAGCAAGCACAAGCAGTTCGTCCAACCGGGGCAGCTGGCGTGGAACAGAGCCAGTCCCACACCCCTGACAGATGAAAGGCAGCGGGCGCTCACGGCAGAATTCGCGAAGACCCACGCTAGGCCGCCCGGTCATAAGCCGATCCACGACACCCTGCCCTTGCTGACGCTGATAGGGATGAGGCTCTGTTTCACGGAGGGCTCACTTTCCCTGAATACCCCTTACGGGCGATACAAGATCTCACCTGTGTGGTGTAGGGGTTACTGGACACACGGCGCACCAACAACTGACAAGAGCGCCAGCCTTGGGAGGCGACATCATGCAGTCTGTTCAGCACCTGGCTTATGCCGGATCGTTTGCACGCGATTGCACCTATAACCTGTTCAGGAACAAACAGCGCGCTGCCCTCCTCTGCGCTGTACCAGAGCACCGCCCTGTTCCGACCTTCCTCAACCCGGAACAGTGGACCTTTGAACGAACTCTCCAGGCGTCAGACGTGAGCCCACCAGGCTTCGAGGACAGAGCCGCACAGGTCGGTGTTCGGTTTAATGGCTTTTACCTGTTCCAGGTTACAGCTTCTCCAAGGCAAATGGCTGCCTAATCTTCATCAATGCTAATGCACGAGCCTGCGAAGGCTATTGGCTGCTTACTCAACCGGTTAATTCCACGGACTTAACTATCCACGTTGGCGATGCGGATGCCGCAGTTGGATGGTGGAAAGCCGCCCTGCCTTGACGGGAGCGATCGTCGAAGGAGACGATCACCCGCAAGGACCTGTTATTGTGTCGTGGTTGCTCTCAATGCGCGCTCAACCGTCTCCACCAGATCCGCGAGGCGGTAAGGCTTGGCGAGGAAAGGCACCTTCAGGGGCCTGCACATGCCGTAGCAGATCCGGGATCGGCCTGACGTGAAAACAATTGATAATAGCGGCTGGAGCGATAGGGCGGTCTGCGCCAGTTCAAAGCCGTTCTGACCGCCCAGATCGACATCGGTGAACAATAGATCCACCGACATGTCCCTCAACATAACCTCTGCCTCCTCAGCGCTGGCTGCAGTGAAGACCTCGTAGCCTGCATCTGTTAGAGTTTCGGCAGCAATCTCGCCGAGCAGCAATTCGTCCTCGACAACGAGAACACGCTGGCTCAGGCATTTCGGGGCTGATTTCTTCGCCGGCTCGGGCTGGGTCCACAGGGACAGGATCGGTGTCATGTACGCAACCTCACTGAACAAGTCCACGTGGTTAACGGCCGATTGTGGCAGCTGTTCAGAGAATGACTCGTCAAGTGTCCGTTATGGTCATCAAAGGGTTAACGGCTGAGCAGAAACTCCTTACCCCAAGCCCATGTGCGGCACCGTGCCGAAGGATGTTGGGAAGGTGTATGGCCCCTCATAGCCGACCAGGAACATGCCCTGATAGGTGTCGTTCGCGTAGCGGAGGTTGTCATCAGCATCGTAGATGAGACGGCCTGCCTGCTTTGGCTGAGCGCCTCGGCGACGGTGCGGAGTGCGTCGTCACCGGGACTGGAAGGGAACGGTGTCATGTGAGAGCGCGGGAATCCATGAGGAGTAGTCGGTCTTCTACACGGATCCCCTCGTCCAAGCCACCCTGCCGAGTGCCCGCGCCGGGAGGCACAAAACCCTTTCCGATTACCATGCTCTCATCCCAGCTGTCTGGAAGGCTGATACGGTCGTGCGTTTTTCTTACCCCGCTTGAGGATGCCCATGACTCGCCAGGTGGCTCGTCGACGGTGTGTCACGAACACATTTCTGAAGGAGGAGATGTGGAGCTGTACAAGAGATGAGGGTCGGCCCCTCGAGGTCTGCAGTCAGGTGCCGGCCTCAAACCCCTGCAAGCTGCGGTCGTCAAGAGCGGCCGTGGTGAGCGTTGCAGCCAAAGGCGGGGCTGAAGTCCCGTCAGGTACGATCCGGAGAGGCGAGCGAAAGCGAACCGCTGATGACGTGTCGAAATGCCAAAGGTGATGTCAAAACCGGGGGTTCGTCGACCTCCCGGGATCAGCTCGGGGGCTGTCCTGAAGACCGTCCGAGCGACATCCGGCATGTAGGCGGCGCGAAGCCGGATCAGGCTCTTGTATGGAACGTGAGAACCTGTCGTCCCGCTGCTAAAGGAGACGTCCAAGCGGCTCAAACCGCAAGGACCAGAGTACCGATGCGGGGCACAGGGGCGGAGCAGCTCGTAGTAGGGAGGAAGGTTCTGTAATGGGACTGGACCGAAGGGGCTGCAGTGTTCCGCCGCGGCGCAGAGCCAACCGGTAACGGGAGGAGCTCTGTGGCCACGGCAAAGCCGTTTTCCATTCCGAAGCGGGAAGTCTGGGATGCCTTCCAGAAGGTGAAGGCCAACCAGGGAGCGGCTGGCGTAGACGGACAGTCGATTGCGGAGTTCGAGGCTGATCTTGCGAACAACCTCTACCGGCTCTGGAATCGCATGTCCTCAGGGAGCTACTTTCCTCCTCCGGTCAGACGGGTAGACCTTCCCAAGGGCGATGGACGGACCCGGCCGTTGGGCATTCCCACGGTCGGCGACAGGATCGCTCAGGAGGTGGTCAAACGGTATCTGGAGCCGATCCTGGAGCCTGTCTTCCATGATGACTGCTACGGATATCGCCCCGGCCGATCGGCGATCGATGCACTCCGGCTGACCCGTCAGCGCTGCTGGCGGTTCGACTGGGTGCTCGATATCGACGTCCAGAGCTACTTCGACAGCATCGACTGGGAGTTGCTGCTCAAGGCAGTTCGTCATCATACGGACTGTCCGTGGGTGCTGCTCTATATCGAGCGCTGGCTGAAGGCTCCGGTCCAGATGCAGGACGGTAGCATCGTCCCACGCACGGCAGGCACGCCTCAGGGCGGGGTGGTCAGCCCCATCCTGGCGAACCTATTCCTGCACTATGTGTTCGACGTCTGGATGGCGCGGAGCTTTCCCGCCATTCTGTTCGAGCGCTACGCGGACGACATCATCTGCCACTGCCGCAGCGAAGAGGAGGCTCGTGCGCTATGGAGTGCCTTGGAGGTCCGCTTTCGGACCTGCGGGCTGGTTCTTCATCCGGCCAAGACGAAGATCGTCTATTGCAAGGACACGAACCGGCGCGGCGACTATCCGGTCCAGTCGTTTGACTTCCTCGGCTATAGCTTTCGGCCGAGAAAGGCAGTCTGGCGTGGTGGTCGTTACGGCACGTCCTTCCTGCCGGCGGCAAGCCCGAAGGCGCTGAAGGCAATCCGGCAGACGGTCCGAGGGTGGGCGTTCCATCACCGGACCGACAAATCCCTGGCGGATCTGGCACGGATGTTCCGACCGTACATCCAGGGCTGGATCAACTACTACAGTCACTTCTACAAGTCGGAGCTGACCTCGACTTTGCATCGCATCGATGCCTTCCTGATCCGCTGGGCGCGCAACAAGTTCAAGCGGTTGCGCCGGCGACCCAAGGGCGCAAGAGACTGGCTGGTACGGGTAATCCGCGCCAACCCGACTCTGTTTGCACACTGGCGCTTTCTGCATGGAAACGGCCGAACATCGGGAGCCGTATGACGCGAGAGTGTCACGTACGGTTCTGGGAGCGCGTGGGGGTGAGATTCCCCCGCGCGACTCGCCAAACGGTCGAGTTCAGCTGGTCGTGCGATGACGATCACTGAGTTCCCTTTGCCACGATGGTCAGCGGTTTCGGTTCTGTCGGATCAGGATGACGGCGGCACCGACCAGCAATGCCAGGAAGATGACGATCCCGACTGTTTCGAGGAGGTTCCCGACCCTTGCGGTTCCCGGAGGCAGCGCTTCCGTGGTGCCTTCCCCGATCCCGGGGGTGGCAGGAGGTCGACCAAAGGCCAGCGGTTCCATCACGGCATCCCTCCCTATCCTGCACTGCTGGTCGTCACCCGCGTGAAGCCGATGCCCTGCCCATACTCTCGGCCTCGCGACCATGGTGGCATCCTGTCCCTTCTTGCCGAGCAGCACGAAGTTGGGGTTCCCAACGGCAAAGACTGCGTGGTGTTCCCGGCTGTCGAGCGTCTCTCGTGGCCCCCTCCTGTGGTACGTCTTCGATTTCACGCTGTTTGACCTCGGGGTGCTCCAAGGTGTCTCGGCGACACGTGACCTGCTCGGCTGCGTCTGGCGGACGCGAGTATGATAGTCACCGGACCAGCGGCGTCTTAGGGACTAGCTATCCGACCCTCGTGCAGTTCCGCCCCGCTTCCTTGGCGGCGTATAGAGCTCGGTCCACCCGACGGAGGATGGAACTCCGGTCGTCGTCCGGCAGGGCCTCGGCGACTCCAGCGCTGAAGGTGTAGGGCAGGTCGGTCCCATCCTCGAGGAGCCTGGCTGGAGGGACGCCGTCCCTGATCCGGCCAATCATGCCAGAGGCGTCGCGGGCTCCCGCTCCGGGAAGTAGCAGCAGGAACTCCTCGCCTCCCATGCGGCCCAGAACGTCTTGCGCCCGCACCCTCTCGCGGCAGGTATCTGAGAAATGCCGGAGTACAGAATCGCCAGCCTCATGTCCGTGGGGATCGTTGATGTCCTTGAACCAGTCGATGTCAATCATCGCGATGCAGAGACTGGAACCCGTGGCCTCGTGCTCGACCAGTACGCCATCGAGCAGCTCCAGGATGTGGCGGCGGTTCGGCAAGCTCGTGAGCAGATCAGTCCGTGAGGCTTGAAGCGCGATATCGCGGGCCTGCCGAAGGGACTTCTCGTGGTTCTTCAAAGTTGTGATGTCAGCACCAACAGACAGCACCCAGCCGTTCGGGAGCACCGTGTGGTCCATCCAGAACCAGCGACCATCTACCAGATCAGTCTCGAAAGACTTGCGGGGCACGCTCCGCCGCCGAGGCAGGGTTCTGGCGATGAAGCCCTCGACATCATTGTCATCGATCCGCACGCCAAGCCCGTTCCTATGGGCATGGCGAACGATGCCGGTGAAGGTGAAGGGGCCATCGTAGTCGCCCAGGAACATGCCGTGATAGGTCTTGTTGGCGTACCGGAGATTGTCCTCGGCATCGAAGATAGAAACTGCCTGCCCGCTTTCAGTGAGGGCCTCCACGAGGGATCGGAGTGCCTCGTCATCAAGATGTGAAACGAACTCGGTCATCGGTACGGACTCAGGATCGAGAGAAGGCACTGGGCGAAAGGGCTGCCAAACCTTGAACGATCACTCCTCACGGGACGAACTGCCTGCCCGGCTTTGGTCAGGCATACAGCCGATGTCAGGTCCATCCAACGTCTGACCGACGCAGAAACGGGTCGTCCTCCCGGTGAGTTCCGGAATCGCCTCGTTCCGCTCAAGCGCAAGGCTTCATTCGGGAGACCTGCGGCATCACCGCCCTGCCCAGATGCGATCGGGCGCGTTCCATTAAGGTTTGAGTTCATGGCCCCATTTGATTTTCTTCTTTCTTGAAAAACTTAGAGCATCTTGGAAGTTGAAACGCCAGTTCGGGAAACCCCTAGCCCGAGAGTGATCCTGCCGACGGTAAGTGGCTATGCTTGGCTGTACGTTTCCCACTCCCTGAGGAGCACTCTGATCACCCCCCAAGCCTGGAGCCGTTCCGGGCCAAGGAGGATCGATGTTTGCCCCTATGACCAAAGCTCCTCGATGCCGAGGCGACGAGCATCGCCCTCGTGAGCCCTTCCAGAAGGCGTGAAAGCCGCTCGATCGAAGCCCCATGACTGGTCACCGTGGCTACGAGCCAGATGCGGGCCACGATGACCGCGACTGCCGCGAGGGTCAGGCCAGCCCCGAGGAACATCGAAAGTGCGAACGTGAGGCCTGCCGCCGGCACCCCGCAGGCCAGGGTGAGAACCATGGCGAATAACGTGAGCAGGCACGGGATGAGCTCGGCGATGACGCCGACCATCAGGTCCACCCGATGCCGATGGGTTTGCCCCCGGAAGGCCCGAACGAGAAACTACAGCGCAAGGCCCTGCTGTTATCGGTGCGGAGTCATAAACAGATTTGATAACGCAGAGGGAATGTACCGTCTCCTAACGGAGAGGATAGATCGATGTCTTGTTACACTCCAGGCCTTCCCAGCAGCTTTTCCCGATATCGGTTCATTTCGACAATCAGTTCGTCGACGAGCCGCGAGCGCACGCGCTGTGGCGGCAGGATCATAATTGTCTTGAACCAGACCGGGGGCTCGAAGGGACGCGCCACCAAACCTCTCTGCGCGTAACCTTCCGAGAGAAACGTGACGGGATTAGCCAAGCCAACGCCGACTCCCTCCAGCGCGAACTGGCAAACGGTCGCTGAGAACGGAGTTTCGATCAGAATTCGCGGACTTACGCCCGCTTCAGCGAGCACCCGGTCAAACGCCTTACGGGCAGTATCCTCAGGCGCTAGGGCCACAAATGCAGCTCCATCAAGGTCTTTGGGGTCAATGGTGTTTCGCCTGCTGAGAGGGTGGTCCTGCCGCATCACACACACGCCACGACTGCTGACAAAGGGCTCAGCGACAAGGTTGGACCTGTCAATCTCATCTGCGCACAGCCCGATGTCGTACGCACCACTGACGATGAGACTGCGGACGGTGGCCGACGAGGCAATCTCGAACTTGATCACCACGTTAGGATGCCGCTGGAGAAATCCTTCGATTACCTTTGGCAGAAAGGTCAAGCCGAGAGCCGCAGAGCTCGCAATCTTGAGGGAGCCGCTTCCCACGTCCCGGATCCTGACGACGGCCTGCTTGAGCCGATCCAGGCCAACATGGATATCGAGGATTTCCTGGTAAAGGAGCTTGGCTTCGGGAGTCGGAGTCAGCTTGGGGCCGGAGCGCTCGAACAGTTTCAGCCTCGTCGTGTCCTCAAGCCGCCGCATCGCCCGACTCACAGCAGGCTGAGAAATCCCCAGGAGGGCAGCTGCCTTGGTGGTCGAGCCCGTCTTAATCACGGCACTGAAGGTTTCGATCAGGGTAAGGTTCATCCAGGGAGTATAACCGAAACGCATACAAACTGCATCTCTATGCAGTAGCGTATTGCGGGCTGCTCCGAGTATCCTGCCGGAAATGAAGGGCTGCTCCATGGACGACCAGACGAAGTGTGTTCACCTGACCGGAGATTGGGAGCGTGAGTTCCACAGTCTCGTGCCCCCCGTCCATCGCGGCTCCACGGTGGTGTTTCCCACCGTCGATGCTTATCAGCGCCGACGGGAAAGCTTCTACGACGGCTATTCCTATGGGCTGTACGGCACCCCCACCTCGCGGGCGCTTGAGGCTCAGATCGCCGCCCTGGACAGCGGGAGCAGAGCTCTTGTCGTTCCCTCGGGTCTGGCTGCCATTGCCTTGACGACCCTCTCCTGTACCCGTTCCGGCGATCGCGTTCTTCTGCCAGACAATATTTACGATCCCGTCCGGACGTTCGCTCAGACCTTCCTGGAGCCCTTCGGCGTCGAGGTGGCCTATTATGATCCGCTGATTGGCCGCGGGATTGTCGACCTCGTTGAGGACAACGTTCGGCTTATCTGGGTCGAGTCCCCTGGCTCCGTCACGATGGAGGTCCAGGATGTCCCGGGCATCGTGGAAGCGGCACATGCACGTGGCATCATGGTCGCAGCGGACAACACTTGGGCAACGCCGCTGCGCTTCAAGCCTCTCGCCTATGGGGTCGACTTCTCGGTCACAGCCATCTCAAAGTACTTCGCTGGGCATTCTGATGTCCTCATGGGTGCCATTTCCGTCCGGGATGAAGGCCTTTACCGCCGCCTTCGGGATGTCTCGCGGGTCTTGGGCTATGGGGTGTCTCCCGAGGATTGTTCTCTCGTCCTGCGTGGGATCGAGACGTTGTCCGTACGTCTCGACCGTGCCGAAACGTCTGCCCTCATTCTCGCCCGTTGGCTGGAACAGCAGCCAGAGGTTTTGGAAGTCCTCCATCCGGCGTTCGCCAGCCACCCCGGTCACGAGCATTGGCGTCGGGATTTCAGCGGATCATCGGGTCTCTTCTCTGTCATCCTGCGCCCTACGGCCCGCCCACGTCTGGCCTCCGTGATTGAGGCTCTTGAGTTCTTCTCAATCGGTGCGAGTTGGGGTGGCACCAAGAGCATTGTGGCCGTCATCGATCCAGCACCACTGCGCACGGTGGCGGCGCCGGACGACCGCGGACCTATCGTCCGTTTCAGCCTCGGGTTGGAGAGCATCGATGATCTGAAGCGCGATCTCGAGAACGCTTTTCGTCTGTTCGCGGCGGACAAGCCTCACGAGGTTTTGCCGCCGCTGCGCCACAGAGCCTGACTCACAAGGAAAACGGCGAATGGGTTGCACCAGAACTGGAGGATCAACAGCTTGGAGTAGCAAGGAGGGCGCAACGGTCCGCTCTCGGCTCCAGTCGGTCACGTATTACAATCGTTGGGCTGTGCCGGGCCTCCGCAGCCCAAATCGAAGCAGAATGAAGGCCACAAGAACCAGAGACGGAACAGGACAATGCGAGTTGGATCAACAATCATAGCGGCGCTTGTCGGCGCAGCGATGTCCACAGCATCGGCGTCTGCCGCTGAGGACGATACCCTAAAGGCCATCAAACAGCGTGGGGAGGTCACCTGCGGCGTGAGTACCGGCGCCACCGTCGGCATGAGCACCCTCGACGATAAAGGCAATTGGGCAGGGCTGGAGGTCGATTTCTGCCGTGCATTGGCTGCGGCAATTCTTGAGAGCCCGGAGAAGGTCAAATTCGTTCCCCTTGAGTTCAAGAACGCCTTTGCCGCCCTCACCTCAAGCAGCGTCGATCTTCTCGCCCGATCAGCGACGTGGACCTACTCTCGGGACGCAGAGATGAAACTCGAGTGGCCTGTCGTCTACATCTATGACGGGCAAGGTTTCCTCGTGCGCAAGGCGCTGGGCGTCAAAAGTGCGAAAGAGCTCGACGGCGCTTCGATCTGCGTCTCCGGCGGGACGACAACCGAGCTCAACCTCGCGGACTACTTCCGAACCAACAACCTGAAGTACACGCCGATCGTGGCGAACAGCCGTGAACAGAACTTGGCCAACCTGGAAGCTGGTCGCTGCGATGCCTACTCGAACGAGCGCGGAGGCCTCGCGGCCAACCGGGCGGCTCTCCCCAAGGCAGACGAATACGTCGTTCTGCCAGACGTCATCTCGAAGGAGCCTCTGGGTCCTGTCGTGCGCCAAGACGACCCGAGATTCCGGGATATCGTCGCTTGGACATTCTATGCCTGGGTTCTCGCGGAGGAGTTCGGCATCACAAAGGCCAACGTGGCCGATGAGGCCGCCAACTCCAAAAATCCCGAAGTCCAGCGTCTCCTCGGCAAGACAGGGGACTTCGGGGCGAAGCTCGGATTAGCAAATGATTGGGCCGCACGTGTGATCGCCACCACAGGCAATTATCGCGAGATCTACGAGCGCAACCTTGGCACGGGCAGCAAGGTCAACCTGACCCGCGGCCAGAACGAGCTGTGGAGCAAGGGCGGCCTCCTGTATGCTCCCCCAATGCGCTGAGGCGGTGCAAACTCAGCCCGAGCAGCCGGAGCCGGCTGCTCGGATCTCCGTCGAAAAGGGTGGACTGATGTCGGTTGCCGAAACCCTGGAATCCCGTGTGGAACCCTCCTCGGAGGGGCGCGCAGGTGGTCCGCGTATCCCCCCTCGCCTGCGCCGGAACCTTGGCTCGATCTTCTGGCAAGGATGCACACTCATCGCCGTCGTCGCTCTGCTGGCGTTCCTTGGACATAATATCGCGCTGAATCTGAAGGCCCGCGGCTTGGCTTCCGGATTCGACTTTCTCTCGAAGGAGGCCGGCTTTGCGATCGGGTTCTCCTTAATTCCCTTCACCGAAACGGATACCTACGGGCGTGCCTTCATTGTCGGCCTGTTGAACACGATCTTCGTTGCCTTTGTATCCATGATCCTGGCGACTGTGCTGGGAACTATCATCGGGGTGGCACGGGTGTCGAAGCATCCGCCGACGGCTGCCGCGGCTCTTGTCTACGTCGAAGGACTCCGCAACATCCCGTTGCTGCTGCAGGTCCTTTTTTGGCAGCAGCTTCTGATTAACGGGCTGCCCGGTGTGCGCCAGAGCCTCAGTTTCGGAGGATGGGTATTCCTCAACAACCGGGGTCTCGTCCTTCCCGATGTTTCGACCGGGGCACTTCCCGTGCCGCCATCGTTGATGGCAGCCATCATTGCTGCAACGCTCATTGCTCTCAGCATAATCGCGTTCCGGCGGGCTGAACCGTCACGTCGGCGGCAAGTCACCGTCTGGGGCATCGGGGCACTGCTCGCCCTCGAGGTCTTGCTGGCAACGCTGACTGTTGACTGGAGCCGCCCTGCCCTAACCGGCTTTAACTTCCGGAACGGCGTGGTTCTCGTCCCAGAGTTCGTCGCACTGGTCGTCGCACTGACGATTTATAACGCTGCATTCATCGCTGAGATCGTCCGTGCCGGCATCGAGTCGGTGAACAAAGGCCAGCGGGAGGCCGCCGCCGCACTTGGGCTCCCGCCGCGTCTGACGATGCGCCTGATCGTTCTGCCCCAAGCAATGCGTGTCGTCATCCCGCCACTCGCGAACCAATACTCGCACTTGCTCAAAGCATCCTCCCTCGCGACGGTGATCGGCTACCCAGACCTTGTGAACGTGTTCCTCGGCACGACACTGAACCAGACCGGGCGAGCCATTGAGATCGTCACGATGACCATGGCGGTGTACCTGGTTCTGAGCGCTCTCGTGGCTGGATTTACCTCGTGGTTCAACGCTAAAGTGGCTTTGGTGGAGCGGTAACATGGGGATCACGACGGACTCTTCCTCTAAGTCGGTTTCGCCTGGATCCGCCGTCTCGCCCCTGCTTCGGCGTTATTTCGGCACCCCGGGTCGAGGTCTATTGAGTGTCCTGCTCGCAACGGTTTGGGCGTGGGCAGCCTGGGCGCTCTTGAGATGGGCGATCCTCGATGCAACTTGGATCGCCGAGGACCGCTCCGGCTGTGCGCCCGGCGGAGCGTGCTGGGCCTTCGTGGTGGCACGGATCGACCAGTTCCTATTCGGCTTCTATCCACCGGACGAGCACTGGCGGCCGGCACTCATTCTCGTGCTTCCCGTTGTCCTGTTTGCGGTTGCTGTCTCTGATCGCTTCCAAAGCCAAAGGCAGATGATCGGTGCTGCCATCGTTCTCGTGCCCATCGCCAGCCTTGCCCTCCTTGTCGGTGGCGTTCCTGGCATGCCGCATGTGCCAGCAGACAAATGGGGCGGGCTGGCGCTGACAATCGTCATCGCGGAGACGAGCTTTGTCGCTTCGATGCCCTTTGCGGTCTTCCTTGCGCTGGCCAGGCGCTCCCAGATGCCTGTGATTAGCATGCTTGCCACCGGATTCATCGAGCTCTGGCGTGGGCTCCCGCTCGTGGCAATTCTCTTTATGGCCGTGATCTTGCTGCCGCTGGTTCTACCGCCAGGGTTTCAGATCGGCCGGGTTGAGATGGCGATTACGGCTCTGACGATCTACTCCGCCGCCTATCTGGCAGAGGTGGTGCGGGGAGGACTCCAAGCAGTTCCGGTGGGGCAGTTGAGGGCGGCAAGCGCACTCGGGTTCGGATATTGGCGGACGCTGGCGTACATCACGCTGCCGCAGGCCCTCGGCAAGGTTTTGCCGGGCATTGTCAACTCTGCCATCGCGCTGGTCAAAGACACGAGCTACGTCATGATTGTCGGACTGTTCGACTTCATCAATATCGTGACCGCAGCGTTGTCGGATCCGAAATGGCTCGGATCGCCGACTGAGGCATACCTGTTCGTGGCTGCGGTGTATTGGCTTGTCTGCTTCGGCCTTTCGCGCTGGGGCCGGAGCATCGAAATCAGGAGCGCTAGGGCGCGTGGGGTCGTCAGATCCTGAGGAGAACCGACATGTCTGGCTCGGCCTTGGTTCACGTCAGCGATGTATGCAAACGCTACCGCTCGCAGGAAGTGCTCACTGGCGTCAGCTTCCAGGTTGCACGTGGCGAGTGCGTCGTCCTGTGCGGGCCGTCCGGGTCCGGCAAATCGACGCTGCTCCGCTGCATCAACGGTCTTGAGGATTGGAATTCCGGCGAAGTGACCGTTGACGGTGTTGATATCGCAGCAAACGCACACCGCCGGGGGCACATCGGCCAGTTGGTCGGCATGGTGTTCCAGGATTTTAACCTGTTCCCTCACCTGACGGTCCTCGACAACGTCGCGCTTGGACCCCGCGTTCTCCTGAAAGAGCCGAGCACGAAGGCTTCCGCCATCGGACATGAACTGCTCGAGCGCGTCGGACTCTCCGGACATACACACAAATATCCCTACGAGCTGTCAGGAGGACAGCAGCAGAGAGTGGCGATTGCGCGCGCTCTTGCGATGAGGCCGAAGGTCATGCTCTTCGATGAGCCAACGTCCGCGCTCGACCCGGAGATGGTCAAGGAAGTGCTTGACGTGATGCGCGAACTTGCCGCCTCAGGCATGACGATGATCTGTGTAACCCATGAAATGGGGTTCGCGCGCAACGTCGCCGATCGGGTTGTCTTTCTGACGGACGGCTGTGTCTGTGAAACCGGGCAGCCCGGCGATTTCTTCTCCTGTCCGACAACGCCGCAGGCCGTCAAATTCTTGAGTCATGTGCTGGCACGTTAGCCGTGCGCGAGATCCCGCGTTCCTACCTTCACCCGCGACAGCGCCGCATCCTGCACGCCCGAGCTTCTCGAGTCCCCCGGAGTTCCGCACGCATGCCGCTCTCGCGGCTGCGGGGACCGAACGGGCAGGTCCGCATCCAAATGGGCCTGGCACCTGCGGAGTTGGGCAGGTGCCCGAAGACGGCTACCGCTAGCTAGATCTGCCTGTGGTGCCGGAGGGTGAACCGATCCTGTCCTGCTTACATCGGCGGTTTAACGCCATCCTTCTCCAGGGTTGCGCGGATTGCCGATACAGAACCATCGGCATGTCGGCGGCCGAAGATGAAAATCGCTGCGCCGGGCTTCACGAGGCTCATGTCGCCGGGCACGAAGGCAACGACCGAAACGTCAGGCGGAACGGTGATGTCCGCCTCCTGGCCCATGAAGGTCACCTTCAACACCTGCCCCTGCGGGGCGGCAGCCACCCGGGCAACGGTGGCATTGGTCATCACGCTGTCGGGGATCAAGTCCCAAGCGAACTGCCCTTCGTTGGCGCTTGGCGGCAAGAAGTGGACCTCAAGCGCCTGCAGTTTGCCGTCCGGTCCTCGCACCGAAGTCGAGGCGGTGTAGTCGCCGGCCTTGATGTCGGAGAGGCTGCGCTTCACCACGCCGCTGACTGCAAAATCCGTTACCATGGTGACTGGGACGCTTTGCCCTGAGCGGGTCCGGACGATCAAGGCAGGCCTGTCGAGCCGCTCGACGGTCCCGCGGATGCGCGTGGGGGATCCGTCGGGTGCCTGGGCGAGCGCCGGGAGAATGACAAGAACGCTGAGCAGTCCCGTCAAGGATGATCGCATGGATGCCTCCGCAGGCTCGAAGTCATGGCCTGATGCCGTGGTGCCGGATCCCTTATCGAGCGCCGAACAGGCTCCCCCGTCAACGTTGCCAGAGGCGTGAGAGACGGCCTGCACGCATTCGTGATCGTACTGCGGCGCGCTCGCTGACCCCTCATGCCGCCTTCTGGCCCAATGGACCACAAACAAACGTACGCCCACGGACCATCGCACTGAAGCAGCGTGAATTGGGAGCCGAGCGAGCCCCTGTCCTTTCGTCGAATGCGGACGTTACCTTCGGTTGTGTTGGACCTGCCAGATACGCTGGGTCGCGTTGATCTCCGGCCCATAGCCGGACGTAGGTCACCGGTTGGCTGGCCAGCGCTCGTGGAGCTCGTCCAGCACGAACGCATGGGCATGCCGGACTGTTCGTCCCTGTGTGCGCCCATCGTGCAGGTGTTGGTGGTCTGGTGCGAGGTTGTCATGAACATGTGACAGGACGTCCGGATCCTTCCTCGGCCAAAGCCGCAGGGCAGACACGGTTGCCACTAAGGCGAGGCCGCCGAGCAGCCAGAACGTGCTCGGCAGGCCGATTGCAGCTCCGAGCCAGCCAGCCAACGGATAATTGATCAACCAGCATACGTGCGTGAATGAGAACTGCGCCGCGAAAACAGTGGCGCGGTCAGCCTCGCCGGACGAACGGCGGATGAGACGTCCCGCCGGAGTCTGGATGAGGCCATAGCCCATGCCAAGGATCAGCATGACCGGAAGAATCAGAGCGAAGGTTTCGATGAAGCCTGCTGCAAGCATCCCCACGATGATGAAACTTGCCCCGATCAGCATGGCGGTCCGATCCTTGATAACTTCGAGCAGGCGCGGGACGCACAGTGCAGCCATCATGGACCCTGCGCCGTATGTGGCCAGGGCCAGGGCGGTCGCGGTTTGGGTCAGACCCATGTTCGCCTGAACAAGGACCACTGTGTTGACGATGATCATCGCACTGCCACAGGAGGCAACGAAGGAGAAGGCGAGCATCCCTCTCAGTCTTGGCGTCCCGATATAGATGCGCATTCCTGTAAGAGTTCTTTTGGCAATCTTGTCCTGGGTGAAGATCCGGCGCGATGGGAGGATCGTCACGGCAATGAATGCCGCCGACGCCAGGAAGCCAAGTACGGTGCCGGCGAAGAGCTCGTGAAAGTTGAAGAAGGTGAGCAGCAATGCTGCAATCACGGGGCTGGCGACGCTTTCCAAATCATAGGTCAGCTGTGTCAGCGAGAGCCCGCGTGTGTAGTCGCGCTCATCCGGCAGAACATCCGGAATGGTGGCTCGCATTGTCGGCGTGAAGCCGGCGGATGCCGCCTGGAGCATGAAGATCAGGCAGTAGATCTGCCAGACCTCCGTCACGAAGGGAAATGCGACCATGACGACCGCGCGAAGCAGGTCGAGTCCGACGAGAATGCTCTTGCGCGAGAAGCGCTCGGCCAAAGCCGCGGCCACAGGCGCGAGGCTGACACTGGCGATCATCTTGATGGCGAGCGCCGTTCCCAAAACAGACCCTGCTTGGGGGCCCGCGATATCGTATGCCATCAGGCTCAGCGCAACCGTGGCAAGACCCGTCCCGAGCACCGCCACGAGCTGCGCGATGAAGAGGGAGCGAAAGGTTCTGTTGGCGAGGATCGAGAACATGAGGGCGGGTGTTCCTCGGAATGGGTTTCATGCGCAGGGCGTGAGCGCTGGATGGTGGGCGCTGCCTGCAGTCTGACAGTTGATGAGCGGCTGCGGTCTCGCCTCAAGGTGCCCGGCATGTTCGACCGGCCGGCAATCCTGCCTCCGATTGCATGGGACCCTGCCGACACAGGTGAATGTCATGCTGAAGCAGGCGGTTCCGGTCATCGTCTCGATGGATCACCTCAGTAACCTCGCCGGCGATCAATCAAGCCCTCCATCGGGAGCCCCGAGCGATGCCGCTCGATGAGCCGGCAGACACGCTGGGCGGCTGCCTGGGGAAGGGTTGCGCTCGCGATGTGCGGGGTAACGATGACCCGTGGATGCCGTAGGAGGGGGTGGTCCGCTGCGGGAGGCTCACTCTGCAGGACGTCCAAAATGGCGCAATCGATCCGGCCGTCCGCGAGCGCGGCGATCAGGTCGTCCTCGGCAAGATGGCCGCCGCGGCCCACGTTGAGCAGCCTTGCCCCCATTGGGAGCTGCTCGAAGGTGGCGCTGCCAAGAATCCCCCGCGTCTCGTCCGTGAGCGGCAGCAAGCACACGAGGATGTCGCAGCCCGACAGGAAGGCCCCGAGCTGCTTGGGGCCGGAAAAGGTCTCCATCCCCTCGACGGCCTTCGGCGACGCGCTCCATCCCCTCAGCGGAAAGCCGAAGGACTTCAGAGACTCCGCCACCGCATGCCCTAGGACGCCGAGCCCCATGATCCCGACCCGGCGCTCCGCCGCCCGTTGCAGCGGACGGTACATCCAGCGGCCGGCCTGCTGGTCGGAGACGTAGTGCGGAACGTCCCTGTGCAGAGCCAAGACCCCGAAAGTCGCAAATTCGACCATGCCCCGCGTCAGATCCGCGTCGAGCATGCGCACGATCTTCACGTGCGGGGGGATCGCGTCCAGGTCGAGCTGGTCGATCCCCGCCCCGATACTGAAGAGAACCTTCAGGTTCGGCAGCGCGCCTTCAAGGTCCGGAGGCGGAACCCAGGCGATGAGGTATTCCACCTCCTCCCCTGCCCCGATCTCCGGCCACATGCGGAACGAGGCCTGGGGAAGCTCCGACCGGAACACCTCGCGCCAGACTGCGCCCATGACGGGATCGGACTTGTAGGCCACCCCGATGGATTGGGATTCGGCATCGTTCCTTAGAAAGGGCCGAGGCTCACCGATCCGCTGCATGTCGTCTCCGGCTATACCCGTGCTTTGGCTCATTATGCTGCTTTCTGCTGGGCGAAGCGCCCGATGCGGTAGGCATCGATCGGAAGGCTCGTGCGGCCCGTGTCGATGAGTTCGGCCATCACGTCGCCCACCGCCGGCCCGACCTGGAAGCCGGCACCGCAGAAGCCGAACGCGTAGAACAGCCCTGATACCTTCTCGCTCGGACCCATGATGGGCAGATCGTCCGGCAGATAGCTCTCGACGCCGCTCCAGACCCTGATGATCCGGACGGCGGCAATACCGGGGAGCAGCCGCCGCAGCTGCGGCATCTGGTTGAGGGTGTTCTCGGGGTCCACATAGGCCCGGCAGGCCTCGAGGTCGACCGGCCCGCGATTGCCGCCGCCGAATACGATGTTGCCGCGGGTGACCTGCCGCAAATAGACCGTTTCCAGGTCCAGGGGAGAGCTCACGCCCAGGACCGGCGCGATCCGGTAGGGAAGAGGCTCCGTCACCCCCATCTGCGGGCCGCGGGCCACGAGCGGCACGGGCTCGCCGAAGCGGGAGGACATGGCTCCGGCCCAGGCGCCGGAGGTCACCAGGATGGTCGGCGCGCGGAACGTGCCGCGGTCGCGCGTTTCCACATGGAAGTCCTCGCCGACTTTCCCGATGGACAGAACCTCGGCGTTCTCCTCGACGCTCGCTCCTTCGCGGCGAGCCGCGCGGCCGAAGGCGGGCGCGGTCAGGCGCGGATTGGCGTGGCCGTCGAGGGGGGCGTAGGATCCTGCAATCGCCTCGTGCCCGACATACGGAAAGCGGCTGCGCAGCGCGTTCGCGCTGAGAATCTCGAGCTCAAGGCCATAAGCCTTTGCGTCGTGCGCGTAGTTCTCAAGCCGGCCGGCCTGCTCCTGCGTGAAGCAGACGCGCAGATGCCCGCTCGGAACGAACTCGCAATCCTCCCCAATCAATTCGGGCAGCCTGCTCCAGATCTCGCGGGAGCGATGGGCCAACGGCAGCTGCGTGAGGTAGCGCCCCTGACGCCGGACGTTGCCGAAATTGGTGCCGCTGGCCTGCTGGCCTATCAGCCCGCGTTCCAGCAGGATTACAGAGCGCCCCCGCTTGCGCAGGAAAAAGGCCGCGGACGCGCCCATCAGGCCGCCACCAACGATGATGACGTCGGCGGCATTGTCGGCGCTCGCATTCTCCATCGATCGACCTCTCATGACGCGGCTCCCCGGACGGCCGACAACGGCAGCGGCTTCACCGGCGCTTGGCCCCTCAGGCGGCCGACAGCTTCGACGCGCTCGCCCCGCACATCCGCAAGGATCTCCGCCGCTGCCGAGCCGCAGTAGCGGCCCTGGCAACGGCCCATGCCGACGCGGCTGAGCGCCTTGGCGCGGTTCAGCTCAGGTGCTCCCTTGAGGGTGGCCGTGCTGCGCAGCTCACCTGCCGTGATTGCCTCGCACCGACAGACCAAAACATCGTCGGCCACGGCCCTCGCCAGCTCCGCCGGCCATGGGAAGGCCCTCGCCAAGCCGCGCCGGAACTGCTCCATGCGCTGCTGCTCCCGGCGGAGGACATCCATGCGGCGCACGGCGACCGGCAGGCCGAGATCCTGGAGGGCTGCGAGGGCGGCAAGCCGCCCCGATTTCTCGGCGGCGTCCGCCCCCAGCACCCGCGCTCCATCACCCGCCAAATAGATGCCTTTCACACTGGCGCGGCCATCGGAGTCAGTCTCGGGTCGCCACTGGGCCAGATCCTCGTCGAACACGAAGGCACAGCGCGCCAGATCGGCAAGCTGGGTCTCGCTGCGCAGATGAAAACCCATTCCCACCGCATCGCAGGCGACGCGGCGCTCCGCGCCGGAACGGGTACGGAAGCGCACGGCCTCCACCTGGTCCGTGCCCTCGATCTCAACGGGCGTGACGCCGTTGTGCACTGGCACTCCGCGAGCCAGGAGTTGTGCCCTGTAATAGAGTCCCTTCGCCAGAAGGCCCGGGCGGCTGGTCATGAGGCCCAGCGCATGGATCTGTCCCGACAAGGCAGAGGTGTCGAGCACGGCGGCCACGTCGGCTCCCGCCTTCGCGTATTGGTAGCTCACCAAGTACAGAAGCGGCCCGGTCCCCAGGAAGACCACTTGGCGTCCGATGGCGCAGGCCTGTGCCTTCAAAGCGATCTGGGCCGCGCCCATGCTGTAGCAGCCGGGCAGCGTCCATCCTTTGATGGGCAGGAGCCTGTCCGTCGCGCCCGTCGCGAGAACGAGGGCGTCGAAGGGGATCTTGTGGGCCACGCCGTCCCGCATGGTGTGCACGGCGCCGTCATAGATGTTCCAGGCCAAGGTCTCCGGGCGATAATCCACCTGTCCCACGAGCCGGTCGAAGGTATCGTGGATGGCCTTCGCGGTCTTCGCCTCGAAACCGTAGAGGGTTTCATAGGAACGGCGGAACTGTGCCGGCTGCCGGCGATAGATCTGCCCGCCGCTGGCGTTGCCTTCATCGATCACGATCGGCCGAAGGCCAGCCTCGACGAAGGTCTGCGCGGCACGGATGCCGGCAGGGCCGGCGCCGACGACGACTACGCGGAGATCGGCCATATATCCTCCGACGGGGGATTGGTGAGAACGCTCATGCCAGGGGCGACCGTGGCGGTGCAGGCGCGAATGCGTTGGCCGTCGGCTGTCCACATCCAGCAATCCTGGCACGCCCCCATCAGGCAGAAACCGGCCCTGGAGCCGTCACTGAACTCCGATTGCCGCAGGCGCTCGGCATGGGTGAGCACGGCGACCAAGAGGGTATCTCCTTCGAGCGCCGTATGGCGAACGCCATCGATCTCGATCTCGATGGGTCGCCGATCCTGCTCGGCAACCCGGACAAAGCGCGCGGGCATCGCATCTCCCATGACAACAATGCCGAAAGCTTACGGAAAGTCGGCCGAGATTCTTCGCCTCTGTCGCGGCTTAAGCGAGGCGATTATTGCGGAGATACCCGAACCGGCAGCAGTTTCTGCCGCAATGCGGTGTCACTCCTTACCCTTCGGCGGCCCCCTTCCCTATGGCTTTGCTCATCCTGCCCGCTCCGTGAAGCAGAATGCGCTGTTGCCGCCGTCCTCGCGAATATCTTTTGCCGAATGCTCCTGCCACCTCCGTAACATCTGCTCCGCGCCCGGGCTTACGCTTGAGGCTGCAACAACGAAGGGGCAGGTTCATCCATGGCGCGCATCGTCATCATTGGTGCAGGGATCGTTGGACTATCGGTGGCTCGGGCCGCCCTGAAGAAGGGCCATGAGGCCGTCGTCCTGGAGCAGGGGCCTGTCCCGAATCCTCAGGCCGCCTCCTTCGACCTGCATCGGATGATCCGGTACCAGTATGGGTCTGCCGAAGGCTACACCCGCATGGTCACGAGCGCGTTCGACGCGTGGGATCGGCTCTGGGACGATCTGGGTACCGACCACTTCGAGAATACCGGCAGCATCGCCATCTCCCTGGCGTCCAACGACTATGCGGAAAAATCCTTGAGGACGTTCCAAGCCATCGGCCTCGACCATGAGGTCTTGGACCGCGAGGGTGTGGAGCGCCTGTGCCCACACCTGACCCTGCCGGAGGGCGCTTGGGGCGTCGTCGCCGCGCGCGGCGGGCCCCTCTTCGCCAGCCGGATCGTCACCGACCTCGCGCAATGGGTGGTGGATCACGGAGCCGAGATCGAGGCGAACTGCAAGGTGGTCCGCGTAGACCCCGAGAACGGCATCGCCGAGCGGGCAGACGGTACGACGGTGGAGGGCGATCTCCTCGTCATCGCTGCGGGAGCCTGGCTTCCCGGCTTGCTGCCGGACCGCTACGGGGATAACGCGGTCTACCGCCAGGGACTCTGCTATGTGGAGCCGCCGGCCCGCTACAAGGAGTCGTGGCGCAACGCCCCCGCCATTGCTTCTTTGGGTGACCATACAGGCTACACCCTGCCCGATCGCCGCGGGGCCGGTCTGAAGATCGGCTACAGTGCCCACCGCAGGCTCGCGCGGCCGGAGCAGCACGGCTTCGACTCCGATCTGGAGGCTGAGAGCGCGGCAATCCTGGGAGCGTTCAAGCCCTATTTCAACGAACCGGACGGGTACCAGCCCACGCGGATCCAGGTGGGCTTCTACGTTCTTGACCCCTCGCGCCGCTTCAAGGTCGACCAACTCGGGCGAGGCCTCGTGGTGACGAACTGCGACGGCCAGATGTTCAAGTTCGGCCCGCTTCTAGGCGAGCGCATCGTCGGCATGTTCGAGGGGGCCGAATCCGCTGCTGACCTCTCCCGCTGGGCCGCCGGCCACTGAACTCCGCGCTAGGACAACCGCCATGCTCGATTTCGATCCGAACACCGTTTCCATCCCCAACGGTCACTTCATCGACGGGACGCTCGTCACCGATCACAGCGACACGCTTCCGGTCCGCCGGCCATCCGACAACTATATCTATGCGGACCTGCCGATCGCGACCCCAGAGACGGTGGACCGGGCGGTGTCGTCGGCGCAGCGCGCCTTCGAGACGTCGGACTGGGCTTCCGGCGCCCCTCGCAACCGGGCCCGCATCATGCGGCGTTGGGCCGACCTCATGGAAGTTAATAAGGAAGAACTGGGCAGGCTTGAGGCTTTGGGCTCCACACGGCCGATCAAGGACGTGCTCGCGGTCGACCTTCCCTACAGTGCGGATTGCGTCCGGTTCTTTGCCGAATGGGCGGACAAGCTCGGCGGCGACGTGGCGGCCACCCGCTCCGACCATCTGGGCCTCGTGATCGCCGAACCCTACGGCGTCGTCGCATGTATCGCGCCCTGGAACTTCCCCATCACGCAGGCCCTCACCAAGATCGGCCCGGCTCTTGCAGCGGGAAATGCGGTGGTCCTAAAGCCCTCCGAGATGACGCCGTTCTCCATGGTGCGTCTGGCGGAACTCGCCATCGAGGCAGGCATGCCACCGGGCATACTCAACGTTGTCCAGGGCACCGGCGCGGTGACGGGCGACGCCATGTGCCGTCACCCGGTGGTAGGCAAGATCTCTTTCACTGGCTCCACGCGCACGGGCGCTGCCATCATGGCGGCCAGCGCCGAGAGCGGCGTCAAACCCCTCACCCTGGAGCTGGGCGGCAAGAGCCCGCAGCTCGTCTTTGCCGACGTGCCCGATCTTGGCCGTGTGGGGCGCG
Source organism: Microvirga sp. Mcv34 (assembly GCF_024519725.1). Classification (GTDB taxonomy): domain Bacteria; phylum Pseudomonadota; class Alphaproteobacteria; order Rhizobiales; family Beijerinckiaceae; genus Microvirga. Next base: position 40,489 of record NZ_JALJRK010000026.1, on the reverse strand, counting down.
CCATCTCCAACTCCATTCTCGGCAATGCGGGGCAGGTCTGCGTGGCGGGCTCACGGCTGATCGTGCAGCGCAGGGCGCAGGATCAACTCCTCGACCAGCTCATTTCCTTGGCGAAGGAAGTGCGTCCCGGGCCGACCTGGCGCGCCGACACCTCCTTCGCCCCCATCATCTCCACGCCTCAGCTCGACCGCATCCACGGCATTGTCCGGCGGACTGTGGCGGAGGGTGCCGAAGCCGTCATCGGCGGACGCCGGGTGGCGTCGATCCAGGATGGCGCCTTCTACGAGCCCACCATCCTCACAGGCGCTTCGTCCCATATGGAAGCGGTGCGTGAGGAGGTGTTCGGCCCCGTCCTGACGGTCCAAAGCTTCGACGACGAGGAGGAGGGTCTGGCTCTCGCCGACCACCCGGTATATGGCCTCGCGGCCGGAGTCTACACAGGCGATGTGAGCAAGGCTATGCGCGCGGTGCGGACCATCAAGGCCGGCACGGTCTGGGTGAACCGCTACGGACGCACTGCGGACTACATCATCCCGACCGGCGGCTACAAGAGTTCTGGTATCGGCAAGGACTTGGGCCGTCATGCGGTGGAGGCTAACATGCGCCTCAAGAGCGCCCTCATCGACTTCTCCGCGTAAGGTCATGAGCCGGAGGGCTATCCTATGTACCCGCCAACCTGTATCGCCGCATCGCGAACCATGCCAGCAATCCGTGCTGTCGAGGCCGCATCAATCGGCATGATCTTCCTTAGGACACGGCACAAAGCGCAACCGCCCCTTCGTGGACAGGCTTACGCTTCAGGAAGTGCCGGAGGGTGCACCGCCTCGGAGGCCATGGCGCGTATCACCCGCAACGGTTCGACGAAAGCAAGCTCAGACCGGCAAGCGCCACCCGACCTTATCCATTCCACGTCGCCAGCAACGAACAAGGGCTGATCCTCATGACCCAACTCAGGCCAAAATACATCACCTTCGACTGCTACGGCACGCTCATCTACTTCGAGATGGCCCCGGCGGCGCGGACGGTTTACGCAGACCGGGTGAGTGCGGACAGGATGGATGCTTTCACCCGCGATTTTTCAGCCTACCGGCTGGACGAAGTTCTCGGTGCATGGAAGCCGTATTCCGAAGTAGTGCGAAACTCGATTTCCCGGACGTGCAAGCTCTGGAATGTCGAATTCCGTGAGAGCGATGCCGAATTCATCTACAACTCGGTTCCTACCTGGGGCCCCCACCCAGACGTACCGGTGGCGCTCGCCCAAGTCGCCAAGCACTTCCCCCTTGTGATCCTCTCGAACGCCGACAACAGCCAGATCCACTCCAACGTCGAGAAGCTCGGGGCTCCCTTCCATGCGGTGTTCACGGCAGAGGATGCACAATCCTACAAGCCACGCATGCGTGGCTTCGAATACATGATGGATCAACTGGGCTGCGGCCCGGAAGACCTCCTGCATGTCTCGTCGAGCTTCCGGTACGACCTCATGACGGCACACGATCTGCACATCACGAACAAAGTTTGGGTGAACCGCGGACACGAGCCGCCGAACCCGTACTACGGCTACCACGAGATCAAGGACATCTCCGGATTACCAGGCTTGCTCGGTCTCTGAGAATAGCAGCCTGCGTAAAATCCAGGTTGAGTAAAGCTTTACCCATGCGAAGGGCGAGATTTATCTCGCCTTTTTCAGACGAACAATGATCAATACTTTATATCGTATTGATGACTTGCCAGAAGCTCCAATGTGCGCAGACATTCCACAAATGAAGCCGAATAAATGGGCAATTGTCGATTTTATGATTGTTGACAATCATACAACTGAGTACATTATGGCTGCATGGATGAAATCCGCAGCGCCTCGTTCCCTTGGACGACCGATGACGGCATGAGCCGATCGTCAGAAAGCCGGATCATGAAACTTGCATCATATTGGCTCGATACGGCGCCACCCTTTACTGGCGGGACCTCAGACGACCTCGCCGGGCGCGCTGACGTCGTTGTCATTGGAGGTGGCTTTACCGGGCTCTCGGCGGCCATCGCGCTCGCGAAGAACGGCGCCGACGTCGTTCTGATCGATGCAAGCCGTGTCGGCGCCGGTGCCTCAGGCCGAAACGGGGGGCAGTGCAACAACGGTCTTGCGGCCGATTTCCGCGGCGCCGTGGAGCAACTCGGTCTCGCTCAGGCCCGCACACTCTATCGTGCCTACGACGCGGCAGTCGACACGGTCGAGCGGCTCGTCAGAGAGGAAGAAATCGACTGCGACTTCGCCCGGACGGGCAAGATCAAGCTTGCGGCCAAGCCGGAGCACTACGAGAAGCTGGCCCGTACCCACGAAGTGCTCGCCCGGGAAGTGGATCCGGATACCAAGTTGGTGCCGGCTCCAGCCATGCGCTCGGAAATCGGCACCGACCGCTATCACGGCGGCCTCGTCTTCGGCAAAAGCGCCAGCATGCACATGGGAAAGTTCGTGCATGGCCTGGCCAGAGCGGCTACGCGGCACGGCGTGCGCATCTACGAGAACGCTCCCGTCACGAAACTGAACCGTGTCCGCGGATACGAGCATGAGGTCATCACGTCCCGTGGCACGATCCGGGCCTCGCAGGTCCTGCTCGCCACCGGCACCTCGACGGTTGGTCCCTTCTTTCACTACCGCCGGCGCATCGTTCCCATCGGCAGCTTCATCATCGTGACCGAGCCGCTGCCCACCGAGACCGTCGACGCTCTCATGCCGACCCGGCGTATGGCAACCGACTCGAAGAACGTCGGCTCATATTTCCGCATCACGCCGGACAATCGCCTGCTGTTCGGAGGACGAGCCCGCTTCGCGATGTCGAATCCGCTCTCCGATGCCAAGAGCGGTAAGATCCTCGAGCGGACCATGCATGCCGTGTTTCCCAGCCTGCGCGGCGTAGGCATCGATTACTGCTGGGGCGGCCTGGTGGACATGACCGCCGATCGCCTGCCCCGCGCTGGCGAGCACGACGGCGTGTTCTATTCCATGGGCTACAGCGGACACGGCACGCAGATGTCCACGCATATGGGCGTTGTAATGGCCGAGGTCATGAGCGGCAAGCCGGAAGCCAACATCTGGCGTGACATGGAATGGCCTGCCATCCCGGGGCACTTCGGCCCGCCCTGGTTCCTCCCCTTCGTGGGAGCCTATTACCGCTTGCAAGACATCCTGCACTGAGATGATCTGGGAGAGGACGAGACCATGTGGATGATAGCCCTGCAACGTTCCCTGATCCTCTGTCTGACACTGGTGATCATCTCGCTTCTCGCCTTCCTGGTTCCCTACATGAGCGGGGGCGATCCTGTGCGCACGATCGTGCAGTCGCGCGTCGGCGACATGGCCGTCGACCCGGCTGCCGTGGAAGCGATGCGGGTTCATCTCGGCCTCGACCGGCCTCTCTACGTGCAATACCTGGGCTGGTTGTGGAACGCGCTCCAGGGGGATTTCGGCTACTCCTTCGTCAGCCGTTCTCCCGTGGGTCCGGAAGTGGCGCGCGCCCTGGTGGTCTCGTTCACCCTGGCCATGACCGCATTGGGGATCGCGCTCGCCGTCGCCCTTCCCTTGGGAACGCTCAGCGCCATGAGACCCGGCAAGGCAATCGACACCGTGGCGACCTTTGTCACGCAGACCTTCGTGGCGGTGCCCGAGTACTGGTTCGCCCCGATGGCCGTCCTGGTCTTCTCCCTTTATTTGGGCCTGTTGCCCTCCGCCGGCTGGGAAGGGCCCGCCTCGCTGGTCCTCCCGGCTGTCGTGCTCAGCCTGCGCCCGCTGGCCTACTTCACCCGCGTGAGCCGCGCGGCCATGATGGACGTGCTGCAGGCCCCCTACATCACGGCTGCCCGCAGCCGCGGCCTGAACATGAACCAGACCGTCGTTCATCATGGCATCCGCAACGGGGCGATGCCGGTCGTGACCCTCTTCGCCCTGTGGCTCGCAGGCCTCTTGGGCGGCTCCGTCGTGGTCGAAGTGATCTTCGCGATTCCAGGCATGGGCCGGCTGATCTACGAGGCCGTCGTCAACAACGACGTGCCGGTGCTTCAAGGCAGTTTCGTGTGCATCGTCGCCCTGTCGGTCCTGATCAACACGCTGGCCGACGCCCTCTACATCCTGCTGAACCCAGCCGTGCGGATCCGCCATGTCCATTAATCATCTTGCACCTTCGGCCCCTACGATCCTCGAGCCGGCTCGACGGACCGAGCCGTCGACTGTAGCGCAGGCCATCCGGTTTATCCGCCAAAGGCACTGGTCCTTCGCAGTTGGGTCGCTGCTGTTCCTGACGATCGCCGTGCTTCTGATTATCTCGCCCTGGATCATTCCGCATGATCCCGCCGCGCAAAGCCTGCTGCGCCGGTTGGCCGGTCCCAGCGCCCAGCACTGGCTCGGCACCGACCATCTCGGGCGCGACCTGCTGAGCCGCTTGCTGATCGGCGGACGGTTCTCCGTCGTAATCGCTGCGGTCACGCTCATCCTGTGCGCAGTGATCGGCACCCTCCTGGGTGTTATCAGCGCCCGCACAGGCGGGCTCGTGGACGAGATCATCATGCGCGTCGTCGACCTGCTGATCTCGTTTCCGGACGTTATCGTCGCGATCTTCATGATCGCGATCTTCGGCCCCGGCTACACCACGCTGATCGTCTCGCTCACGATCGTTGGCTGGACACCGTTTGCGCGCATGGCTCGAGGACTAACCCTTGAGATCAACTCGCGCGAGTACATCAGGGCGGCGGAGGTGCTGGGATGCACGAAGACGTTCATCATCTTCCGCCATGTCATTCCCAACGCAATCCGTCCGATCGCGGCAATCAGCTTTCTGCGTTTCGGCCACAAGCTGATCACCGTCGGCGGCCTGTCGTTTCTCGGCCTCGGCGTACAGCCGCCAAACGCAGACTGGGCACTCATGCTGGCGGAGTCGCAGGCCTACGCGGAGCGTGCGCCGCTCCTGGTCGTCGCTCCAGGACTTGCGATCTTCCTGACCGCGCTTAGCGTCACCTGGATCGGCCAGGGTTTGGAAATGAAGGGGCGCAACGCTTCCAAGGCAGCTCAATAATGGCTTTATCCGCCGCGATATTGAAAGATGAAAACATGAAAGCTGACAGCAAGGGGATCAAGCGCCTTCCCCGAGTAACTCTGTCCGGCCGCATCGCGGAGGAGATCCGGGAAGCAGTTCTGTCGGGAGCCTTCCCGCTTGGATCCCAGTTGAACGAGATGGACCTGGCCGAGAAGTTCGGCGTCAGCCGCGGTCCGGTCAGAGAGGCGATGCAGCGCCTTATACAGGAGGGGCTCCTCCACAGCGAGCCGCATCGCGGCGTCTTCGTGCCGGAGCTTACCGATTCGGACCTCTCTGATATCTACTACGTACGCGAGGCGATCGAGGGTGCGGCCGTCCAAAGGATCATGGCTCGCCAGGATCGAAAGGATATCCATCACGCACTGATGAAGATCGCCAAGCAGATGGAGAAGACCGTCGCTCAAGGAAGCTGGTTGCAGGTCGCTGACATCGATCTTGCCTTCCACCGCGAGCTTGTTGAGTCCGCTGGAAGTTTCCGCCTGTCCCGAATGTACGCCACAGTTCAGGCAGAGACGAAGCTGTGCATGCACATGCTCATGGGGGGATACCGGAGTAGCAAGGCGTTGGTCGAGGAGCACGAGCTTCTGGCGAACCTCATCGCGGGCGATGACGTGCCCGCGGCGTTGCGGGAGCTCTCGCGCCACTTCGGAGACCCCATTCGCATCCTGCGCAAGGCAAATGCGGTTAGGCAGGGATCAGAGGCAGCCTGACCGAACCACCGCCCGAAAGCAAACCAGAGGAGGCTTTCGTGATTATGGAAAAGAGCAATTCGGCCGCTAAGACCAATCCACGTCCAGGCGAACCGTTGCTGGAGATCAACAACCTGCAGGTGTCGCTGCCTGACGCTCCACACGTCAAGCCGATCATCGACGGGATCAACCTGCGCATCAACGCCGGAGAAGTCGTGGCGCTGGTGGGCGAGTCGGGGTCAGGCAAGAGCATGACGGCGCTTTCGCTGATGCAGCTCCTGCCCACAGGCCTCAAGGCAACCTCGGGCAAGATCATATTCGACGGCGAAGACATTCTTGCGATGTCTCAGCGGCAGTTGAACCATCTCCGCGGCGGCCGGATCGCGATGCTGTTTCAGCAGCCGCAGGCGATGCTCGATCCGACCTCCCGTGTCGGAACGCAAGTCGCCGAGCCCATGCGGATCCACCGCAACGTGGACCGGACCGCGGCCAAGGCGCGCGTCTTGGAGCTCTTGGGCGAGGTCGGTATTCCCGATCCTAGCGCCCGTGCAGATTGCTTCTCTTACGAGCTATCGGGCGGCATGGCTCAGCGCGTCATGATCGCTGCCGCCCTGAGCGCCAATCCCGAGCTTCTGATCGCGGATGAGCCGACGACCGCGCTGGATGTCACCGTTCAGGCCCAGATCCTCAAGCTCTTGGACGACGAGCGGCGCAAGCGCAAGCTTGCGGTTCTCCTGATTACCCATGATCTCTCTATTGTATCCGCCTTGGCCGACCGGGTTGCCGTCATGTACTCGGGACGGATCGTCGAGGAAGGCCCGACACAGCGGATCCTGAACTCTCCTCAGCATCCCTACACGAAGGCGCTGATTCAGTGCTCCCTCTTGAAGGCGGACAAGGACGGCAATCTTTTCTCGATCCCTGGGGGCGCGGCCCAGGCACGCGACCTCGATGAGGGTTGCCGATTCCTTCCCCGGTGCGTCACCGCCGCGTCAGCCAACCTGCAGGAGCGGTGCACCCATCTTGAGCCGGCACTCGACTCCTATAACGATTGCTGCAAGGCCCGATGCTGGGCCGTCAAACCGGACGGCGCTCATTCCGGCGCCCATGAGGCACGCAGGCCATGACATCGTATGATCCGATCGAACGAAATCTGTCGCGAGACAAAGGGACCGATCCGACGGCGCCCTTCGTCGTAGTGAACGACCTGGTCAAGCACTATCCGGTTCCCGGTTTTCCAAGAGGCCGTTCCGTCAAGTCCGTTGATGGCGTGTCCTTCGTGATCAAAGAGGGTGAAGTCCTCGGCCTCGTCGGCGAGTCAGGCTGCGGCAAGAGCACGATCGCACGGGTTCTCATGCGCCTGACACCGCCGACCAGCGGCGTCGCCACGGTGGATGCCCGAAACGTATTCGCGATGAAGGGCGAAGAGTTGCGACGGATGCGGCGCACCATGCAACTCGTGTTCCAGGATCCGTTCGCGGCGCTCGATCCTCGCATGACGATCGGCGAGAGCATGGAGGTTCCTCTTGCGCAGCATGGTATTGGGCATGCGCGGGAGCGCCGCGACCTTGTCCTGCGGATGCTAAACGATGTGGGCTTGGATGCCTCGTTCTATGGCCGCTACCCCAAGCAATGTTCCGGCGGCCAGCTGCAGCGGGTCGTGATCGGCCGCGCGCTTCTGCTCAAGCCCTGGTTCCTCGTCTGTGATGAGCCCACGTCCGCGTTGGACGCTTCTATGCGCACTCAGATCCTGAACCTGCTCATGGACCTCAAGCGGCGCTTCTCGCTCACCATTCTGATGATCTCGCACGATCTTCGCGTGATGCGGTACATGTGCGACAGAATTGCCGTGATGTACCTCGGACAGATCGTCGAGGTCGCTGAGCGGGATGAGCTGTTCGAGCACCCACGTCATCCCTACACGCGCGCTCTCATCGCTTCGTCCATGCTCGAGGAGACAGGGCTCAACTCGTCTGCGGGCCTGTTGAAAGGTGAAGCACCGAGCCCGCTCAATCCGCCGTCTGGATGCCGATTCCACACCCGCTGCATCTATGCCCGGCAGGCCTGTTCAGAGAACGTACAGGATCTCCTCCAAGCTGGAGACGGCCACTCGGTGCGCTGCCAGTTCTGGGAACATTTGGACGATGTCTCGCAGCAGACGGCTCGATCGGGCGATGATGCCAGCAGGGAGCCGATGGCGCGGGCGATGTCCGCGTAAGAGGCGGCTGAGCTGGGCATCTCTTCGGGTCGGCCACCGCACCAGAGTTGACGAGAGCGGATCTCATCAACGGTCTGCCGATAAGATATTTTTGCTCAGTGGCAGCGATATATTTCAGCATAACTGTCTAATACTCTGGCTACCGGCAGCAGATTCCGCCGAATTAAGAAGACGATGCTGAAGATACTTGACATTCCCAAATGGGAAGGTCGCTCAATAAGGGTGGTTCGCATCGTCGGGAGAGGTAGAAGTTCTGCGAAGAACCTGTCGTCCGGTGTGCCCCGCATCCGCGCAAATACCAACCTGCGGCGGGAGCCCCGGCGAACAGACGGTCCGATCAACACGGACGCGCTAGAACGTTGAAGCGATGCGGTTCACTCACGCCGGACGATGCCCCTGGGCATCTGCCGCGACCACAGAAGGAATGGGGAACATGCGCACTTACAGCCTAGCGTTCGCACTCTGCGCGGCAACGCTCTCGACATCAGCCTTCGCTCAAGCGACCGGCTCCAACACGATCCGGATGGTCGACTGGTGGAGTCCCAAAACGGGTTGGGAGATGGCCTCCGACGACGCCTTTGTCGGCAGCCGTTCGGGCTGCTACGAAAGCCTTGCGCGGATCGGCTTCGACAATACCCTTCAGCCCGCCCTCGCAACATCCTGGACCCAGACCGCTCCGACCACTTGGGAGTTCACCCTTCGGGACAACGTGAAGTTCCAGGACGGGCTGCCCCTGAACGCGGAGAGTGCAGCCAACGCGCTCAACAATCTCCTTAAGGCGGCAATGCCGGCGCGCGCCTTTTCGCCCAAGGTGATTAAGTCAGTCGAGGCGGTCGGCGACAAGGTCGTAAAGATCACCACCCTCGAGCCCTCGGTTCTACTGCCCCTGCAGATGGCAAGCCCCGCCACATCGATCCTTTCCCCGTCCGCCTACAAGGACGGAAAGATCAACCCGATCAACGCCTGCACGGGACCGTTCGTCATCACCGAGGTGGACCCGACCCGCGCCACAGTCAAGCGCAACGATAACTACTGGGGTGGGAAGCCCACCCTCGACGGTGCAGAAATCCGCTTTATCTCAGATGCGAACACCCGCGCTACGCAGATACGCACAGGCGAGACGGATATCGCTCGCTTGATCCCGCCCTGGATCGTGAGCAAGCTGAAGAGCACGCCGGGGGTCAAGCTTGAGGCAGTCAACGCCCCGCGCACCACAATGCTGTTGATGAACAACAAGAAGGCCCCCTTCGACAACATCAAGGTGCGCCAGGCGGTTCAGGCTGCCATCGACAACGCCGGCCTCGCCGCGGCGGTGTACGAGGGTGCCGTGCAACCGGCCGTGGGACCGTTCGTCTCAACGGACCCCTGGGCACCGAAGGACATGAAGCCAGCCTTTGACGTTAAGAAGGCCAAGTCGCTCCTCGATGAGGCTGGGGTGAAGCCCGGCGCCCTCAAGGTCAGTCTCCTCGCCTACTCAAATAAGACGGAGTTGAAGGACGTGGCGGCAGTCATCCAGGAGATGCTCAAGAACGTTGGCATCCAGGTCGACATCAAGGTTGCGGAATACAACGCCATCGAGCCCGACATGATGTCCGGCAACTATGACATGGCCCTGATGTCCCGCGGCTATCTGACCGATGCGGCCGAGCCAGCGAGCTATCTGAACGCCGACTACAAATGCAAGGGCGCTTTCAACATCTCGCAATACTGCACCCCAGAAATGGACGCAAAGCTCGCGGCGATTTACGCAACCCCCGAGCCAGAGAAGCGGCTGCCGATGTATGCTGACATCGCCAAGAAGGTCCAGTCGGAGGCATTGACGGTCTTCCTCATTCACGAGACCTCCTACGACGCGTACTCGACCAAGGTGAAGAACTTCAAGTCGCACCCGCTCAATTACTACGTGCTCACTCCGTCCCTGTCGCTCAACTGATCGTGCAGGTTAAACGGACCGGCAGCATCATTTGCTGCTGCCGGTGCCCATGATTCCAAAAGGCGCCCGCGCTCGCGGGCGCTTTCACGTGGCCCCACATCCAGAGTCCCTCTGCCATGTATCCCACCTATACCAATCTACGCGCATCGGCGCCCAACGCATCGACGGTCACCCAAAATGATCCCGTCAACGGAGCAGATCCTTTCGCCCCATTCCGTCAGAGCCTTGCCATCGACGACCCGAATCTCGACGTGGGGTGGTGCCTTCTCCCGGCAGGCGAAGGCGTGGCCGATGATGCCCCCCAGCACGAGTTGCTGGTCGTACTCGACGGCGAGATCAATATTGAGGGAAGGGAAGGCGGCGCGAGTTTGCGGGCCGGCTGCAGTCTGATCGTGCCGAAGGGTGGATCCTTCCGATGGAGCGTTGGGGACCAAGCGAAACTCGTCTTCATGCGCTATCTCGCTGAGGATGCGCAGGGTGGCGCCGGCCTCGTCTTTGTTGATCCCAAGGTCCCACTCTCCCCTTCCGGCAGCCCGGCGGCGGAGCTTCTTTTGAGCGATACACCGTCCTGCCGCAACAACACCCTGTATGCGACCCCAAGCCGGCATTGGAGCGCCGGAGTCTGGGACTCCACTCCATATCATCGGGCCCCGATGGTATACGGCCATTATGAGTTGATGCACATCCTTGAGGGGAGCGTGCGCATCACCGATGACCAGGGACGGGCAACCACGTTCGAACAGGATTCCATTTTCCTCGTCCCGAAGGGCGCCAAGTGCAGCTGGCTCAGCGAGGAGCACGTCCGCAAGGTTTGGGGCATTCTCAGAATTCCCTCGTAACGCCAGGGGACATCGAATGAAGTCTTACAAGATCGCGCTCATCCCAGGGGATGGCATCGGGACAGAGGTTCTCGCCTGCAGCTGGAGCGTCCTGACGGAAGCGTCCGAAAGGTTCGGCTTCCGACTGGAAAGCCAGACCTTCCCCTGGTCGTGCGATTATTATCTCCAGAACGGCCGCATGATGCCGGACGACGGCATCGAGCAGTTGCGCGCCTTCGACTCGATCTACCTCGGCGCGGTGGGATGGCCCGCACGGGTGCCGGACTCGGTCTCGCTGCACGGATTGCTCCTGCCGATCCGCAAGGCCTTCGACCTGTACGTCAACACCCGTCCACACCGTCTTCTCGACGGCGTGGAGGGCCCCCTGCGCGCGGGATCCTTCGACATCCTGTGCATCCGCGAAAATACCGAAGGCGAATACAGCGGCGCCGGCGGCCGGGTGCATATGGCAACGCCGAACGAGGTGGCGGTGGAGACGTCCGTGTTCACGCGCCGTGGCGTGGAACGCATCATCCGGTACGGCTTCGAGATGGCACGCACCCGCAAGAGGCGCCTCGCGTCAGTCACCAAATCCAACGCCCAGAAATACTCCATGGTATTCTGGGATGAGGTGACGGACGCCCTCGCGGCCGAGTACCCGGACGTTGAGGTCACCCGCTACCACGTGGACGCGATCGCGGCACGGTTCGTCACCCATCCGCAGACCCTCGACGTGGTCGTTGCCTCCAACCTGTTCGGCGACATCCTCACGGATATCGGAGCCGCCATTCAGGGCGGCTTGGGCTTCGCCGCGTCGGCCAACCTGAATCCGGAAGGCGGCGTCCCCTCCATGTTCGAGCCGGTGCATGGATCCGCGCCCGATATCGCCGGGCGCGGGATTGCCAACCCCCTGGCCACGGTCTGGGCCGGCGCTCTCATGCTCGAGCACCTCGGCGAGGCCACCGCCGCGCACGCCATCGTCAAGGCGATCGAGGACGTGACCCGCCAGAGGCTGGTGCGCACACCGGATCTCGGCGGCCAAGCCACTACCGAAGAAGTCGCGCAGGCGGTGATTGCAGCCCTCGCAGTATAACAACTTGGAGCCTGCAAGTACGACAGGCTGCATTGGGGAGATCCGATGCGGCCTGTCGCGTTTAGTCTACTTCGCGGCCGTTGCGATCATTTCGATCAGTGTGCCCTTTCCCAGATTTGACACCCCGACGGTCGCACGGGCGGGAAAGGTCTCGGGCGTCAACCAAGCCTTCCAGGCAAGATCCATTTCCGGCTTCTGATCGAATTCCGTGATGAAGATCGTGACTGACAGGACACGTGACTTGTCAGTTCCAGCCTCGGCCAGGAATCGGTCGAACTTGGCGAGGATCTGCTCCGTCTGTCCTCGCATGCCGACGGACACGTCATCCGCCGTCGTCCCTGCAATGAATACGAGGCCGTCCTTCTCGACGACACGGTGCATGATGGGTGTTTGAATGTGCCGGTTGATCATTTTCTATACATGAGATTGAGGGTGATTTGCCGAGACCGGCTTCTCCACGATGCCGGCCACTGCCTTGATCGCGCTGTCCGATTGGGGCAGAGCCGCGAGTTCCTTGAGCGTCACGGGTTTGATAGGCGTTCTCACGTTGTAGTAGCCCACCTCCCCTGGCGCGACGCCGCGCTCCTGCGCAATGATCTCGGTGACGGTGAGCCCGCACAGCCGGCCCTGGCATGGCCCCATACCGCACCGGAGGTAGGCCTTCATCTGATTGGGGCCACGCACTCCGAGGGGCATCGTCGCCCTGATCGCGCCGGCGGTCACCTCTTCGCAGCGGCAGACTATCGTCTCGGGGTTTGCCGGAATGCGGAAATCGTCGCTAGGCCTGAACAGCTCATCGATGAATGGACGCCCACGAAGCGCTGATCGAAGTATGGCGCGGACAGGCGCAGCCCGTTCGTCCCGCTCCCTCTCGCTCAGTCGGCCCAGGCGCCAAGCCGCTGCCAACCCGGCAAGCGTGCCATGCAGGGCTGAGCCTTCCGCACCGATGATCCCGCCGGCGTCGCCTGCGATCCCGATGTCCGGCATTGAGGTCTGGCACCATTCGTCGACGGTGGGCGTGAAGGTTGCCTGGCGCTCGTTCCAACCGGAAGCGCAGCCGGAGGCCAAGGACAGGTTGAGGTTGGGTACAATGCCCTGGTGCAACAGCAGGAGATCTGTCGGCAGGCGCTCGGTTCCTCCCCGATGGGTCACCACCACCTCCGACAGGCCGCCATTGCCGGCTGCCTCGAGTGCGGTGACGTTGCGGATCACCCGGACATGGCGGTGAACCTGTGCGAGCAGCCTCGCGCCCTTCAGCCCATAGGCAGAGCGGACAAAATCGATCGCGTGCGCCAGAGCCCGCCTCTTGTTGCCGTTCGGAGTGGTATCGATCACCGCGATCACGGAGGCGCCCGCGCCGATCAGCTGGGAGGCGAGAAGGTACAGAAGCGGGCCCGTGCCCGCGATCACGGTGCGTCCGCTTGGTACCAGTCCAGCCGTCTTCATGGCGATCTGGGCGGAGCCGGCTGTCATGACGCCGGGCAGCGTCCAGCCCGGGATCGGGAAGGGACGCTCCAACGCGCCGGTCGCGAGGATGGCCCGGCGAGCCCGGATCAGGCGCGCGGCCCCCGCGAGGGAGACGCCCGCCTCCAGGCCCGAGGCCTCACCTGTTTCAGGCTCGTGCGGTGCAATGCTCCACACGCTTGCCCGCGCGGCGTAGGAGGCGGACGACGCCAGAAACCGGGTGACGATCCCCTCGCCGGCGGCGTAATCCTTGCCCAGGCGCGACTTGGTTGCAGCGCTTGCCTCCGTGATGCCGCGGTAGATCTGTCCGCCGGGACTTCCGTTGTCGTCGCAGAGAAGGACGCTGAGGCCGCATTCCGCGGCGGCGGTTGCCGCGCTGAGCCCGGCGGGGCCGGCTCCAACGACCAGCAGATCATAGATCTCCTCCAAGTCGGATACGGCGCTCACGGGATGCACGCTCATGCGGAGATCTCGGTCGAGTAAGTGGCGGCTCCGTGCTGCGTCTCCACCTGCATCCCTTCCTCGACCGTCGTGAGGCACGCCTGTCGATTGCCGCGCCCATTGATCGACACGAGGCACTCGAAGCAGACACCCATCATGCAATATGGGCCGCGCTCGGCTCCCGAGACCGGGGTCGTGCGGAACCGCGTTACACCCGCCGCGAGAAGTGCGGCGGCGACGGTGTCGCCCATGAGAGCCGTGAGCGGCGTCCCATCGAACGTGAAGGTGACGAGATCACCTTGGCGATCAGGCAGCCGCCGAAACATCGAACCGCTCCGAGGAGAACGTGGACAGGCTCGCGGGGATTTCGCCCTGGGCGATGTGTCCCGCGATGGTGAAAGCATGGTTGGCGGCGAGAGTGACCCCGGAATGGCAGGCCACCGCGAAGGCTCCTCGGCAGGTGCGGGACTGCTCGTAGATCGGGAACCCGTCGGGCGTGATGATCCGGAACGCCGCCCAGATCCGCACTACATTGAGCTCGCCGATGATCGGGAACATGCGCATGGCCCTGTCGGCCAGCACGGCCGTAACGGGGGTCCGCGGACGGTGGTGATCCATCGTCGCCTCCTTGCTCTCCCCGATGATCACGCCGCCTTCGTCCACCTGCCGGATGTTGCCCACCGGATGGTGCAGGAACGGCATTGTCTTTTCCGTCACGATGATCTGGCCCCGGCTCGGCACGAGCGGCACGTTGAGGCCGACCATCGGGGCTAGGCGGGTATTGCCGATGCCCGCCGCGAGCACGATCCGTCCCGCCGACATGGTTCCCCACGGGCCCTCCACGGTGAAGGCGCCGTCCTGATGGCTGATCCGCTCGACCCGATGATCGGGCAAATAGGCGGCTCCCATCTTATGCAGCGCCGCGTGGAACGCGCGATACAGACGCAAGGGGTTGGCGTGGCCGTCGAGCGGGCTGTAGATCGAGCCGGCCACGGTGGGGCCGATCGCCGGCAGACGGGCTTTCGTCTCGCGATGGTTCAGGATCTCGTATGGGTACCGGGCGATGTTCGGCTGGCCCTGCAGGGTGTTCATGGCGTCGACCCCACGCTGCAGCTCCAGTTCCGTCAGGCGGATGGAGAAGCCTCCGGGCTGGCTGAAGCCCGGATCGATCCCTGTCTCCCGCTTCAGCTCGTCGGAAAGGCTCGGCCAAAGTGCCGCGGAGGCTTGTGTCCAGTTTGAGTATTCCAGCTTGCCGAGGCCTTTGCCTTGCACCCAGACAAGCCCGAAATTCGCCCGGGCGGCGCGGAAGGCGGTGTCGCCTTCGTCGAGCACGACGACACGCAAGCCCAAGCGGGCGAGTCCCCATGCGATGGATGCGCCCAGAAGACCACCGCCGACGACCAAAACGTCCCTGTCGGTCATTCGTCCGCCCTCCTGAAGTGGAATGGTCCCTTGTGTTCCCATCGCGCCAGCATCACGTCAATTTTCATTTGCTTCTACATGCATGCAGGAATGTGATGACCGGCACTTCCCCTCCTAGGAACGCCATCGGCGGGCATGGGCTGCGAACTCGGCTTGAAAGGTACTGGCGAGAGCCGAGGCAGGGCGCTGCTGAGAGCGTAGCGAGATGAATCCTGCCTCGATCCGCGTGGTGAACGGCCGCGCCACCAGTCCCCGCCCGAGAAACTCCTCGGCCGCGTACGGGCTGACGATGCTGAGCCCCGCCCCCTCGCTCACCAGCAGGCAGGCGATCTGCGCGAGTGTCGCCTCCGCGACGATGCGATGGGGAACGTCCGCGAGAGCCGCATCGATGCGCGACCGGAACAGCGTTTTCGTCGAGACGCTAATAAGGGCCTCGTTGGCGAGATCGGCGGGCCGGATAGTCTCCTGTGCCGCAAGTCTGTGATGCTCGGGCAGGATCACAACGGCCGCAGCCTCGAAGCGCTCAACGTCGAGAAGCGGCTGCTCGATCGGGTTGTCCGCATATCCAAGATCCACCTGTCCTGCCGTCACGGCTTCGACAACGAGATGGGTTGGCAGACCGACGAGAGAGACATGTACGTTCGGCCTGTTGCGCATGAACGCGGCGACGAAGCGGGGCAGGGCGCCGCTCATCAGGACGGGCATGGCGGCGACGCGTAACGATCCGGCTTGGTTCGCTTTGATCGCCTTGGCCATATCCGCAATCCGCGAAAGGCCAACGAAGGATCGCTCGACCTCCGCGAAGAGAGTGACGGCATCGGGCGTGGGGATGACCTGGTACCCTCTCCTCTCGAAGAGCCGCAGGGCAAGATGAGCCTCGAAATCCCGGATGAGGCGACTGACGGCGGATTGAGTGACGTAGAGCATGTCGGCCGCGGCAGTCATGCTGCCGGTGAGCATGACTGCCCGGAAAGCCTCGACCTGCCGTGATTGAATTGTCATCCTGTGATTCATGGACCCGGTACCCATCGCGACATGATCGCCCCTTGGCAGTTCACGAATCTGCTGAAGTGACGTCGATTTCCCTCGTGTCCCTGCTGTCGTGCAGTCAAATTAAGAATTCTCTTTTGTCGGACCTCGCTAGCATGGGCAGATCTCGAGGAGCCGGAACGACATGGATATGACGCACACCCCGCTATTCCGAACCAAAGCCTATGTCGGTGGACAGTGGATCTCAGCGAAGTCGGGCCGCACGGTCCCCGTCGACAATCCGGCGACAGGAGAGATCATCGGGCATGTTCCCGACCTCTCCGGCGCCGACACCCGCGCAGCCATCATCGCCGCCGAGGAGGGCTTGAGCCGCTGGCGTGAAACCAGTGCAGCGGAGCGCGCGGACCTCCTCCTGCGCTGGAACCAGCTCATTCTGGAGCATATCGAGGAGCTGGCCGCCATCATGACCCTGGAGCAGGGCAAGCCTCTCGCCGAGGCGCGCGGCGAGATCCAGTACGGCGCCAGCTTCGTGCGCTGGTTTGCCGAGGAGGCGCGCAGGGTTTATGGGGAAACGATTCCCGCCCCTACCGCCGACCGCCGCATCATCATGCTCAAGCAGCCGGTGGGCGTGTGCGCAGCGATCACGCCCTGGAATTTCCCCAACGCGATGATCACGCGTAAGTGCGCGCCTGCTCTGGCGGCAGGCTGCAGCATCATCGTGAAGCCCTCGGAACTCACGCCCTTCTCGGCCTTGGCCCTCGCGGCCCTTGCGGAGCGAGCGGGCATTCCGGCCGGGGTCTTCAACGTGGTCACCGGCATGCCGCAGGAGATCGGAGCGGAGCTGACGGGAAATCCGACGGTGCGCAAGATCTCATTCACAGGATCAACCAAGATCGGCCGGCTGCTGATGGAGCAGGCTGCGCAGAACATTCAGCGCGTGAGCCTCGAGCTCGGCGGCAATGCGGCCTTTATCGTGTTCGAGGACGCCAATCTGGATGCGGCCGTAGCGGGCCTGATGGCAAGCAAGTTCAGGAATGGCGGGCAGACATGCGTCTGTGCAAACCGGGTTCTCGTTCATGCCAAGATTTACGATGCTTTCGCCGAGCGCGTCGGCGAGGCCGTCAAGGCCCTTCAGGTCGGAAGTGGCCTGAGCGGCAATGTCACGATTGGTCCGCTGATCAACGGCGCCGCCGTGACCAAGGTTCGGGAGCATGTCGAGGACGCACTCGATAAGGGCGCACGTGCTTTGGTCGGCGGCAGGAGCCACCCGCTCGGCGGCCGGTTCTTCGAGCCCACCGTCCTGACGGACGCCGGATGGGACATGAGGCTGGCCCAGGAGGAAACCTTCGGGCCCGTTGCGCCGCTGTTCCGCTTCGAGACGGAAGACGAGGCGATCCGCATGGCCAACAACACGCCCTACGGGCTCGCCTCCTACTTCTACACCAACGATCTCAACCGCTCCTGGCGTGTCGCCGAGCGCATCGAGGTGGGCATGGTAGGCCTCAATACGGGTTCCGTCTCGATGGAGGTCGCGCCGTTCGGGGGGATCAAGCAGTCCGGCATCGGACGCGAAGGATCCCACCTCGGCATCGAAGAGTATCTCGCGGCCAAAACCTTCCACATCGGCGGCATCTCATAGGCTGCGGCGTTCTTTCGGAAGGTACAGAAACGAAGTGGGAGGCTGACGACGGATCAGCCTCCCACTCGTTGCGTCTATAACATCATCACAAGCTGGCTCGCCGGGAGCCGAGCTCAGACTGCCGGATCAGCGGCTTTCCAGCACGATCTGATGCAGGCTCCTCCAGGCCGCGCCTCCGGCAAAGTCCTGATGGCTCCCCCGAGTGAGGCCGAGTTCCGAAAGCTCACGGCCGTTGAGGCTGCGCAGTTCGCGAGCCGCCTTCCAACGCTTGGCCGAGGAGCGAAGCTTGCCGATGATGACCGATAGAAACATGATCTCTGCTGCCTTTAGCACGACATAACTCCTAGCCGAGCTTGTGTGAACACCGAATGACGCATTCAGGTCCATCGACCAGGAAGGGATAATTGCTGGTCAGACATCTATTCGCTGCAGTGCAAAAAAGAAGCGCCTGGAATGCGGTTTGCTTATGCAAGCAGCACATGGCTTGCATAATTTAGGCACACAGGTAAACGAAGCCTAAACTTTCAGCAGAACGGTGGCGTTGGGGTGACATTTCGGTTATGTGCCGTCACCTGTAGCCAGGACATGTAAGGCCCGATGCGCAGACGGTCTAATGCACGGGCGACGCGGTGGACGGGGATGTCACTTTTCCGTCTGCTTTGTCGCGGTGACCTGGTGTTTGACGCGGTTGGAAGTGAACTTGATCTTGTCGCGACGCTGCTCCAGCCGCAGAGGCGATTCGCGTCGACTACGGCGGAGGACCACGGGCTTCCCTGCCGAAGCAATACTAAATCTTACGGACGTACAGCACGCACACGATCACCGTTGCGCGCTGCTCGACCTTACCATCCCGCCCTCGCTGCTGCGCTCTCAAGCATTCTGCGAAGGGCCGCCAGAGTCGTTCCCTTCGGCCTGGAGGCAGGCGGCACACGTTAGTGCGAATGGTTACAGTTCGTCATGCTCTTCGTGCGCTTTGCCTCCTTGTCGCCCGGCCCGAATGCCGCGATATCGTCGAGGATCGGACAGTCAGGCCGTCCGTCTCCATGGCAGTTGCTCGCCAGATGCCGAAGCGTCCGGCACATGGACTGCAGCGATTCGATCTTGGCCTCCAGATCCTTCAAATGTTTGAGCGCGAAGGACTTCACGTCCGCGCTCGCGCGTCCCCTGTCGCGCCAGAGGGCCAGAAGCTCTGCCGTTTCCTCTATGGAGAAGCCTAGGCCCCGCGAGCGCCGGACGAACCGCAGGGTATGGACATCCTCATCGTTGTAGACCCTGTAGCCGCTTTCCGTCCGTGTCGCGGGGCGGATAAGCCCGATCCTCTCATAATACCGCACCATCTTGGCCGATACGCCGGAGGCTTGCGCTGCTTCACCAATGTTCATCGCATATGCTCGTGATCAGACGTTAGGAGGCCTCTAGAATGCTTGCCTTCTCGGCCTCTGTGAAGAAGGCATCTGCATGGCAGTGCTCAGGGGCGAGTCCCCGGCCCACCAGGATTTCCGTGACGCCATCAACCAGCTGCGGCGAGCCCGCGAGATAAGCTCGCCATCCTTGCAGGTCGACCAAGTCCTTCTCAAGGACCTCACGGAGCCGTTTCCGGCCCCCACCCCCGCCTTCATTGGCCACGACTGGCGTATAGGCGATGTTGGAATTGTTCTCCGTCAGGGCGCGGATCTGCTCCTCCCGATAGAGGTCCTCCCTCGTCCGCGCCGCGAAATACAGGCGGATCGGTTGAGTCAGTTGGAGGGCGGAGGCTGCGCCGAGAATGGACAGGATTGGCGCCAGCCCCGACCCGCCGGCCACGGCGACGATGGGTCCTGTCTGGCGGGGCCGAAGATGAGCGGTCCCGACCGGGCCGCGCAGGAAGACCGGATCGCCCACCTTCAGGGCTCGGGCCACATAGCCGCTCGTTGAACCATCGGGGACATGCCGCACATGGAACTCGAGCGTGTCCGAGCCTGGCTGGTTGGCCATGGAGTAGTGCCGCGGCGGACAGCCGGGGAACGTAAGTTCAGCATACTGTCCTGCGGAGAACCTGAGCGGAACCGCTTCCTCAAGCCGCATATGCACAATCGTGATGTCCGGCGCCGCGCGCTCCAGATGCACCACCCGTCCCGCCTCCTGGCGCAGAGGATGGTCGGCCGTGTCGCTCCCGAGCCAGGCAACGATGCAGTCGGAGCGCGGTCGGGATCGGCAGGCCAGAATGAAGCCCGACTGTTTGTCCTTCTCCGTGAGGGAAAACGGCGTATGCGGGAGGTGATCGACCTCGCCGTCGATGAGGCGGGACTTGCAGGTCCCGCAGCGGCCGACCTGGCAACCGTAGGGATAGGCTACTCCGGAGGCTACGGCCGCCTGGATGATTGTGGTGTCTTCGGCAACCTCAAACGTTGAGGAGGTGTTCGCGACGGTGACGGTGAAACTCATGACGCCCCCCTACTCCGCTGGCACCGGGCGCAGGACCGCCCGCCGCTCCTCACCGGTCCTCACCGGCGGGGAGAAGCTGCGCAGACGCAGGGCGTTGCTGAGCACGCTCACGCTGGAGAGCGCCATAGCTAGGCCCGCCACCATCGGGGAGAGCAGAATCCCGAACGTGGGGTAAAGCGCGCCGGCAGCCACCGGGATCAGCACGGCATTGTAGCCGAACGCCCAGAACAGGTTCTGTCCGATGTTGCGGATCGTCGCCTGCGAGAGGGCGATCGCGTTGGGCACGTTGCGGAGGTCGCCCGACATGAGCACCACATCCGCGCTCTCGATGGCGATGTCCGTGCCGGTGCCGATGGCGAGGCCCACATCGGCCTGCGCCAGCGCCGGGGCGTCGTTGATGCCGTCGCCCACGAAGGCCACCGCCGCACCGCCGCTCTGCAGGCGCTTGACCACGTCGGCCTTGTCGGTCGGCAACACCTCGGCGACCACTTCGTCCACGCCTAGGGTCCGTGCGATAGCATCAGCCGTGCGGCGGTTGTCTCCGGTGATCATGACGATCCGCAGACCAAGGCCACGAAGCGCCTCGAGAGCCGCCGGCGTAGTCTCCTTGATGGGGTCGGCCACTGCGATGATTGCGGCAAGGCGCCCGTCCACAGCCGCATAGAGAGGCGACTTGCCCTGCCCGGCCAAGCGCTCCGCCGTTGCGGCAAAGATGCCGAGGTCGTGCCCGCGCTGAGCCATGAGACGATCTGCGCCGACCACCACCTCGCGTCCGCTGACTTTCGCCACGACACCGAAGCCGGGCTTGCCATCGAAGGTCTCGGGTTCCGCCAGGGCAAGGCCACGACGGCGTGCCTCGGCGACGATTGACTCGGCAATGGGATGCTCGGACCGCGTCTCCACGGAAGCCACGAGGGTCAGCACGTCATCCTCGGTGAAGCCTGGGGCAGCCTGGAGGTCCGTGAGTTCCGGACGGCCCTTGGTGAGGGTTCCTGTCTTGTCGAGGGCAATCACCTTCGTGTTGCGCAGGGCCTGAAGGGCCTCGCCCCGGCGGAACAGGATGCCAAGCTCGGCGGCCTTGCCGGTACCCACCATGATCGAGGTCGGGGTCGCCAAGCCCATGGCACAGGGGCAGGCGATGATCAGAACCGCGACCGCGTTGACGAGCGCGAAGCTGAGAGCCGGCTCGGGACCGAAGGCGAGCCAGACCAGAAAGGTGACGGCGGCCAGCGCCATGACCACCGGGACGAACCACATCGTCACCTTGTCGACGATGGCCTGGATTGGAAGCTTGGCGCCTTGCGCCGCCTCGACGGTGCGCACGATCTGTGCGAGCACGGTATCGCTTCCCACCTTCGCGGCTCGGAACTGGAACGCGCCCGTCTTGTTGACCGTGCCGCCGACAACGCTGGCGCCGACATTCTTCTGAGCTGGAATCGGCTCGCCAGTGATCATGGACTCGTCGACGAAGGAGGAACCGGAGATCACTTCGCCGTCCACGGGTACCCGTTCACCCGGGCGAACCACCACGATGTCGCCCACGCGGACGACTTCGACTGGCACATCCTGCTCCCGACCATCCTTGATCACCCGTGCGGTCTTCGCCTGCAGGGTCATGAGGCGCCGGATTGCGTCGCCGGTGCGGCCTTTTGCCCGCGCTTCGAAGAAGCGTCCGAGTAGGATCAAGGTGACGATCACCGCTCCCGCTTCATAATAGGTGTAATCCATCCCGATCGGCAGCACGGACGGCACGAAGGTCGAGACTACAGAGTAGCCGTAGGCCGTGCTGGTGCCCAGCATGACCAGGGAATTCATGTCCGGGGCACCACGCAGCAAGGCGGGCCAGCCCTTCACATAGAAGATGCGTCCCGGACCGAACTGAACGATGGTGGCGAGGACGAAGCAGATGAGCTTGATGTTGCGCTCGCCGATGTTGCCGGCCAGGAAGTGGTGCAGTTCCTCGATCATGTGCGAGCCCATCTCGAAGACGAGCAACGGGATGGTCGCGATGGCGGCAACGATGAGGGAGCGCTGCAAACGCGTGATCTCGGCGGCGCGGGCTTCCTTCTCGCGGTCGCCTTGAGCAGCGTCGGTGCGCACCTGCTCAGCGGGATAACCGGCCTTCTCGGCCGCAGCGATGACAGCGGCCAGCACGTCGCCGCCGCCTGCGTAGCGGATGTGCGCCCGCTCCGTGGCGAGGTTGACGGACGCTCCCAGTACGCCCGGCACCGCGTTCAGTGCGCGCTCGACGCGTCCCACGCAAGATGCGCACGTCATCCCGTGAACCGACAGGTCGGCGTTCTCCTCGCGCGGTTCGTAACCCGCGTTCCGGATGGCATTCAAGACGGCCTCGGGTTGAATGCCTGGCGCAGTGGTTACTTGGGCCCGCTCGGTGGCGAGGTTAACCGCAACGCTCTGCACGCCCTCGACGGCACGGATGGCTTTTTCCACGCGCCCGACGCACGAGGCGCAGGTCATTCCCGAGATGGGAATTCCTAGGATTTGCGAGGTCGAGGCATTGAGGGATGACAGCTTGTCCGCCACGGGCATAATCCTTTGATCACGAGACGGACGAATCCATAAAGCTTCCCACTGGGGTAAGGTCAAGCGCTAAAACGACGAATTCGGCCCACGGGAATTTTCAGTTCGCAGCCCGAAAAAAGACACTTGACCTTCCCATGTGGGAAACCTGCAGTGTCCCGGCATCAACCTCGCAAAGGAGCATCCCATGTGCAGCAGCCACCAGCATTCCAACGACCAGGTTTCCACGGCCGCGACCGGCGCCGGCATTTCCGTCCGCGTTGAGGACATGACCTGCGGCCATTGCGCCGGCACGATCAAGAGCGCCATCGAGAGCTCGATCCCGGGCACGAAGGTGACTGCCGATCCGGAGGCCCGCCTCGTCTCCGTCGAGGGCGCTGCTGACCTGGCCCAGATCAGCAACATTATCACGGTCGCCGGCTACACGCCGACCCCGGCTCACGCCTGATCACACTACCCTATCGCTCCGTCTCCCGAGCGGCAGGTCCGCCGGGTTCGCGGAGCGATGTGGTCCTCTGGAACCCAATCGGGTGACTTGCTGCAGGCTACGGCCTGCAGCTTTTTTTATGCTCGGGACCTCACGTTGCCGCGCCTATCCCCATGATCGCAGTGGCTGTGGTCGGCGAGCACCTCCATGACGCGGCAATCTGCGATCCGCTCTCCGCTGCAGCTTGCCACGATCCGCTCCAGTTCCTCCGCCAGCTGCGTGAGTCGGGCGATTTTGTCCCTAACCAGCTGGAGCTGCTGACGTGCGATCTCGTCGGCCTGCTCGCACGACGCCGCAGGGTTTTCGCCCAATGCGATGAGCTGGCGAATCGCCTCGACAGCCAAGCCAAGCTCCCTCGCATGAAGGATGAACCTCAGGCGGTCGATATGCTTGGCAAGGTAGCGGCGCTGATTACCTTCGGTGCGCTCAGGTTCAGGCAGCAGACCGATGCTTTCATAAAAGCGGATCGTCTCCACCTTGCATCCGGTCGCGGACGAGACATGGCCGATTGAAAAAGTTCGCTCCGGCATGAAATTCCCTCTTGAACCTGAAGTTACTAGAGGAATTAGGTTGGGCATCCGATGTCAACCCGCAACCTATCGCCTCAACGAGGAATCGGATGAAAGCCCCTCACGATCACGCCGCCGCCCACAAGCATGATCATGCCCATGGGGCGTGCTGCAGCCATGATCACCATGACCAACATAACGAGCATGCTGCTCCCGCCGCGGCTTCGGCGATGTGGAAGGTTGAAGGGATGGATTGCGGCAGCTGCGCCGCGACGATTCGCACGGCCATCGAGCGCCTGCCGGGTGTCTCCGGCCTCAAGGTCTCCATCACCAACGAAACACTGTCGCTGGTGCTCGACGAAACCAAGACGCAGATCACAGCTATCGAAAGCCAGATCAGGAACCTGGGCTATCCGCCGAGCCTCCTTCGCAGCGCCTCGGCTCCGGCCGAAACCATCACTTCGAAGGGCATGGAAAAACCTGCTCCAAGCTGGTGGCAAACTTCGAAGGCTCAAGTCGCGGCGACATCGGGGCTGCTGGTCGTGCTAGCCTATGTGGCAAGCGTGGTGGTACCGCAGGCATCCTACTGGGTCTTCATTCTCGCAACCGTCGTCGCCGCCGCTCCAGTCGCCAAGCGCGCCGTCATGGCGGCCATGGCTGGCGCTCCCTTCACGATCCAGATGCTGCTGACCATCGCTGCCATCGGCGCCCTGTTTATCGGCGCAGCGGAAGAAGCCGCCATCGTCGTGTTCCTCTTTGCTGTCGGCGAAGTGCTCGAAGGCGTCGCCGCCAATAAGGCCCGGGCTGGCATCAAGGCGCTCGGCGCCCTCGTGCCCAAGACCGCCGTTGTCGAAGATGCAGGCCAGCTGCGCGAGGTCTCCGCGGAAGCCCTGCGGATCGGACAGATCGTCCAGGTGCGCCCAGGCGACCGGGTGCCGGCGGACGGAAAGGTGATCGACGGCATCTCGAGCGTGGACGAATCGCCGATCACCGGCGAGTCAGTTCCTAAGCTCAAGGAGCCCGGCGCCGAGATCTTCTCCGGCTCGATCAACCACGACGCGGCGATCCGCGTGCGGGTGGAGCGCACGGCGCAGGACAACATGATCTCGCGCATCATAGCTCTTGTCGAAGAAGCTCAAGAAGCCAAAGCGCCGACCGAGCGGTTCATCGACAAGTTCTCCCGGCTCTACATGCCGCTCATCGTCGGGCTTTCCGCTCTCGTGGCTGTTGTCCCTCCCCTGCTTCTCGACGGTGACTGGACGACCTGGGTCTATCGCGGACTCACCCTGCTGCTGATTGGCTGCCCCTGCGCGCTCGTCATCTCGGTGCCGGCCGCGATCGCGTCGAGCCTCTCGACCGCGGCTCGCCACGGCCTCCTCGTGAAGGGCGGCGCCGTCGTGGAAAGCCTCGCTAAGGCACAGGTCGTCGCCTTCGACAAGACCGGCACCCTGACCCTGGGCCGCCCGTTCGTGACGGACGTGGTTCCTGTGGGCTCCACAGAAACCGAGGTTCTTGCCCTCGCCGGAGCCATCGAGCGCGAATCCAACCACCCCCTCGCCCAGGCCGTGGCGGCGCGGGCCGAGAAGGACGGGGTCTCGCTCGTCGAAGCCGCCAACGTCCGCGCCCTCCCGGGACGGGGCATGGAGGGCTCCGTCGGAACGGACACCGTCTTCATTGGAGCGCCCCGCTTTGCGGCCGAGCGCGCCGCCGTCGATGCCCGCTTGGCCCGGCACATCTCAGACCTGGAAGAGCAGGGCAAGACCGTCGCGGTCGTAGTGAAGGGGCGTGCAATCACCGGCCTCCTTGCCTTCCGCGACGAGCCCCGCGCCGACGCGCAGAAGGGTCTGGCCGAACTCAAGGGCCTCGGCATCGACGTTCTCATGCTGACGGGCGACAACATCCGCACGGGTCAGGCCATCGGCCGCAAGCTCGGCGTGAACGTCCAGGCCGAGATGATGCCCAGCGACAAGTCCGAGACGGTCCGCTCGATCGCACAAAGCCGGCATATTGTGATGGTCGGCGACGGCATCAACGATGCTCCTGCCCTTGCGGCCGCTCACGTCGGCGTCGCCATGGGCTCGGGGACCGATGTGGCTCTGGAGGCTGCGGATGCCGCTCTGTTGCGAAACCGCGTCACAGACATTGCCTCCCTCGTTCGCCTCTCCCGGGCCACGATGGCCACCATCCGCCAGAACATCGGCATCGCTCTGGGCCTGAAGGCGATCTTCCTGGTGACGACCGTGACCGGGGCAACCGGGCTCTGGATGGCGATCGTGGCCGACACCGGCGGAACGGTTCTCGTCACATTAAACGCCCTGCGCCTCCTCGGCTTCTTTGGCACATGGCGGGAGAAAACTCCCGCCGAGCCGCCCCCGCTGCAAGCGTCGCTCAAGATGGCCTGACCATCGGTGGCCAACTATCGGAGCCCCAGCGCATGCGCTGGGGCACTGCGCAGAGCTGACCACTCCCCTGAAACACGGTCCCATGAGTTGAGGCTTGCCGCGCCGAGGCTAGAGGCGCCGCAGCAGGTCACCGATCATATCCCCGGTACGCCCGGAGGCCTTTTTGAGGCCATCGCCCCGCCGCCGATCGACGTTCAAGGCGCGAGTCCTGGCAGAATATGCGGCGGCCCCGGTGCGGCGACACGAAATATGCTTTTGTCGCGTGAACTCCGGAAGAATGTTTTTCAGCCGTTTCGTATCATCTGGGGAGCCACCCTCATGTGGAGAAAGGCCCCGGATATATGGCGCACCTAATCTATCGCGACCTTGCACCCGCAGACCTGGAAGACGCCCACGCGCTGTCCAAAGCTGTCGGGTGGCCGCACAGGCTGGAAGACTGGAAGTTCATCATGCAACTCGGATCCGGCGTCGGCGCCATCGAGGACGGTCGTCTGCGCGGGACCGGGTGCTGGTGGCCCCAGGGTGACTCATTCGCAACCGTGGGGATGATCATCGTTTCGCCCGAACTGCAGGGTCGCGGCATCGGCCGTGTTCTCATGGACCGTGCCTTGACCGATGCAGGCGAGCGGTCGCTCGTCCTCATCGCAACGCAGGCGGGCCTGCCGCTTTATGAGAAGCTGGGCTTTGAAGCGGTCGGCACCGTGCGCCAGCATCAGATTGCCGGAAGCAAGCCGCAGGACGTCTCGGTTCCCGCAGGGTCCCGGCTGCGGCCGCTGGCCAAAGACGACCGTCCCGCTCTCCAACGGCTCGATGCCCGCGCGACAGGCATGGATCGAACGGCTGCCCTTGATGCCCTCATGGAAAGCGCTGTGGGCTTGGTGCTGGAGCGGGACGGACAGGTAGAAGGCTTCTCCTTCTTCCGGCGCTTTGGCCGCGGCTACGTCATTGGCCCGACGATCGCGACGGAAACTGACGACGCCAAGGCGTTGATCGGCTCCTTCCTGAACGAACACCGTACGGAGTTCCTGCGAGCGGATGTCCCGGTGGAGACCGGCCTCTCCGAATGGCTTTCCGAGCAGGGCCTGCCGCAGGTCGACGAGGTGGTCAGCATGGTGCGGGGACACAAGCCTCATCGTGAAGAAAACGGGCCGCGCGCCTTTTCCCTGATCAACCAGGCGCTCGGCTGATCCCATCAAGCGTCATTACAGCAGAGGTCAGATCCCATGCTCAGCAACTCTCTTGTCGAACTTGATCGCCAGCATCTCATTCACCCTGTCGCGCCCTACCGGGCGCATGAGGCGCGTGGCGTAACCGTCATTGCGTCCGGCGAAGGCGCCTACGTGCGCGATGCCGCCGGCAACCGGCTGCTCGACGGCTTCGCCGGCCTGTGGTGCGTGAATGCCGGCTACGGCCAGCCGACCATCATCGAGGCCATCAACCGTCAGCTTCAGGAGCTTCAATACGCTACGGGCTATTTCCACTTCGGCGCGGAAACCCCGATCCGGCTTGCCGCGCGACTGGCGGAGTTGGCACCAGGCGATCTTAACCGCGTCTATTTCACTCTTGGCGGATCAGACGCCATCGACACCACGATCCGGTTCATTCGGTACTACTTCAACGCGCTCGGCAAACCGGAGAAGAAGCAGTTCATCACCCTCGAGCAGGGCTATCACGGCTCTTCGTCGACCGGCTCTGGATTGACCGCGCTTCCGCTGTTCCATGCCGGCTTCGACGTTCCGCTCGCCTGGCAGCACCGCATCCCTTCGCCATATCCCTACCGCAATCCGGTCGGAAGCGACGGCCCGACCATCATCGCGGCGTCACTGAAAGCCCTCAAGGCGAAGGTCACCGAGCTCGGAGGCCCCGAGAAGGTGGCCGCCTTCTACTGCGAGCCGATCCAGGGTTCGGGGGGCGTGATCGTTCCGCCCGAAGGGTGGGTCAAGGCCATGCGCGATCTTTGCGCCGAGCTCGACATCCTCTTCGTCGCCGACGAGGTGATCACTGGCTTCGGGCGAACCGGCCCTATCTTCGCCTGCGAGCACGAGGGCATCGTGCCGGATCTGATGACCATGGCCAAGGGTCTTACCTCAGGTTATTTGCCCATGGGCGCGGTGATGATGCGGGAGTCCATCTATTCGGTCATTGCGGATGCCTCGGCTCGGAGCGGCATGGCAGTCGGCCATGGATTTACTTATTCCGGCCACCCGGTGAGCGCTGCTGCCGGGCTCGCGGCAATCGCGCTTTATACGGAAGGCGGACTGATAGAGCAGGGCCGCCGGTCTGGAGAAGCGCTCATCGCCGGGTTGAAGGCTCTTGAGGACCACCCGCTTGTCGGCGAAGCCAGAGGGCGCGGCATGCTTGCGGCCCTGGAGATCGTCAGCAACAAGAACACGAAGGCCAAGTTCGATCCTTCGGTCAGAATCGGCGAGAAGCTCTTCGAAACAGCCTATGCCAACGGTCTGATCATTCGCGCCTTCGGCGATGGCACCCTGGGCTTTGCGCCTCCGCTCTGCTGCTCGCAGGACGACATCGCCCTCCTCTTGGAACGGACGAGAAAGACCTTGGATGACCTCCTTGGCTTCAGCGAGATCGGCAAGGCGGCGGCCTGAGGTGTCAAAGGACCAAGATCCTATCGGAATATGGCACCAGTTTGGGTCTCGTTCCTTTGACGAGACCCAGAACCCCGGCTAAAAACGGGTTCCTTCTCTGGCGTGCCGTAACTGAAAGGTATCTGGATGCCTCCGTCGCATGGTCTCGACCGTATCGATATCAAGATCTTGGCGGAGTTGCAGAAAAACGGGCGGATCACCAATGTGGAACTCGCCGAAGCTGTTCATCTGTCGCCAAGCCCATGCCTGATGCGGGTGAAGCGTTTGCAGCAAGCGGGGTTTATCACCGGCTATCATGCCCAGCTCAACCTCGCGAAGCTCGGTGGCGCCTTGATAGTCTTCACGGAGGTCACGCTTAAGGATCACCGTCATACCGACTTCAGCACCTTCGAGGCAGCCATTCAACGCGTCGATGAGATCGTTGAATGCCATCTTGTGAGCGGTGGCTATGACTACATGTTGAAATTCGTCACCCGGGGTGTCGTGCACTATCAGGAAATTGTCGAGCGGCTTCTGGAGATGAATATCGGGATCGAGAAGTACTTCAGCTATGTCGTCATCAAGTCACCGTTCATCAAGCAATACTATCCACTTTCATCGCTCGTCAGCGCCGAGGAATAATCGGCCTTCCGTGCGGGAGCCGAATACTCGGGGAGCACTCCGGTCCCAACGTGACCACTCCTGCCCTTCACCGCGGCCCTGGGGGCACCATCTGCCCTGAGCGGCGTGGGGGCGCCGGTGATTTCTGGCGCTCCTTCACGCCGACTTGGTATCGCCGATCGTCTCTAAGGGGCCCCTGCACAGGATCAAATGGGCCTCAGCAGGAACGCACTTCTCGCCCCACGTGCTGGCAGAAGCATATCCTACCGTTCATAGCCGACACTTCAGCATCGTTTGCCGCACGAACACACTACGCTGAGGCAACCCCGCACAACGGCGCGTCGCGCTGGAGGACGTCTGGATGAATGCGAAGGAAATACTCGCGCAGCTTGTCGCCATCCCATCCGTCGTCGGAACCGCCAACGGTACAATCGTCGACTTTATTCGAGGCTGGCTTGCCGAGCGCAATGTCTCATCCACCATCATCGCCGGTCCCGAGGGCGACCGCTTCAATCTCTTTGCCACGATAGGCGATGCTTCTGTTGCTGGGGGCTATGTCCTTTCGGGGCATACGGATGTGGTACCCGCGCAGGAAGCAACGTGGACGAGCAATCCGTTCGCCCTCAAACAAGAAGGCGAGCAGCTGATAGGACGAGGGGCAGTGGACATGAAGGGCTTCGTGTCCTGCATGCTGGCTGCAGTGCCCGCATTCCTAGAAATGCGTCCGAACAAGCCGATCCATCTTGCATTTTCCTATGATGAAGAGGCCGGATGCCGCGGCATGCCGCACCTGATTGAGCGCATCCCCTCCCTGTGCGCTCCACCAGCCGGCTGCGTCGTGGGCGAGCCCACGAACATGCGCACTGTGTTGCGGCACAAGGGCAAAATGGCGGTGCGCCTTTCCGTTACCGGGCGACCCGGTCACTCCTCCAGACCCGAGCTCGGTCTAAACGCAATTCACGGCATGACCGACATCATCGCGTGCATTCGAGACGAGGCGGCGCGTCACGCTGAGGAAGGCCCGTTCAACCCTATGTTCGAGCCTCCATACTCGACGCTCCAGGCAGGGGTGATTTCCGGTGGCTCCGCGGTGAACGTCATCCCCGGGAATTGCGCATTGGACATGGAGATCCGTGCCATCCCGGGTGTCGAGCCGATGTCCCTGTTCGCACCGGTGGAGAGCGCGGCCAAGCGCTTGGTCGCCGAGGGAGGCTATCAGGTGGAGACGACGATCCTGTCGAGCTATCCGGGCCTCGACCTGCGCGACGATCATCCGCTTGTGGCGTTGGCGGAGAGCATCAGCGGCAAGCCCAACGCGGGCGCCGTCAGCTTCGGGACGGAGGCCGGGCTCTACCAACAGGCTGGCATTCCTGCCGTCGTGTGCGGCCCTGGTGACATCGCCAGGGCGCATCGGGCCAATGAGTTTATCCTGGAAAGTGAGCTGGTGGAGTGTCAGGCGGTCCTCGAGAGGCTGGCGGAGCGCCTTTGTTGACGCACCCTCGAACCATGGGGCTCTCGAACTGGCTCTATGGGTGGCATGTTGGAGGATTGGTAGGCATGAATTGTCGAATTCACCATAAACCTGGAAAGCAGCTCCGCCAGCACTCGCGTCTCATGCCGCAAGAAGCGTAAGGCTGTCTGCACAGCATTGGATTCAGTAGGAAAAGTAAGGCCATGTCTCCTGTCGTTCACCCAATCCCCAGCGATGAAAAGCTGCCTGAGAAGGCTGATGTGGTCGTGGTTGGCGGAGGCATCATCGGCGCCGCCGCAGCCTATTATTTGTCGAAGCGGAGGCTCAAGGTCGCGCTCGTCGAGAAAGGCTGGATTGGTGGCGAGCAGTCCAGCCGGAACTGGGGATGGTGCCGGCAGCAGAACCGGGACGCCCGGGAGCTTCCGCTCGCCATAAAAGGAATGCAGCTTTGGGACGGGCTGGCTGAGGAGATCGGCCAGGATCTGGGCTTCCGGCGCAGCGGTCTCGTCTATGCCACGGCGTTGCCCGAGAACATTGCGCAATGGGAGCGCTGGAGAACGGTCGCACGTCAGTTCGGCGTCGACACCAGGATGCTGAGTGCCGCGGAAGCCAAAGCCATGACGCCCGGAAGCACGGCAAACTGGATCGGAGGCGTCTATTCCCCGACCGACGGAAAGGCTGAGCCGTCACTTGCCGCCCCGGCCCTGGCACTGGGCGCCCGCGGCAACGGAGCCTTTGTCTTCCAGGACTGCGCTGCTCGCGGGCTGGATATTACCAACGGCAAGGTCACGGGAGTTATCACCGAGAAAGGGCTGATCCGGGCGGACGCAGTTCTTTGCGCCGGCGGCGCATGGGCCTCGATGTTCTGCCGGCGGCATGGAGTGAACCTGCCGCAGGCGAGTGTAAGGACCACGATCCTCCGGACCAAGCCGACGGCCGACATTGTCCAGGGGGGCCTCTACACGCCCGAGGTCGCCTTCACCCGGCGCTTGGATGGCGGGTACTCTATCGCGATCAGCGGTCGTGGGACCCTCGAGGTCACGCCTCAAGGGATCCGCTATGCCACTCAGTTCATCCCGATGTTCCGCAAACATCTGAAGGCGCTGCATTTCGGGATCGGCCGCTCCTTCTTTGAAGGGCCCTCAGCGATCGCCCGCTGGAGCTTCGATCAAGTCTCACCCTTCGAACGCATCAGGGTGCTTGATCCCGCGCCAGACAAAAAGATGGCTCACCTGACGCTGGCGCGTGCGAAGGCACTCTACCCGGCCCTCGCAGATGTAGAGGTCGCGGAAACGTGGGGAGCTTGGATCGACAGCACCCCTGATGCCACGCCCGTGATATCGCAGATCCCATCACTGCCGGGGTTCTTCGTTGCTGCCGGATTCAGCGGTCACGGCTTTGGACTAGGGCCGGCCGCAGGTCACCTCGCCGCCGACATCATCTCCGGAGATACGCCCCTGGTCGATGCCCGGCCGTTCCGTTACTCCCGTTTCACCGACAGGTCGGACCTCGGTCCTCCAGGCGGTCTCTGACGCGAGTGACGTCAGTCGAACTTGATTGCTCTGGGATGGAGTTCCGCTCATTCGGGCTGCGAGACAGGCCGACTCAGTTGAGCGTTTGAGCAGCGCCTGCGGGATTCTCACCTGTTTGGTCCCGGCGACATCGCAAAACTGCCGAACCTAACCTGGAAGGCGCAACTGCCAGGCGATACTGGCAGGCAGGCATCCCTCGCGCATGAGCGTCGATAACCGGACGTGCAAGTCCTACCTGCCACTGCATTGACGAGAGCGGAGTATGCGCGACCTTCTTTCAGCGGAAGGGCTGCAGGAGCTCTCCTCAATCCTCTCGAACGTCCGCACCATGTTCGCTGTGCCCGCTCCTGCCACTCCTCCCGACGGCGCATCTGCATCGCCTTAGCGCGGCAACAAAGGGGAACGCTGCATTTTGTGTTGCCGCCTGAACCTGGCAGGCGTCCGTGCAGACTCTCTGTGCCTCATGGCCGCATTATAACAGCGCCAGCCGCCCTGCCCCAAAACATGAACAACTCGTAATACGGATGTCACCTCTTCGTAGCTGCCAATCTGTAAATGTCACCCGGTAATCAAATGGGTCTGCCGGGGACGATCCTGCGTAGAGGCAGCCCTTGTCCTGTAGAGGTGATCATGTCTCTGTCGATCATTTTGGCCGTGACTGCGTCTTGTGCCGTGTATCTGACAATCGGAGGAAAGCGCGGGCCTCAAGAAGATATGGTTGACCCCAGCGCCCACAAGGAAAGATTAGAGCCCCGGAAGTCATGCCAGAGCAATATGATGCCCTCGCACTCGGACGCCGAAATGTCTAGCCGGACTCGCCTGGAAGTCTGTTTATGGTCATCCGCGCCGTGACGGAGAACTCTGAAGATAGATGCCGCTGATATGAGCACTGATTTGGTCACTGCAGCAAAGGCTTTTAACGCCGGGCCCGTCTCGTCCACAGGTCGACTGAAAATCTTGTAATTTCTGATCCCCCATGTCTGGCGCCCGGACAACGCTGATCGCGCTTTGCACTCCTATCTGGCGTAGCGGCGGCCTCATTTTACAGGCGCAGGCCTGATCACTACAATATTGAAACCTGTCGCGAGCAACACCGCTGTGCAGAACCAGTTGTGATCGATCTGAGACTTGACCCAGACCTAATCGTACGGGCCTGTCTCGGGGGATGGGATCCGGCGATTTGAGATTGTGACCACACGCCCTCTCCGCTCAGCAAACTCGTGCCGTTGACGAAGGTATGCGCTTACAGCACGGCGACGAGTCTGCGCAGGCGTGAGGGTTGAAGATGGCCAAGAAGACAGGCCAACGTCATATCATGCCGGTAGAGCTTGAACCTCGACAGTCACATGCGATAGCTCGTGAAGATGAGAAAGCCGGTCCTTGTATGTTGATGGTGCCTTAGGGGTCGGCGACGCCAGCGAGATGATTGCCGCGTGATGTCCAGGCCCGACCTGCCAGACGTGCAGGTCAGTGATCTTATCCCCCTCGCCCTCAAGAGCCTCCCGGATCTCGTCCGGGAGCTCCTCGCCTTCGGGGATCACGTCGAGGAGGACGGCGCCGGCATCGCGGATGAGCCCCCATGACCAGCGGGCGATCACCAGTGCGCCGACAATACCCATCAACGGGTCCAGCCAGAGCCAGCCATAAACGCTGCCGGCCAACAGGGCGACGATGGCCAGCACAGAGGTCAGCGCGTCCGCTAGGACATGCAGATAGGCGGCCCGGAGGTTGTTGTCGCGTCCTCCGGCATGGGAGTGGTCGTGGTGGTCATGCTCATGGTGCGAGCCGTGGCCATGGTGATGCCCGTGATGATGGCCATGATCATAACCGTGTCCATGATGGTGATGGTGCCCACCATGGTGGTGGTCGTCCTTGAGCAGCCACGCGCTCGCCAGGTTCACGACTAGGCCAATGGCCGCGACGGCGATCGCTTGCCCGAAGTCGATGGGAATGGGGTTAGCGAGACGCAAGACACTCTCCCACCCGATCAATAGCGCAATGAGGGCGAGAATGATGGCGCTGGCGAAGCCGGCGAGATCGCCGAGCTTGCCGGTCCCGAAGGTGAAGCGCGGATTGTGGGCGTGACGGCGGGCGTAGAAGTAGGCTAAGGCGCTGATTAGCATGGCCGCGGCATGCGTCGACATGTGCCAGCCGTCAGCCACCAGAGCCATCGAGCCGTAGATGGTCCCGGCGACGATCTCGACCACCATCATGGTGGCGGTCAGGGCAATCACGAACCAGGTCCGGCGCTCGTTACGCTCGTGGTTGTCGCCCAGGAAGACATGCTCGTGCTGCAAGGACTGCGAGGAAGGGCCGTGCATCGGTTTCACCTGTGGGGTTCGTGTGTGCGGGAGCGGCGGCTCATTTCAGGTAGGTGCGGACCACATCGATCAGCTCTTGGGCGCCGCGGGCGCGGTCGGCATCTGGCTCGCGGGCCGGGTCGACCACATGATGCCGGATGTGCTCCTCCATCAACTCGGCGGTAAGGCCGTTGACCGCTCCCCGCACTGAAGCGACGAGCATCAGCACGTCGGCGCACCCGATATCTGCCTCCAGGGCGCGCTCGACCGCCTCGACCTGACCACGGATCCGGCGCACCCTCGCCAGCAACTTCGCCTTGTCTTTAGTTGTGTGGGACACGATGCAGCTCCCCGCCTGTTCGAGTAAGATAGGGGGGTATACTATAGGTGCCGAATATCGGCAATTCCGTGTCACAGATCTCTAGCTCGCCGATAGACGCCCGCAGATGCCGCGATGCCTACGGTGGGCGCTCCGGCTCGGGTCAGAGAGGGTGAATAACACTGTCAGAACCCATGATCCGATCCCATCAGCCGAACGGGCCGGTCGCCCTGCCTCACATCCTGGCGAGATGCATCCCATAGAGCGCCGCCGCGAAGAGCAGGCCGCCACCGACAATCCAGAGGAGCCCCTGCCTGGTCCGCAGGAAGACAGTGAGTGGATCGGCGGACGCACGGCCACGCCTGAACCGGCCCGCCGCAACTCTCCGTTTATGCCGGTTGAGCCGTTGGGCTCCATCGCCCTCGAACGGAGCGCCTGTGAGCTTAAAGGTAGGACGGGTCGACCTTCTAACCATCAATGGGTCTCCTTCAGGAGCACGTTTCGCGTGTGCTTGACCGTGACTTGCACCCTCTCACCCAGACTTCATCATGTGCATGAGACGGAGGTCTCCTCGATGAAAAGGATCCCTCTCCGTTTTGAAAGAGCGAAATCTTTCTCAAGTCCATTGTCCAGCAAGATGGTCACCGCCCCATCGTAGATCGAGTAGTGACAGTGGTCGATCCACAGCCCGTCGTAAGCGGAATGCCCAACTTCCCGAAAGCAAAAGTGGCGCCATCTTGAGCTTGCAGACTTTCCCCTCAGAGCTCGCATGATCTCAAGGGCAGTTCCTCCAGCACGGCTGTTGCGCCTCACGGAACCGCGAACCTCTGCTCTCGGATACTGCTTGACCTTACAACAGTGACAAGGTGCAGAATACTGTCAGAGACCCTGTCCCGAGTGGGGCTCGCATTTGGCGTGCGCACTATCTGTCTCAGGCTATCAGTGGGGGAGCCATGGCCGCCTGCCATTCACTTGAACGAAAGATCCTGGCGGCCCTCAAAGCGGCCTTTGCGGAAGACCGCCTTGATATCGCTGAACACCTTGTCTGCGCGCTCGAGGTCCTCGCATCAGAGCCAACGCCCGGCTCTGCGCTGGGGCAGGCTTATGCGATGATTGCCGGATCACACAGAAAGCAAAGGCGCTCGCGCCGGCCATCCTGATTGACCGGCGCTCACTTGGAGCGTTTGCGTCCGGTAATCATCGCTGCCATGAGGTTCTCACGATGGGCGCAACTGGCCAGGACAACGCCCGCGACATGGAGGACAACCAAAGCAAGCGTGGCATTCCCCAGCACTTGGTGGATGCCGCAGATCAAAGGCGGGGGCCGTCTCTGGCCCAATGCACGGGGTGGAGGTACCCTCTCGATCACCGCCGATAACGGCCCACGTCCCTCTATTGCGGCCAAGCTAGCCATGCCGGAGCCTGCTGTCGCCGCAACCATTATCAGTAGCGCCACAACCATGGCACCGCCGGCCGGACTGTGACCGAGGTAGCGCCTAGACGAGAATCGGACCAAGCCCGCGAGGTAATCGATAATCACCTGTGGTCTGCGAACGAAACTTGCAAACCGTGCATTTTCCGGACCGATGCACCCCCAAAGCACACGGGAGGCGACAAGGACGGCAGCAAGATAACCAGTCCAAGTGTGAAGCCACAGAGGCTGGTCTGTGTACCAGTTGAAGAGGACCGCAGCGGCGAGCAGCCAGTGGATAATGCGGATAATCGGATCCCACACCGAAATTTTAGCGGCCGTCATGCGGGTCTACTGCCTCCAAACCATCCTATAGACATCAAGCCTGGCGATATAAAGCAGTTGCTGAACCACAGCGATGCAAGGTGGCGCGGCAGCCTTGGCTGCAGTTTGTCGCAGGCAAGATGAGCGCTCGTCCATTCTAGGCGCTTGACCTTGCCACGGTGGGAAGCCCTAAGCCCTTCGGAAAGCTGTCCCAGGGGTGGATTATCAGGCTCCGACCTTTCATTCCATTCCGTTAGATCTCAATCCCCGCCCATCCGGCTTCCGCTTGTCTAATCCGAACTTTCATGACACATATCCAATACCAACGAACAGGAGCTTCCCTCCCTTGCGGCTGATGGGCACCATCATTGTTGCGCTGCTTGCGATCACCATGGCGATCTTTCCGATCTCCGGGCCGCAGGCGGCTGCGCAGGCTGCACATCGGCATGCCGCAGCAGCGGCCGACGTACATGAGCATGCTGACTCCGAGGGAGACCATGAACATGCCGATACGACGGCGTCTTGCGATGCTTCCGCGTGGACCGTTGCGGCCGATACCAATCCTGACACGCAGGACTGCGTCGGCCTGATCTGCTGCAGCATGGGCGCATGCCATGCCTTCCAAGCGAGTGTGGCGCCAAGCCTGTACTCCCCGGCCGTATCCGAGGCTTCCACCGTCCTTGCCCGTGACGAGCAGGTCGAGGAAATCACCGTCGGCGGCCTCGACAGGCCCCCACGAACCATCTGAGCCAGGCGCGGGCGAACTGACGCCCGCACGAATAGTCGCGTCCGCTCATGAGAGCCGGCTGCGACCGTCCTGAAGCTCGAAACGGGTTCCTCCCAGTCGCGATCAGAACGTCAGACCTGCTGTGGGCGACGGCCTCGTTGCCGTCATCACCCAAGTCCCCCTTCTGACTGCACTGCCGAGGTCCGTCCGGAGACGGCCCCAATGATCAAGCTAGTACCTCTCGCCGCCCTTGGACTCGGTCTGGGCGCCTGCGTGCCCACGACCCCTCCCACCTACCTGGTAGCACCTTCCAGTATCAATGCTGATATCCGAGACCCCGGTTATTCGCCCGTGACGGCGGGCATCCAGAACTACGACGTTGTCGAGCCTCTGGACTGGCGTGAGCTCAATCGGCGGGTCGCGCCAGGGGCGAACCCGGAGCGGGGTGACTCAGACGACGCTGCCCGGCGCGGGCGGTGACCGGTGGACAGCCAACATAACATACCGACCGCCTGGGGGCGGCGTGGCAACGCACGCGCAGGAAAGACAACGCAATGAATGAACAAGAATGCACGACAAGTTCGATGCCACGGCTGGGGCTGCTCGGGGGCGTTGCTCTCACTCTATTCCTTGGAGGTTGTGTAGGGTTCTCACAGGATGGCGGCCTCTCGGTGGCGCAGAACGTCGCCTACACCGAACTCAACAAGGATGTCGGCAAGATCACGAACGAGGCCGAGGCCGTCGGGGCTCAGCAGCGGGTCGAGGCGCTTCTTAAGCGCCCGCTGACGCCGGACGCGGCCGTCCAGATCGCGTTCCTGAAGAACAGAGGGCTGCAGGCGGCCTTCAACGACCTCGGCGTGTCCGAGGCCACCTACGTGCAGGCCAGCCTGCCCCCCTCTCCGCGGGTTGTCCTGGGGCGGAGCGGACTGCTCGGGGGTGCATCCTTCGAAGTCGAGCGGCAGCTTCTGATCGGATTGTACGAACTCGCGACCTTGCCGCAGCGTTCGGCCGTGGCCCAGCAGGAATTCCGCGCCGCCCAATTCCGGACGGCCGAAGCCGTGCTGGCTCTTGGGGCGGAGGCGCGTCGGCAGTACTACCGAGCCATTGCGGCCAACCAGCAGGTCGCCTTCCTGCAGCAAGCCCTCGCCACGGCCGAGACAGCGTCTCAGCTGGCCAAGCAGCTCGGAGAGACCGGCTCCCTCAACAAGCTGGAGCAGGCCCGCGAGCATGCGTTCTACCAGGAGTTGGGCGCTCAGCTCGCGCAGGCCCGCATCGACCAGAAGGTCGAGCGCGAGCGCCTGATCCGTCAGCTCGGCCTCTGGGGCCGCGACATCAACTTCACCCTGCCCACGAACCTGCCGCCGCTGCCATCCCGACTGGCGAGCCAGAAGGACGTCGAGAGCGAGGCTCTGGTCCGGCGCGTCGACCTGCAGGCTCTGCGCAACGACCTCAACGCCGTTGCGGGCCAGTACAGCCTCGACGTCGTCAACAGCGTCGTCAGCGACATCGAGCTGGTCGAGGGCTCGAGCTTCGGCAAGAGCAAGGTCATCTCCGAGGAAGGCGTCGAGATCGAGAAGGAGAAAAGCCGGACCCGCGGCATCGAGGCCTCCTTCACGATCCCGATCTTCGACTTCGGCCAGTCGACCCGCCGGGGGGCTCAGGAGGCCTACATGGCGGCCGCGAACCGGTTGGCGGAGCGGGCGGTCAACGTCCGGTCCGAAGCCCGCGAGGCCTACATGGTCTACCGGGGCAAGCATGACCTCGCCCGCCACTACCAGAACCGCGTTCTGCCCTTGCAGAAGCGGATCCAGGATGAGGCCCTGCTCCAGTACAGCGGCATGCTCGTCGACGTGACTCAGCTCATCATCGACGCCCGGACCCGCATCCTGAGCAATGTCGATGCGATCAACGCCCGCCGCGACTTCTGGATCGCTGCCACCGACCTCAAGGCGGCCCTCGTCGGCGGCCTGGCGGGCGGTGGCGGCGGCGGAGAAACCACAACGGCCGCGGCCGGCGGGGAAGCCGCCGCCGGCGGCCACTGAAACACCTGAGGAGACCACCAATGACCGTATCGCGAAGAGGCTTTCTCGGCGCCGGAGGCTTGGCCCTCGCCGGAGCCTCCATGATCAGCGGGCGCACCCAGGCCGCCAGCCTGCCTGAGGCGCCGACCATGACCGAGGCCACCATGCAGCCGCCGCTCTATCCCAAGAGCGGCCCGGACTACCAGCCCGTCGTCACCCTCAACGGCTGGACGCTGCCCTGGCGCCAGAACGGTGACTGGAAGGAGTTCCATCTCGTCGCCGAGCCCGTGGTGCGCGAGATGGCACCCGGCATGAAGGCCCACCTGTGGGGCTACAACGGCCAGTCCCCGGGGCCGACCATCGAGGCGGTGCAGGGCGACAAGGTCCGCATCTTCGTCACCAACAAGCTGCCGGAGAACACGGCGGTGCACTGGCACGGCCAGCTCCTGCCCAACGGCATGGACGGCGTCGGCGGCCTGACCCAGCCGCACATCCCGCCGGGCAAGACCTTCGTGTACGAGTTCGTCCTGCAGAAGTCCGGCACCTTCATGTACCACCCGCACTCGGACGAGATGGTGCAGATGGCGATGGGCATGATGGGCTTCTTCGTCGTCCATCCGCGCGATCCGGCCGAGCGCCGGGTCGACCGCGACTTCGTGTTCCTGCTCAACGCCTTCGACATCGAGGCCGGCTCGTACGTGCCCCGGGTCAACGAGATGACGGACTTCAACCTCTGGTGCTGGAACACGCGCGTGTTCCCCGGCATCGACCCGCTCGTGGTGCGCCAGGGCGACAAGGTGCGCGTCCGCTTCGGCAACCTGACCATGACCAACCACCCGATCCACATGCACGGCTACGACTTCAAGGTCACCGGCACGGACGGTGGCTGGGTTGACAACGGCTGGCCCGAGGTTTCGGTTGACGTGGCGGTCGGGCAGATGCGGGCCTTTGAGTTCGTCGCCGATGCGCCGGGCGACTGGGCGATCCACTGCCACAAGTCGCACCACACCATGAACGCCATGGGCCA
>NZ_JALJRK010000269.1 GCF_024519725.1 Microvirga sp. Mcv34 | reverse complement strand
CCAGATCCCCATCTATGACTTTGGTGCTACCGCGATCCGGGGCGCCCAGGAGGCGTATCTGGGAGCGGCCAATCGCTTGGCTGAGTTGGCGGCCAACGCCCGCTCAGAAGCGCGTGAGGCCTACCTGCGCTATCGTGGCAATTACGACCTCGCCCGCCACTACCAGAACAGGGTGCTGCCCCTGCGCCAGACGGTCCAGGAGCAGGCTCAGCTCCAATACAGCGGCATGCTGGTTGATGTGACGACGCTGATCATCGATGCCCGCGCGGATCCTGAGCAACATCCAGGCTATTGAGGCCCGCCGCGATTTCTGGATCGCCGCGACCGACCTCAAGGCCGCGCTGGTGGGCGGCGGGTCTGGGGGCGGCGAGGCAAGTGAAGGCAGTGCAAGCGTGGTGGCCGCAACGCCGGAGTGACACGATCAAGGAGATCGACCATGACTGACCTATCGCGAAGAGGGTTTCTCGGCGCCGGGGGATTGGCCCTCGCCGGAGCCAGCATGATCAGCGGACGCACCCAGGCGGCGAGCCTGCCTGAGGCGCCCACCATGACCGAAGCCACCATGCAGCCGCCGCTCTACCCGAAGAGCGGACCGGACTACCAGCCCGTGGTCACCCTGAACGGCTGGACGCTGCCGTGGCGCCAGAACGGCGACTGGAAGGAGTTCCATCTCGTCGCCGAGCCGGTGGTGCGCGAGATGGCGCCCGGCATGAAGGCCCACCTGTGGGGCTACAACGGCC
>NZ_JALJRK010000268.1 GCF_024519725.1 Microvirga sp. Mcv34 | reverse complement strand
TCCGAGCAGAACGGCCCGTGCACGCGCGTGATCCGCCCGCCCCCGGCCATGTACAGCATGTCGCCCTGGCCGAGGAGCTGCTCGGCGCCCATCTCCCCTAGGATCGTGCGGCTGTCGATCTTCGAGGTCACCTGGAACGAGATCCGCGTGGGGAAGTTCGCCTTGATCGTGCCGGTGATCACGTCCACGGACGGGCGTTGCGTCGCCAGGATCACGTGGATGCCGGCGGCGCGCGCCATCTGGGCCAGGCGCTGGATCGCACCCTCGATCTCCTTGCCGGCCACCATCATCAGGTCGGCCATCTCGTCGACGATCACCACGATGTAGGGCAAGGGATCGAGATCCATCACCTCGTCCTCGTACACCGCCTCGCCGGTCTCGCGGTCGAAGCCGGTCTGCACCGTGCGGGTGATGGTCTCGCCTTTCGCCTTGGCCTCGACCACGCGGGCGTTGAAGCCGTCGATGTTGCGCACGCCGAGCTTGGACATCTTGCGGTAGCGGTCCTCCATCTCGCGTACCGCCCATTTGAGGGCCACCACGGCCTTCTTCGGGTCGGTGACCACGGGCGTGAGCAGGTGCGGGATGCCGTCATAGACGGACAGCTCGAGCATCTTGGGATCGACCATGATCAGGCGGCACTCGGCCGGCGAGAGCCGGTAGACCAGGGACAGGATCATGGTGTTGATCGCCACCGACTTGCCCGAGCCGGTGGTGCCGGCCACCAGCAGGTGGGGCATGCGGGCGAGATCGGCGATGAC
>NZ_JALJRK010000267.1 GCF_024519725.1 Microvirga sp. Mcv34 | reverse complement strand
GTGAGTTCAAGTAAGCCTTTTACCCAGCGTTGCAATTCGCGCCATTCGTTCGGTAGAAATGCCACAAAGCTTTGCAGGAACTACTACACCCTCTCATCTGCGTGGATATCATCCCAGACGGAGCGAGAGGATGGCGCCGTGCGGCTCGCGCCCTGTCAGGGTGGTAGCTGTGCAATGGAAGTTTTGATGTCCGGTCGAGCGACTATCGCGGTCGTGTGTATTCACCTCGCGAGCCACAAGGAGACCTGCAGGAGACACTTCACGATCCGAATTTGATGCTGGCGCCGAGCATGCGATCGAAAGTCTGGATTACGCCGGTGGTCAGCGAGAAATCGCGGCTGACCTCACTGGCCATGAGCATCTGCTGGTCCAGGCTGACTGAGTTACCAGAATGCAGGATATCCCAGTTCCTGTAGCGCGATGCGCAAATCTACGAGTAAGGCGACGGCCAGATTTACGAGATGTCGCCTCCGGTTGAAGTCGACCTACCGTGTCGCAGGACGACGCGGAGGAGCGCATGAGCCGGCTCGATCAGGAGGCTCGCATGACCATCAAGGCATTGGCGTCGCGGGGAGCGACCAACAGTGAGATCGCCCGCTTGCTGGGCGTGACGGAAGGCGCGGTCCGCTATCAGGTGAAGCGCTTCGATAGCGGTCAGACGGACGGCCGCGCGAGACAGAGCTTCAAGGCCGAGGCCGTTGCAGCGGTGATTGACCAGTGGCGGATCAACCAGGGAGATGGCCCAATCAATCTGGCCGCTCTGC
>NZ_JALJRK010000266.1 GCF_024519725.1 Microvirga sp. Mcv34 | reverse complement strand
AGGCCCGCCTCAAGATCGTGGTGCCGGTCACGCTGCTGATCATCTTTCTGCTGCTCTACCTCAACTTCAAGCGTCTCACGGAGACGTTGATCGTGATGCTGTCGCTGCCATTCGCGCTGGTCGGCGGGCTGTGGCTGATGTGGTGGCTTGGCTTCAACATGTCGGTCGCGGTGGCGGTCGGGTTCATCGCGTTGGCCGGTGTGGCTGCTGAGACCGGCGTGATCATGCTGATCTACCTTGATCACGCCATGAAGGAGGTGCAGGCCGCGCGTGCTGCCCAGGGCCGCGCCTTCACCCGCGAGGACCTCTACGAAGCGATCATGGTCGGCGCCGTGGAGCGGGTGCGACCGAAGATGATGACCGTTGTCGCCATCATGGCGGGCCTGATCCCGATCCTGTGGAGCACGGGCACCGGATCGGAGATCATGCAGCGCATCGCCGTCCCGATGATCGGCGGCATGGTCTCGTCCACGGTGCTGACGCTCGTGGTCATCCCGGCGATCTACGCCCTCGTGAAAGGGCGCGGGCTGCCGCGGCAGCAGGACACGATCTCGAGCCGCGACGGCGGCCACGAGCCCCTGTCTGCACGCCTCGGAAACGCGCTGCCGCGGGCGGCCGAGTAACCGCCATGAACGTGACCACCATGGATTGTAACCGCCCGCAAGGGCTTCTCTGCTGCGGGTGTCGGCTCGGCACCCGCGAGGCCTTCACCGCCGGACAGGCTCAGCAATGAGGTCGCACATCGACCGTGGTCTGGCGCGCCTCGAGCGGGAGACCTAGGCCC
>NZ_JALJRK010000265.1 GCF_024519725.1 Microvirga sp. Mcv34 | reverse complement strand
CGCACACGCCCTGCGTCGAGGTCCGATGCGGCGAGCGTCTCTTCATCCTCGATGCCGGTACCGGCCTGTCCTCCCTGGGCATGGAACTCGGTCAGAGCGCCCCTGAGAAGATCGACATCCTTCTCAGTCACCTCCACCTCGACCACATCAGCGGGCTTCCTTTCTTCAAGCCCGCCCTGCTCGCCAAGGAGCGCGTGATCCGCACCTATTGCGGTCATCTGGACGGCGAGAGCGCCATGGAGCCCTTGAGCAGGCTTTTCGCGCCGCCGCTGTTCCCGGTCCGTCTCGGTCAGCTTCCGGCCCGTTTCGAGTATCACGGCTTCAGGGCCGGCGAGCCGATCACGTTCGACGACGGGACACGGATCGAGACTCATCTCCTGAACCA
Organism: Microvirga sp. Mcv34; assembly: GCF_024519725.1. Lineage (GTDB taxonomy): Bacteria > Pseudomonadota > Alphaproteobacteria > Rhizobiales > Beijerinckiaceae > Microvirga. The sequence goes on along the minus strand of NZ_JALJRK010000265.1, from coordinate 412 downwards.
CCCCGGTGGCGCCACCGGGTTTCGCCTGAGCCACCGGGGCCGCAGCGTCTGCTACATCAGCGACGTGGAGCACAGCGATCCCTGGCCCGATCCTGGCCTTGCCGCCTTCGTCCGCGACGCGGATCTCATGATCTTCGACGGCATGTTCTCGGATGCCGAATACTCGTATTGCCGCGGCTGGGGTCATTCCACCTGGCAGAAGGGCGTGGAGCTCTCGAAGGCCGCCGGCGTGGGGGCGCTGGCGATCTTTCACCTCTATCCCGGCCACGACGACGCCTTCCTGAAGAAGGCCGAGGCCGAGATGCAGGCGGTGATGCCCACGGCCTTCATGGCCCGTGAACGCCAGTTCATCGCCTTCGAGCCCGTCGAGGAGACGGTTGCGGATCGGCCAGAGACCGCTAAGGTGCCCGCC
>NZ_JALJRK010000264.1 GCF_024519725.1 Microvirga sp. Mcv34 | reverse complement strand
GACCCTGAACGAGGGCACGCTGATGTACATGCCCACCACCTTGCCGGGCCTGTCGGTCACCAAGGCGGCCGAGCTTCTGGCAACCCAGGACCGGATCATCAAGTCCTTCCCCGAGGTGGCCTCCGTCTACGGCAAGGCGGGACGGGCGCTGACCGCCACCGATCCGGCCCCAACGGAGATGTTCGAGACCATCATCACCTTGAAGCCGAAGAACGAGTGGCGGGCCGGCGTCACCATCGACAGCCTCAAGGCCGAGATGGACAAGGCGCTGCAGTTCCCCGGGGTGGCGAACGCCTGGACCATGCCGATCCGCGCCCGGATCGACATGCTCTCGACCGGCATTCGCACGCCTGTAGGCATCAAGGTGTTCGGCACTGATCTCGCCGAGATGGAGAAGATCTCGCGCCAGGTCGAGTCAGTCGTGAAGGCGGTGCCCGGCACATCGAGTGCCTATGCCGAGCGGGTGATCGGCGGCTACTATCTCGACATCACGCCGAACCGGGAGGCGCTTGGGCGCTATGGCCTGACCGTGGGTGACGTGCAGGATGTGATCGCCATGGCGCTCGGCGGCGAGATGGTGACCAACACCGTCGAGGGCCGCGAGCGCTACAGCGTCAACATCCGCTATCCGCGCGAGCTGCGCTCGAACCCACAGGCCATCGCCACCGAGGTGCAGGTGCCGATGCCAAACGGGGGCGCCGTGCCACTGGGCGAGGTCGCGGAGGTGAAGCTCAATCGGGGCGCGACCTCGATCCGCACGGAGAACGGCCAGCTTGCGGTCTACATCTTTGTCGACATCACCGGGCGCGATCTCGGCGGCT
>NZ_JALJRK010000263.1 GCF_024519725.1 Microvirga sp. Mcv34 | reverse complement strand
CTAGGCCCTGTTAGGCCTTGAGAGCGTTATCCCTTTGCCGGATACAGAGGGAGGTCGTCATGCAAGTTCTCCAGGACGCGGAGTGGTCGGTATGGGAGCCGCTGATTGCGGCGTGCCGCCCGCACGGGAAGACCCAGCCGCTTGATTTGCGCCAAACCTTTGAAGCCATTGTCTGGCGCCACCGCAACGGCGCGAAGTGGCGCGCCATTCCCGCCGAGCTTGGGCCATGGTGGCGCGCCGCGCAGATGTTCATCCGCTGGGCCGAACTGGGGGTGTGGGAGGGCATCTTCGAACTGGCGCAGGAACGCAAGATCGAACTTGGCATGGTGTTTCTCGACGGCAGCAGCATCCGGGCCCATGCCAAGGCGGCGGGCGCGGCTAAAAAAGGGGGAGTGCGGCAAGCCGCGATCAGCATGAGGCGCTTGGACGAAGCCGTGGCGGCTTCGGTACGAAGGCCTGCGTGATCGCCGATGCGCTCGGCCGGGCGGTGACGTTCATCCTCGCCCCAGGCCAGGCGCACGAACTGCGCTTGGCGCTGCCGTTGCTCGACAGCCTGCCAGGCGTGCCGCTGTGGGTGGTGGGCGATCGCATCTACTCGTCGCATGGCTTGCGCCAAGCCGTCTGGGACAGGGGCGCACGACCGGCCATCCCAACCAATCCCACCGAGGGACCGCTGGCCTGCCCGGCGTGGATCTACGCCAACCGTTCGCGCGTCGAGCAGCTCTGGGGACGTCTCAAGGAGTGGCGCGCCGTGGCCACGCGCTACGAGAAGACCGCACGATCCTTCATGGGGGTGCTGTGCATCGCCGCAACTCACGACTGGATCAAGATCTAACAGGGCCTAGA
>NZ_JALJRK010000262.1 GCF_024519725.1 Microvirga sp. Mcv34 | reverse complement strand
GCTCGGGAGCAACAAGTGCTCAGCTCGGCCTCTGGTCCGGGCCTGCAGTCCCCAAACGACCGCTAAAGAATGCTGAGAATGCTGGCTCGCCGCTTCGGCTTCCGTATCCTGGACGGCCGTCGCCATAATGTCATCCCGATGCAACGCCACCGTCACAAGGCCGATTTAGCTGTGCTTATCTGTCAAGGAGCAGGGTGCCGATATGCTGAAAGCGACTTTTCTGACGACGACCTCTCGGGCTGGATTGATCCAAGGTGCTGCCGTGCTTGGGCTCGTGATGTTCGCCCATCCCGCAGCGGCGCAGAGAGATGGCGAAATCGAAGCAATGCAGCAGGAGATCCGCGCCTTGCAGCGCCAGCTCAACCAGATGCAGCGCACCCTAAACGCTAAGGTCGACAAGGTGCGCAGAGGACAGCAAACGGCCCCTAAGGAGCCAGAGGTTCGCAAAGCCGAGGCTGGACCAAGTTTGGGTGGCGTGACGTTTCCTAACGGCAGGCCCACCCTTACCAGTGCAGACGGCAACTTTACCCTCGGGATTTATGGCCGCTTACAACTTGACACTGGCACCTACTTTGACGATGACGGGGCTGATCTGAACAGCGGCTGGAACTTCCGTCGTGCCCGTCTCGGTGCTGTCGGGAGCCTCTGGCGCGATTTCACCTACTCGCTGATCTACGACTTCGGGGGCACACCCGACGGCACCGGCAGCCTCTATGAGGCGAGTCTGGGCTTTACCGGCTTCAAGCCGCTCAATCCTCGCATTGGAGCGTTCAAGCCCTCGTTCACCCTCGAAGACTCCATCAGCTCCGCTGACCTTTTGTTCCTGGAGCGCCCGTCCATCATCGAGATCGCACGGAGCATCGCC
>NZ_JALJRK010000261.1 GCF_024519725.1 Microvirga sp. Mcv34 | reverse complement strand
GCCTTTCCGGAGCGATCCAGGTGGCCCTCGTCCGTAACCCTAAGGGCCCGGCGTTAGTGTGACGGGGCCTCGCGTGACTAAGCGATCAGACCCGCAGGTCCTTCTCCTCGGCGCGCAGTTCTTCGTTCTCGATCTGAATCGTGATGTGATTGATCCCGAACTCCTCCGTCATGACCTGCCGCGCCATGCGAAGGATCCGAGCACCGTCGGCCATGTCGGCTAGGACGAGATGGCCGCTCATCGCATCGATCCCTGAGGTGATGGTCCACACGTGCAGTTCGTGCGCCGCATTCACGCCTGGGATGGCCCGCAGCTTGCTTTCAAGCAGGCTCACATCGACCTCGGGGGGTGTCCCTTCAAGCAGGATATGGGTCGCCTGCTTTAGGAGAGTCCATGTGCGCGGTACAATGAAGAGTCCAATGCCGGCGCCGATTAGCGGGTCAGCGAGAGACCAGCCAGTAAACAGGACCACGAGCGCGGCCACGATCACGCCGAGCGAACCCAGCATATCGGACAAGACCTCGAAATAAGCTCCTTTCACGTTGAGGCTCTCCGACGAGCCGCCGGCGAGAAGGCGCATACTGATGAGATTAACCACGAGGCCGACCGCCGCAACCGCCAGCATCGGACCACCCAGGATTTCGGGGGGAGCCAAGAACCGCTGATAGGCCTCGTAGAGAATGTAAACCGTTAGCAGCAAAAGCACGACAGCATTCGCCAGCGCCGACAGAATCTCGGCTCTGAGATAGCCGTAGGTTTTCTGCGGCGTCGCCGGGCGTTCCGCAAAGCGGATGGCCAGAAGTGCAAGCGCAAGCCCGCCGGCGTCGGTCAGCATGTGAGCGGCGTCCGCAAGGAGCGCGAGGCTGCC
>NZ_JALJRK010000260.1 GCF_024519725.1 Microvirga sp. Mcv34 | reverse complement strand
ATCCATCTGAGCCATGATGGTGAAGCAAGCAGGTGGTCACTTGCTGTTTAACTGCGCATCTCGCGGATCGTGAGCAGCTGTTTCACGCGATGGTGAGCGCTCATTTCATCTGATCGTGAGCAGGTATTTCACGCGCTCATGAGCGGTCGCCTCGGCCGACGTGGTGATGGAGTCAGGAGTTTCGGCTGCCGTCAAGAGGACGGGCTCTGGCGTTCTGCTTTCTCATGCTTTCTCCGGTGAGTTGAAGGCGATGGGCGTTGTGAACAAGACGATCCAAAATGGCATCTCCAAGAGTGGGATCCCCAATCAGGTCATGCCATGTGTCCACGGGAACCTGGCTCGTGACGATGGTCGATGAGCGGCCGTGACGATCGTCGAGGATTTCCAGGAGATCGCGCCGCTCGGACCCGGTGAGCACGGATAAGCCCCAGTCATCCAGGATCAACACCTGCACGCGGCCGAGCGTCTTGAGCAGGCGGCCATAGCGGCCATCGCCCCGCGCGAGCGCCAGCGCCTCGAACAGGCGCGGCACACGGTGATAGAGCACCGAACGATTGTCCCGGCAGGCCTTGTGACCGAGGGCACAGGCGATCCAGCTCTTGCCGAGGCCAGCGGCCCCTGTAATCAGCACATTCTCGTGCCGGTCGATCCAGTCGCCGGCGACCAACCGGGCAAAGACCGCGCGATCGATGCCGCGCGGGGTTCGCCAGTCGACATCCTCGACGCAGGCATTCTGGCGCAGCGCCGCGAACTTGAGCCGCGCAGTAAGACGTTTGGTGTCGCGCTCGGCCGCCTCGCGGTCCACCAGCAGCCCGATGCGCTCCTCAAAGGACAAGGCGTCGAGATCGGGTGATCGTCGCTGCTCCTCGAAGGCTTTGGCCATGCCGGTCAGGCCAAGCGCGATCA
>NZ_JALJRK010000025.1 GCF_024519725.1 Microvirga sp. Mcv34 | reverse complement strand
CGAGCTCGGTCTCGGCGGTCTTGGCTTCCTCGACGGTGATGACACCCTCGTTGCCGACCTTCTGCATGGCATGGGCGATCATCTCGCCGATGTCCTTGTCGCCGTTGGCGGAAATCGTGCCAACCTGGGCGACCTCGTCGGAGGACTTCACCTTCTTGGCGCGGGACTGGATGTCCTTCACGGCCTCGGCTGTGGCCATGTCGATGCCGCGCTTGAGGTCCATCGGGTTCATGCCGGCGGCAACCGCCTTGGCGCCCTCGCGAACGATGGCCTGGGCCAGAACCGTCGCCGTGGTGGTGCCGTCACCGGCGATGTCGTTGGTCTTCGAGGCCACTTCGCGCACCATCTGGGCGCCCATGTTCTCGAACTTGTCGGCGAGCTCGATCTCCTTGGCGACGGTGACGCCGTCCTTCGTGATGCGCGGAGCGCCGAAGGACTTCTCGATCACCACGTTGCGGCCCTTGGGACCCAGCGTGACCTTCACGGCATCGGCCAGAATATCGACGCCGCGCAGCATCTTGTCGCGAGCATCGGAGGAGAACTTAACGTCTTTGGCAGCCATGGGCTTTGCCTCCAGGTTGTGTTCAAAAAATTCGGGATAAGGGCTTTTCGGCGAACTTACTTCGCGACGACGCCCATGATGTCGGATTCCTTCATGATCAGGAGATCCTGGCCATCGATACGCACCTCGGTGCCGGACCACTTGCCGAACAGGACGCGGTCGCCGGCCTTCACGTCGAGGGCGACGACCTTGCCGCTCTCGTCACGGGCGCCGGGGCCGACGGCGACGACTTCGCCCTCTTGCGGCTTTTCCTTGGCGGTGTCCGGGATGATGATGCCACCGGCCGTCTTCTCTTCGGCTTCGATGCGGCGGACGACAACGCGGTCGTGCAGCGGACGGAACTTCATGGAACTTCCCCTTTGACGATAGGCGCGACCCCTCTGGCCGCGCCGGTCTCCTGGCTGTTAGCACTGTTCGTTGACGAGTGCTAACGCTGGCCGCGAGATAGGCATATGCGGAAGGGGAGTCAAGAGACCTTCCCTTTGGGCAATGTCAGAAAAACGCCCCTAGCCCTTTGTAGGTAACGGTCATGATCCTTTCATGACCGCCCTGAAATCCATGCGCGGGCGGTTTCGGCCGGAGCAAGCCCCTAGCGCCGCGACGTCATGGCGGCCGCAGCCACGATGAGGATGCCGCCGCCCAGGGTCGCCCAGGTGGGGATCTCGCTGAAGACCCCGTAGCCGATCAGCACGGCCCAGATCAGCGCCGTGTATTCGAGCGGGGCCAGCCGCGCCGCCTCGGCCTTGGCATAGGCGGTCGCCATGAGCACGTGGCCGATCACGCCCAGAACACCCATCAGGGCGAACCAAGCCAGGTGCTCGACATGCAGCGGCTGCCACGCCCAGATACCGAAGGGCGCCACCAGGAGGAACGGCCCCATATTCTGGAAGATGACGATGTGCAGGAACTTGTCCCGCTGGGCGCGCTGGCGCAGCAGCACGAGGCTCAGGGCATAGGTGATCGCCGACAGCAGGGCCGCGCCGACGCCCGTCCACGAGCGGGCCGCACTGGCCTCCCCCGTCTGGCCGAGGACGACCACGAGGGTTCCGAGAAATCCGATGCCGATGGCCCCGACGATCCGGCTGTCGACCCTCTCGCGCAGCATCAGCATCCCGAACAGGGCAATGAACATCGGCGACAGGAACGACAGCACGAGGGTCTCGGCGAGCGGCAACTGTCCCAGGGCATAGAAGAAGCTCAGGGCCGTGATCACCGCGATCACGGAGCGGACCGCATTGGCCGCGACGGTCTCCCGGTTGGGCCAGCCGGGCTTGAGGACGGCCACGACCCCGCCGACGACGATGCTTCCACACATGAAGCGAAGGAACGCGACCTGGAAGGTCGGGTAGTAGGCGGACATCCCCTTGATGACCGCATCCATGATGGAGAGAACCGCGATGCCTGCGGCCGCCCGGAGGGCGGGACCGAATTTCATGATGTCACGATGATGTGAAAGCGGGCGTCCGGGATGAGCGCCGTCGAAGGAAGAGGCTCTTACCGCACTTTCCGAAGCGGTTCACTCCCCTTTTCGCAGCATCGGCAGGAAAGCTCTCCTGCACTTCCTGCTTAAATTCATCCAGCTTGGCGGAAACAAAAGCCGCGCTTGTCGTTTATTCTGCAAATCACCGATAAGGAAACGTCAATGCGCGCTTGGATCCCTTGCTCTGCAATGCTTCTGGCCGTCCTGCTGCCGGCTGCCGCCTCGGCCCAGCCGGTTTATGGAAACGGCAATTTCTACGGAAATACTTACATCGCTCCGGGCTATGACTATCCCTACGCCCGAACGGAGGACGGCTACCGTGAGAGCTATCCTCTCGTGACGCGTCCGTCGGCTCGCGCCTCCCGGGCCGAGCGCATGGCGGGCTATCCCTATGACGTGACCACCACGGGCAGCACCGTCGCCTCCCTGCCGCAGGATTACGGCAACGGCACGGGCTACGACAACAGCATCGATTATGCGATCGCCCCGCAGTTCCAGCGCCAGCTCGTGTCCTATCAGGGCAAGGAGCGTCCGGGCACGATCGTGGTCGATACCAACAGCAAGTTCCTCTATCTCGTGCAGGAAGGCGGCCGTGCCCTTCGCTACGGCATCGGCGTCGGCCGCGAAGGCTTCGAGTGGCGTGGACGGCAGACCGTTTCCATGAAGCGCGAATGGCCGTCCTGGCGTCCGCCGGCCGACATGCTGCGCCGCCGCCCGGACCTTCCCCGCTTCATGGAAGGCGGACCGGACAATCCGCTCGGCGCCCGCGCCCTCTATCTCGGCTCCACGCTCTACCGCATCCACGGCACCAACGAGCCGCACACCATCGGTCAGGCCGTTTCCTCCGGCTGCATCCGCATGCTCAACGACGACGTGACCGATCTCTACAGCCGCGTGAAGGTCGGAACGAGCGTGGTCGTTCTCTGATCGCGTCGCACGGTCTACCGTCGCGCAGGATGGCCGGGCTCGCCCCGGCCATTCGCTTTTGAGAACGATGCGGTTTCAGACGACAGGGCCTCAGGCCCAGTCGCCCTCGTCTCCCCCATCGCCGCCGAAGTCGGAAAAGTCCTGCTGGTCGTCTTCCTGCGGCTCTTGGTTCTGGTTCGGGTAGAGCCCATCCGTAATGTTGCCGAAGCTGGCATTGCTGGCGTCAGCCGTCTGATCGGCACCGCCCAGGCCGGCCGCCGACGCCACATTGCTCAAGGGATTGTTGTCGCCGCTGAAGGCATGGCTCAGGGCATTGGCGATCATCATGCCGCCCGCGACGCCCGCCGCCGTCGTCAGCGCGGTCCCAAGGAACCCGCCTCCGCCGCCACGCTGCATGCCGCCGCCCCAGGGTCCGGGACTGGCCATCGGGCCGCCCTGCGGCGCGCCATAGGGCTGCTGGGGATACGGTTGAGGCTGGGGCTGACCCCAGGGCGAGGCCTGGCGGGGCGGCGGCGCATTGTAGGCGGGCTCCGGCGGCCGCGACGGACCACCGCCGAAGATGCTGGACAGGAAGCCGCCCTGCTGCTGCGGCTGGCGGCTCACCCGGTCCAACTCGGCGCGCAGCCGCTCATTGTCGGCCTGGAGATTGCCCAGCGCCTGCTCCTGAACGAAGACCGCCTGGGCCAAGGCATAAGGCGCATAGGGCTGCTGGCGGAGCTTCTCGGCGATATAGCGCTCGGCCTCCGGGTCGCGCGGCTGGTTCGCCACCTGTTCGAGCCGCTGGAAGATATCGTCGATGACCTGCCGTTCCTGATCGTTCATCGCATGCCTCCTTCAAGGAATGTTGGAGAAGGATGTAAGCATGCCCAAGCCTCTTGTCAGGGGTCGACGAGGCCGAGCGCGCGCATATTCCGCAGGCCCTGCGGGGCGATGGTTTCGAGCTCCTGAAGGTCGCGCCACGCGGCGCCATGCACCTCCCGCAGGTCGGGACGGAGAGCATTCTGCTCCGATGCCTTCACCACATAACGGATGTCGTGATGCCAGTGCTCGGGCTCGTCCCGATCCGGCCGCGCCGGGATGCGATGGCTGTCGATATCGACGGGCAGCCCGGTCTCCCGGTGCCACGGGTCGATCACAAGGTCGTGCATCCCGGTCTCCTCCACCGCCTCGCGCAGGGCTGAGCCCATGAGGTCGTCCGGGGGCTCATAATGGCCGCCGGGCTGCAGCCATCGCCCCAGGGAGCGATGGTGGATCAGGAGGACGCGCCGGCTCCTTTGGTCGAGGATGAATGCCGACGTGGTGACATGGCCCGGGAAGGTCCGGCGCGAATGGATGTCGTCCCCGGCTTCGATCTGGCGCCGCAGGATCGCATGCCGCTCATCGGGGAGTCCGAAGGCCCTGGCGTGACCGTCCAGGATCTTGCCGACGTGACGGCGGAAGGCTGCCGGATCGAAGCTCACGACGACCCTCTCAGCTTTCCATCACCTTCGCGAAGGCATCCTTGTAGTCGGGATGCCAGCGCGAGAGCGGCGGACGGTTCTCAATGAGATCCTCGGCGGCCCAGCGGATACGCTTCTCGTCCATCTCCCGGGTCGTCTCGTTGTCGGGGCAGAGCACGTAGAAGTCGCCTCGCTCAAGGGCCGGCAGGAGGAAGTCGACGACCTGCTCCGGCGCCCAGGCGCCGGCCGGCTTCTCGGTGACGCCCCTCGCCCGGGTAAAGCCCGTATAGACGAAGCCCGGGATGAGGAGATGCGCGCTCACGCGGCAATTGGGCCTGTTGCGCAGGTCGTGGGCCAAGCCTTCCGTGAAAACCTTCACGCCGGCCTTGGAGATGTTGTAGGCCGTGTTGCCGGGCGGTGTGGTGATGCCCTGCTTCGATCCGGTATTGATGATCGCGCACGGGGTTTTCTGGTCGATCATGGACGGCGCGAAGACCTGCACGCCGTTGATGACACCCCAGAGATTGGTCTCCAGGATCGCGTGCCAGCGCTGCAAATCGCCGAACATCTCCCCGCCGCCCTCGGTGCCAGCATTGTTCATCAGCAGGGCCACCTCGCCGAAGGCGGCATGGACCTTCTCCCTGAGCGCTTCGACGTCTGCCAGCCGGCTGACATCGGTAGCGACGGCCAACACGGTCTCCGGCTTGCCGGCTACGCGCCTCACGTCCTCCTCGGCGCGCCGGAGGGCGTCGCCCTCGAGATCCGCGAGACAGACTTTCATGCCGAGTTCCGCGAACCGCTTGGCGGCCGCAAGCCCGATACCGCTCGCGGCTCCAGTGATGACGGCGGCGCGGCCGGAGGCGATTGCTGGATGCTGAGCCATCGTGGGGATCCTTCATGCCTGCCGTGCAGGCGTTTGCGATTCGATGATGGGGCCAAAGTGGCGCGCGGCCTCTCGTTCGCCAAGGCCCACGGAATGATTGGCGGTCTGCATCGGGTGCATTGTTGTTTTAGGCCTCTCGGCCGATCCCCACGTCATGGCTGGCCCCGTGCCGGCCATCCCGGGAATCTGAAACGCCCACCCCTCCGATCGAGATCACCGGCTCAAGGCCGGTGATGACAGCATGGAGAGCTTGTCCGGCCTGAAAAAAGAAAAGCCCCGCATCTCTGCGGGGCCCTGGAGGTAAAACGCTACTCCGCGTCCGGCGATTTCAGGGGCCGGACATTCGTCTCGATTTCGTCCTCGTCGAAGAGGGTCGGGTCCTCCTCCTGCGTGTCGAGGCGGGTCTTTTTGCGCAGGGCCACATATTTCTTCTGGATCTTGGTGCGGCTCTCGCGGGCGATTTCGAGGGCGCCCTGCATGAGGGAGCGCTCGGCCTTCTCGTTCTGCAGTTCCTCGGTCAGGCGGCGATTGGCGGCCTCCAGGGTGTTGCGCTCCTGCTCGAAGCGCTTGGTGACCTGGTCGATGCGCTCGGACAGGCTCGCTACCTTGTTGTCGGAGCTTTCGATCTGGAAATCCTTGGCCGCGATGGCCTTGCCCAGCATCTCGACACGCTCCTGCAGCTCGATGCGCGAGCGCTGGAGCTCGTTGACCATGGCCACCTGGCGCTCGACCTCCTGCTGGGTCGCCTCCAGGCGACGGTCGAGGGTGTTCTTCTCGATGCTCGTCTCTTTCAGGTTGCGCTCGACACCACGCAGGGCCTCGTTCTTGTCGCGCAGCTGGTCGCGGGTATGGGCCAGGATCTTGTCGGTCGCGGCCAGACGGGAGTTGAGCCCCTCGATCTTCATGTCGAGCGCCGAGAGATCGGTCTGATGGGCGGAGCGCTCGGAATCGATCTGTGTTTCCAGGCGCTGGCGCAGCACCTGCTCGGCCATCAGCTTGGTTTCGAGTTCGGAGGCGCGCTGGCGCGTGGCCTCGAGCTGGTTTTCAAGCTCGCCGTAACGATTGGTCAGGCTGGAGAGGCGGTAATTCTGCTCCTCCGCCACCTTCTGCAGGCGCTTGACCTCGTGGTCGAGCAGGCCGTTGCGCTCGCGGGTCTCGATGAGCTCCCGCTCGGCCCGGGCCACCGTCTGGTCGGCCTCCTGGGCTTCGAGGCGTAGGGCCTGGTTCTCTTCCGTGATGTTGCGGGCGCGCTCGGTCTCGATGGAGAGCTGGTTCTCCAGGTCGGCGACGATGGCCTCCTTGTCCTTCACGTTGAGGCGCAGGTCCTCGATGAAGGATTCCTGCTCGCGAACCCGCGACTCGGCCTTGCGCAGCTGCGAAACGGCGGAAGTCAGGTCGTCCGCCGTCCGGGCATGGAGGCCGCTGAGGTCGGAGAGCTCCCGGCGCAGGGCCACGGTCGTGTCCGTTTCCTGCCGGAGCACGGCCTCGGTTTCGAGGAGGCGCGACTGAAGCTGCGGATAGCTGCGGATGAGGTCGCTCACGGGCTCGCTGAGGAGGGCGAAATCCTCCTTGAGGCTGCGGATCTCCTCCAGCCGGTCGATCATGTTGGCGAAGCGGACGCGGATCAGCTCGTTCTTCTGACCGACGGAATCGAGCGCCACGTTGGGGCGCACGACAACCGTCTCGCCCTTTTCCGGAGGCGCCGCGGCAGGCGCCGCGACGGCCACGTCACTCTCGCCTCTGTCAGGCAGGGAGCCGATGATGGCCTCTTCCTGCTTCTTGCCGAATCGGCTTCTGAAGGATGTCCAACCCGAAGACATGTGCCGGTCCTTACGCCCCTGAAATTCACGCTTTCCTAACTTTTAGCCCAGATGGCCCCGTTTTGGAAATAGAATTTCGTTGCGTAAGAATGTGGCGACCTTACTCTGCCGCGATGGTTAACGGCGGGGAAACCCGCTTCCCGAACCCTGCCGCCTCCAGGATTTCCGGCATGGGACCGCCCGTCGCCCAATCAAGAAGCTCGACCGTGTGGACAATGGGGATTTCCGTCCCCTTCCCGATCTGGGTCATGCAGCCGATATTGCCGGTGGCGATGAGATCCGGCTTGGTTCGCTCGATATTGGCGACCTTGCGAGCCCGGAGCTGGGCGGCGATTTCCGGCTGAAGCAGATTGTAGGTGCCGGCCGAGCCGCAGCAGATATGCCCTTCCGGCACGTCCTTCACGGTAAAGCCCGCCTGTTTCAGCAGGGCCTTCGGCTCGGTGCGGATCGCCTGCCCGTGCTGCATGGAGCAGGCGGAATGGTAGGCGACCACGAGATCCGTCTCGCGCACGGGCTCCATGAGCGTCAGGGACGTGACGTATTCGGTGATGTCCTTGGCGATCCCCGAGACACGAGCCGCCTTCTCGGCGTAATCCGGGTCCTCCCGGAACATGAAGCCGTAATCCTTGATCGTCGTGCCGCAGCCTGAAGCCGTGATGATGATGGCGTCCAGCCCCTCCCCGTCCATTTCGGCGATCCAGGCATCGATGTTGCGCTTGGCGAAGCCGTGGGCCTCCTCGCCGCGGCCCATGTGGTGGACGAGCGCGCCGCAGCACCCCTCCCCCTTAGGCTGGACCACGTCGACGCCATGCCGATTGAGAAGACGAACGGCGGCTTCGTTGAAGCCCGGTTTGAGCACAGGCTGGGCGCAGCCGGACAGGATGGCCACCCGGCCCCGGCGTTCCCCATGCGCCTTGAAGGTGCCGGGCTGGTCGAAGGGCGAGCGTGTCGGCACCTTCGCCGGCGCGAGGTCGATCATCGCCTCCAGACGGTTACCAAGGAACGGCAGCCCGCCGATCAGGGCCTTGAAGGGCTTGACCAGCATTGCTGCGCCCAGGGCGAGGCGGAAGCGGCCCGGATAGGGCAGCACGCTGGCGAGAACCCAGCGCAGCAGCCGGTCGTGCCAGGGCCGCGTATAGGTTGCTTCGATATAGGCGCGGGCATGATCGACCAGGTGCATGTAGTGCACGCCGGACGGACAGGTGGTCATGCAGGACAGGCACGAGAGGCAGCGGTCGATGTGCTTGACCACTTCCGGAGAGGCGGGCTTTCCGCTCTCCAGCATGTCTTTCATCAGGTAGATGCGCCCGCGCGGGGAATCGAGCTCGTCGCCGAGCAGCAGATAGGTCGGGCAGGTGGCGGTGCAGAAGCCGCAATGGACGCAGGTCCGGAGGATCTTCTCCGAACTGGCCATGGTGGGATCCCTGAGCTGGTCGGGCGTGAAGTTGGTTTGCATCGTTTTATCTCACATCGCCCCTTGCCACTGATTGATGGCCTCAATGGGATGGATCAGCATGATGATGTTCAGAATGAGATTGTCGCGGATCCGGAAACCCACGAAAGCCTCCATGACCGCCGCCACCAGGACCGTCAGCCAGACCGGCCAGATCCGGGCCAGCGCGAACCCGATCATCATGGCGACGATGTCCGACACCGAGTTGATGACGCTGTCGCCATAATAATCGAGCGCGATGTTCGTCGCACGATAGCGGTCGATGACCGTGTTGGTATTCTCGGCGATTTCCCAGGCGCATTCGATCCCGATCGCGATGAGGAAGGCGAGGCCGAGCGGCAGCGGCTTTCCGATCAGTCGGCCGAAGGCCCAGAGGCCGCCATAGAACAGAAACCCGTGAATGATATGGGAGGGCGTGTACCAGTCGGTCAGGTGCTGGGAATTGCCGGAATCCTTCACCACCCCATGCCACAGCTCGATGGTTCCGCAGGTGCAGATCGGCGTGCGGCCCATGGCCAGAAGGATTGCGGCGGTGAGCGCGACGAGCCCGAGCGCGATCCCGGCGACGAGCGCCTTTCGCGACCTGCCTGGTGTCTGCGCCTCCGGCGCGAGAGAAGCCGTGCCCGCCATGTCAGATCCCCGCATACATCCGGCCCGGATTGAGGATTCCGGCGGGATCGAAGGAGGCCTTGATGCCGCGCGTGAGGGTCATCAGGGCGTCGGGTTGAGGCTCGAACACGTCGAGGCTGGAGCGGATCTCGGCGGGCGCGCGCACCAGGGTGGCATGGCCGCCGAAGGCCCGGGTCGCCTCGCGCAGGACGGAGGCGCCCGCGTCGCCCTTCGTCGGGGTCGAGATCCAGATGAGCCCGCCGCCCCAATCGTAGAACCATTGCGCATCGAGGGACTGCGCCACCTGGGCGACGAGGTCGGGGCCTTTCATGGGCGCTGTGGAGACGCGCCAGACCGCCCGCTCGCCCTGATCGGTCAGCAGCGCCACGTCGCGCACCGATTGCCAGAGCGCCTCGGCCCCGACGCCTTCGAGCAGGTCCATGAACCGGAAGCGCTTCAGCAGGCGCTTGAGCTCATTCATCCGGTAATCGACCGAGACCCTGAACCCTTCGAGACGGATCAGCGTGGTGCCGCCCCGGCGGTCGCGGTCGGGAACATGCGCGGCGCCGGTCACGTCGAAGGGCGATCCGAGGGCCATGGACAAGGCCTCGATGGCCTGCCTGTCGTCGAGCCCGCGGATGGCGAGCGTCGCCATGCGCTCCTGCTTGGGCAGCACCTTGAACGTGACCTCGGTGAGGAAGCCAAGCGTACCCCAGGAGCCCGCCATGAGCTTCACGAGGTCGAGCCCGGTCACGTTCTTCATCACGCGGCCGCCGGATTTCACCACCTCGCCGCGCCCGTTGACGAAGCGTACGCCGATCAGGCTGTCGCGGGCGGCGCCCGCCATGATCCGGCGCGGGCCGGACAGGTTCAGGGCCGCCACGGCCCCGATGGTCGGCTCGCCCTTGGTTCCGAGGAGCGCGCGGTAATCCATGGGCTCGAAAGGCAATTCCTGGCCTTTCGCGGCCAGAATCCGCATGACTTCGAGCACCGGCGTGCCGCTGCGGGCCGAGATCACCAGCTCCGACGGCTCGTAAAGCGTGATGCCGGTCAGGGCCGACGACGAGATCGAGGCGTCGGTCTGGTTAGGCCGCCCCATCGGGGCCTTCGTGCCGTTGCCGGACACGTTGAGAAGCGTGCCCTTGTCGGCAGCCTCCCGGATGATGATGGATGCGTCCTGCTCGTCGCGGGGGGTGTGAGTCGTCACGCGGCAAGCCTTCCTTCAAGCGGGAACACCTTGGCGGGATTGAGCAGCCAGCGCGGGTCGAACACGCCGCGCACGCGCATCTGCTGCTCCAGGTCCGTGGCGTTGAACTGATAGGTCATGAGGTCCCGCTTCTCGATGCCGACGCCGTGCTCGCCGGTCAGGCAGCCGCCGACCTCGACGCAGAGCTTGAGGATGTCCTCGCCGGCCTTCTCGGCCTTCTCCATTTCGCCCGGCACGTTGGTGTTGAACATGACGAGCGGGTGCAGGTTGCCGTCGCCCGCATGGAACACGTTGGCGACGCCGAGCCCGTAGGATTTCACGATCTCGTCGATGCGGTTGAGCACGTAGGGCAGTTGCCCGGTCGGGATCGTGCCGTCCATGCAGATGTAGTCGGCGATGCGTCCCGTGGCGCCGAAGGCCGACTTGCGGCCCTTCCAGATCGCCGCGCTCTCGGCCTCCGATTGCGAGACCTTCATGGTCTTTGGCCTGAACGGCTCGGCGATGGCCACGATGCGACGGAGCATGTCGTCGATTTCCGCGTCGGACCCCTCCACCTCGACGATCAGCATGGCCTCGACATCGAGCGGATAACCCGCGTGCGCAAAGGCCTCGCAGATCTGGATGGCGGGCTTGTCCATGTATTCGAGCGCCACCGGAATGATGCCCGCCCCGATGATCGCCGCCGTGCAGGCGCCCGCATCCTCGACGGTCGAGAAGCCGAAGAGGGCCGGCCGCGCCCCTTCCGCTGCGCGCAGGATCCGCACCACCGCTTCCGTCACCACGCCGAGCTGGCCTTCCGATCCGCAAATGAGGCCGAGGAGATCATAGCCCGGGGAATCCAGGTGCTCGCCCCCGATCTCCACCACCGTGCCGTCGAGGAGCACCAGGGTGACGCCGAGCAGGTTGTTCGTCGTGACGCCGTATTTCAGGCAGTGGGCCCCGCCCGAATTCATCGCGATGTTGCCCGCGATGGTGCAGGCGAGCTGGCTCGACGGATCGGGGGCGTAGAAAAAGCCCTCATGCGCCACCGCCTGGCTGATGCCGAGATTGGTGATGCCCGATTGAACCCGCGCCGTGCGCCCCTCGAAGTTGACGTCCAGCACCCGGTTCATCTTGGCGACGCCGAGCACGATGGCGTCCTCCTGGGGGATGGCTCCACCGCAGAGGGAGGTGCCCGCCCCGCGCGGCACCACCTTCACCCCGTGCTCGTGGCAAAACCGCATGATGGCCGCGACCTCCTCGGTCGTGGAGGGCAGCACGACGGCGAGCGGCATCTGGCGGTAGGAGGTCAGGCCGTCGGTCTCGAAGGCCCGTCGCTCGTCCTCGGAGACGATCAGGGCCTCGGACGCGACAAGGCGTCCCAAACCCTCGACGATCTCCTTCCGACGCGCCAGAACCGTCTCGTCCGGTTTCGGGAATGCAATGGTCATGACACCCTCCCTCAAGGGCCAATGCTGCGTCCAGGGTATAGCTACCTTATCGATAAGGCGGCTTTCTCTGGTGGCATTTTCCAATAATGTAGAATGTCTCTAGGATGGGCCAGGGGTCCAGCAAAGGAGTTTTTGATGCGTTCCTTCGTACTTTCCGCCGCCCTGCTGCTCGCCGGGTTCGGTTCCGCCCAGGCCCAGGACGCGGCCGCCGGCGAGAAGGTGTTCACGCAATGCCGGGCCTGCCACCAGATCGGGGAAAATGCGAAGAACGCCGTGGGTCCGGAGCTGAACGGCCTCATCGGCCGCCACTCCGGATCGGTCGAAGGCTATAACTACTCTCCGGCCAACAAGAATTCCGGCATCACCTGGGACGAGGCCACGTTCCGCGAATACATCAAGGATCCGAGGGGCAAGATCCCCGGCACCAAGATGATCTTCGCCGGCGTCAAGGACGAGCAGAAGGTCAACGACCTCGTCGCCTATCTCAAGCAGTTCGACGCTTCGGGCAAGAAGGTCGCCCCATGAGCGTTCTGCCTTCCCAGGGCCGGCCTGTGAAACCGCGGGTCGGCCTCTTCGTCACCTGCCTGGTCGACCTGATGCGCCCCTCGGTGGGCTTCGCCGCCGTCAAGCTCCTGGAGGATGCCGGCTGCCTCGTCGACGTGCCCGTCCAGACCTGCTGCGGCCAGCCCGCCTACAATTCGGGCGACCGGGGGACGACCCGGGACCTCGCCATGCAGGTGATCGACGCCTTCCACGGATACGATTACGTGGTCGCCCCTTCGGGCGCCTGTTCCGGAATGATCAAGGCCCATTACCCGGAACTCTTCGAGGAGGATCCGAACTGGCGCGCCAAGGCGGATGCGCTCGCCGCCAAGACCTATGAGCTGACGAGCTTCCTGGTCGACGTGCTCGGTGTCACCAGGGTCAACGCGTCCTTCGACGGGACTGTGACCTATCACGATTCCTGCTCCGGCCTCCGGGAACTGGGCGTCAAGACCCAGCCGCGCCGGCTTCTCGCCAGCGTCGAGGGCCTGACCCTCGTCGAGATGAAGGACAGCGATGTCTGCTGCGGCTTCGGCGGCACCTTCGCGGTCAAGTACAGCGACATCTCGGGCGCCATCGTCGACGCGAAGGCCAGGAACGTCGAGGAGGCCCATGCCCCGACCCTGCTCGCGGGCGATCTCGGCTGCCTCATGAACATGGCCGGCAAGCTCAGTCGTGACGGCAAGCCGATCCAGGTGCGCCATGTGGCGGAGGTTCTGGCCGGCATGACCGACGAGCCGCCGATCGGGCTGCCGAGGGAGCCTCGTTCCGCATGAGCAACCCGGCCCGTTTCGCGGCTCGCCTGTTCCGGATGGACGAGCACACCTGGGAGCGCCATGCGAACCCCTGGAGCGTCTGGTCGCGGGTGGCCTCGCTCCCATTCCTTCTTCTCGCCATCTGGAGCCACGCCTGGATCGGTCTCTGGGCCGTCCTGGCGACTGGGCTGATTCTCCTGTGGCTCTGGATCAATCCCCGGCTCTTTCCGGCCCCTTCACGAACGGACACCTGGAGCGCGAAGGTGACATTCGGCGAACGGATTTTCATGAACAGGGCGACGGCCCCCGTCCCCGGCCATCACGTGAAAGTCGCCAATCTTCTCATGACGGCATCCGGCATCGGCTTCGTCGCGGCCCTCGCGGGCGCCGTCATGACCGATCTCCTGATGACCGTTGCGGGCGGCCTCGCCGCCTGGTTCGCCAAGATGTGGTTTTGCGACCGCATGGTCTGGCTCTTCGACGATATGAAAGACCGGAATCCGGCCTACGCCGCATGGATCCGCGTTAAGGATGAGGCGCGATGACCGTTCATTCCACTTCTCCCCAGTTCAAGCAGAATGCCGCGCGGGCGCTGAGCGACGACCAGTTGCAGAAGGCGCTCGGCAACGTGAAGCAGGGCTTCATCGACAAGCGCCAGGCCGCCGCCGACAAGCTGCCGGAATTCGAGGCGCTGCGGGACGCGGCGCGGGACATCAAGAACCACACCCTGGAGCATCTCGACCTCTACCTCGAAGCCTACGAGGAGAAAGTGAAGGCCTCCGGCGGGCACGTGCATTTCGCCCGCAATGCCGATGAGGCCCGCGACATCATCCTGACCATCTGCCGCGAGGCCGGCGCCAGGACGGTGACGAAGGGCAAGTCCATGATCTCGGAGGAGATCGGGATCAACCATCACCTGGAGGCGAACGGCATCCGGCCCGTCGAGACGGATCTCGGCGAGTACATCATCCAGCTCCGCAACGAGCTGCCGAGCCACATCATCGCACCCGCCGTCCACCTCAACGCCACGCAGGTGGAGGAGGATTTCCGGCGCGTCCACACCCATCTCGACGCCAAGCGCGATCTCTCGGAGCCCGTGCAGCTTCTCACCGAGGCGCGCGCCGTCCTGCGCGAGCGCTTCCTCGCAGCCGACGTGGGCATCACCGGGGCCAATTTCCTGGTGGCCGAAACGGGCACGTCGATCATCGTGACGAACGAGGGTAACGGCGATCTCACGCAGATCTTGCCCAAGACTCATATCGTGCTCGCGTCCCTGGAAAAGCTCGTTCCGACCCTCGAGGACGTGAGCCAACTCCTGCGCGTGCTCGCCCGCTCGGCCACCGGCCAGGAGATGTCGGTCTACACCACATTCTCCACCGGCCCCCGCCGGGGCACCGATGCGGACGGGCCGGAGAACTACCACGTGGTTCTCATCGACAACGGCCGCTCGTCCATGCTCGGCACGAGCTTCGAGGAGATGCTGCGCTGCATCCGCTGCGGCGCCTGCATGAACCATTGCCCGGTCTATCACGCGGTCGGCGGACACGCCTATGGCTGGGTCTATCCTGGCCCCATGGGCGCCGTACTCACCCCGTCCCTCATCGGCGTCGACAAGGCGGGCCATCTGCCCAACGCCTCCACCTTCTGCGGCCGCTGCGAGAGCGTGTGCCCGGTGAGGATCCCCTTGCCGAAGCTCATGCGCCACTGGCGCGAACGGGAATTCGAGCGGCACCTGACGCCGGCCACCGTCCGATCCGGCCTGCAATTCTGGGGCTTCTTCGCCAGGCGCCCGATCCTCTACCGGTTCGTGACCCGCATCGCCATGGGGGCGCTTTCCCTCGCCGGCCGCCAGCGTGGACGCTTCTCCTGGCTGCCCATGGCCAAGGGATGGACCAAGTATCGCGACTTCCCCGCCCCGCAGGGCGAGACGTTCCAACAGCGCTGGAAGCGCGAGCGCAAGGGAGCCGCCGCATGAGCGCCCGTGACGATATCTTCGCGAATATCCGCCGCTCTCTCGGCGTGAACGGCACCGAGAAGATCCGCCATCAGATCGTGGCGGACCGCCTGGAGCGCTCGCCCAAGGGTGTGATTCCCCAGCGCGGACAGGTTTCCGGCGAGGAGCGGATCGCTCTCTTCAAAACCATGGTCGAGACCTCGCTCGCCACGGTGACGGAGGTCGCCTCTCCGGCGGAGGTGCCGCAATCCATCGCGCTGTTCCTGCGCAACCACAACCTGCCCGCCACCCTCCGCATGGGGGACGATCCGCGCCTCCAGGCCATGCCTTGGTCGGACACTGCCCTCGATATCGCCCATGGGCCAAGTGAGGGCCGGGACCTCAACGCGGTGAGCCACGCCTTCGGGGGCATCGCCGAATCCGGCACGCTCGCCATGGTGTCGGGACACGAAAACCCCTCGACCCTCAACTTCCTGCCCGACAACCACATCATCGTGGTCTCGGCCAAGGACATCGCGGGCGATTACGAGGCCGTCTGGAACCGGGTGCGCTTCGCCTACGGCAAGGGCTCCATGCCGCGCACGGTGAATTTCATCACCGGACCGTCCCGCTCCGGCGATATCGAGCAGACCCTCCTGCTCGGCGCCCATGGTCCGCGGCGGCTGCATGTGGTGGTGGTGCGGGATTGAGCGGGTTCCTTGGCATCTAATTGAAGCCATAAGCGGTTTCTCTCACGTCATCACCTCCCCGGATCAAGTCCGGGAGGTGATAACGGACCGTTTCCGCCGCGCATCCGATTCGACAAGTCCCTCAGCTCAGCCATAATCGTCCGGCATGAACGTCTCGACGCATGGAGGCTTGGCATGTCCATCCCGACACTGATCTTCCGCACCATCCGCTGGTCGGCCTGGGACGGCTGCGGGGCGGGCATGGAGCATGTGGACGTGCGGCCGGCCGATGGCGGGCTTACCGTCTCGGGCGTCGTGATCGCCAAAGCAGACGAGACCGAGTTCGGCCTCTCCTACCGCCTCAGACTCGATGCCCTGTGGCGCACCAAGGACGTGATCCTGCGCACCACCGCCGGGCATGTGCTGCATCTGGAAAGCGACGGCCAAGGGCATTGGCAGGAGAACGGCAAGGTGCGACCGGACCTCCAAGGCTGCATCGACATCGACATCCAGGCGACGCCGCTCACCAACACCCTCCCTGTCCGGCGCCTCGACCTGGAGACCGGCGAGAGCTCGGATATCCGCCTGTGCTACATCGCCGTCCCCGACCTCATCGTCACGGCGGCCAACCAGCGCTACACCGCGCTCGATGCAGGCACGCTCTACCGCTTCGAGAGCCTGGAGAGCGGGTTCACTGCCGACCTGCCTGTCGACGAGGACGGTTTCGTGCTCGACTATCCCGGCTTGTTCAAGCGCTTGGCTTAAGTGTTACGCCTTAACCGTGACATCCGGGCACAGGCGATCGCGCTGGCGGTGTGCTGAAATTTCAGTTAAGTCTTTGATATCGCATGTAGTTTTTAGTCATTCTAAACTAGAACAACAAATGATCGTCTGTTCCTGCAACATCCTCTCCGACGGCGATGTCAAAGCCTGCCTCAAGCCGGGACCGGACTGTCCCCGCACTCCCGCGCAGGTTTATCGCTGTCTCGGCTGCAGCCCCAATTGCGGACGCTGCGCCAGGACGATCCGCGCCATCATGGACCAGGCCCTGATCGATGCGGGCGTGGAGCCCATCGCGGCCTGCAATCGCGGCTGCTGCCCGACTACGCTCGAAAAGGCTGCGGCCGAGCCCACCCTTTGAACAAAAGGACTTTCACCCTAGTTGCTAAATCCTCTAAGGAAGTGCTTGGCGCATCCGGCGCCTTGAGCATCGGACCCAAAAGTGGACCCCACTTTTGGGATCCATCTGATGCTTTTTCTGGATGGGCGCATCGTTCGTGCGGAAAACCGGATCCACTTTTCCGCACGATGCGCCAATGGACGAGAGGGTAGGATGAAGGGTGATCCCAAGGTAATCGAGTATCTCAATCGCGGCCTGCGCAGCGAGCTGACGGCGGTCAACCAGTACTGGCTGCATTACCGGCTCCTGGACGATTGGGGATACAAGGAACTTGCGAAAGCCTGGCGCAAGGAATCCATCGAAGAGATGCACCATGCGGACCGCTTCATCGAGCGGATCATCTTCCTCGAGGGTTTCGCCAACCTGCAGGTGCTCGATCCCCTGCGCATCGGCCAGAACATCCAGGAAATCCTCGAATCCGACCTCGCGGCGGAATACGACGCGCGCAACCTTTACGGCGAAGCCGCGGCCTATTGCGACAGCATCGGCGACCGCGTGTCGAAGAACCTGTTCGAGGAGCTGATGACGGACGAGGAAGGCCATATCGACTTCCTCGAAACCCAGCTCAACCTCGTCGAGCAGGTCGGCATCGAGCTCTACGCCCAGAAGCATATCGGCGGGGTCAAGGACGACGAGTGACACTGTTTGCTCGACAGAGCAGACATCATCGAAAATCGTGGCGAGACAGCCGGCGTTGACCTGAGCCCTCCTCCTGAGGAGGTCACGTCAGTGACCTTCTCGAAGGACGAGGGCGCCTCCAGTGCTAACTGGACGATCCTTCGAGACGGTGCTTCGCACCTCCTCAGGATGAGGTGAGAGCTTTGTGAGCCATTACCCTCAAGTTGAGGTTATGAGAGCGTGATCGGCCCGCCCCCACGGCGGGCTTTTTCATGTGGGTTGCGCGAGCTTGCCCGGCGCATCGATGGAAGCGATCGGCAGGGTGACGAGGCGCAGTTCCGGGTCGTCGGGATCGATCCGGATCGTGAAGCCGAGACTGCGGCACATGTCGAGCATGGTCGAGTTCTCGCGCAGCACCTGCCCCTCGATCTCGCGCAGGCCCTCGGCCTTCGCCCATTCGATCATCAGCCGCATCAGCTCCCAGCCCAAGCCCAAGCCCTTGAGGTCGGAGCGGAGCAGGATGCCGTATTCCCCGGTCTCGTGATTGGCGTCCGCATGGAGACGGACCGCGCCCATCATCTCGCCGGTGCTCTCGTCGAAAGCCACGAACGCGATGGCGCGGGCGTAGTCGAGCTGCGTCAGGCGGGCGAGGAAGGTGTGGCTGAAATCGCGGACCGGGGCGAAGAAGCGAAGGCGCAGGTCCTCGGGCGTGATCTGCTCGAAGAAGCGGCGGAACTCCGCCTCGTCCTCCGGCCGCACGGGCCTGACGAAGGCGCTCCGCCCATTTCGCAACGTGATCGTGCGCTCCCATTCCTTCGGGTAGGGCCGCACGGCGAAGCGCGGATGGCCGCTGCCCTTGCGGGTCTCGGGCGCGACCGCCACCCGGGCATCGACCGCGATCACCCCCGTATGGTCGGCGAGCAGCGGGTTGATGTCGAGTTCGCGAATTTCGGGAATGTCGGCTGCCATCTGGGCGAGCTTCACGAGGGTGAGGGCTATCGCCCCCTCGTCGGCCGCCGGAACATCCCGATAGGCCTTCAGTCGCCGGGACACGCGGGTGCGGGCGATCAGGTCGTTGGCGAGCTTCAGGTCGAGCGGCGGCAGGGCCAGCGCCTTGTCGTTGATGACCTCGACGGCCGTGCCGCCGCGCCCGAACAGCACGACGGGGCCGAAGGACGGGTCGTCCGCTAGGCCGACGATCAGCTCGCGGGCCTTCGCCCGTCGCACCATCGGCTGAACGGTGACGCCGGTCACGTGCGCCTGCGGCTTCAGGCGGGCGGCCCGCTCGAAGATCTCGGCAGCCGCCTTGCGTACCGCCTCCTCGGTGGTCAGGTCGAGCTTCACGCCGCCGATGTCGGATTTGTGGACGATGTCGGGCGACAGGACCTTCACGGCCACGGTGCCACCCTCCCCCAGGACGGGTCGGGCCGCCTCGGCCGCCTCGTCGGGCGTTGTCGCGAGGGTCACCGGGGCGGTCGGGATGTCATAGGCCCGTAGGAGCGCGTCGACCTCCAGCGGATCGAGCCAGCGGCGGTTCTGCGCCAGCACATGCTCGATGACCGCCCGGGCCGCCTCCGGATCTGGCTCGAAGTCGTGGGGCAGGTTGTCCGGCGTCTCCATGAGCTGGTCCTGCGCCTCGCGGTAGCGAACGAGCTGCATGAAGCCGCGGATCGCATCGGCCTCGGTGGTGAAGTTCGGAATCCGTGCCTCTTCGAACACCCGGGCCGAGTCCGGGTCCTCGCCGATCCAGGCGGCGAAGACCGGCTTCTGCCGGTATCCCCGGGCCCGGTCGCGCTTGACCACGTCCGCCACGGCGGAGGCCACGTCGGATGCTCCCGCAACGGCGGTCGGCACGTTGAGGATGAGAACGGCATCGTTGTTAGGATCGGCGAGCAACGCTTCGAGGGCGCCCACATAGCGGCTGGGCTCCGCATCCCCGACGATGTCGATCGGGTTGCCCCGGGACCAGGTCGGCGGCAGGATGGCGTTGAGGGTCTCCCGTGTCTTGTCCGACAATGTGGCGAGCGTGCCGCCCAGATCGATCAGCCGGTCGACCGCGAGAACCCCGATACCACCTCCATTGGTAAGGAGTGCCAGTCGGTTGCCAGGAAACGGCTTCTGCCGCCCGAGCGTCTCCGCCGCCGCGAAAAGCTGGTCGAGATCGAGCACGCGCAGCAAGCCCGCACGGCGGAAAGCGGCATCGTAGACCGCATCGGATCCGGCCAGGGCCCCCGTATGGGTCGCGGCCGCCTTCGCCCCTTGCGCATGGCGCCCGGCCTTGATCACCACGACCGGCTTGACGCGTGCGGCCGCCCTAGCGGCGGACATGAATTTCTGTGCGTTGCCGACAGACTCGATGTAGAGCAGGATCGCCCGGGTGCCGCTGTCGGCGGAGAAGAAATCCAGGCAATCGCTGAAATCCACGTCGACCTTGTCGCCCAGGGAGACGATGGCCGAAAACCCCACCTGCCGCTGCGCCGCCCATTCCACGAGGCCCGCCGCCACGGCTCCCGACTGGGACACGAGGGCTAGGTCGCCGGGCTTGGCGCTGTGGGCCGCAAAGCTCGCATTCATCCGGGCGCGGGGGGCCAAAACGCCGATGCAGTTGGGCCCCACGATGCGCAGGCCGTGGGCGCGGGCCGCAAGCCGGACCTGATCGCCCAGGGACCCCTCGCCATAGCCCATGCCCGCCGTCGCCACGATGGCGGCGCTCACGCCGCCCTCCCCGGCTTCCTCGATCACACCGAGCACCCGCTCGGGCGGGACGGCGACGACAATGAGGTCGGGCACTTCGGGAAGGGCCGACAAGGAGGCGAAGCAGGGCCTCCCCTCGATCTCCACATGATGCGGATTGACGGCGAAGAGCTCCCCCTCGAAGCCGCCCGCGATGAGGTTGCGCAGGAAGGTCAGGCCGAGAGACCCCGGGCGAGGGCTTACACCGATCACCGCGATGGAGCGCGGATTGAAGAGCTTGTCGAGGCGATAGGTAGACATGACGATCCTTCGTCCCGGGGCATATCCGTCACAACGTATTGCGGCCTCTCATAACCGCAATAGGTACCGCTCCCATTGATCTATCTCAGCCCGGATCGCGGTTGGCCGCCCGATGGGCTCATGGTGGCCGTTAAAGTGGCTGATCCCGCGTCCAGCGGTAATGGGCATCGGGCATTCGCTCTTCGTTGGCTGATCCGTCGGTTGTGGCGATCAGACAAAAGCCGTGCCGCTCATAGAAGCGGCGGGCCTGAGCGTTGTCCTGGAAGGTCCAGAGATTGAGTTCCGGTCGATCCTCTTTGACAGCCGCAAGGAGAGCCTGCCCGACGCCGCAGCCGTGCCAAGCCGGATCGACATACAGATGGTCGAGCCAATCGAGCCTTGCCCCGGCAAAACCGATCAGCCGCTCCTCGGCATGCGCGAGCCAGACCTCCGACGTGGGGAACACATGCTCGCGGAAAAAGGCCAGATCCTCCTCGGGCGTATGGAGGTCCGGCAGGTAAGGCAGGCAGGTTCTGCGGACATGGCGGTTCAAGGCCGCGACGTCCGGCATATCGGATGGAGTGGCGCGGCGCAGAGTGAAGAGTGACACTATTCGGCCATTACCCGCGTCGGCGGGAAGATCACCTCGACGAGGGTACCCTCGCTCGGCCGGCTCGCGATCTGGAGCGCCCCGCGGTTCGCCTCGACCAGCGCCTTGGTGAGTGGCAGGCCGAGCCCCGTGCCGCCGCGCTTGCGCGACGTGGCGAGTTGGCGGAACGGCTCAAGGGCGGCCTCGACCTCCTCCGGGGTCATGCCGATGCCGGTATCGCGCACCCGGAAGGCCACTTCGCCCCGGTCGGTCATGGCCGTGGAGACGATGACCTGCCCGCCCGCATCCGTGAATTTGATCGCGTTGGAGACGAGGTTGAGCACAATCTGGCGCATGGAGCGCTCGTCCGCCACCACGGGCGGCAGCTTGGGGGCGAAGCTCATGCGCATGACGATGCGATCGCGTGCGGCCTGTGGCTGGAGAAGGGTCACGCAGGACGAAACCAGCTCGTTCAGGCTCACTCCCGTAAAGGTCAGCTCCAGCCGGCCGGCCTCGATCTTGGCGAGATCCAGCAGATCGTTCACGAGGCTGATCACATGGGAGCCGGACGCGTGAATGTCCTTGAGATATTCCTTGTAGCGGTCATTGCCGATGGCGCCGAACCGCTCCTCGAGCATGACCTCGGCGAAGCCCAGAATGGCGTTCAGGGGCGTCCGGATCTCATGGCTGATCGTGGCCAGGAGATCGGATTTCTGGGCGCTCGCCTCCTCGGCCGCGTGCTTGGCGCCGATCAGTTCGCCCTCGGTCCGCTTGAATGCCGTGATGTCGCGAAGAACCGCGCAGAAGCGCCGATCCGGCCCGTCGCCTAAGCGCCCCATGGTCATGAACAGCGGGATCGACCCGCCCTGGCGTTCCCGGCCGACGACCTCGCGCCCGTCGTTGAGCAGGCTCCTCATGCCAGGCGAACGCAGGCTCTCGAGGTAATCGAGGGCCACCATGTGGCTCTCCGGCGCCAGGAGCACCGTGATGGCATCGCCCGCCACAGCCTGCTCGTCATAGCCGAACAGCGCCTCGGCCGAGCGGTTGAGCGAAAGAATCCGCCCCGTCTCGTTGAGCACGATCACCCCGTCGGTGGCCGTGTCGAGGATCGCCTCCAGCTCCTGAATGCGACCGTCCGGCGGCAGCGTCGTTTCCGGGGTCGATGCCCTTCGAACGACCATCAGGTCGGCCGGCTCGCCGTCCCATTCGGCCAAGGAGGATCGCACGGTGACGGCAATGTTCTCATCGGACCGCGTGGTCACTGCGAGGGCACAATCCTCGTGTCCTGCTCCACCGAGCGCTGGAGAACCTCGGAACAGATGAACCAGCCCCCCCGCGGTCCGGATCTGGTCGACGTCCTCGTAGCCGGTCAGGTCCAGAAAGAAACGGTTAGCGAACAGGATCGCCTCGCCGCGATGCAGCAGGATCCCGATCGGCAGCCGGTCGAGGATGCCGTTGTGATCTCCTGGCACGCTTGGCGACGGCGCCTCAAGTCCTTCTCCGGCCTCTGTTTCCTCAGGTGGAGGCGTCTCCTCCTCCAGGCGGGCTCCGAGGGCGCGTGCGATTTCCCGGAACGCATTCCGCTCCGTGCTGGAGAGGCCCGATGCCGGGGGTTGCTTCTCGGAAGGGCGGGGGCGTTCGACGGTCTCCGGCTCCTGCGGCTTGGGGCCGGACAGCGCTGCGGCCACCTGGTCGCGCAGGTTGGAGAACCAAGTTTCCTCGTCGGATGTCGCGGCTTCGACGGACGGCTCCTGTCCAGGCATTTCCTCGGGCGGACGGAACGGCAGGGTCTCGTCGTTGGCAAGGCTCTGCGCGATCAGGTCGGCGGCCGCATCCGGGATTTGCCGTTCCTGGGCGGCATCCATGCGCACGAGGCCGAAGCCTCGGAAACCGACGAGTTCCCGACCCGGGCCGAAGACCGGCATGCCGGCCCAATCGACCGGGACCTGCAAGGGCGAATTATCGATACTCCAGAGGATTGTGCGACCGCTCCAGGTCTCGCGGCGGGCAAAGAGCGCCGCGACCATCCCGTCCGGGTCCTCCACGACGCTCCGAGACACTTCCTCCCAGGTCAGGCCGACGATGTTGCCGGCCATGGCTCCGACGGTCAGGGGGAGAGCGTGTGAAACATCAGTGAAACGAGTTGCCGCATCCGTGTGCCAGATAAACCGAACCGGACCCGGGCGCCTCTCTGGCAGAGGAGTGGTATCGGCTTCCATTGGCGCTGATAGTTCGATGCTCGGCGGCTCCGATGGCCGGGCCGTACGGGGGACCGATGCCCCTCTCGGCACGGGTCCGACGAAGGCCGTGACGAGAACAGTCTCGCCGGTCTCCAGCGACGCCAGCCGGCAGAGGGTTGCGACCGGCCGCCAGGGGCGGGACGGGTCGACCCGCAGGCGCTCCTTCAGGGCGCCGTGCCGGGGGGCTAGCCCTCCCGCCAGCGCCTTGATCCGATCGCGCGCCCGCAGGCCAGGGCGCATCCGACCGCTCTCGTCGCTGATCGCGTCCTTCAACCCTGAAGCGCCGGGCGACGCCCAGAGCAGCCTCTCCCCTGCCTGATCCCAGACGAGCACGCCCGCTCCCGGCCCGGCCAGGAGGCTCAAGTCCGGGTCGGCGGCGAGCTGCGCGATCAGCGCTTCGAAGGGGTCGGGACCACCCGTCATCAACGGTCCTTGCGGTGAAAGAACTGAGAGTCACTCAAGTAGAGCTTCTAGACTAATATCGACGGCCAAGCATGCAAGGCAGGACACTTGAATCCGTTTACTTTCAGGTAACCTTAATAAGACGAATCATCAGGGAGTTGATTTTGCATCGCACAATGTGATATTGCACTGCACAAATATCCAACGACAAGGAGCATTCCATGGCCACGAATCCGACCCAAGGTTACGAAGTTCCCCCGGAAATGCGCGATTTCGCCGAGAAGAGCGTCGAGCAGGCCCGCAAGGCGATCGACGGTTTCATGACCGCTGCCCAGAAGACGGCCGACACCTTCGAGGGATCGGCGAACACCGTCCAGGCCAGCGCCAAGGATGCCGCCCGCAAGACCTTCGCCTATACCGAGCAGAACCTGACCGCCGCCTTCGACCTCGCACAGCGCATGGTGCGCGCCAAGGACATGCAGGAAGCCATGCAGATCCAGGCCGAGTTCGTCCGCAGCCAGTTCGAGGCGATGCAGACCCAGATGAAGGAATTCGGCTCCCTGGCTCAATCGTCCATGAAGCAGCCGGGCTCCAAGAAGTAACCTCCTTCTCCCCTTAAAACCTTGCAAGGACCTCACGATGGCGGAAGTGAAGAAGCCCAGAGCCAAGACGACAGCAAAGACCGCGCAGAAGGCCACCGACCTCGTCGAGATGGCAGCCATCCCGGCCGCCGAGACGGTCGAGGCCGTGGCGGAGGCGAAGCCCGCTCCGCTGTCTGCGACGATCGCTGCGCCCGCCGAGGCAGGAGCCCTCTTCTCGTCCGTCAGGAACCAGGGTGACGTCCTGCGCAAGGCCATGAGCGAGGCCGTGGCCACCTCGGCCAAGGGCGCTCTGGAAGTGAACGAGAAGATCATCGAAGCCATGAACACGCAGCGCGATGCCGCTCTGGACCTGTGGCGCTCGGCGATCAGCCCCTCCCCGCTTCCCGAGGCCTTCAAGGCTCAGAGCCAGGCGACGCGCCAGGCTTACGAGACCGCCTCAGCCCAGTGGAAGGACATCGCCGAGACGACGGCCCTCTGGTTCACCAGGAGCCTGGAGCCGCTGCAATCGGCCCTGCACCGCTCGGGCCGCTGAACGACCTATCCGGCGACCAGCCTTTCGGTTAAGGCTCGGCCTCTCCAGGCCGGGCCTTTTCCATGTCCTCTTCACCCATTCCCGCCGTCATCGCCGTGGTCATCCACGAAGACCGGACGTTGCTCGTGCGCCGGGCCAATCCGCCCGATGCGGGCCTCTGGGGCTTTCCCGGCGGGAAGATCGAGTTTGGCGAGACGGTCGCGGAGGCCGTGATCCGGGAGCTCCTGGAAGAGACAGGAATCCACGCACAAGCCCGGGACATCATCACCACACTCGACATCCTCGTGCGGGATTCGTCCGGCGCCATCGAGCGGCACTACATCCTGATCGCCGTGCAATGCCTCTGGATCGCGGGCGAGCCCGTCGCGGGTGACGATGCCCCTGAGGCGCGCTGGTTCGACCTTGCGGAGGTCGATTCGGGCCGCTTGCCCATGAGCGCGGATGTCGATGTGATTGCCCGGCGGGCTCACGCGGCTTCGAAGCTGCGCGGAGTCTGATGCTGAGGCGATGACAAAAAGGCCTCGCCTTGAAAAAGGCGAGGCCAAGTTCTGTCTCTTGCTTTGAGGCCTCGCGGCCAAACTTCACGCCGAGATCTGCGCATAGTCAGCCTTCGATCTCAAGCTCGGCACAGACTTTATGGTTGATGAAAAGTAAACATTCATAAATCATCAATCATGTTCCGACGGAATACCTCGAAAGATATTGCAACAATCTCTCGCATTCCCTTATTAGACCCATGACAGGCAATAAATGCCTATCCGACCTTTTGTTGCTAAGCACGGAATACAGTTATGCGTCACTCTGCTCTTGGACTTCTCGCGGCCACTGCGGCTCTCGCCATCGCGGCTTCGACGGCTCACGCGGCTGACCTGCCGAGCCGCTATTCTCCTGCTCCGGCCTACAATGCCCTTCCGATCTTCACCTGGACGGGCTTCTATGCTGGTCTGAACGCCGGCTACGGCTGGAACGTCGGCGACAGCCGCTACTACGATCCGGCCTTCGGCACGGTCCGCGGCAGCCGTGGCGGCGGCTTCGTCGGCGGCGCCCAGGCCGGCTACAATTATCAGTTCGGCATGTTCGTGGCCGGCGTCGAGACCGACCTCCAGTATGCCGCCGTCGGCAACAAGGGCGCGTCCTACGGCACCACCTATTATGACGGCGACTCCGACGGCTTCTTCGGCACGATCCGCGCCCGCGCGGGCGTCGCCTTCGACCGTGCCCTCGTGTACGGCACCGGCGGCTTCGCCTACGGCGACATCGGCGGCAACCGCGGCTACGACCCGGTGCTCGGCTATCACAGCGGCGACGAGGTCAACTGGGGCTGGACCCTCGGCGGCGGCGTGGAATACGCCATCACCAACAACTTCACCGCCAAGGTCGAAGGCCTCTATGTCGATCTCGACACGAAGGACAACTACGTGCTCGGCGGCCGCGTGAACGTGAACCGCGATGCGGAATTCGGCGTGATCCGCGCCGGCCTGAACTACAAGTTCAACTGATCACGTCGCATCCCCGACAATGCAGAAGGCCCGGTGGAAACACCGGGCCTTTTCGCGTGATGAAGCGAACAAAAAAGTGATCAGGGATCGTTGACGCCTTTCGGCATCCTGAATGTGTCCCTGGTGGCCTCGTCTCGCTTGAGAGACAAAAGACGCCGCGCGGCGACGCCACCGGGCTCGGATGAATAGAGCCTGCTGTTGAGCACCTCGATCTGCCAGCGCTGCAATTCGAGCAGAGCCTGCAAGCCCTTCACCCGTGCCTGGAGAGCGAGAGCATCCTTCAAAGGGTCTGGTCCGCCGGTGGTCATGGCACCATCCCTGACAATCTTGCGATGAATCATGTCTGAACGCGCAATGTGAGAGGCTGAACACGAAGTCGTTTCGACGGCCGGGACATCGTCCGTGAGGCCCTTGAGCAAGGCGGCCCAAGCTAGACAATATTACGCCAGAAACAGGTTTCCTTCCCCTGTCCAGATTGTCGCGCAGGAACCGGGAAGACGCCGGGCGGTTGCTCCTGCACAGCTTGATGGAGATTGCCATGCCTGAGCCACGCCACGAAACGGAGGCCGATAAGATCCTCGCGACCTTGAGTGCCGCCATGCCGGATGAGAACGCCCTGAGGCGGAGCCGCCGTCTTCTGGCCGAGGCCCTGGAGCAGGCGGAGCAACGCGGGCGCCGGATCTCCGGGCGTCAGAAGGAGTCGAGCGGCTAGCGCATCGGACGGAAAAGTGGACCCGGTTTTCCGGTCCATCCGATGCGCCAGCCAAGAGAAAGAGCCTCGGACCCAAAAGTGGAAGCCACTTTTGGGTCCGAGGCTCTGGAGCTTCTTCCGGCCGAGCGAAAAGCCAAGGTTCTTCAGGAATCTCTAACGCCGGACATGTGACATTTATCAATGATGGTCCGGCCCTCCCCTGCGACATTGACGGCGAGGAACGGGCCCTCGCGAGGGACGTTCCTTTCTCGTGTGCTAGGACACAGCGAAACGTTCTCGGGCGTGGTCATATCCGAGCGTTGGGAGAACCGATCGATGCGCTCTACTTTGCTTGCAACCATGCTCGGCACCCTGGGTGCCTTCGCAGCCGGATCTGCAGCTCTGGCGGCCGACACGCGCATTGCCTCCATGCCCTTCAGCGAATGCCTCTCGATCATCAACGAAGCCGCGCAGGACGTGGATGAGGAACCGGTCAAGCTTGTCAGCACCGACGATATGGTGACAGTTCGCATCAACGCTTCCGACGGCTTCGTCACGGTGTCCTGCGACCGCAGCGCCAGCAAGATGACCCTGACCAAGAGCCCGGTTCCTGAAGCGGCCGGCCTGACCGCTTCCGCCCATTGATCGGAACAACTCCAGATCGCGCCCAATGAAAATGGCGAGCCCGAGGCTCGCCGTTCGCGTGTCTGACGCCGGTGTGAGCGCCCGTCTCACTTCTTCCTGTTGTAGACGTCGAGGGAGACGGCCGCCAGCAGCACGAGTCCCTTGATGACCTGCTGGTAGTCGATACCGATGCCGAGGATCGACATGCCGTTGTTCATCACGCCCATCACGAAGGCGCCGATGACCGCCCCCGTGACCTTGCCGACGCCGCCGGTCGCGGAGGCGCCGCCAATGAATACCGCCGCGATCACGTCGAGCTCGAAGCCGAGGCCCGCCTTCGGCGTCGCCGTGTTGAGGCGTGCGGCGAAGATGAGGCCGGCCAGACCCGCCAGCACGCCCATGTTGACGAAGGTGAGGAAGGTCAGGCGTTCGGTCTTGATGCCCGACAGCTTGGCCGCCTTCTCGTTGCCGCCGAGCGCATAGATGCGGCGGCCGATCGTGGTGCGGTTGGTCACGAAGGCGTAGAGCGCGATCAGGACCGCCATGATGACGAGCACGTTCGGCAGGCCGCGATAGGTCGCCATCAGGTAGCAGAACGCGACCACGAGAACGGCCAGCAGGGCGTTCTTGAACAGGAACAGACCGAAGGGCGCGGTCTCGACCGCATGCTTGAGCTGATTGGCGCGGCTGCGGAAGCTGAAATAGATGATGGCGGCCACGCTGGCGACGCCGAGGAACAGCGCGGTGTAGTTGAAGCCCTCGCCGCCGAACATGTCCGGGATGAATCCGGAGCTCAAGCGCTGGAAGCCGACCGGGAACGGGCCGACCGACATGCCGCCGAGCAGCGCCAGGGTCAGGCCCTTGAAGACGAGCATGCCGGCGAGAGTGACGATGAAGGACGGCACCTTGAAATAGGCGACCCAATAGCCCTGCGCCGCGCCGATCATGCCGCCCACGATCAGGCATGCGATGGTGGTCGTCACCGGATCGAAGCCCCACCGCACCATCATCATGGCCGCCAGCCCCCCGACGAAGCCGACGATGGAGCCGACCGAGAGGTCGATATGGCCCGCCACGATGACCAGGAGCATGCCCAGCGCCATGATGACGATGTAGCTGTTCTGGAGCACCAGGTTGGTCAGGTTGAGCGGCCGCAGCAGGGTTCCGTCCGTCACCACCTGGAAGAACAGCATGATGACCAGAAGCGACAGCAGCATGCCGTAGTCGCGGAAATGGGTTTTGACGAACTCCATCCAAGACGTCTTTTGCTGGGGAACCTGGATCTCGTCGGCGGTTCTCGTGTCCATCTCAGCGTCTCCCCGACTTTACGATGGCGTGCATGATCTTTTCCTGGGATGCCTCGGCAATGTCGAGTTCGGCAATCAGGGAGCCTTCGTTCATGACGTAGATCCGGTCGCACATGCCGAGCAGTTCAGGCATTTCCGAGGATATCATGAGGACGCCCTTGCCGGCATCGGCCAGCCTGTTGATGATCGTGTAGATTTCGTATTTCGCCCCGACGTCGATGCCGCGGGTCGGCTCGTCCAGGATCAGGATCTCCGGATCGGAGAAGAGCCATTTACTCAGGACCACTTTCTGCTGGTTGCCGCCCGAGAGGTTCACCGCCTCCTGGAAGACGTTGGAGCAGCGGATCCGCATCTTGCTCCGGTAGTCGTTGGCGACCGCCAGTTCCTGGATGTCATCAATGACGAGGTTCTTGGAGACGCCCTCGAGATGGGCGAGCGTCACGTTCTTGCGGATGTCCTCGGCCAGGACGAGGCCGTAGGTCTTGCGGTCCTCGGTGGCATAGGCGATCCCGTTGGAGACCGCCTTCTCCACCGTGCTCACGTCGATCTCCTTGCCGTGGAGGCTCACCCGGCCGGAAATGTTCTGGCCGTAGCTGCGGCCGAACAGGCTCATGGCGAACTCGGTCCGCCCCGCCCCCATCAGCCCGGCGATACCCACGATCTCGCCGCGCCGGATGTTGAGGTTGACGTTCTTGACCACCTGCATGTGGCTGTGGAGCGGGTGATAGGCCGACCAGTTCTCGACCTGGAAGATGGTCTCGCCGATCTTCGGCTCGCGCTTCGGGTACCGGTCCTCCATCGTGCGGCCGACCATGCCGCGGATGATGCGGTCCTCGCTGATCGACTCGGCCCGGCAATCGAGCGTCTCGACCGTGCCGCCGTCGCGCAGGACCGTGATGGAATCGGCGACCTTCGAAATCTCGTTCAGCTTATGCGAGATCAGGATCGAGGAAATGCCCTGCTCCTTGAACCGGAGCAGCAGGTTCAGCAGCGCATCGCTGTCCTTCTCGTTCAGGCTCGCGGTCGGCTCGTCGAGGATGAGAAGCTTCACCTTCTTCGAGAGCGCCTTGGCGATCTCCACGAGCTGCTGCTTGCCGACACCCAGGTTGGTGATCAGCTCGTCGGGCGATTCCTTGAGGCCGACGAGCTTGAGAAGATCCTTCGTCTTCGCGAACGCGACGGACCAGTCGATGACGCCGAACTGCGCCTGCTCGTTGCCGAGGAAGATGTTCTCCGCGATCGACAGAAGCGGCACGAGGGCCAGCTCCTGGTGGATGATGATGATGCCGAGCTTCTCGCTGTCGGCGATCCCCGAGAAGCGCCGCTCCTGGCCCTCGTAGACGATCTCGCCGGAATAGGAGCCGTGCGGATAGACGCCGCTCAGCACCTTCATCAGCGTGGACTTGCCGGCGCCGTTCTCGCCCACGAGGGCGTGGATCTCGCCGGCCTTGACCGTGATATTGACGTTGTCCAGCGCCTTCACGCCGGGGAACGTCTTGGTGATCCCCCGCATTTCAAGGATCGCATTCATCGCATGACCTCAGGCACGATGCCTTCTAGCGCATCGTGCGGAAAAGTGGACCCGGTTTTCCGCAAAGAACGATGCGCTCTTCAAAGAGTGGAGCATCGGATCCTACCCCAAAAGTGGGTTCCACTTCTGGGTCCGATGCTCTGGAAATGAGCAAGGACCCTGCGCGGGCGCGCAGGGTCCATCTTTGAGACGGCCGATTACTTGAACTGGTCTTCCTTGTAGTAGCCGCTGCCGACCAGAACTTCCTTCCAGTTCGAGGCATCGACGCTCACCGGCTTCAGCAGGTAGGCCGGAACGACCTTCACGCCGTTCTCGTAGGTCTTGGTGTCGTTGACTTCCGGCTGCTTGCCGGAGAGCACGGCGTCGACCATGTTGACCGTCACCTTGGCGAGCTCGCGGGTGTCCTTGAACACCGTCGAGGTCTGCTCCTTGGCGAGGATCGACTTGATCGAGGGCACTTCCGCGTCCTGGCCGGTGATGATCGGCATCGGCTGCTTCGGCGTGCCGTAGCCGACGCCCTTGAGCGACGAGATGATGCCGATGCTCAGGCCGTCGTAAGGCGAGAGAACGGCGTCGACGCGCTTGTCGGTGTAGTAGGCGGAGAGCAGGTTATCCATGCGGGCCTGGGCCACCGCGCCGTCCCAGCGCAGGGTCGAGACCTTGTCCATGCCGGTCTGGCCGCTGACCACCTTGAGCTTGCCGCTCTTGATGTAGGGGTCGAGCACGGACATGGCGCCGTTGTAGAAGAAATAGGCGTTGTTGTCGTCGGGCGAGCCGCCGAACAGCTCGATGTTGAACGGGCCCTTGCCCTCCTTCAAGCCGAGCGCCTTCTCGATGTAGCCGCCCTGCAGCACGCCGACCTGGAAGTTGTCGAAGGTGGCGTAGTAGTCGACGTTCTTGGAATTGCGGATCAGGCGGTCATAGGCGATGACCTTGATGCCCTTGTCGGCGGCCTGCTGGAGCGCATCGGAGAGCGTCGTGCCGTCGATGGCCGCGATCACAAGCACCTTGGAGCCCTTGGTGATCATGTTCTCGATCTGCGACAGCTGGTTCGGGATGTCGTCTTCCGCATATTGCAGGTCGACGTTGTAGCCCTTCTCTTTGAGCACCTTGACCATGTTGTTGCCGTCGTCGATCCAACGCGCGGACGACTTCGTCGGCATGGCCACGCCGACCGTGCCCTTATCCTGCGCCTGCGCGGCGCCGAGGAGGCCAAAGGCTCCAAGTGCCACGGCCGCCATTGTGGTCGTGAATGTCTTCAAGGTCGTTCTCCCTCTCGTCCATGCCCGGAACGCCATCATCGCGCCCGGCGCATATTCAGCATTCTTGGTTTCAGGACCGGGTTCGGCGCGGATACGGGGCCGCTCGGGCCGTCCTTATTGACCTCATGATAGAAGAAGTTTGGCCTGCGGGAACAGCCCCACTCCCCTTTGGAGCGAGTGTTAGACCTCTCCTGCGCACCAATAAATCATACTATAATACTATTAGCCTCAGCAAGGCCGCCGGGAAGGTCTCGCGCGCCGGGTCCCAGCCTGTCACTCCCCTTCCGAGAAGGCATGGATCTGCACCGTCGCCAAGGCGCTCTCCGCATGCTTGATCCGAACCCGTTCGGCGGCCTGCAGGATCAATTCCGACATGGCCTCGCTCGCCGCCGCCGGATCGCCCTGCTCGATGGCGTCGAACACGGCCTGGTGCTGCCGCATCACCTCACGGAAGCGGTCGTCGCTGGAGACCGGCGAGCTGATCGTGAACGAGGTCGCCAGGGCGGCGCCGATGACCGAACCGATGGACTGCAGGAAGGGATTGGCTGAGGCTTCCAGGATGGCCTGGTGGAAGGCAAGGTCCGCCTTGGTGAAGCCCTGCCGGCTGGTCTCGCACTGGTACATGGCCTGAAGCGCCCGGCTCATCACCGCGAGCTGCTCCGGCGTCCGCCGCACGGCAGCGGTGGCGCAGGCCAGGGGCTCGAGCATCTGCCGGATCTCGAAGAGCCATCCGAGGAAGCGGGCGTCGACACCCATCTCGAGATGCCAACCGAGGATGTCAGCGTCGAACATGTTCCAGTTGTTGCGGTCGAGAACCCGCGTGCCGACCTTCGTCTTCGACTCGATCAGACCCTTGGCCGCAAGCGTCTTCAACGCCTCCCGGAGCGCCGTGCGCGACACGCCGTACAGCTCCATCAGCTCCGCATCGCCCGGAAGGGTGCTGCCGACCGGGAAGCGGCCCTGCATGATGTTCTGGCCGATCCCATGGGCGACGAGATCGTGGGCTGATCGCGCTCTCGCAGGCCTCTGGATACCGTTCAACAACACCATTTCTCCTCTGTCTTACCGTGTTCGAAGCGACGCCGCCGACAGGCCGCGCTGCAGCACGATGAACGCGAACAGCAGGGCCCCGATGGCGATCTTGGTCCACCACGAGCTCAGGGTTCCCTCGAACGTGATGTAGGTCTGGATCAATCCCTGGATGAGCACGCCGACGAGCGTGCCGATGATCGTCCCGTAGCCTCCTGTGAGCAGGGTGCCGCCGATGACGACCGCCGCGATCGTGTCGAGCTCGACGCCGGTCGCGGCCAGGGAATAACCCGCAGAGGTATAGAAGGAAAAGACGATCCCGGCCAAGGCCGCCAGGAAACTCGACAGCATATAGATGCGGATCGTCGTCTTCCGTACCGGCACACCCATCAGCTCCGCCGAGGTCCGGTTGCCGCCGAGCGCATAGACATTGGCGCCGAAACGCGTGAAATGCGCCAGGACGATGCCGACCGCGAAGGTCAGCAGCATGACCATGGCGATGAAGGTCACCCGCCCGCCTCCCGGCAGACGGAAGGCGATGTCCGTGATCTGGCCATAGGCCGGCGCGTTGATCGGGATCGAATCCGTGGTGAGCACGAAGCACAGGCCGCGCGCCAGGAACATGCCCGCCAGCGTGACGATGAAGGCGGGGATCTGGAAGGTATGGATCAGGAAGCCCATGCCGGCCCCGAACAGGCCCGCGATCCCTAGGACGAGGATGAAGGCGAGATACGGGTTGAGCCCGTATTTCTCGATGGTGACGGCGAGGAACACGCCCGTGAAGGCGATGACCGAGCCGACCGAGAGATCGATGCCGCCGGAGAGGATCACGAAGGTCATGCCGACCGCCACGATGCCCAGGAAGGCGTTGTCGGTCAGAAGATTGCCGATGACGCGGGTCGAGGCGAAGCTCGGAAACTGCGCGAGGCAGATCATGTAGCCGACGATGAAGACGGCGAGCGTGATGAGAACCGGGAGGTGACGCCTGATCATGCTCTTGGTTTCCAGACGGAACGGACGGCCGACAGAACGGGCGACTGGGCGAGAAGCACGGCGAGCACCACGATGGCCTTCACGATGAGGTTGTATTCGGGCGGGTAGCCGCTCAGCAGGATGCCCGTGTTCATCGCCTGGATGATGAGGGCTCCGACGACGGAGAGGCCGAGGCTGAAGCGCCCGCCGAACAGAGACGTGCCGCCGATGACCACGGCGAGAATGGCATCGAGCTCGAGCCAGAGCCCGGCATTGTTGGCATCGGCCCCGCGGATGTCCGCCGTCACGATCAAGCCGGCAATCGCAGCGCACAGGCTGCACCACATATAGACCGCGATGGTCACGACCTTGGTGCCGATGCCCGCATAGGCGCTGGAGCGGACATTGGCCCCGATGGATTCGATGAAGAGCCCCAAGGCGGTGTAGCGCACGATGAAATGCGTGACGACGAGCATCACGACGGCGATCACCACCGGCATCGGCAGCATCAGGAAGGAGCCGCCGCCGATGGACGCGAAGCCCTCGCTCACGAAGGTGATGATCTGTCCCTCGGTGATGAGCTGCGCGAAGCCGCGTCCGGCCACCATCAGGATCAGGGTCGCCACGAAGGGTTGGATTTCGAGGACGGCGACGAGGAAGCCGTTCCACAGGCCGCAGGCCAGGCCGATCCCGGCGGCGGCGGCCAGCGCCACGGGCAGCGGATAGCCCTGCGCGGTCAATGTGGCGGCCATCGCGCCCGCGATCGCCATGACGGCGCCCACCGAAAGATCGATGCCGCGTGTCGCGATGACGAGTGTCATGCCCAGCGCCAGAATGGCGACCGGCGCGCCACGGTTCAACACGTCGATCAGGCTGCCGAAGAGCCGCCCATCCTGCAGGCGCAGGGCGAAGAAGTCGCGGAAGACGAGCCAGTTGACGAGAAAGACGAGGAGGAGCGCCGCAACCTGCGGAAGCCCCTTGGGAAGTGTGCGTGCGCTGCTCGCCTGAATCATGCCGCTCATTAATGGCCCGCGATGGTTGTCATGATGGTGTTGGCGCTCACATCGGATCCGGAGAGTTCGCGCACGTGCCGCCGGTCGCGCAGAACCACGACCCGGTCGCTGTAGGAGGCGATCTCTTCCAACTCCGACGAGATGACGAGAAGGGCGAGGCCATCCTCGCACAAGCGCTCGATGAGGCGGATGATCTCCGCGTGGGCGCCCACGTCGATCCCGCGCGTCGGCTCGTCCAGGATGAGGAAGCGCGGCTCGGTGGCAAGCCAGCGTGCGAGCAGCGCCTTCTGCTGATTGCCGCCCGACAGAAGCCCGATGGGTTTCTCCGCATCCGGCGTGCGAATGTCGAGCAGCTTGATGAAGCGGTCGGCGATCTCCTCCTGCCTGCGTCTCGGGATCAGACGCAGCCAGCCGCGCTGGGCCTGCAGGGCCAGGATGATGTTCTCGCGCACGGACAATTCCGCCACGATGCCTTCCGTCTTGCGATCCTCGGGCGTGAACCCGAACCGCAGGCGGGCGGCATCGCGCGGCGTGGCGATGCGGACGGGCTTGCCGTCGACGAAAGCCTGTCCGCTGTCGGCGCGCTCGATCCCGAAAACCAACTTGGCGGTCTCGGTCCGGCCGGAGCCGAGAAGGCCGGCGAGGCCAACCACCTCACCGGGACGGACCGCAAGATCGAAGGGCTCCAGGAGACGGCGCTTGCCGTAATCCTTGAAGGCGACGAGCGGCTCGCCCGTGACGGCTTTTCGCTGGTTGCGATGAAGCGCTTCCGCCGCAAGCTCGCGCCCGAGCATCATGGAGACGAGCTCGATGCGCGGCAGTTCGGCGATGGGGCGGGAACCCACGAGGCGCCCGTTGCGCAGAACCGTGATCCGGTCGCAGACCGCATAGACCTGATCGAGGAAATGGGTGACGAACACGATGCCGATGCCGCGGCTTTTGAGATCCCTCAGGATCCTGAACAGTGTCTCGACCTCCTGCGCGTCGAGGCTCGCTGTCGGCTCGTCGAGGATCAGCACCTTGGCCGAGAGATCGACCGCACGGGCGATGGCGACGATCTGCTGGACGGCCACGGAATAGGCGCTCAA
This sequence comes from Microvirga sp. Mcv34, assembly GCF_024519725.1. GTDB lineage: Bacteria > Pseudomonadota > Alphaproteobacteria > Rhizobiales > Beijerinckiaceae > Microvirga. The sequence continues at coordinate 38,805 of NZ_JALJRK010000025.1, read as the reverse complement.
CGGATTGGCGACATCGATGTCGAGACCATAGCCCGCCAGAAGCTCCTGGGAACGTCTGCGCATCTCGCCGGTGCGCACGAGGCCGAAGCGGTGCGGCTGACGGCCGATGAAGAGGTTTTCCGCCACCGACAGGTTCGGCAGAAGATTGACCTCCTGATAAACGGTCCCGATGCCGAGCGAGAGCGCGTCGGCGGGATCGCGCGCCTCGATATCCTGACCGTCAAGGCGGATGGTGCCGGCATCGCGCTTGAAGACGCCGGTCAGCACCTTGATCAAGGTCGACTTGCCGGCGCCGTTCTCGCCGAGCAGGCCGTGGATCTCGCCCTCATGCAGGGTGAAGTCCACGTGGTCGAGCGCCTGCACGCCCGGGAAGCCCTTCGTCAGCCCCCGGATCTCGAGAAGCTGAGGCTGCTCCGTCGATACTGGCATCTCGTCCTCGCTGGCCTTCGAAGCATCGGACCCGGAAGCCGACATGCGCTTTCGGACCCGACGCTGATCACGCTTTAAGCAAAACAGCAGGCGATCGCTCGCCTGCCGCCGCATCGCATTCCGATGTTAGTAGAGGTCCTTGCGCTTCTCGTACTCGGCCTTGGCCGTGTCCGGCGTGAAGACCTTGGATTCCGTCTGGATCCACTTCTTCGGCGCCGTGCCGTTCTTCTTGTAGGCGATGAGCGCATCGAGAGCCGGTCCAGCCATGTTCGGCGTCAGCTCGACGGTGACGTTCGCCTCGCCGTCGGACATGGCCTTGAAGATATCCGGAACGCCGTCGATGGAGACGATCTTGATGTCCGTGCCGGGCTTCAGGCCCGCTTCCTTGATGGCCTGGATGGCGCCGATCGCCATGTCGTCGTTATGGGCGTACACGGCGCAGATGTTCTTGCCGCCGCCTTCCGCCTTGATGAAGCTTTCCATCACTTCCTTACCCTTGGTGCGGGTAAAGTCGCCGGATTGCGTGCGGACGATCTTCATGCCGGGATTGGCGGCAACGACCTCGTCGAAGCCCTTCTTGCGGTTGATCGCCGGGCTCGATCCGACCGTGCCCTGCAGTTCCACCACATTGCACTTGCCGCCGGTTGCCTTGGCGAGCCACTCGCCAGCCACCTTGCCCTCGTAGACGGTGTCAGAGGTCACGGCGGTGAGATAGAGCGAATCGTCCTTCGTATCGATGGAGCGGTCGAGCAGCACGACCGGGATCTTTGCGTCCTTGGCCTCTTTGAGAACCGCGTCCCAGCCGGTCGACACGACCGGCGCGATGAAGATGGCGTCCACGCCCTGCGCGATGAAGGAGCGGACGGCGCGGATCTGGTTTTCCTGCTTCTGCTGGGCGTCGGAGATCTTCAAGTCGACACCGCGCTTCTCGGCTTCGAGCTTGGAGACCTTCGTCTCGGCGGCGCGCCAGCCGGATTCCGATCCGACCTGCGAGAACCCGATGGTCATTTTATTCTGGGCGTAAGCGGCACCTGAGGACAGCATCAGCGCAGCCATGCCGATCGTCGTCAGGAGATGACGGGCCTTCATGAGCATTCTCCCAAAATTTGTCGTTGCTTTTCGACTTTAGCAGCCTTAACAGCCGACTATTAGTACTATTATATGAATCGAATTGAGCGCCTATTCAACGAAAGTCGCGCTCCACCGTGCTTCACCCATCAGGGCGATACAAAGTTCCAAGGGCACCGATAAAAATGACCGACGAGAAGAAACGCCAGCTTCGCAGCCAAGCCTGGTTCGGACGCCAGGATAAGATGGGCTTCTATTATCGCTCCTTCCTGAAGAACAGCGGCTTCCCGCAGGACCAGTTCGAAGGTCGGCCGGTCATCGGCATCTGCAACACCTGGTCCGAGCTGACGCCCTGCAACGCGCATTTCCGCACCATTGCCGAACATGTGAAATACGGCGTGCTCGATGCCGGCGGCTTCCCGCTCGAATTCCCGGTCTCGTCCCTCGGCGAGGTGACCATGCGCCCGACGGCCATGCTGTTCCGCAACCTTGCGGCCATGGACGTGGAAGAGGCGATCCGCGCTCATCCCCTCGACGGCGTCGTGCTGCTCATGGGCTGCGACAAAACCACCCCTGCCCTCCTCATGGGCGCGGCCTCGGCGGACCTGCCGACCATCGGCGTTTCGGGCGGCCCGCAGCTGCGCGGCGTCTATCGCGGCAAGTATATCGGCTCGGGCACCAACATCATCTCCATGAGCGAGCAGCTGCGCGCCGGGGAAGTGACCCTCCAGGAATTCCACGAGGCGGAAGGCGGCATGAACCGCTCGGCCGGCCATTGCATGACCATGGGCACGGGCTCCACCATGGCGTCCATGGTCGAGGCGCTCGGCGTCGGCCTGCCGGAGAACGCCGCGATCCCCGCTGCCGACGCGCGGCGCAACCACCTCGCCCGCATGGCCGGACGGCGCATCGTCGAGATGGTGAACGAGGATCTCGTGCTGTCGAAGGTGATGACGCGCGAAGCCTTCGAGAACGCCATCCGGACGCTGGCCGCCATCGGCGGCTCGACCAACGCGGTCGTGCATCTTCTCGCCATCGCGGGACGCGTCGGTATCGACCTGACCCTGGACGATTTCGACCGGCTCGGCCGCGACATCCACTGCCTCGTCGATCTCATGCCCTCCGGTCGCTTCCTCATGGAGGATTTCTACTATGCCGGCGGCTTGCCCGTCGTGCTGCGCACGCTCGGCGAGCGCGGCCTGCTGCACAAGGATGCGCTCACCGTCAACGGCAAGCCGATCTGGGAGAACGTGAAGGAGGCGCCGTGCTGGAACCGCGAGGTGATCACCACCTTCGAGGAGCCCTTCAAGCCGGAAGCGGGCATCGCGATCCTCAAAGGCAATCTCGCCCCCAACGGGGCCGTCATCAAGCCGTCCGCCGCCTCTCCGGAGCTCATGCAGCACACCGGCCGCGCGGTCGTGTTCGAGACCATCGAGGAGCTGCATCACAGGATCGACGATGAGGATCTCGACATCGACGAGACCTGCATCATGGTGCTGAAGAATTGCGGCCCGAAGGGCTATCCGGGCATGGCGGAGGTCGGCAACATGCCGCTGCCGCAGAAGCTTCTCAAGAAGGGCGTGCGCGACATGATCCGCATCTCGGACGCCCGCATGTCCGGCACGGCCTACGGCACCGTGGTGCTGCACATGGCGCCGGAAGCCGCCGCCGGTGGCCCTCTGGCGCTGGTGCAGAACGGCGACATGATCACGCTCGACGTCGCAGCCCGCAGCCTGCATCTCCATGTGGAGGCCGAGGAGATGGAGCGCCGCCGCGCCGCCTGGGTTCCGCCCGCGCCGCATGCCGAGCGCGGTTGGGCCAAGCTCTATATCGACCACGTGCTGCAGGCCGACAAAGGTGTCGATCTGGACTTTCTCGTCGGACGGACGGGATCGCCCGTTCCACGCGACAACCATTGACCGCGACGCCATCCATTCTGAAAGGAGACATCATGTCCTCGTCCGGCATTCATTCCACGCGTCCCTATCGCGGCGTTTTTCCGGTGGCGCCGACCATCTTCCATGACGACGGGACGCTCGATCTCGAAGGCCAGAAGCGCGCCGTCGATTTCATGATCGAAGCCGGCTCGGACGGCCTGTGCATTCTCGCGAACTTCTCCGAGCAGTTTCTGCTGACCGACGAGGAGCGCGAGACCGTGATGACCACGGTGCTCGACCACGTCGCCGGGCGGGTTCCGGTCATCGTCACCACCAGCCATTTCTCGACCGAGATCTGCGCCGATCGCTGCCGGCGGGCCGAAGCCGCGGGTGCCGCCATGGTGATGATCATGCCGCCCTTCTTCGGCGCGACACTGCGCGTGTCGGAAGCCGGGATCTACGAGTTCTTCCGCAGGGTTTCGGATGCCATCACCATCCCGATCATGATCCAGGACGCGCCGATGGCCGGCACCTTCCTGTCCGCGCCCTTCCTGGCGCGCATGGCCAAGGAGATCGCCAATGTGTCCTACTTCAAGATCGAAGTGCCCGGCACGGCGGTGAAGCTGAGGGAGCTGATCGCTCTCGGGGGCGACGCCATCGAAGGCCCTTGGGACGGCGAGGAGGCGATCACCCTCATGGCCGATCTCGATGCCGGCGCGACCGGCGCGATGACGGGCGGAGCCTATCCGGACGGCATTCGCCAGATCATCGATCCCTACATGGCGGGCAACAAGGAAGAGGCCGCCGCCGCCTACGAACGCTGGCTTCCGCTGATCAATTACGAGAACCGTCAGGGCTGGCTGCTGGCCGCCAAGGTTCTCATGAAGGAAGGCGGCGTGATCCGCTCCGATGCCGTGCGCCATCCGCTGCAGCCCCTGCACCCGGAGATCCGCAAGGGTCTGCTCGAGGTGGCCCGCCGCCTCGACCCGATGGTGCTGCGCTGGGGCCGATAGTCTCGCCGGGATCATTGGCCCTTATCGAACCTTGACGGGAGCGCCGCAGCCGCAGGGCTGCGGCGCTCTTCCCGTTTCTGGCCTCCGCGCGTGATGGAAACCGGCCGCGCAAGACATATATGGAAGGAAACTCTATGAGATCGCCTCCATGCCCGAGACAGACGACCAGCCGGACGACGAATTGGAAGAGCTGAACGGCAGCAAGCGGATCAACTTCCGCGACTATCCGAGTTCCGGCCTCGTGGTGATCGCCGCCCTCAGCTCGGGCCTGGGGTGGATGATGTACAAATGGCTCGGCAAGAAGCGCAAGGGCCGTACCGGCTCATCGGCCGACGAAGAAACACCTACGACGTCTCCAGCCGAAACAAGAGCGTCGGGGGGCCGGAAGCCTGAGCCGTAATGCCGTCCTGCGGGACGTGCTGCAGCGCACCGCGTCCTGGAGCATAGAAGATTACGTTAGGGAACCATTGGGAGGTTCCTATGGCTCACTCGGCTGTTTCCTTCGTTCTCGGCATCATCGCCCCGGTGGCGCTGGTCGGCTGGCTGCTCGTGCTCCATTGAGGTCGGCTCATCACCGTTCCGCCAATGGGTGGCGTTGAACCAAACTTGGCAGTCTCACTAGACGCAGTCCAGAGAGGAGCCGCCGGGAGGACCCGGCGGCTTGTGCTTTCTGGGAAGACCGTGCGACCGGCCTTGGTGTTCTACGACGCGGGCGTCATCTCGCCCGTCAGCCAGTACTTCACGCGCGCCTGATGTTCGCCGATGTAGTTCTCGACCGCCTTGTCCACCGAAGTCTCCTTCGCGTCGGACATCGCCGCTTCGAGCTCCTTCAGCGGAAGGTGCATGCGCATCAGGAACTGGGCGACCTCGGGATAGTCGCGCTGGAAGCCCTGGCGTGAGATCGCGTAGACGCGTTCGACGCCGCCCATCGCGGCCTTCGGGTCGTCCAGGTAGCGCAGCTCGTACTTGCCGAACATCCAGTGAGGGCTCCAGCCCGTCACCACGATCCATTCCTTCCGGCGGATCGCTCGATCCAGAGCGGACACCATGGCGGCGTCGCTGGCCGTCGTGAGATCGTAGCCGCTCAGGTCATAGGTCTTGAGAGCCTCTTTCGACAGGCGCGTCAGGCCGGCGCCCGGATCGATGCCCTGCACCTTGCCCTTCAGCTTCTCCTTCACCTCCGGCTTGGCGAGATCGGCAATCGACGCAATCTGGTCCTCGGGCACGTATTTCGGAACGACCCAGCCGAGCTTCGCGTCGGTGTAGAGCACACCGAGCATCACCGCCTTGTCTCCGACCCGAGCCCAGTAATCCTTGTGGGTCTCGGGCAGCCAGGCCATCATCATGGCATCGATGTCGCCCTTGGCGACGCCCTGGTATTGCGGCGCGATATCGGTCTGCAGAAGCTCGACCTTCTGGGAGTAGTTGTCTTCGATGAGCTTCTTGGCGAGCTTCGTGACGAACTCGGCGTCTGCCCAGGCGGTCCAGCCGATCTTGACCGGCTTCTTCTCCTCCTGCGCTTGCGTCGTGCCAGCAAGGCCTGCGGTCAGGGTCGCCGCGAGAGCGATCCGGGCTAAGGTCTTGAGCATGGGGTTCTCCTTTCAGCTCTTTGAGTTTTTGTTGGGGCGCCGGGCCGCTGCCGGTCCGGCTCCTCGTTCAGGCGCTCGCCTCGGCGAGCGCGGTCTTCATGTCCGTCGCGTCCTCCTTGGCCCCGGTCTCCTGACGGACGGCGCGGGGCAGCTTGAAGGCTGCCGGACGTGAAAGACTTTGAGTCAGACGGTCGAGAATGATCGCCAGGATGACGACGGCGAGTCCGCCCTCGAAGCCGAGACCGACATCGAGGCGCTGAATGCCCGTCAGCACCGTGTTGCCGAGGCCACCCGCGCCGATCATGGAGGCGATGACCACCATCGAGAGACCAAGCATGATGGTCTGGTTCACACCGGCCATGATGGACGGGAGGGCCAGCGGAAACTGCACCTTGAACAGCAGCTGACGGTCGGTGCAGCCGAAGGCGAGACCTGCCTCGACATATTCACGGCTCACCTGCGTCAGTCCCAACGCGGTGAGCCGCACCACGGGCGGCATGGAGAAGATCACGGTTGCGATGGTGCCCGGCACCGCGCCGAGCCCGAAGAACATCGCGGCCGGAATCAGATAGACGAAAGCCGGCATCGTCTGCATGAGATCGAGCAGCGGGCGCGCGCCGGCGGCGGTTATGGAACTACGCGCCATGAAGATGCCGAGGGGAATGCCGAGGGTGATCGCAATCGCCGTGGCGGCGATGACGAGGGCGAGCGTCTCGATCGTCTCCTTCCACAACCCCATGCCGACGATGAGGAGAAGCGCCGCTCCGCAGAGAACGGCGAATTTCCATCCCACCCTCCAGAAGGCGAAGAGCGCAACGGCACCGATGAAGGCCCATGGCGGGAACCAGGACAGAGCATCCTTGATGCCGCTCGCAAAGAAACCGATGACATCCGCGATGGCATCGAGCGTGGGGGAAAAATTGTCGAGCGTATACTCGACAGCGGCGCTGGCGGCAGCGCCGATGCTGAGATCGAAATCCATGAAAATATCCTTCGCGCTGGCGCTGTTCAGGCCGCACGGTCGAGCGTCATGAGAAGAGACGACTTGGAAATGGTGCCGACGTAGCGGCCCTTCGAATCGACAACCGGCACCGGCCACCGGCTCTCGGCGACACGGCCCATGACCTGCGCCAACGGCGCATCGGATTCGATCGGCGCCATATCGGGCAAGAAGGCCTGCCGGTAGGGATCGGCCCCTCCGAAACGCACCGCTTCCCTCAGCGAATCCGCGCTGACCATGCCGTGATAGCGCTTGTCGCGAGCCACCACGATGGCGATATCGCGATCATGGGCGCGCATGCGCTCGAGCGCGGCGTTGACGCTCAGTCCAGCCCTGTCGATGAGCGTGATCTGGCTGTGTCTCGCGACATCGCCCGCACGGAAAACCTGCGTCACGTCCACATTCCGGAAGAACGAGCGGACGTAGTCGTTCGCTGGGCTCATGACGATCTCTTCCGGTGTCCCGACCTGCACCACCACGCCGTCCTGCATGATCGCAATGCGATCACCGATGCGCATGGCCTCGTCGAGATCGTGGCTGACGAAGACGATGGTGCGACTATGCTCCGCCTGCAGACGAAGAAGTTCGTCCTGCATCTCCGTGCGGATCAGGGGATCGAGCGCGGAGAAGGCCTCATCCATCAGAAGGATGGTCGGCTCGTTGGCCAATGCCCGGGCGAGTCCGACGCGCTGGCGCATGCCGCCGGAGAGTTCGTCCGGACGGCTTGCCGCATAACGTTCCAGCCCGACGGCCTCAAGCGCGTGGAGTGCCTTCTGATTGCGCTCCTTCTCGGCGACGCCAGCGACTTCCAATCCGAAGGCCGTGTTGGCCAGGACCGTGCGGTTGGGCAGGAGTGCAAAGCTCTGGAAGACCATGCTCATGTCACGCCGGCGCAACTCGATCAGGTCGCGCTTGCTCATGCTCGTGACATCCTGTCCCCCCACGAGAATGGAGCCGAGCGTGGGCTCGATCAGCCGGTTGAGCAGGCGCAGAAGAGTCGACTTTCCGGAGCCGGAAAGCCCCATGACGACGAAGATCTCGCCTTCCTTGATACTGAAGCTCGCGTTGTTGACACCGATGGTGCAGCGCGTCTCGGCCTGAACGGAATCCTTCCCGTGTCCGGCCTGAATCATTTCGACGGCTCGCGGAACATTCGAGCCGAAAACCTTGAAAATATTGTTTAGGACGATCTTATCAGCCGACAGGGCGGCAGCGTCGCCACTGCCTAAAGCGCCGTCTTTATCAGTCATCAAACCCCCGTTTCCCCTGGCATAAAGCTGAGGGGCGAACTCCATGATGTAGTCTCTCGAGCGAGAACAGTCGAATGATTGGATCCGGCAATATTTGTGCACGAAATCACATGTGCAATTGCCTCAATCCGGCGAGATGGACAGCGAGAGCCACTGCCGTTGACGACGTTTGTCTAGACAATTTTGACCGAATTGCCAACCCCATGGACATGAATTGGCTTCATTCCATACTTATAGCGGCCGATCCTTCACCACGCCGACATCGGACTTTTGGTTCCAGAACAGGGTGTTAGGACATGTCTGTGCAGGAGATCGGCTGAGCAGAATTGCGCGGCACCGGCGTTTGAACCATGAAAGCGCATATCGTGTTGCGCCTTTCGCATCCATGATGGTGCAGGCTGCAAGCGGCGTTGTGGTTCCGCTGAAGCGCCTGAACAGTCATTGAGAATGCGGCTCCGAAGCCGCTCGATCCGCATGCAAAGTGAAGAAGGCTCTTGCGGCTCCTCAAGGCGGAGGGCTGGCAACCCTTCGCAAGGCGGGATCCTTCATCCCGGGCGCTGACTTCATGGGCACGATATGGCGGATCCTATTGAATTCGAACCTTCATGTCGTGCGCACAAGCGCGCTACGGCTGATTGGGGGCGTACAGAACGGCCTCGCTCAGATCCTGGACGCGAGAGCAGCCCAGATGGCCCAATGTCGTCCAGAACTCGCGCTGCAGGAGTTCGAGGGTTCGACGAACGCCATGTTCGCCATCGGCGGCAAGACCGAGCGCGATGAGGCGTCCGAGCGCGACCGCGTCCGCACCCAGTGCAAGCGCCGTGGCGATGTCGCTGCCCCGGCGGATGCCCGAGTCGAGGATGATCGGAACATCCCGCCCCACCGCCTTCCGGATGGATGGTAGAACGTCCAGAGTTGCAGGCGTCCGGTCGACCGTGCGGCCACCGTAGTTCGAAATATAAAGCCCGACTGCCCCGGCATCGAGCGCCGCGTGGGCATCCTTGACGCTCGTGACGCCTTTGACGATGCACGGGAGAGGCGCCCGGGCGATGACGCGCGCGGCCTGCTGCCAGGTCCAGCGCGGCTGCGTGAACTCCAGCAATTCGACGAGAGGAGCCGGATCGGACCGTCCCGGTCCGAAATTGGCGGGACCGCTCTCGCCCCGGATGGAGAAGCGGTCTTCCATCATCCGTTCCCGCCATTGCCGGATGGGCGAGTAGGTGACGCAGATGTATTTGTAGCCGGCGGCCTTGGCCCGCTCCATGAGGTCGACGGCGGCATCCTCATCGCCGACGAACGTCATCTGGAAGATCGACGCCACGGAAGAGGCGGCTGCGATATCCTCGAGCGGGAACGATGCGGCCACGGGAACCATCTGCTGAATGCCGACCGCTTCGGCCGCACGACCGATGGCGGGATGTCCGCCGGGATGGAAGGCGGCCTCGCCGCCGAACGGAGCGATGAAGGCCGGAAAGCTCAGGTCCAGTCCGAGAACCCTGGTTCGCGTATCGGGATTATCGATCCCGGCAAAAAGTGGAGTGATGAACCGATAACGATCGAAGGCCGCCGTGTTATCCCGAAGAGTGACCTCATCGCCGGTGCCGCACCAGAGATAGTTCCACTCGACTTCCGACAGATGCCTTTGGGCATCGCGGTGGATTCCGCGCAGCGTCGTGTATTTTTCATTGGTCGCGTAGCGATCGTCGATCCGGCTGGTTTTCGTCTCTGTCATCTTCGGCATCCCGGGGACCGGCGGGATCGCGGCGGCAATCCTCGGTCAACAGACCTCTCGAGGAAGGACTGCGGGCAGAGTACGTGCCCGCAATCCAGTGTCATTGCTGAATGAACCGCAGCTTTCGCTATCGCGCGGCGGTGATGATCACTTCGATCAGGCGATTGGGATCGCCGAGGCTGGCAATGCCGATCGTGGCCCGCGACGGGAGGTCATCTTCGGGAATCCATTCGAGCCAGGCCTTGTTCATCTCTTCCTTCTGCGACATGTCGCTCAGGTAAATTCGCGCTGCGAGGATCTTGGTCTTGTCGGAGCCGAGCTCGGCGAGGAACTTGTCGAGCTTGGCGCAGACTTCCCGAGTTTGGCCGGCCATGCCCTGCGACAGGTCGTTGGCCGCATGCCCACCGAAATAGAGCACGCCGTTGTGCTCCACGGCGCCGTGCATGATCTTGTGTTTCCGGTGACGGATGATGTCGGTCATTGGATGTCCTTTGATTGTGAATGAAACCTCGCTCACGCCGCGGCGGGAGCGTAGGCAGCAGTGTCGGTATCCGGTGTCTCGCCCATGCAGATCTGGGCCAGCAGGCGTCCCGCATAAGGCCCGATGGTGAGGCCGGCCGCCCCGAGGCCGTTACCGATGACGAGGCCGTCGATCCCCGCAACGCGCCCGAGAATGGGTTTGTAGCCGTCTCCTGCGGGACGGAAGCCGATCCGTGTTTCGATGATCGTGCCCGATGCCAGTCCGGGAGCGATCGAAAGGCCCGCATTGAGGACCTCGGCCTGGCCGCTGGCGGTGACCCGGTAGTCGAAGCCGGTATTATCTTCGCGCGTCGCACCGATCACGACGCGGGAATCGTCGAAGGCCAGCATGTAATGGCTGGTCATCGGCAGCAGGACGGGCCATGAGCGCGTTTCGGTTCCCGACAGGCGCAGGTGAACGATCTGGCCTCTTTGCGGACGGACGGGATGCTCCAATCCGAGCGGACGCAGGATCTGCGACGCCCAGGCGCCCGCCGTGACGATGATCTCGTCCGCTTCGATCGGGCTCCCGTCGCTGCGGATGCCGCGCACCTTTCCGTCCCGCAATTCGAGCGACACATGGTCGTGCCGGAGCACGGCGCCCGCTGCGACGGCCGCACGGGTCATGGCGGCGGCGAGAAGCCTGCCGTCGACGCGAGAGCCACCAGGAATGTAGATGCCGTCGAGATCCTCCCGCAACGGCGGGAACAGCCGTTTCGCTTCCGCGGCCGACACACGCCGCACGTTTCCGGCTTCCGGCGCATGGGCGATGCGGGACTGGATCCTCTCATCCGCCGCATCCAGTTCCCGCCGGTCCTCGGCCACGACGAGCGCACCGACGCGTCCGTATCCGAGATCGGTTTCGCCACGCTGCGTCAGGCCTTCGACCAGGTTCTCATAGTAGCGCGCTCCGGCGGCATAGAGAGCATACCATTCCGGATCGGTGACCTTGGTGGCCCAGGGACAGACGATCCCCGCGCCCGCCAGGGTCGCCTTGCCCTGGTGGACTTCGTCGAACACCTCGACTTCAATGCCGTTCACGGCAAGATGATAGGCGACACTGGATCCGAGAATCCCTGCGCCGATCACGACGACACGCATCTTCAAGCTCCGCACGAAGGAAAGGCCTTTCGCCGAGTTCAGGACCCGGCTCAACGGCAAGAAGGATCGAGGGGGAGGAATCCTTCAGCCCTCCCCCCGGCTTTGAACATCGGATTGTTCTACGGCACCGTGACGCCCGAGAAGCGGCTGGTTCCGAACACGGCCGGGACGAAGCCTGAGACCGATTTGTTGACGGCAAGCAGCGCCGAGGAGCTGCCGAACAGGATCGCCGGAACCTCGTCGTTGAAGACGACCTGCGCCTGCTTGTAGAGGTCGGTCCGCTGCGTCTGATCGGTGATCTGTCCGGCGCGGGCGATCAGATCGATGAAGGTCGAGTTGCACCAGGAGCCGATATTCGACGGGCTCGGTTTACCCTGCGAATTGCAGGTGAAGTAGTTGTTCGGGATCTGGCTTGGATCCGGAAAGTCCCAGATGCCGCCGAACATCGCGGTCTTCGACTCGCCCATGCGCGCGCGCTTGACGTACTCGCCCCATTCATAGGTCACGATTTCCGCCTTGACGCCGATCTTGGCCCAATCCGCCTGGATCAGTTCCGCGGCGCGGCGTCCGTTCGGCATGTAGGGACGCGTGACCGGAAGCGCCCAGATCTGCGTTTCGAAGCCGTTCGGATATCCGGCCTCGGCGAGCAGCGCCTTGGCCTTCTCGACATCGTATGCGTGCCCCTTCAGGTCGGCATTGTGCCCCCAGAGCGATGCCGGAATGAGAGCTCCCGTCACGGTGCCCGTTCCCTCGAAGACGTTGTCGACGAGGCCCTTCATGTTGATGGCATGTGCAAGGGCCTGGCGGACGCGCTTGTCCTGGAAGGGCTTCTCCTTGAAGTTGAAGGCGAGGAAGCCGGAGGACGCGACGGGCGTCTCGGCGAGGTTGAGCTTCGCGCTCGCCTTGATCACCTCACGGTCGGCGGGACTCGGCGCATTGGCGATGTGGCATTCACCCGCCTGCGCGCGCTGCAGCCGGACCGGAGCGTCCACAGTGATCGGCATAATGAGATCGTCGACCTTCGGCGTCCGCGACGGATCCTTCGCCTTCTCGCCCCAGGTGTCGTGGAAGGCCTTGAAACGCACCGCCGCATTGGTCTGGTAGACCTGCATCTGGAACGGACCCGTTCCGATCGGCTGCAGGTCGAGCTGCTCGGGCGTTCCGGCCTTGAGCAGTTGATCGGCATATTCCGCCGAGAGGATCACCAGCGACTGGTGGGACAGGATCCCGATGAAGGGCGCTAGGGGTTCCTTCAGCGTGAACGCGACCGTGTGGTCGTCGACCTTCTTCACCGCCGTCAGAACATCCGCGAGCTTGGTGTTGAAGGTAATATAGTTCCCGCCATTCACCTTGGCGTAGGGATGGTCGGCCTTCATCATCCGTTCGAAGCTGAAGACCACATCGTCCGCGTTGAAGTCGCGCGAGGGCTTGAACGTCTTGTTGGACTGCCACTTCACGCCCTGCCGCAGCTTGAACGTATAGGTCTTGCCGTCCTCCGAGACGGACCAGCTTTCGGCGAGGCTCGGCTCGAGCTCCGAGCTGCCCGCTTTCACCGAGACGAGCTGATCGTAGATCTGCCCCGTCACGATGCTGGTGGTCGCATTGCTGGTCAATTGCGGATTGAAGGTCTCCGGGCTTCCTTCGATGCAGACGACGAGGCTGCTGCTCAAGGCAGGCGACGCGGCGGATATCAAGATCGCCAATGCGCCCGCGGAAATTGTTGATTTCATCACGCTGCGTCCCCTTTGGATATTGTTGCCGCAGACACGTCGGACGAGCCTCTGGCGGCTCTCTCCAGAGAGGCCGCCTCTCATGTTCGCCCGTCACCCGACCGCCTTGCCCGCAGGTCTTCCGAGGATTAGAGGAGCGCGGAACATGATTGTCAAATTGCTTTTCTTCCGTTCATTATAACTAAAATTCATGATGCGCAGCGCACGCTTGAGAACATTGTAATGAACATCAGACAGATCGAAGCCTTTCATGCGTTCATGGAAACCGGATCGGTGACGCATGCGGGCGAGAGGCTCGGCATCTCGCAGCCTGCGGTCAGCAAGCTGCTGAAGGGCTTCGGCGAAAGCTGCGGCTTCAAGCTTTTCATGCGCAGCAACGGACGGCTGGTTCCCACCCTCGAGGCCCGCCTCGTCGCGGCGGAGGTGGAGAAGCTGATCGCCGGCACCGAACGCATCGAACGCGTGGCGACCGCCGTGCGGAACCGCGAGTGGGGCCAAGTCACGATCGCGGCGCTCCCGGCTCTCGCCTCGCGCTTTCTGCCGCGGGCCCTTTCGCCCTTTCTGGCCGAGCAGCGCGAGCTGAGCCTGACGCTTCAAAGCCGAGCCTCGCCACGCATCGCGGAACTCGTCATGGCGCAGCAGGTGGATATCGGTCTCAGCATCCTTCCGTTCGACCATCCGGACGTGACGGCCCAAGCGGTGATCCGCTTCGACCTCATGTGCTTCCTGCCGGCGCAGCACCCGCTGGCCCAAAAAGCCACCATCGGCGTGGAAGACCTGCGCAACGAATCGTTCATCTCTCTGGAGCGGGACGATTGTTCCCTGATGACGATCGATCGGGCCTTTCAGATGCGCGGCGTTCAAAAGCGCAATCGCATCGAAGTCCCCATGTCCGAAACTGCCTGCAGCTTCGTCGCGAATGGCATCGGGGTTTCCATTCTCCCACCCTTCGTCGGAATGGATTACCCGTCGGACCAGCTGGTCCGACGCCCGCTTCTGCCGAAGACCTCGATGGATATCTGGCTCCTGACCTCGAGCCGCCGTCCCTTGTCCCTCGCGGCACAGCAGCTGACCGAGTTCATCCACGTGGCCTTGGCCTCCTTTCAGCAGCCGGCACCGTCCGATCCATGATGCTCTATCCGACGCTGAGGATCGAAGCTGTGGACGCGAGAATATCGCTATGTCTCACGACTGTGGCGACGCGACGGTTTCCCTCAGCCCCCAGAGAAGACTAACCATCCGATCCTGAACAGGCTCAGTGTCGCAAGAACGTCTCGAACAGCTGCTCATGGCCCATCTGGCCGCCTTTGAGCATCACGAGCATGCGGTCCCGGGCCGGATCGTCGCTGCGCGCCACGCTGACGGCGACGCCGTTGCTGATCTGGCTGTGGTAGCCGAGCCCCCAATAGCCGAGGTGCTGAACAATCCGGCTCGATGTATCCCCGCCGGCGACCGCCAGGCGTCGGACGGGGTGGCGCCGGATCACCGCATCGACAAGCGAGGCGCTGACTCGTGCAAGATCGGCAGCCGCGTTGTGCGGAACATCGCCCGCCTCCGGAGCCGTGGAGAGCATGACATGCTCGCCCTGGCCCAGCATAGCCACAGCCTCTTGAACGATACGCTCACGGGCCCCTGCGCTCGAAAGAACACTTTCGGGCATGATGGCCAAGCGTCGATAGGAATGCGCGGCTGCCATCTGCGCTCTCGACGTCGGTGAAAGGCTCCCCACGAAGGCGAGGACGGGCCCATCCATCGAGCCGGAGGCTGATTCCAGCACCGCCTCCCGTGCTTCGAAGAAGGCCTGCGCGACACTGCTGGGTCCCAGCACCAGAAGGGAGCTTTTCTCGCTCTCGCTCCGGAGCAGGCGCCCGACGGCATCGATATGACGGGCGTCGAGCGCATCGAACAGCGTGGCCCGAGCCGTCTGCGAGAGGCGCCGCCATTCATGCGCGATCGCATCTGCGCCTTTCTCGATCACGGTCCAGTGGATCGCCTCGACATCGGGCAGACCCAGTGCGCCGAAATGGCGCCGCAGATCCGCTTCGGTCATCGGCGTCGCCGGATGCCGGCTCATGGTGGGATGGCGGTCGAGGCGGAAGATGTCGCCGTCCGCGCCGAAAGACGCGAAGAGATTGGAGAAGGCGCAGTATCGGCCAAGCGACGGCTGACCACCGAGGATGACGGTTGTCTCGTGCATTCCGTCGACGCGCAGGGTCGCGGCAGCTATGGCCAGGTTCCCGCGCTCCGGCGCACTGTCGAAAGTCGAGCAGCATTTGTAGTGCAGGACGCGGACACCGAGATCACGAAAGAACGCTCCGACAGGTGAGAGTTCCCTCCGCATCTCGTCGGGCAAAAGGGTGCGGGCCGCCCCCGCGATCCCAACGGCCTCAAGATCTCCGACCCGCGCGAGGTGCTGCGGCTCCGGGATGCCCAGAAACAGGAAGGCGCGGCGGCCACGGCCCGCCAGCGTCGCGAGCGTATCCGTCGCGCCGGTGAAGTCGTCTCCATACCACCCGTAGGTCGGCGTCATGGCGACCTCCGTCTTCTAGGATTTTGTGAAGAAGCTGAATGCATCCGCAAGAGCACGATTCTGCTCGCGGGCGCGTTCCATGCTGTCGCCGGACTCGACCACCCGCCACGCCTCTCTGATGCTCGCGACCCCTTCGGCGGGCCCTCCGGGATGCGCCATGATACCACCACCGGCCATGAAGAGTAGATCGGACGTCTTCACCGCACGGTAGGTCTGCTCCACCGTGCCGGCCCATTGTCCCGACGAGAACGCCGGCATGACGCGATCGTCCACATCGCACAGGGGCGTCAGGCAATCTCTTGCGCTATCCACCACCTCCTCGTCGGCCTGTGCGAACTTCCCGCCTAGACCGTGCACATGCATATGATCGACACCGGCGAGCCGCCAGAGCGTCTGGTAGGCCTGGAAGCCGATGCCCAGCACCGGGTGCCGCGAGAATGCGCCATAACCGTTGCGATGGCCGTGGATGACCAGGTCGGAACTGCGCCGCAGCGTCTCGATGCTGGAGAAGCCGCACCAGTTCAGGCTGGCCATGACACAGCTTCCACCCTCTTGAGCCACCAGGTCCGCATGACGGCGCATGGCGTCCGTCTCGCCGGTGATGTTGAAGGCGACCATCACATGCTTGCCCGTTCGATCCTGATGGCGGCGCACGGCCGCCATGACCGCAGGAATACGGACAGACAGGGGCGCATGGACAGGATTGGCTGCAATCTCGTCATCCTTGATGAAGTCGAGTCCGGCGGCGCACAGGCGCTCCACCAGGGATGCGATCTCCTCCGAGCGAAGCCCGACATTCGGCTTGATGATCGAGCCAATGAGGGCGCCCTGGGCAACGCCGGTCACGCGGCGCGTTCCGACAATCCCATGCTGAGGAAGTGCATATTGCTTTCGATAGAGACTTGGCAGCTTGAGAGATTCGAGGCGCAGGCCTGTGACCTCACCCAGATCGAACAGGTTGCCGGCCACGGTCGCGGCGAGCGTCGACAGATTGACGCCGACATTGTCCACCGGAAAGCGGATGACGACTTCGCCTCGCCGCGAGGAGGCCGACGGTCCTTTGCGGTCGAGCCAGGAACTTCGGAGAGACGGTTTCCCGACCTCGCCCAGATCCCGGATCCCAACGACATCCGCACGCGCCCGTTCACGCAGCTCGTCGGTTTCCCCCTCGACCCGCGTGAAGGTTCCGCAGGATTGCTCGCCCGCCATGACGGCGGCCACCTTTTCGAGGGGCAAAGGCGTTTCGACGAGATATGTCGCCTCGTAATGTGCATCCGACATGACGGCCTCAGAGCTGAGAGAGATCGGGGAACGGACGGACCGGATCGCGTCCGTCCCAGCTCTCCGACGCTTCCCTGATCAGCTGGAACATCTTGCCTTTCGGACCCGCGACCTCCGACAACTCGATGACGGTCCCCGGATGGTACTCGGTATCGAAATAGACAAACCGGCCGCGCTCTCCGACCTCGCCGCTCATCACAGGAGCGAATCCCTGCTTCGTGAGCCTTTCCAGATCGGCATCGTATGTCTCCGTCCAGTAGGCGACATGCTGCAACCCGCGATGGCCGGCCCGCTTGAAGTCACGATACATCGAGGGAGCGTCGTTGCGGGTCTGAATGAGCTCGATCTGAAGCGGACCGGAATTGGCCAAAGCGACGGAATTGTGAGGCCGATAACTTTCCCCACGGTAGATGTAGTTCTCGATCGGCACCCTCTCCTTGTAGAAGAACGGGCCGACGCCGAGAACACGCGACCAATAATCCATGGCGGCCTCGATGTCGTCGACAACGTAGCCTGCCTGCCTGATCTCTCCGAGAAATCGGCTCATACCTTACCTGCGTGTTTGATGAGGGCGCATCCTTATGAGGTGCGCCGGGGAACGATGAGACCCGATGGACGCCATCGGATCCCGCGAGAGTGATTAGGCGAGCGTCCCGACGACGCTTTCGAGATGGCCCCAGGCCTCGGCACCGAACTTCTGCTTCCATTCCTTGTAGAAGCCAGCGTCGCGCAGCTTCGCGCGGAAGCTGTCCGTCTCGCATTGGTTGAAGGCCAACCCCTTGCTCTGGAGATCGGCCTGAACGGACTCGTTGAGCGCCTTGATGTCCTGGCGCTGCTTCAGCCCCGCCTCGTTGATGGCCCGCGAGACGATCTCCTGAACGTCGGCAGGCATGCCGGACCATTGGCGGCCGTTGGCGATGAACCAGTAACCGTCCCAGATATGGTTCGTGAGCGCGCAGGACGACTGCACCTCATAGAGCTTGGCGACCTGAATGATCGGAAGCGGGTTCTCCTGCGCATCGACCACCTTGGTCTGCAGAGCGGTATAGACCTCGCTGAACTGCAGGCTGGCCGGCGCGGAGCCGAGACCGGAGAACATGGAGATGCTGATCGGGCTGACAGGGACGCGGATCTTCAGGCCCTTCATGGAATCGGCGTTCGTGATCGGCGCACCGCTCGTCGTCATCTGACGGAAGCCGTTGTCCCACATGACGTCCAGCGCATGCAGCCGGGAGTCGGCAATCGCCTTGCGGACGAAAGCGCCGACCGGTCCGTCCATGGCGGCCCAGACCTGATTGTAATCCTTGAACGCAAAGCCAACAGCGTTGATCGCCGCGACGGGAACGAGGGTGGCGATCACCAGGGCGGACGGCGTGAAGAAGGTCAGCGCGCCGTTACGCACCTGAGAGAGCATGTCCGTATCGCCGCCGAGCTGATTGGCGGGGAAGATCAGCATCTCGACGCGCCCGTTGGTCTCCTTTGCGATCCGATCCGCCGCTTCTTTCGCCCGGATGTTGAGGGGATGGCTGAGCGGCAGGTTGTTGCCATAGCGCAGAGTGATCTCGGCAGCATGAGCGTAACGCGGAATCGAGAAAAGGCTCACGGCGGCCGGAGCCGCTCCAAGCCCCTTCAGAAGTGTTCTTCTGCTGACTGTCATTGGTGATTTCCTCCCGAAAAGACGTTTTTCTCTTTCCGAATGAAGAAATCCGTCATATCAATGATGTGGTCAAATCAAAATTATGATGTTTTTTGATGTAACTCTATGAGCATCGTGTTCGACAATCCCTCTCTCAACCGCCGGGTCACCATTGTAGACATCGCGCGCCTCGCCGATGTGTCGACGGCCACCGTTGACCGCGTCCTCAACGGGCGGCAGGGTGTCAAGGCCGCCACGGTCGCGCGGGTCATGAAGGCTGCCGCCGAACTCGGCTATGTCGATGAGAGCGATGCTCGGATCCGTGATGTCCGTCCGCTCGCGCAGATCTCGTTCATTCTCCCCCAAGGGACGAACCGCTACATCACCATGCTTGGTCGCATGATCAGCGAGATGGCGCCCCAGCTCGAACGCTTCTCGATCAAGCCGACGGTCGAGTATATCGATAGCTTCAACCCGGACCTGCTCGCGAAGGCACTGCACCGTCATGCCAAGCACGCGGACGGCATCGCCTTCATGGCGATTGAGCATCCCGTGGTGCGGGAGGCCGTCAATCGCATCGCCGCGACAGGGAAGCCCGTCGTGACGCTGATCTCCGACGTCGCCAGTCCGATGCGAACCGCTTATTTCGGCCTCGACAACCGGGCCGCCGGTCGCATGGCGGGATATCTGCTCGCCCGCTTCATCGGCAAGCGTCCCGCCAAGGTCGCCATGATCGCGGGCAGTCTCAGCTACCGCGCTCATGGAGAGCGCGAGATGGGGTTTCTCGATATCCTCCAAGAGCTCTATCCAGACATCGAGGTCGTCGGCCTCCGGGAAGGGCACGACGATGAAGCGCTCAATTACCGGCAGATGCGAGCGCTCCTGTCTCACCACCCCGATCTGGACGGCATCTACAATATCGGCGGAGGCGCTTCCGGCGTCGGACGCGCGCTGAAGGATGCACGGCGCGAGAAGAGCGTAGTCTTCGTCGGCCACGGCCTGACGAGCGACACGCGCGAGTACCTACTCGACGGCACGATGGATGCGGTCATCACGCAGAGCGCCGAAGATACGATCACCAAATGCGCCGCTCTGTTCCGAGACCTGCGGGAGGGACGCAAGCCCAGCCCTTCCCCCGATCCCATGAGGATCGAAGTCGTCTTCAGGGAAAACCTTCCCTGAGACCGAGCATCAGCCACAACGAAGAACGATAGCCGCAAAGACACCGGCGATGAGGGAGGAGAGAATGACCATGGCAACAGAAACCATCGATGTCGGAGAACTCGAGGATCTGCCGACCGGCCTGAGAAGCGGCTCGGCCTTTCTGAAGCCCGTCGAGATGATCGCCTCCGCCATTCTGGTTGCGATCATTGTCCTGCTCCTCATGGGCGTGACCTCGCGCTACGTCCTCTCGCTCCCGATCGTCTGGATCGATGAGGCTGCGGCCTTCTGCTTCCTCTGGCTCGCCATGCTCGGCGCGGTCATCGCCATCGATCGCAACGAACATCTGCGCCTGACATTGTTCCTGCAGATGATGTCGGACAGGCTGCGCGATTTCTTCACGGCCCTGGGCCCGCTCCTTGTCGCTGTGTTCCTCATCGGGATGCTATGGCCCGCCATGGAGTATGTGATCGAGGAATCCTACATCACGTCGGCGGCTCTCAACATTCCCATGAGCTGGCGCGTTGCCGCGCTTCCGGTCGGGATCGGCCTGATGGCGGTTCTCGCCCTGCGCGAAGCGGCCCGCGCAACCAAAGGCATGAACATCGTGACCGCCGCAGCTGCGATCGCAGCCGTCGGCGCGATTCTATGGCTCGCATCTCCTTCGCTCCCTGCCCTCGGCGATCTCAACATCCTCATCTTTCTCGTCGGCTTCGTCGCCTTCTTCCTTGTCATCGGCGTGCCGATCGCCTTCTGCTTCGGCCTGGGCGCATTGGCATTCCTGACCTTCACCAGCTCCATGCCCACGATGGTGATGATCGGGCGCATCGACGAGGGCATGTCCAGCCTTATTCTTCTGTCGGTTCCGATCTTCGTGCTCCTCGGCTGCATTCTCGACGCAACGGGCATGGGCAGGGCCATCGTCGAGTTCCTCGCGTCATTGTTCGGCCACGTGAAGGCCGGCATGTCATATGTGCTGCTCGGCTCGCTATTCCTGGTCTCCGGCATTTCGGGTTCGAAAGTGTCCGATATGGCGACCGTCGCTCCCGCCCTCTTCCCGGAAATGAAGCGGCGCGGGCATAAGCCGAAAGAGATGATCGCCCTGCTCGCGACGGGGGCCGCCATGGCCGATACGGTGCCGCCTTCCATCGTGCTGATCGTTCTGGGATCGGTCGCGGGCGTGTCCATCGCGGGCCTCTTCACCTCCGGCTTCGTCATCGCCATGGTGCTGCTTCTCGCTCTCGCCGTCCTTGCGCGCTGGAAAGCGCGGGGCGAGATGATGGACGGTATCCGGCGCGCTCCTCTTCAGGTCGTCGGCAAGGCGCTTGCCGTCGCAGCACCGGCGCTCGTTCTGCCCTTCCTGATCCGGAGCGCCGTCGGCGGTGGGGTAGCGACCGCCACGGAGGTTTCCACCATCGCGGTGCTCTACGCACTGATTATCGGCATGGTGCTGTATGGCGGCATCCGGCCCGGGAAGATTTATGACATGCTGGTCGAAACGGCCGCCCTGTCAGGTGCCATCCTGATCATCCTCGGCACCGCCTCGGCCATGGCCTGGACGCTGACCCAAACCGGGTTCGCCTTCAAGATGGCCGCGATGGTCACAGATCTGCCGGGCGGCTGGGTGACCTACATGCTGGTCACGATCGCCGTTTTCATGGTGCTCGGCTGCGTGCTGGAAGGACTTCCCGCCATCGTGCTGATGGCACCGATCATGTTCCCCATCGCGAAGAACCTCGGGATCAACGACATCCATTATTCCATGGTCGTCGTGACAGCCATGAATGTGGGCCTGATGGCACCACCCATCGGCGTCGGCTTCTACATCGCATGCAAGATCGGCAACGTCTCACCGGACGAGGCCATGGGCGCCATATGGCCTTATATCGGCGCGCTCTTCATCGGCCTCCTCGTCATCGCCATGGTGCCGGCACTCTCAACCGCTTATCTCTAGGACGCCTCTCGACATGGAGCTTGCGACCTGTCTGAGGCCCCTGGTCGGGCCTCGGGCATTGATGGGTTAACCGGAAACACAGGTCGCTAGGCAAGCGCCCGGCATTTCCCTGTATAACAGGCGCAGCGACCAGCCAGACACAAGGGTGACCGATGGTGGACCTTCAGCGCAATGCCTTCAAAGCCGCTCTCAAGAACGGGCAACTGCAAATCGGGCTCTGGAGCAGCCTCTGCAGCAACATCGTAGCGGAGATCATCGCTCATAGCGGCTTCGACTGGATCCTGCTCGACATGGAGCACTCTCCCAACGAGGTGCCGGGGGTTCTGAGCCAGCTCCAGGCTCTTTCCGGCGGCACGGCTACGCCCATCGTTCGTCCAGCCTGGAACGATCCTGTGCTCATCAAGCGGCTCCTCGACATCGGCGCGCCGGCCGTTCTGATACCCTTCGTGCAGAACGCACGGGAAGCGGAGCTGGCGGTTGCCGCCTGTCGTTATCCTCCGGCGGGCATTCGCGGCATCACGTCGGTGGGCCGCCCCAGCGCGTATGGACGCTTGCCGGCCTACCTCAAGCAAGCAGACCAGGAGACCTGCGTCCTGGTGCAGATCGAGACGTCGGCGGCGCTTGCGGAACTGGAGGCGATCGCCAGCGTCGATGGCGTTGATGGGGTGTTCATTGGCCCCGCCGACCTGTCCGCCTCCTTGGGCCATATCGGAAACCCGCAGCACCCGGAGGTCCAGGCCGCCATTCAAGATGCCGTGCAGCGGCTCAAGGCCGTCGGAAAGCCTGCGGGGATTCTCGCGCCGCGCGAGGCGGATGCCCGCCGCTACATCGAGTGGGGTTATGAATTCGTTGCTGTCGGATCGGACCTGGGAGTGCTCGTCAAAGGCGCCGATGACCTGGCCAACAGCTTCAAGCCTGTCTCTCCGGAGTAAGTCGTTCCTGCCACGAGCGACATGTGCCTAAACCCAGCTTCGGGACACCTTCGCTGACGCGTGCACCAACTCTCAGGATGAAGCCCCTTGCGAGTGCCATGATGGGAGCGGCAATGCCGCTCCCATCATGGCCATCATCGTTCTAGAGCGGCTTAGCGATGCCCCGCCGATAGCATCAGGACAACCTTACTCGCTCTCCTCTTGTATACCATCGATCTCGAACTGCATTTGATAGGGCGTCCGCGCACGCTCGTAAGTCGCCTCGGCAACCGCATTGGGCTCGAGCGAATCTTCCGGTCCCTCATACGCTGGTCGCTTAGGTTCCTTGCAAAGATCCGCACAGATGCTTCGGGTGGCCCGGCGGTCGCTGGCCTCGATGCGCTTGTTGAATTTCTCCTGCTGCGCAAGCCAATTGCCGTTGTGATCAGCCTCACGGGCACCAGCGAGGTTTGCCACGAGAAGGCTGGCGGTCGCCAGGAAGAGGAGTTTCAATCGCATCGTCATGCTGCCAACGGGTATTTTGCCAAGTACGGCACTCAAACTGAGCGCCATCATTGATGACTAAGGCTAATCGGCCCGACGACAAACAACTCTGGAGGCGAAGCCGGGTGACTACAAAGTATGAAACCCTCTCGCTTCATACTCTCCAACTGCCCCATCGACGGCGCGCAAGAAGGATGCAGCTGCGGCACCCAGACCCAACCATCGTGATGTTCGTGCTTCCGAGCCAGCTCGGTTCCAGCAGGAGCACCATATGCGGCAAAGCCCGATGCAGATTGCCGTTGTTTCTCAAGACCTGAGTGGACGTTTCGCCTCCCTTCCATCCTGTCGATGGCGGGGCCGCCGACGCAGTTCTCTCGGTCTGGACGATTCTCCAGATGCATCACAGGTGAGGGCGCCTCTCGCACCTGGCTGTGGACGCCACCACACCAATCCCGCGACCTCACCATTCCCCAAGCTCCTCTCCAAGCTGCTGATATACAACCATAAACCCGACCTTGTTAGGTCGCGTTATGCTCGTTTCGGAACAGAAATATTAAAACCTAAGGATAAATCAGCTCGCGCTTGCGCATGTGTTTGCTTTTTGATAGGGTTTACCTAACAAAACATAACAACGCCTAAGGCGGCGTGGAGGAAACAACGGTGAGTAAGCACATCGTGGCTCCCGTCACGGAATTTTTGGACGGAACCCACAGGCTGGTCCACGTCAACGGTCGGCCGATCGCCGTCTTCAACATCGGCGGCGAATTCTTTGGGATTGCCAACGCCTGCCCGCATCAGGGAGGCAGCCTTTGCGACGGCCATCTGGGCAGCCTCGTCACTTCCGACGCTCCCGGGCAATACCGCCTCGAGAGAAAAGGCGAGATCCTCCGCTGCCCCTGGCATGGTTGGGAATTCGACATCCGGTCGGGCCAGTCCTGGTGCGACCCAAAGAGGATCCGTACCCGGAGCTACCAGGTCGACGTGAAGGAGGGCTCTGACCTGGTGAAAGGGCCCTATGTCGCCGACACGTTTCCGGTGTCGGTCGAAGATCGATATGTCGTCATCGAGGCTTGAAGCCGCAAACAGGCAGGAGATTGCCTTGGACCAACGCGTCAGTTCCTACATGCTCGATGTGCCTGAGACGGACTTGAGAAAGTCCACCAGCAAGCGCTTCGGAAGCACATTGTCGTCTTGGGTCGACAGACACTTTGCCGTCCTGACGGTCATGCCGACGCTGACCGTCACGATTCTCGTCTTCGGCCTGCCTCTGGTCCTCTCCCTGATGTTGAGCGTTCAAGGTTGGAGCGCTCAGCAAAGCCTGTTCGGCGGTCGCTTCGTTGGATTTGCCAACTATATCGATCTTTTCAGCGATCCCCAGTTCACCCAGGCCCTGTGGCTTACCATCGCCTACACGGTGATCACTGTCTTCCTGGAGCTGGCAATCGGCTTGGGAGTGGCGCTCCTGCTCAACAAGGATGTTCCCTTCGTCAAGGCCTTCCGCACCGCTCTGATCGTACCGATGATGATCACGCCGATCGTCGCATCAATGTGCTGGAAGCTGTTGCTCGATCCGAATTACGGTATCGTCGATTACTTCATCGGCAGCCCGATCCTCTGGCTCGGCGATCCGACGTTGGCGAGGATCTCCGTCGGGTTCGTGAATGTGTGGCAGAATGCTCCATATGTTGCGATCCTGCTCCTGGCTGGCCTGCGGTCCCTACCATCCGAACCCATCGAGGCTGCGGCTATCGACGGTGCCACCCGCTTCCAGATCTTCCGGCATGTGACCTTCCCGCTTCTCACCCCGTACATCGTCGTCGCCCTGCTGCTGCGGACCATCTTCGAATTCCGCACATTCGATAATGTCTGGGTCATGACGGGCGGCGGCCCCGCCGATGCCACGAAGCTTCTGTCCGTCTACACCTTCATGACGTCCTTCTTCGCCTTCGATATGAGCCTCGGCGCTGCCGCATCGTGGATCATGTTGCTCATCGTCTTCGTCTTCTGCGTCCTCTTCGTCGCAGCATCCCGTCGCAAGGAAAACGCCCTATGAGCGTCGCAACGAGCCGCCGGAAACGCCTCATCGGCATCAGCCTTACTTATTTCGGGCTGATCATGCTGCTGGTCGTTTTCATTGGACCGCTCCTGTGGGTCCTCGGATTGTCACTCAAGACCCGCGCGCAGATCTTCGTCACCCCGCCGGTTCTGGTCTGGACGCCGACATTCGAGCACTACGCCAGAGTTTTGACGCAGGCTGATTTCATCGCGTCCTTCATGAACAGCCTGACCGTGACGTCGGCATCGGTTGCCCTGTCCCTGGTGATCGGCGTCCCGGCCTCCTATGTCTTCGCACGGTTCCGGTTCTTCGGCAGCGGAGCAATGTTCTATACTCTGCTCCTCATGCGGATGCTTCCACCTGTGGCCATCCTGCTGCCGATCTTCATCCTGTTCACCCGCCTTGGATTGGCCAACAGCCGGATCGGCCTGATCATTGCCTATACGACGTTCAGTCTTCCCCTCATCGTGTGGATCATGCGCGACTTCTTCGAAGGATTGCCGAAGGAGCTCGAGGAAGCCGCCTATATCGACGGAGCTTCGCGCATGACGACGTTCTTGCGCATCGTGCTCCCTCTCGCGCGGCCCGGCATCGTCACCGCATCCATTCTGTGCCTGCTTCTCGCCTGGAACGACTTCATCTTCGCGGCCATCCTGACCAACAACGCCACGCGCACGTTGCCCGTTCTCATGGCGACCTATGCAGGGGCGGAGACGGGGACGGATTGGGGATCGATGACGGCCTCGGGTGTCCTCGTGGTCATCCCGGTGATCATCTTCTCCCTCATGGTGCAGCGCCACCTTGTGGCGGGGCTATCGGCCGGCAGCGTGAAGTAGGCTGGCGCTCACGACGCCGGCGAAGGAGCCCGAGATGCATGCTACACTGACAACGGGTGCGATCGATTGCGATCTTCATCCGGCCGTGCCGACCATCAAGGCTCTGATGCCCTATTTGGAAGAGCATTGGCAGGACGCGTTCATCGCACGCGGCATCGATCACTTCAATCCGATGAGCTACCCGCCCAATGCTCCCCTGACCTGCCGACCGGATTGGAGGGAGCCCGGCGTCTTTCCGGGCAGTGACTTCACGGCCCTGCAGAAGAACGCCCTGGACGCCTTTGGGACGCGCTATGCGATCTGCAACACCGTCTATGGCGGGCAGATCGCCACGAGCGAAACCATGGGGGCTGCCATGTGCCGGGCGGTCAACGACTGGATCAGGGCCGAATGGCTCGACCGAGATCACCGCCTGCGGGCGTCGATCGTCGTTCCCCCGCAGGATCCCGCCGCGGCCGTGGAGGAGATCGAGCGTTGCGCGGTCGACCAACGCTTCGTTCAGATCATGCTTCCCGTCGGCGTCGAGATGATGCTGGGGCGCAAGTTCTACTGGCCGATCTACGAGGCCGCTCAGCGGCACAATCTTCCGGTCGGCCTCCATGCCGGCCTGATGTACCGCTTCGCCCCGACTTCGACCGGCTGGCCGTCGCACTACCTGCAGGACTACGCGAGCATCACGCAGACATTCGAGGACCAGCTGCTGAGCCTCGTCTCGCAGGGCGTGTTCTCCAAATTCGAGCATCTGACGGTGGTCCTGATCGAATCCGGTGTCACATGGCTTCCGGGCTTTCTCTGGCGCGCGGTGAAAACCTGGCGCGGAGTGCGTCCCGAAGTTCCGTGGGTGAAGGAGTCTCCTGCCGAGATCATCCGCCGACACGTCCGGCTCACGGCGCAGCCCATAGATGCGCCGGCCGGTGGCGCTCAGCTTGGGCGGATCATGGATCAGATCGGAAGCGACGATATGCTGCTTTTCGCAACCGATTTTCCCCATTGGCAATTCGACGGCCGCGAGGTTCTGCCCCCGGGAATCCCGGACCGGCTGGTCGAGAAGATCATGATCGAGAACCCGTTGAGAACGTACACCCGACTGGAGGGGACATTTCAATGACCCTGCTCTCGAACACGCTCGATCATGCGTCCGCAACCCGCAGCCGCCTCGGTGTCGTGGATTGCGACATCCATCCGACTCTGGCGCATCCCAAGGCGCTTTACCCTTACCTTTCGCAGCTTTGGCGAGATCACCTCGATCAATACGGAACATTCCAGCACACCATCTATGCCGGCCGTGGCACCTACCCTCGCTTCACGCCCAACACCGCACGGCGGGATGCCTGGCCGCCATCGGGAGGACCTCCCGGCTCGGATCTCGCTTTCATGCAAAGCCAGCACCTGGACCCGCACGACATCGCGTTCGGCATCCTGGAACCGCTGGTCGAGGCCAATGTCACCCGCAACACCGACCTCTCGACCGCCATGTGCGCCGCGGTGAACGAGTGGCAGCTCGATGTCTTCGCATCGAAGGAGCCGCGGCTGAAGGCGTCGATCCTCGTCTGCGCAGAGGACGCAGCGGGGGCCGTGGAAGAAATCGAGAAACATGCAGGGGATCGGCGGTTCGCCCAGGTGCAACTCGGCGCCCGCTCCCTCGAGCCCATTGGGAGAAAGCGGTATTGGCCGATCTTTGCGGCAGCGCAAGCCGCAGGTCTTCCCATCGGCTTCCATGTCGGCGGCCCGTCGGGCTACGCGCCCTCCGCCAGCGGCTGGCCGTCCTTCTATGTCGAAGACCATCATGTCCTGATCCATGGTGCCCAGGCCCAGGTGACGAGCATGATCCTAGAAGGCGTCTTCGAGCTGTTCCCGAAGACGCGGGTCGTGATGATCGAGAACGGCTTCGCCTGGGCCCCTCCTCTCTCATGGCGTCTGGACCGGTTGTGGTCGCGGATGCGCAGCGAGGTCCCCCACGTGAAGCGCCCTCCTTCGGAATACATGCGTGAGCATGTCTGGTTCGCAACGCAACCGGTGGAGGAGCCGGAGCGGCGGGAGGATCTGCGGGCCCTCTTCGACTGGATCGGGTGGGACCGCATGATGTTTTCCTCCGATTACCCGCATTGGGATTTCGACGATCCCAAGCGCGCGATCCAAATGCCCATGTCGGAGGCGGAGAAAGCGATGCTGTTCCGCGACAATGCCATGGCCTTCTACAACCTCGCCGCCTAGAGACACACATCCATGAAGAAGCTGCTGAATGCGCCCACGGCCTATGTCGATGAGGTGCTTGACGGTCTCACTCTCGCTCATCCCTCGCTCGTGCGTGACGGCACTGCCGGTCGGGTCATCCGTCGCGCGAGCGGTATCCGATCCGGGAAGGTCGGCATCGCATCGGGCGGAGGCTCCGGCCACCTGCCTCTCTTCACCGGCTATGTGGGGTCAGGCCTGATCGATACCTGCGCGATCGGCAATGTGTTCGAGGGCCCTAACATCGATTCCTGCATGGATGCCATCCGCTTGGCCAATGGCGGGCGAGGCGTGCTCCGTCTCTACGGGAACTATGGAGGCGACCGCATGAATTTCGACATGGCGGGTGAGTTCCTGGAGGAAGAAAGAATCCACACGACCACCGTGCTCGGCACCGATGACATCGCGAGTGGAACCCAAGACGAGCGACAGAAGCGCCGCGGTGTCGCGGGCCTGATCTACGCCTACAAGGCCGCCGGTGCGAAGGCGGAAGAAGGCGCCGACCTCGATGAGGTCACGCGCGTTGCCCGCAAGGCGGTCGACGCGACGCGCACGATCGGCGTTGCTCTTGCCCCCTGCCGGGTGCCGACGGCCGATCGACCGACTTTCAGCCTCGCCGGGGATGAGATCGAAATGGGGATGGGCATCCATGGCGAACCAGGCATCTGGCGGGATAAGCTTAAACCTGCCGACGCGGTGGTTGACGAGATGATCGATCGCCTTCTCGCCGACCAACCCGTGACCACCGGGCGCATCTCCATCCTCGTCAACGGCCTCGGTGCGACGCCGCTGGAGGAATTGTTCATCCTCTACCGCCGGGCCGCCGAGCGCCTGCGGCAGGCTAAGATCGAAATCGTGCAGCCACTCGTCGGCAACTATGTGACCTCGATGGAGATGGCAGGGGCTTCGATCAGCCTTCACGCCATCGACGACGAACTTGCAACGCTCCTGGCAGCGCCGGCCGATTGCCCGTTCTGGAGGGTCCCATGACCGCCATTACGACACAGCACATCGCTGCCGCCGTCAGCGGCGCCAAGGCGGCCATGGGTGACCTCGAGCAGGTCCTGAACGAAGCAGATTCCAAGCTCGGCGATGGGGACACGGGCAGCATGCTCACCCGCCTGATCGACCGGCTCGCGGAGGCAGACACTGCGACGGAGCCTTCCCTAAGCGATACGTTCAGCAAGCTCGCCCGCGCCGCCATGGGAGCGACCGGGTCGAGCCTCGGCACTCTCTTCGCCACAGGCCTCATGACGGCATCGCGAATGACAAAGGGGCGCGAGGCGATCCCCTGGTCCGAGCTAGCCCCGCTTCTGTCAGCGTCCCGCGATGCGATGATGGCGCGCGGTGGCGCGAAGCTCGGCGACAAAACCGTTCTTGATGCCATTCACGAAGTCGCGCTCGCGGTCGAGGGACTGAACGACCCGGTAGCCGTCGCTCAGTCGGCGAAACAGGCGGGACAGGTCGTTCTCGAGCGCTTCTTCAACGAGAGCTGCAAGGTCGGCCGCGCTCGCATGTTCGCGGATAAGAGCGTCGGGATGCATGATCCCGGAATGCTCGCTTTCGTCAAACTCGTCGATGCAGTCGCCAGATAGCCCGGGAGATCGGCGGCACAATGGAACGAGCCACTTTCCCGGTGATCGTCACGGCTGTGATCGCGGAAACCGAGACGGTCAACAGCTACGAACTGTCTGCCGTCGGCACTGGCACACTCCCTGCTTTCTCAGCCGGATCGCATATCGACCTGCATCTCGGAAATGGCCTGGTCCGCAGCTATTCGCTTGTGAACTGCCAATCCGAAAGACGCCGCTACGTGATCGGGGTCCATCGCGATGCCGCGGGACGCGGCGGATCGCGCCTCGTACATGACAGTCTGCATGTCGGCCAAACCGTTGTTCTGAGCGGCCCACGCAACAATTTTCCACTGCGTGAAGATGCCCGCCATACGGTGCTGATCGGCGGCGGCATCGGGATCACCCCGCTCCTCGCGATGATGACGCGCTTATCCAAGCTCGGGCGGCCCTACGAAGTTCATTATGTAGCCCGCACCCGGTCAAGCGCCCCTTTCCTCACTCGGATCGCCGAGCTCCGCAAGTCAGCAGGAGCCGATATCCGTGTCTCCTTCAGCCAGGAAGAGCCCGCCACGCGTCCCGACATTGCGAACATCGTGAATTCGGCGCCGGATGATGCGCACCTCTATTGTTGCGGTCCGAGCTCCCTGCTCGAAGCATTCAAGGAGGCGGCCGCCCGACGCCCCACAGAGTTCGTCCACCTGGAGCATTTCGGATCGGCTGAAACGCCGACGAGGGAGGGAGCATTCCAGGTTGAGCTCGCGCGCTCGGGCGTCAGGCTGGATGTCAAGCCAGGACAGTCGATCCTCGACGTCCTGATCCAGGCCGGAATCGACGTCGCCTTCTCCTGTGAGCAAGGGGTCTGCGGCACCTGCGAGGTCGCGGTTCTGGAAGGCATTCCCGATCACCGGGACACATACCTGACGCCTGCCGAGCGTGAAAAGAATGCCTCGCTGATGATCTGCTGTTCGAGATCCTTTTCAGACAGGCTTGTGCTCGACCTTTGAGATATCTGTAATCACAAAAAATGCCCGGCGACGCCGGGCAATTCTGTTTTATCTCGGCAGACAGGATCAGTTCTGCCCGGTGCGGACCATCACGCGCTTCCAATTGGACGCGACGTTCTCCATCGCCTGCTTGGCCGTGGTCTGTCCCAGCATGGCCTGGGAGATGCCGGAGCGCAGGTGCTGCTCGAAGGCGCCCCAGTTCGGATCACGCGGATTCATGACCGCCGTCTTCAGCGAGGCGGCGGACGCTGGAGCCCAGCCGTATTCCTGAATGACCGTGGGATCGTTCAGGACGGATTGACGGGCCGGCGCGTTGCCCTTCTCCATCGAACGACGCGACCATTCGGGTCCCGTGATGTGCTGGACGAACTCCCAGGCCCATTCCTTGTTCTTCGTGTCCTTCGGCACCGCGAACGCCCAGCCGCCGTTGAGGCTCTTGGACTGCTCCGGGGTATTCATGCCGGGTACGACCGTCCAGCTCCACTTGCCCGCCGTCTTGGAGGATGGATTCCGGTTCAGAGGAGTCGCCGAGGCATTGACCGTCACGGCCATGGCATAGCGGTCATTCTGTCCGTTGGCGATGATCTCGTCCCACTCCCAGGTCACGGCATCCGGCGGTATGACCTTGTGCTTGGCGAGCAGGTCGCCATAGAACTGCAGCGCCTCGATCGCTTCCGGCTTGGTGACGAAGATCTCGCCCGTCTGCGGGTCGTAGAGATCGCCGCCGGCGGAACGCAGCCATGGAAGGAAATGGTCGACGATGGCACCACCTTGGCGAGCGCATGTCCCGAGCCCGAAACGGGTCCCGTTGCCCTGCTTGGTCAATGCCACGGCGGCTTCGAGAAGTTCTGGGAAGGTCTGCGGCGGCTTCGTGATCCCAGCTTGTTCCAGAAGCTCCTTCTGGTAGTGCAGGATATAAGTCGTGCTGCGATAGGGTACGCCGACATAGCGCTTTTCCTTCTCATGAAGGTATAGCTGCTTGACGCCCTCCGGAAAGTCGCCCCAGTTGAAGTCCGGATGCTTGTCGGCGGTCTTCTTGATAAGCTCCTGCACATCCTCGAGATAGGGGCCCATCCAGCCGACCTGGGAGGCACCGAGCTGGATCACGTCGATGGTATTGGAGCCACCCATCAGCTCCGCCTTCATGCGCGTCACCATCGCCTCATTGGGAAGCTGGGTGTATTCCACCTCGATTCCGTGCTGCTTGGTAAAGGCCGGAATGGCATCTTGGATGATCGTGCCCTTCCAAGGCGCACTGTCACCGACAACGAGCAGCTTAGCGGGCTTGCCCTGAGCATACGAGCGACGCGGAGCCCCGATCGCCGCGAGACCAAAGCCGGCAGCGGCGGAAGCCATGAGCGTACGCCGTGTGATCACGCCATTTCGCGCGACATATGTTTCCTTGGACATTTCTTTCACTCCCTTCATGACCGTCTTCACCGCGATCATGCTTGTTATGAGGCTGACATATGCGGCTCTTGAGTGAGATCAGGGATACACATCCTCTCTGCCGAGCCGGGACACCGCTTCACAGTGTTATGTTTTGTTAGGCGAAATCTACCGACGCCTAATCAAATCTGGCATCATCTGAAAATTAAGCAAGCTCCTTTTATTGATTTACCAACGCAAAGGAAGATATTTTACGGCCCAGAGGGTACAATTCACCTAACAAGAACCGCAACACTCGCTCTCCGCGCAATCACCCACCTGGGTGCGATGGGCCGACGCTGGACTGATGCGCGCCTAAGGTGTCAACGCAGCAGCGATTGACCTCCGTCGATCCAGATCGGCGTTCCGGTGATATGGCGCGATCGTGGGGAGGCGAGAAAAACCACCACATCGGCGACGTCCTCGCTCTGCCCAGGCTTTCCACGGGTAATGGGAATATCCCCGTCGGGCCAGACGACCGGAACACGCGCCTCGTCTACATTGCGTTTGAAGGTGTTGTCCGGAATGGCCGTATCGATTTGCCCCGGGCAGACGGCATTCACGCGGATGCGGTGCTTGCCGAGTTCAAGGGCGAGTTGCTGTGCGAGGGCAAGTTGCGCCGCCTTCGTGGCCGCATAGGCACTCGCACCGGCCGTGGTGAAGGTGCGCGTGCCATTGATGGAGGACATGATGATGATGGATCCGCCGCCGGCCGCCTTGAGGTGCGGCACTGCGTAATGGAGCGTCAGGTAAGTCCCACGCAGATTGATCGCGATGGTCTTGTCCCATTCATCCGGGCGCAGATCGTCGATCGGCGCCCAAACGCCGTTGATTCCAGCATTGGCGACCACAATGTCGATCCTGCCGAAAGCCTCGACCGTCCGTGCGACAGCCTCTCGCATCCCATTCTCGAGAGCGACATCGGCGACGAGGGCGATGCCGCGCCCTCCCGCCCTCTCAATCTCGCTGACGGTTTGAAGCAGTTCGCTCTCGGTGCGCCCGATTGCGGCGACAGCAGCACCCTCCTGGGCGAGCTTGATGGCTGAGGCTCTTCCGATGCCCGAGCCTGCACCCGTGACGAACGCGACGGATCCTTGCAGTTCCATGTTCAGCTCCCTAGACAAACCCGTGCGGCTTATGCGGCACATACGCCTTTGTCATGTCCTCGAGATCCTCGGCGGTCAGAGTCACTTCCGTTGCCGTCACCGCATCGTCGATCTGACTTTCGCGGCTCACACCCACGATGGGCGCGGCAACCGCAGGCTGTGCCATGAGCCAGGCGAGCGCGATGCTGGCGCGCGGAACGCCATGGCGCCGGGCGACGGCTGCGGCCGCATCGATGATTTTGGCATCGACCTCCTCCGTGTCGCCGTAAAGCACCGGCCGCAACAGATCGGTATTTTTGCGGACGCTCTCGGGCTCGCCCTGCTCGCGAGCCAGCAATCCGCGCGCGAGAGGCGCCCAGGGGATGAGACCGACCCCTTCGGCCTCGCACAGCGGCACCATTTCACGCTCCTCCTCGCGATTGAGGAGATTGTAATGGTTCTGCATGGACACAAAGCGCGCATAGCCCTTGCGGTCGGACAGGTAGAGCGACTTGGCGAACTTCCAGGCATGCATGGAAGAGGCGCCGATATAGCGAACCTTGCCGATCCTCACGAGGTCGGTCAGCGCCTCCAGGGTCTCCTCGATAGGCGTCGTGGGATCCCAACGGTGAATCTGGTACAGGTCCACATAGTCCGTCTGGAGACGACGCAGACTGTGGTCGATTTCCGTCATGATCGCCTTGCGCGAAAGGCCGGCTCCATTCGCCCCCGGCCGCATGCGCGTATTGACCTTGGTGGCGATCACCACGTCGTCACGCTTGGCATATTCCTTCAAGGCGCGCCCGACGATTTCCTCGCTCGACCCGAGCGAATAGCTATTCGACGTGTCGAAGAAGTTGATGCCGACGTCGAGGGCCTTCTTGATCAACGGCCGGCTCACGTCCTCGATCAAAGTCCACTTTGGCTCCCCCCTGTCCGGCTCGCCGAATGTCATGCACCCGAGGCAGATGCGCGAGACCTCCAACCCGGTCCGTCCCAACTTCGTGTATTTCATGATGCACCTCTCCTCCCTTGTTCAACGTGACTCCGGACAAAGCTCCGCCTTGTCCGCAGAACGGTGCCTGCGGAGCCATTTTCGGCGGGCAATCAACGAACCGGCTATGCGATCGTCAGGCAGCCCGATCCAGAGCCACCGATGATCCATTCAAGCCATCGAATTCTATCCGGCGGCCGCGAGGCACCTTGCGCGCCATTGGGTCGACGTCGCCGGTCCCGTGGACTCCCGCTCGATCAGTTCCGAGACGAGAGCAATCCGCATGGGCGGCACGGTCCGGAAATCCGGATTGAGGGCCCGGTCGGCAATGCAGCGCATCATAGCGGCACCCAGTTCCAATTGCGGCGTCCGAACAGTCGTAAGCCGGGGCACAACTTGTGAGGCAGAAATAAAATCGTTGAACCCGACCACGGAAACGTCTTCGGGCACACGCACGTCGAGGCGAGCGAGTTCGGAAATGACGTTCACGGCGATCCCGTCATGGGCACAGAACAATGCCGTCGGAGCACTGCCGGCGCGAAGATGGGCGAGGAAGGCTTCACGAAACCCGACGGACTCGTCGAACACGATGTCGTGCACCGTCGCGCCTTCGACCTCGCGCATGGCGTCGCGCAACCCACGGAAACGTTCGGCGCGCCCGAGAAGCTTCGCGTTGCCGTGTACGAAAGCGATCTCGCGATGCCCCCGCGCCATCAGAAAGCGCCCGACGGCGACCCCGGCCTCCCAATCCGTCCCGACCACATGGTCGACGGGCTCCAGCGCACCGACATAGCCCGCACAAACGACAGGCAGGCCGATCTTCGCCGCGATCCCGCTCAGTTCGGCAGGGTACGGCACAGCAAGAATGAGCCCCACAACCGTGCTGTCGATACTCGCGGGGTCGTTGAGATAACGCGCCTGGCGGGGCACGACGGACAATCCGCGGCGCTCCCCTTCCATTTCGGCCCCGTGCAACAGGTTGAGCCACAATTCGCTGCTGACGGGATCAACCTCCTGGCGGATGAAAAGCACCTGCCCGTTCGTCTGCGCGAATTCCTGGCTCACACGATAGCCCATGCTGTGCGCTGCGCGCAGAACACGGTCCCGCGTCGCCTTGCCCACTCCAGGCTTGCCCGAGAGAGCCCGCGAGACCGAAAACTTCGACAGACCGAGCCGATCGGCGAGATCCTGAATTGTGACGCGGCTTGAGCTCATAGATGCCCCGGATTGCGCTTTGAAAACGCTGTTGTGAGCAGTCGGCGGAAGAGCGTCAAGCACTCGCCCCACCAAGAAGCCCGCGAGACGCAAGACCAACAAATTTTGTTATGCGCCTCGACCCATGACCTAACATAAGCAAACAAAAAGTCAACTCGCCGGCGAAGGCAACTTATCCCTCTAAAAGCTAGAAACAGCGCGTTAATGGCTCCGGTGCAGCCATCGAGAGATTTCATACTTGCTCGCTTTGTTTGGTCATGTTAAGCAACAAACATAACAAAACAAAACATAGCCTTGCTCTGGGAGGAAAGGCAAGCACACCGGCCATCGCGCCTCCAATCCGCATTCCATAGAGACCAGACGGCTGACCGACTTGCCTGCCCCAAGGCTAAGCGCCCGCAGATTTCGACAATTCCGGCACCGTATTCGTCCGCGAAACGGGACCTCCACAGGAGCATGAACGTGCTACATCAGAAGCCCACTTTGAACGCCGCCGAAGCCGTGGAGAATGCCGTCTCTACGTATTCCAGCCCGAGCGACCTTCGCATCACCGACATGCGCATCGCCGTGGTGACCGGTATCTGCTACTACCCGATCATCAAGATCGATACGAACCAGGGGATTTACGGGCTCGGCGAGGTGCGGGATGGCGGCCATCCCGAGAACGCGCTTCAATTCAAGCACATGCTCATCGGGCAGAATCCCTGCAACGTCGATATGATCTTTTCGGCGATGCGCCGCTTCGGCGGACATGGCCGGGAAGGTGGTGGCGTTTCGGGGATTGAGATCGCCCTGTGGGATCTGATCGGGAAAGTCTACGGCGTCCCCTGCTATCAGTTCCTCGGGGGCAAGTACCGCGATCAGGTCCGCATCTATGGGGACACGCCCGCGCCGGATCAACAGACTCCGGAGAACTACGCGAAGGCGGTGAAGAGCCGCGCCGAGATGGGGCTCAGCTTCATCAAGTTCGACCTTCCCCCTCGCCTGTTCGAGAGCACGGAGGGCGCTCTCGTCGGCCAGCCGACGAAGCACGAATATGATCTCGGTAGGGCTTGGCGCGTTCCGGGCCATGGACCGGGAGCGCGCCTCAGCGAAAAGGGAATTGCCGCGGCTGTCGACATCGTGGCGGCCGTACGCGAGGAGGTCGGCCCCAGCATCTCATTGTGCATCGATCATTTCGGCGAAGGCTTCATGACCGCCGACGAGGCGATCCGTTTGGGGCGTGCCTTGGAACCCTTCAATCTGGCCTGGCTGGAGGATCCCCTGCCCTGGCATGATATCGCCGGACACAAGAAGGTGGCCGATGCGCTGCAGACGCCCATTGCAGGCGGCGAGGATCTTTATCTCTGGGATGGATTCCGCGAGGCGATCGAGACGAACGCCTTTGACGTCCTGCATCCCGATCTCCTGACCTCTGGTGGAATGCTGGAGACGAAACGCATCGCCGATTACGGCGAGCGCTACGGGGTTGCCACGGCCCTGCATTGCTGCTGCTCTCCCATCGGCTTCATGGCCAACGTCCATTGCGGCGCGGCCATTCCAAGCCTTCTCGCCGTCGAGCACCATGGCCTCGACATTCCGTTCTGGACCGATCTCGTGACTGGCCTCGATCCCGAGTACATGGTCGACGGCTATGTCAAGGTTCCGGATGCTCCCGGGCTCGGCCTCGATCTCAATTACGAGGTCATCGAGGAGAACCTGCGCGTCAAAGGCACGATGTTCGCACCGACCGACGCCTGGAACGCGAAGAAGCTCGGCTTCGAGCGCGTGACGACCGGCTAGGTCTATGTCGGAAATCTCGAAGCTCCTGAACATCATGTCGACAACGAGGACCCGCCGCCAATGATCGAAACGAACGACATCAGCCGCCCTCCCCAGGAATGGTGCGAGGCACTAGCCGCCATCGGCGCCGCAACCGCGAGCAGCACCTTGAGCCGGATGGGCATCCGCAACTCGCATATCTTCGGCCCCAAGGCCTGGACGAAAGGCAAAGCCATTGCCGGCCCGGCCCTGACCCTCCAGTTCATGCCGAAGCGTGAGGACCTTTACGGAGCCGACGAATATGCGGAGCCGGAGAAGCAACTCCACCGTCACGTCCTTTATCACACTCAACCCGGTGACATCGTCGTGGTGGATGCGAGAGGCGACATGCGCAGCGGCATCTTTGGAGAAATGATGATGACATTTTTCCAAGGTCGCGGCGGGCAAGGGATCGTGGTCGACGGGTGCCTTCGCGATACGCCTAACACCAAGCACCTCGATCTCGGATTGTGGATCAACGGCGTGACACCGAACTTCCACACGCAGACCGATCTCATGCCGTTCGGCGTGAATGTGCCGATCGCATGCGGCGGAGCGCTGGTCATGCCGGGAGACATCATCGTGGCCGATGACGATGGCGCCGTGGTCGTTCCGGTCAAGCTCACACCCGAGCTGATCAAGCAGGCCTCGCATCATCACGAGTGGGAAGAGTTCTCCAAGATCAAGCTTCTCCAGGGCGGCGACCTCAGGCGCTATTATCCGCTCTCCGAAGCTGCCTGGCCCGAATACCAGGATTGGCTGCGGACGAACGGCAGGGCCGTCGACCCTGCATAAGACCAAGAGAGCGGAATGCTCCGTCGAACCGAGGAAACCCCAACAAAGGAGACGACGCCATGGCATCGGTAGTCATTCGCGACGCAAAGAAGTCATATGGAGCCATGAACATCCTGCACGGGGTCTCCATCGATGTCGATGACGGCGACTTCGTCGTCCTGGTGGGGCCGTCGGGTTGCGGCAAGTCGACCCTGCTCCGCATGATCGCAGGCCTGGAGGACATCACATCGGGCGAGATCCGCATCGGCCCCCGGGTTGTGAACGAGGTTCCGCCCAAGGACCGGGATATCGCCATGGTGTTCCAGAATTATGCGCTCTATCCGCATATGAACGTGGCTGACAACATGGGCTTCTCGCTCAAGCTCAAGAAGGCGAGCAAAAGCGAGATTGCCACGAAGGTCGAACGTGCGGCGGACGTGCTCGGTTTGCGCCCCCTCCTCCATCGTTATCCCCGCCAGCTCTCCGGCGGCCAGCGCCAGCGCGTCGCCATGGGCCGGGCCA
>NZ_JALJRK010000259.1 GCF_024519725.1 Microvirga sp. Mcv34 | reverse complement strand
CTTTACCTAATAGAGAGCAGCTTTGCTACTATCCGGCCAGACTTTTTAACTTCAGCCGAGTGAACGAGCTCAAGAGTTAAGTAGCAGCGGGGCGGGTCGTAGAGGCCGTTGATGTACTGACCATTTCTGAGGCCCTGATCAATCGTACGCAGGCTCAACCATTCTTCAGGGTAGGCCGGGAGGCCTTATTCCGAGATCCTTGCGCAAAGCGTCTATGTTCTTTGGGTACAGAGATCTTCCTGACAATGTGAGGTTCTCGACTGTCCGGATACTGCTGGCAAATGCCTCACTGCCACCACGGCTTGGCTGCTTACGTCTGAAGTGTCGAGCATCATTGGACCCCAACTTCTTCCTCAGCCACCCGAATGTTTCGGATTGTTTCATGAGGCACAACATTTCCGCGCTCGAGTTGCATCTCTTCGACGGGTCCCGAATGCGGAGAGACCAGTGGCAAAATCCGTGCCGCATAGGTAATGGCTTGGGATAAGCAGTGGCACTTGTGCTCACTGAGCCAGTCATGTCCCAGTTCTAGGCCACATGTTGCTGTCACAGGATCATCGTGGCATTCCGGTGCGCAAATCTATCACGAACCCGAGCTTGTCTGCGTTGCTGTAGGAGCACGACTGACATATCTTGTATCGCTTAGCAAATCCGTTGCGGCGCACCCGCGCCGCCTCATCGGATCTGTAGGCCGCAAGGAATCCATTCTCTCTGACGTTGGGCAGCTGCACCACCTGATCGTAATCGATGCAGCAAAGTCCAAGATCCCCATTCCAGAACACTACGGTTTCGGAAAGAGGACTGGTACACAGCACACTTTCGCTGCTGTCTTCATGCCGACGCAGCGCTCTGCTGTTTGGAAGAAAGTGCGAGTAGGAGGCCCGCATCTCGGGACTCGTGTGTGAGCCAAGGCTAA
>NZ_JALJRK010000258.1 GCF_024519725.1 Microvirga sp. Mcv34 | reverse complement strand
GCGTCACTTCTCAAGATGATCGCCGCTCAACTTCCACCCTGATCGCCGCGCCTTAGCCAGATCGCAATCACGAGTTCGTAGAGCTCTTCGGCTCGCCCGGCAGGATGCTGGAGGCATGAACCCATGCGCCAGATGCCGGTGCGCAGTAGGTAAAAGATCACGTCTATGATGCACCGGAGCGGGTAGATCTGGCGCCGTCTGGCGGGATGGCCGCGGGGACAAGCGGCTGCAACAGGGCCCATTCCGCATTACTCAGATCGACGGGGTAGAAACGGGCATCCATGGCGGGGCTCCTGGATTGTCATGCAGCCCGCATCCGGATCCGCGGCCTAACCCTGAGGGCAATCTGAACCGATCGCGCAAATTGAGCAACAAAATTTGTCGTCAGTCAGCGATATGATACTCGGGTTAGGGGTGGGCTCCTCATGGATGTGGAGATATGTTCATTTACCGATCAGCCGCAACTGTCAGGCGGTGTAGAGCCATAAGCTTGTCGAACTCTTGACAACAGAGAGGAGGCTCGACCGGCTATTCCGCCGCCAGAGCCTGGCGATGAGGATGCTTTTCTTCCACGTGCCCGACCCGCACCGTCTCCCGTGAGATGAAGGTGTAGAACATGGGCACCACGAAGAGGGTGAAGATCGTGCCGATCGACATGCCGGAGGCGATCACGAGCCCCATGGAGAAGCGCGCCGCCGCACCCGCGCCGCTGGCATAGAGCAGCGGCACGACACCGAGCACCATGGCGGCCGTGGTCATGAGGATCGGACGAAGACGGACCCGGGCCGCCTCCTCGATGGCCTCACGCTTGCCAACCCCGTGCTTCTCCTTCTGCTCGTTGGCGAACTCCACCATCAGGATGCCGTGCTTCGTGATCAGACCCACCAGGGTGATCAGACCCACCTGCGTGTAGATGTTGAGGGTCGCCAAGCCCACGTTCAGGAAGATCATGGCGCCGAACATGGAGAGCGGCACCGACATCATGATGA
>NZ_JALJRK010000257.1 GCF_024519725.1 Microvirga sp. Mcv34 | reverse complement strand
CTAGTGTTGTGACTCTAACGCTTGTTTCGCACGGGCGACCTTTTCCAGGATAGCCGCGGCTGGGGCTGTCCAGACAAAAGGTTTGGGATCCGCATTGTGATGCTCCAGATAGTCCATGATGGCGCTCTCCAGCGCGGGCACGCTCGTGAAGGCGCCGCGCCGGATGCGCTCCTGCGTGATCAGGGCGAAGAAGCGCTCCACCTGGTTGAGCCACGAGGCCGAGGTCGGCGTGAAGTGCAGATGAAAGCGCGGATGGCTCGCCAGCCAAGCCTTCACTTTCGGGTGCTTGTGAGTGGCGTAGTTGTCCACGATCAGGTGCAGGGCGAGGCGCTTGTCGGTGTTGCGGTCGATGACGCGCAGGAAGCGCAGAAACTCCTGATGACGATGGCGCTTCATGCAGGTGCCCAGCACCGTGCCGGTGGCCACATCCAGAGCGGCAAACAAGGTCGTGGTGCCATGGCGCTTATAGTCATGGGTCCTCGTGCCGGCGCGGCCCTTCTTCAGCGGCAGGCCCGGCTGGGTGCGGTCGAG
Organism: Microvirga sp. Mcv34; assembly: GCF_024519725.1. GTDB lineage: Bacteria > Pseudomonadota > Alphaproteobacteria > Rhizobiales > Beijerinckiaceae > Microvirga. Next base: position 476 of record NZ_JALJRK010000257.1, on the reverse strand, counting down.
CGCCTGGATCTGGCTCTTCTCGTCAACCGCGAGCACCAGGGCCTTGTCCGGCGGATCAAGGTAGAGGCCGACCACGTCCTGGACCTTCTCGACAAAGCGCTTGTCAGTGGAGAGCTTGAAGGTCTTGACCAGGTGTGGCTTGAGACCGTGCGCGTGCCAGATCCGCTGCACGCTGGTGTGGGACAGGCCTGTGACAGCCGCCATCGAGCGCACGCTCCACTGGGTTGCTCGTGGCGGCTTCTCGTGCAGGGTCATGTCGACCACCCGCTGGATCACCGCGGCCGTGAGGGGCTTGCGCCCGGGCGGGCGGGTGGCGTCCTTGAGAAGCCCCTCCACGCCCGCTTGCACATAACGGCGGCGCCAGCGCCGCACGGTGAGAGTGCTCGTGCCAACGCGGGTAGCCACCTCGGTGGCGCGCAGGCCCTCGCCCGTCAGCAGAACAATCCGAGCCCGCCAGACAACCTTCTGGGGCGTGT
>NZ_JALJRK010000256.1 GCF_024519725.1 Microvirga sp. Mcv34 | reverse complement strand
CGCCGATCCGTGCACCGGTGGCGCAAAGGGCGGAGGTCGCGGTCAGCGCCCCGGCCGACAACCGCTCCTTCATCGAAAAATTCTTCGGCATCAAGCCGGCCAGCCCGCCCGAGGCGGCGCTCAGCTATGCCTCGCTCGATAACGGCACCGGCAACATTTCTCCCACATCGCGCTTCGTCCCCCAGCCCGGGAGCGGCGGCGGCGGGACCGCCGTCTACGACATCACCGCCCAGGTGGTCATCATGCCGAACGGGGAAAGGCTGGAGGCGCATTCGGGCCTCGGCGACATGATGGACAACCCGCGCTACGTGAATGTTCGGATGAAGGGAGCCACGCCGCCCGGCACCTACGTGATCACCGAACGCGAAGCGCTCTTCCACGGCGTCCGCGCCCTCCGTCTGACGCCAGTGGGTGGCAGCGGCGCCATCTACGGCCGCGACGGCATTCTCGCGCACACCTACATGCTGGGCCCGCGCGGCGACTCGAATGGCTGCGTGTCGTTCAGGAACTACGACCGCTTCCTTCAGGCCTATCTCCGAGGCGAAGTGAAGCGCCTCGTCGTCACCGCCGGCCATGGCCAGGACCTCCTCCCGCGCACGGCCCGCCGCTCCGACCGCGCCATCTGACATCAGGCGTGGCGAATGTCCCCGGTGCCATTCCCATGAGGAAGCGCAGCGGAGGGAACGGGAAGCCATGGAGCTGCGCATGATCGTGCATTCACTTCCCCCGTTTCGCTTAGCCTGATGATGACCCCGCTCACGTCGCTACCGGAACGGCGCTCTCCACGTCATGGCCGTCCCCGGACTTGATCCGGGGATCAGCCCCGGCCATCTCCGCCATCTGTACCAACACCCTCTGACCTCATCCTGAGGAGCAGCGAAGCTGCGTCTCGAAGGACCGTCCAGAGTGCACGGGAGGCGCCCTCGTCCTTCGAGACGCAGCTTCGCTGCTCCTCAGGATGAGGGCTCAGGATGAGCGGCGCAGCGTTATGTTCTTACTTTGTTCTTGACAGCGAGATCAGCCTTGGCTATATCGTTGCGC
>NZ_JALJRK010000255.1 GCF_024519725.1 Microvirga sp. Mcv34 | reverse complement strand
CTCTCATGCGATGTGAGACGACCTTGCGCGTGAGCGTTTCCGGGACCGGCTCGGATGAACCATCAACACTGAGGATGTGGTGATGACGTCAGTCAGGTAACCAGCAGTTTCCCGCCGAGGTCTGCGAGATGACGAAGGAGATGGACGAACGGTCTGCCCGGCGCCACCACAAGACTGGAGTTGCTTCGCTTAAGATACTGCTGGCGAACTCCTCATGCCGGAGTGGGAGCCATCATGTGCTTGGTAAATGCGGATTGCCGCGTTCGTGCGAGCAGAGTGCCAGCGAGTGCGGCTCCTAGTCGGATGAGGTTCATGGAGGCCGCCGTCAGCACATGCTGGAGATGCGTCTTGGCGAGACCGATGTAGCGTGAGCGCCGTAGATGCAGGACCCGGACGCCCGCCGAAATCGTTCCCTCAATGCCGGCGCGCTGTCGATACTCTTTTGAGAAGGCAAGCTGCTCCTCGCGCTGGCGAGCCGCCTCCAGTGTCTCGTGTTCCTCGCGTGGTCGTAGCGTGAGCAGCCGCCGCCCACTTCGGGTACACTGTGCTTTCAAGGGACAGGGGCGACAATCTGTTGTCGAGAAGCGAACTTTGAACGCGGTCCGTCTTTGGTGATAATCAGGGCTCCAACTCTTGCTCTCGTGCCCGGCCGGGCAGGTCGCCACCTCCCGGTCCCAGTCGAGGACAAAGTCCTGCACCGTGAAGCCCTCACCTGAACGGGCCTGCCACTGATAATCCTTGGGAGCCGGCCCTAAAAGCGTGACGCCCTTCTTCCGGCTGGCGACAAGTTGGTCGGCCGCAACATAACCGGCGTCGACAAGATGAGTATCGGGCAGCAGGCCCTTGGCCTCGAGTGCCGCATGGATGTCGTCGAGAGCGTCGAGATCGACAACAGGTGCCGACGTGGCCTCCACATGCGTGATCAAGTGTGGTCCGCCCTCGTCGCAAGCCTCGGTGAGATGCACCTTGTAGCCGATCCAGGCTGTCGTTCCCTTCTTGGCATAATGGACCTCTGGATCGTAGGGTGATCCGGCCATCAGCAGGG
>NZ_JALJRK010000254.1 GCF_024519725.1 Microvirga sp. Mcv34 | reverse complement strand
CCTCCACGGCCTCGGCCCAGGCGCTCTCATGTGCCCCCAGCGAAGCCCGCAGGTAGCGGCCGGCCGAGACGATGTCGGCCAGATCCCGCAACGGCTGGCCGTAGTCCTCGAGAGTGGGGCAGGCCTCAAGGATCAGTTCCGGTGATAGGTGCTCTGACGGTTGTTCGGTTGGAAGAACCGCCCCAGCTTTCTTCGGAAAGCCCTTGTTACAAGGCTCACTAGGAGATCCGTTGTTGTTATTAGAGTGACGGACTCCGAGTCCGGCATTGCCCGCTTCAAAGAAAGCTTCCTCAAATCGGGTTCTCAACAGCTGCCAGGCCTCCAGCAGGTCGGCCGGCAGCGTCACCTTGGATCGGGCAGGCGTGCGGGCTTGCAAGGTCTTCAGCTCCCCTTCGAACGCGCTGCGGTCGAGCTCGGGGAAATGCTCCGCCAGGGCCGCCAGGGCTTCTTCCGCAGCCCGCCTGCAGATCGTGACCTCGTCGAATGCCCGCTTCTGCACCTCTCTGAGCTGCTTCTGCTCGATGAGCATCGCCGCCCAGTCGCCTCGTCTGGCGTAGACCGGAGTGAGATCAAACCCAAAGGCGTCAACCACCTGCCCTGCTAGGTCCTTGACGGCATAGCGCTTGCCGTTGGGTGAGTCCTTAGGGGCCAGCAGCTGCAGGTCGATCAGCTGGCGCAGGATGCGCCGGATCGCCCGCTCGGTCAGGCCGGTGCGGCTCATGAGGTAGTCATTCGATGGCCAGACCAGCAGCCGGTCCCACTCCTGCTCGCCCCAGCAGGCGACGAGCTCGGACAGGACGGCCCGCTGGGCTGGTCTGAGGTCGAGCGCCTTACCCGCGTCCCGGGCGGCGGCCGAGAGTTCTTTTCGCGTCACCGTGCGCTCGGCTTCGAGCGCAAGTTTCCTTGCGGCCAGAGCGGCATGTCTCAGCCGCCGGCCTCCTGACGATGCAAGCTGCATCGTACC
>NZ_JALJRK010000253.1 GCF_024519725.1 Microvirga sp. Mcv34 | reverse complement strand
GGCTATCCTGGAAAAGGTCGCCCGTGCGAAACAAGCGTTAGAGTCACAACACTAGTATGGCCTTGGCGGGGCCACCCGCTTCGTGAGCGCCTTTGATCTGGCCGCCACCAGCAGCTACGAGCGGGCAAAGTCGGTTGCGATCAATGAGGCGGGCGGCGTTGAGGTCACGCGGGGCGTGACCAAGCGCCGCGGCTTGTCGGTCGACTCCCAGATCCCCATCTATGACTTTGGTGCTACCGCGATCCGGGGCGCCCAGGAGGCGTATCTGGGGGGCTGCTAATCGTCTGGCCGAGCAGGCCGTCAATGCCCGCTCGGAAGCGCGTGAGGCCTACCTGCGCTATCGCGGCAACTACGACCTCGCCCGCCCCTACCAGACCTGGGTTCTGCCCCTGCGCCAGACGATCCAGGAGCAGGCTCAGCTCCAGTACAGCGGCATGCTTGTGGACCTGACCCAGCTCATCATCGACGCCCGCACCCGCATCCTGAGCAACGTCGATGCGATCAACGCCCGCCGCGACTTCTGGATCGCTGCCACTGACCTCAAGGCCGCCCTCGTCGGCGGACTGAGCGGCGGTGGCGAGGCCGGCGGAGAAACCACTGCGGCGGCCGGCGGCGGGGAAGCCGCCGCTGCCGGACACTGAAACACTTGAGGAGACCACCAATGACCGTATCGCGAAGAGGTTTTCTCGGCGCCGGGGGATTGGCCCTCGCCGGAGCCAGCATGATCAGCGGGCGCACCCAGGCGGCAAGCCTGCCTGAGGCGCCCACCATGACCGAAGCCACCATGCAGCCCCCGCTCTACCCGAAGAGCGGACCGGACTACAATCCTGTCGTCACCCTCAACGGCTGGACCTTGCCGTGGCGGGTGAACGGCGACTGGAAGGAGTTCCATCTCGTGGCCGAGCCTGTGGTGCGCGAGATGGCGCCTGGCATGAAGGCCCACCTGTGGGGCTACAACGGCCAGTCCCCTGGCCCGACTATCGAGGCGGTCGAAGGCGACAAGGTCCGCATCTTCGTCACCAACAAGCTGCCGGAGAACACGGCGGTGCACTGGCACGGCCAGCT
>NZ_JALJRK010000252.1 GCF_024519725.1 Microvirga sp. Mcv34 | reverse complement strand
TGATCCAGATCGCTGCGGGAACGAAGGTGTATCTGGCCTGCCAGCCAGTCGATATGCGCCGTGGGTTCGACGGTCTGTCCGCAGAGGTCGTCAACAGGATGAACGCCGATCCCTATTCCGGCCATCTGTTCCTCTTCCGCGGGAAACGAGGCGACTATTTGAAAGCTCTCTACTGGGATGGAACCGGGCTGTGCCTTTTTGCCAAGCGATTGGAACAGGGCAAGTTCGTCTGGCCGTCGCTCGTTGATGGCGTCCTGCAAATGTCGGCGGCACAACTGGCTCTTCTCGTCGAAGGGATGGATTGGCGGCGCACGCTGATGCCCGAGCGTCCGCCAAAGCCGACGATGGCCTGATAACATACTGTTTTTACATATAAAAACGTAGCTGTATCGGGTCACTTGTGCTAGAGAAGCATATGTCTCTTGCTGCTCCCGATGTGCTGGCCGAACTGGAGGCGTTGCGCGCTTTGACCGCGCAGTTGCAGGCGGAGCTTTATGCCAAGAACCTTTATATCGAGAAGCTCAAGGCGCAGCTCGCGAGCCTGAAGCGCGCCCGCTTCGGCCGCTCCTCGGAGAAACTCGACCATCTCATCGAGCAACTGGAACTGGCGATTGCCGATCTGGAGGAGAGCGAGGCCCAAACCGACATCGAACGGACGGCAGCGCGGCCCATTGCATCCTCACCATCGGCTGTTGCGACGGCAAAGCCGTCTCTGGGCCGCAAGCCCTTACCGGCCCATCTGCCGAGCGAGACGATCGTGCACGAGCCGGAATGCACCTGCCCGACGTGCGGTGGGAGCGTCTTCAGCACGATCGGCACGGATGAACGTGAGGTGCTGGAATATGTGCCCTCGCACTTCAAACGGGTCGTCCATCTTCGTCCGAAATTGAGCTGCCGCGCGTGCGAGACGATCGTTCAGGCGCCGATGCCATCGCTGCCGATCGAGCGCGGCCGACCCGGTCCTAGCCTTCTGGCTCATGTACTGGTCTCCAAGTATTGCGATCATCTTCCCCTGCATCGCCAGAGTGACATCTATGCGCGCGAAGGCGTCGATCTCGATCGCTC
>NZ_JALJRK010000251.1 GCF_024519725.1 Microvirga sp. Mcv34 | reverse complement strand
CACAGACTCCTTTACTGCATCAGCGATGAAAAGGTGCAGAGATTTGCGCGCTTACCCACAAGCGCTTCTCAGGCTCGGTAAGCGCGCGCCGCAAAGACTTCGCGTTCATGGCCGCACGACCCGAAATCGGCCTCGATGGTGGTTTGTTCCAAGGCATTGCGAGTTCTGTTAGAGCGAGCATGCGTCACGACCCCCACCCCTACCCCTCCCCGCAAGGGGGAGGGAATTGGGCGGGCCTTAAACCAGCATCCCCATCGGGTTCTCGATGAGCTGCTTGAAGGCTGCGAGGAGTTCCGCTCCGAGCGCTCCGTCGACCACGCGGTGGTCGCAGGAGAGCGTCACGGTCATGGCCTGCACGACCGCCGGGGCGCCGTTCTTCACCACGACGCGCTGCTCGCCGGCGCCGACCGCCAGGATCGTGCCGTGCGGCGGGTTGATGACGGCCTGGAAGTCCTTGATGCCATACATGCCGAGATTGGACACCGCCGTTGATCCGCCGGTGTATTCTTCCGGCTTCAGGCGGCGGTTGCGGGCACGTCCCGCCATATCCTTCACCTCGGCCGAGATGGCCGTGAGGGTCTTCTGCTCGGCCTTGCGCACGACCGGCGTGAACAGTCCGCCCTCGATGGCGACCGCCACTCCCACATCCGCGTGCTTCATCTTCAGGATACGGTCCTCGGCCCAGACCGCATTGGCGTTCGGTACGCGCTGAAGCGCGATGGCGAGAGCCTTGATGACGAAGTCGTTCACCGAGAGCTTGTAGGCGGGTTTGCCGTCCTTGTCCTTGCCAGCGGCTGCGTTGATCTGCTCGCGCAGAGCCATGAGCGCGTCGAGCTCGCAATCGAGCGACAGGTAGAAATGCGGCACCGTCTGTTTGGACTCGACGAGACGCTTCGCAATGGTCTTGCGCATGCCGTCGAGGGGCACTTCCTCGTAGGTGCCGGCCTCGAACATGGCCTTGACCTGATCGGCCCCCATGCTCGTTGCGAGCTGCGCCGCCGCGGGCTTG
>NZ_JALJRK010000250.1 GCF_024519725.1 Microvirga sp. Mcv34 | reverse complement strand
GCCACAGCACCAGTTCAGGAGTCTTGTGGCCGGTGAGATTGTCCCACACCAGCAGCAGCCGCAGTGGCGGCAACTCGTCCGGCAAGGTGAAGCGCCGGCTCAGCCCCGCCTGCCAGACCTCCCACGCCGCGTGCGTGAGAGCGGGATCCGCAACGACTGGGGCGGGCAACTCCGCCAGAATCGCGGTGAGACGCTCGCGCAGCCACGGATGCAGCACCGCATTCGTACAGCGCCCGGCCGGTTGCAGGCGCACCTGGCCCGAGGCGGGATGGAACAGAGTCAGGATCTTGGTCGTGCCGCCACGGATGTACTCGTGCGGTTGTGTCATCGGGTGAGCTTGCAGCTGCCACGAAGGACCCGAATGCGGCACGGCCTGGAATGGGCCGGCTTCGTCCTCACACCAGACTGACAATCCCAAGGGGGCGCCCAGGGTGTAGGCCTGCTCGATCAGCTTTTTTTGGCAGCCGCATCGGGATCGCTGACGCGTGCGATACCGGACTTGCGGTTGCGCAGCGCGACGCCGGTTTCACACCAGGTGCGGCTCTTCTGCCAGCTCAGGCCGGTTTCGTGCAGGGTGCGCGCGATGGTGAACCGGCTCACCCGGGGCAGGCCGTCAGGCGCTTGGCGCAGGGCCTTCTGCAGCAGGCTCAACGACCAGGTCGCGGTGCCGTCCGTCTCGCGCTCGGGCGATCGCGCCCACTCGGCCAGGATGCGCTGCTGCTCGTGAACCCCGTAGCGGATCCGCGGCCCGCCGCCGTGGTGCGGGCGCACGGCCGACAGTCCCTCGCGGTTGAAGCGGCTGACCCAGGCCGAGATGGTCTCGTTGTGGCCGCGCCCGACCAGACGCGCGGCGGCGGTGTAGCTGGCACCCTCGGCAATCGCCAGCAGGGCGCGGGCCCGGTCGACCTCGGCGGCAGGGGCGCTCTGCGAGCGACTCAGGCGGGTGAGCTCTGTGCGCTCGTCTACGGTGAGCGGGCGTAGTGGATCTTTCTGGTGGCGCGACATGGGGCACCTCGCAACACGAGGATCACCATACCTCTATACCATATCCGACGGCAGACGACCCACTACGCTCGGGAGCAACAAGTGCTCAGCTCGGCCTCTGGTCCGGGCCTGCAGTCCCCAA
>NZ_JALJRK010000024.1 GCF_024519725.1 Microvirga sp. Mcv34 | reverse complement strand
GCTCGTCCAAATCGCAAATCAGGTCACTGCAACAAGCTCAGGTGAATACGATCGGTTAGACCCTCCTGAGCTACAGCGACATCCGCAGGATCTGAGAGCCGCGGGCCCGGGTCTCTAGGACGACCGCCCCGGATCCTGGCCCGGCTGCAAAAGGGCGAGCAGAGCGTCCGGAACTGGCTCCTTAATGACAGAGGCGTACTCGCTCCGCAGCACCTGCCCGAGCCGGGTCATGGTGGACCGCTTGAGTTTCGGATCCGGAGGTCTGCGGCCGCCTCCCGTGCCGCCTGGTGCTGATGCCAAGGCAAGCGTGCCTTGGGCCTCTGGTGCGTCCTCACCCATGGGCGTCTCATTCCCTTGTAGCAAATACGACTCCGGCTAGGCTCAGTAAGGGAGCCGCAATCAGCCGAAAATTGGGCGGATGCCGGTGCGCCCCACATGCAATTTTGCACACAGCGGCGCTGACCATCACCGTGGGTCAGGTCCGTCCAGACAAACCTGCAGGGCTCAGGTCGGAGGCTTCGGGCGGAGCAGTCGGTGGTCTGCGGCAACTGTGAGCGAGGCCTTGGCAGGTTTGGACCGAGGTGTTCGCGCGAGCGGCACACGGTCAGACTTGAGAGGGGGCCGCATGGCCCCGTGAACCAGCGGGAAATCGCACCGGCGGCTGCTTGTCAGCCGGGCCGAGCTGCTCCTGAGAGCAGCGGAGGCCGAGGGAGCATGCGGACGCTGGTCGTCCGCCCGCAGCCGGAGCGTTCTGCGACGGCAAGTATTCGTATAGTATTAACGAAGGACGCGGTTTTCGCGTCCCGATGGCGAGGCAGGGCTGCGTTCAGCAGACGGATGCCTCGCTCGTACCCGGCCACGATCCGTCTGGATCGTGCGATTTGGCCTCAGCCAAAGCGCGCCGGGACAGCCTCGCAGAGCCCAATGTAAAAGACAGCAGATTTGTCCGAACCGGTAGGTGCGGCAAAACTGCGGTATTGGGCCCTAAAAATTATCCTGCCCCTAAACCTCCCTCTGGACCCCTCCTGTTGGGGGTCTGTGAGCATCAGAGGTGTTCCGACAGCCGTAGGCTATTCCCGTCGGCGGGGTAGGGTCATGCGGGACGTAGAACGGGGCCTGTGGCCCCTCCCGAGCCGATCGAGGGCCTTTGAGCCTGTCCTGCCTCGACCGGCCTCCAGGCCGCTCCGGGCGGGTTTGGAGACGCGCACACAGTGAGAGCGCGTCTTTCTCTGCCGTGAAAACGTATTCCAGCAGTACAAACTGATGTGATTACGCTCCAGCAGAATCGCGGGGGGACACCCGCTGTTCATCGATACGCTGGGCGTCAAGCACAGGATATGTATTCAGGCCAAGCAAAAGACCAGTGGCGTTCTCTGAACGCTTCGAGCAGGGGTTTTACTTTGCACGAATGGAGTCTGGCCGGTGAGCTGGCGAGTCCGGCCGGTGCACTTGGGAGATCCGGGAGCTGCAGCGACCAGGATCGACTGCGATCTAACGGGAGAATGGGTGACAGGTCGATTGTGGCATGACCTGTCACTCTGCTGACAGGCAGGGAGCTTCTCGACCTGTCACATCGTCTGGTCCTTTGGTATGCCTCGACCAGGCGGGGAGGGTGGCCCTCGGCCTCCATGGCACTGGCGGGACGGGCTGGTCGGCCGCTCGGTGTGTCAGGTCGCTTTGCTCCAGACCTGTCACTTGCTCCGGCAGATCTGCGATCAATCCGGCCCGTCTCGTGGAGCGTGTCGGTCGCAGGCTCCTGGCATGAGGCGAGCTTGTATTGGTCCCGGCTGGAGAGCCGCGTGCGAGTGGCCGAGAAGCCAAGCCTTTGCGCCATAAGGGTTTGGCCGAGGTGATGACAGGTGCCCGCATGTATGGCCTGTCACTCAAATGAAAGGTCTGTCGTAACGGGACCTGACAGACTGGGCCGGAACTGATGACAGGTGGTGCCGAAACCGACCTTTCATGTCGGATCTGAAGGGACAGGCGGCTCCATTGACCAGGGATCCCGTCGGAGCGCGATCGGACCAGGCGACGGGTGTCGCGTGGGTATGTCAATGCCGTTTGAATCGTCCCCAGAAGCGCCGAAGTAAAATTCCCCACTTGTGCCGCTTACATCCCCAGGGGCGTCGGTCCATTTTTCGGAGGACGTCCTCGACGGCGCAGGGCCGGTGCCGGATCGGGCGGCGTGATCAGGGCCTTGGAGCGCACATGCTCGGGCATCAGCTCAGCGTGCTGACGCAGGCGGTAACTTGAGCCCTCGATCTGGATCACCACCGCATGATGCAGAAGCCGATCCAGCAGGGCCGTGGCCACCACAGGATCGCCGAACACCTCACCCCATTCGGCAAAGCCGCGGTTCGAGGTCAGGATCATCGCCCCACGCTCATAGCGGGCGTTGACCAGCTGGAAGAACAGGTTGCCGCCCCCGGACACCACCGGCAGATAGCCGATCTCGTCCACAATGAGCAGGGCGGGCCGACAGAAGAATCGGATCCGCTCCGCCAGGCGCCCCTCGCGCTCAGCCCGGGCCAGCGTGCCGATCAGATCTGCCAGGGTGCAGAAGTACACGCTCTTGCCGGCTTTCACTGCCTCCACGCCCAGCGCCGTGGCCAGATGGCTCTTGCCGGTGCCCGGCGGACCGAGGAAGTGCACGACCTCGCAGCGACCAATGAAGCCCAACTGCGCCAGGGTCAGGATGCGGTCGCGGTCGAGCGAAGGCTGGAAGGCAAAGTCGAAGCCCGACAGAGTTTTGATCGTTGCCAGCCGCGCCATGCGCAGGCCGGTCTTGATGCGGCTGTTCTCGCGCAGGGTCAGCTCCTCCGACAGCAGCGTGTCGATAGCCTCCAGCGCGCTGATCTCGCCCTGCTCGAGGCGACGCACGATGGCATCGAGCGCCTCCAGGGCGCGCGGCATCTTCAGGCCGACCAGATCCTGGCGGATCCGCTCCAGAGCCGTGGGGGTGAGTTCGAGAGCGGCACTCATGCGCGGGTCTCCCGGGCTAGATGGCGGGCGACCGCGTCATAGAATTCCAGCGAACGCTGCGCGACCACATCACCAGTGCGGCAGACCGGCGAGATCTCGGATGCACGCATGCGCCCTGTGGGCAGGCTCTTACGATGACCGGGTGCAACCCGGCGCTGATGGCGGCCCTCCAGCACCGGATGGGCGGCAATCAACGCCCCATCCTCGAAGATGCGGATCTCGTCGGCCAGGGTCTGCACCTCGACCACGCGCCGGCGGGTGGCGTCGGGCACGCTGTAGAAGTTGCCGCCCACACTGACCATGCCCTCGCGCGAGATCCGCCGCTCCAGGCGCAGCACCGAGCGGAACGGGGCCAGCGGCAGAGGCCGCAGATGTGGTTGCTCCTCGGCGAAGGCCTCCATGACGACACGGCGCGTGGTGGCATGCATGCGGGGATTGGCGACGGTCGAAAGCCAGTGCTGCAGTTGCCGGTTCAGATCTTCGAGATTGCAAAAGGAGCGGGCCAGGAAGAAGTCCTCGCGGATGTAGCGGAACGGCCGCTCGACCTTGCCTTTGGTCTTGGCCCGATACGGCCGGCAGGCTTTGGGATGGAAGCCGAAGTGACGGGCCAGATCGATGAGGGAGCGATTGTAGACGATGCCGCCGGTGGTGGCCTCGCCGGTGACCACGGTCTTCATGCGATCATAGAGCACCTCGTGCGGTACGCCGCCCAAAGCCTCGAAGGCGGCCACGTGGCAGCGCAAGAGAGTGGCCAGATCCTGATGCAGGACGAAGCGGGCCCAGATCAGGCGGCTGTAGCCCAGCACCAGTGAGAACAGCCACACGATGCGCGGGACGGAGGGCTCGTCGGTGAACACCAGCTGGAACTGGGCGAAGTCGACTTGGGCCTGCACGCCGGGTGGGGTTTCGAAGCGGACCTCGAAGGAGGATGGCGTTGCGGGGCGGATCTCGCGCAGGAAGTCTGTGACCGCGGTGTAGCCGCCGGCATAGCCGCGCTCCCTGATCTCGCGGAACAGGCGGCTGCCGGTCAGGCCCGGAAAGGCGCTCACGCGCTCGCGCAAGTAGCCGGTGAAGGGATCGAGGACGGTCTGACGCGGTTTGCGTGGGCCATAAGCGGGCGCCTCCAGGCCGCGGTGGATGTACTTGCGGACCGTCTTGCGGTCGAGGCCGCTCTGGCGGGCAATGGCCGAGACCGACATGCCCTGCCGGTGCCATTCCAGGATCATGACTAACTCCCCAAGCTGGATCACCGCCTGTCCTCCTGACCATCAGGAGCAGCATCGGCGAAGAAAGCCTGCCGGTCTTCCCGGCGGCTTCCGAAACGATCGGCAGCCGCGCTCACCTGGGGAAAATTCAATCGGCAGGTCTGGGGAGTTTCACTCCGGTATCAACAGGGTATATGAAGCGAGCGCGGACTGTGTGCTTTCGACTGTCGCTCGATCGCGGACGGACTGCCTCCCAGAGAGCAGCAAAAGAGGACAGAGGGCTGCTGGGAAATCTGCCAGGGCGGAGAAGATGTGACAGGCCTCCTGCTTTCGGACCTGTCGCTCGCCCGAAGTGTGAAAGGTAAGTCGAAAAGTGACCTGTCAGGCCGTTTTACTTTGTGCTGTCAGGTGAGAATTTTCAGACCTGCCGTTTGTGCGACAGGTCAGCTTTCCGACCATCTGCCTTTCCGGCGCGACAGACTGGCAGGAGGTTTCTGGTGATAACTGCCATTTGAGTGTCAGTTGAACTCGGCCTTCCGGGTTTCCCTTCGTTGAATCTTGGCCTTAAGGCTGCTACCTTCCGGTTTAATTCGGAGGTGTGAGTCCAACTGCGCGCCTCCTGTTTTTGACAAAGTGAGAGGCTTTGTGATGGGCGCTGCTGCGACCGGATCAGTATCAGTCAACACCGCCCGCAAGGACGGGAAGCGCTACACCTGGGGCGCTGAGCGTCCCGGCGTGATCGAGAAGCGTGTGCAATCGCGCAAAGATCAGATCGACGCTGAGATCGCCAAGATCCGTGAGGAGGGCGAGCAGTGGATCGCGCGTCGGGTTGCGGCCAAAGAGGCTGAGAAGAAAAAGCTGGCCGATCAGGAGGTGCTTGTAGCCGAGCACAGGAAGAAGCTGAAGGAGGGGCGTCGCCCCTTTAATGTGACAAACAGCTTCATCGTGCCTAGAGGCACTTTCACCGATGAGCAGCGTACGGCCATCAAGGCTAAGTATCCTGACATTGATGATGAAGAGGCCGATTTCCTTCTCTCCAAAAGGGCAAGGGAGGGAGTCGAAATCCCTGTTCCTGAGCGTGTATCTCCTCAGGAGACGGATGCTGCTGTTCCCTCAGCGTCTACAGAGCCTTCCTCTGTCATCGAGCAGAGGGCAAAGCCTGTCGAGGCGCCGAAGGTTGTTGCGTCTGAAAAGCCGAAACCTGCCCCTGTTCATATTGAAGCGTCAGTGACGTTCTCTGCTGGGGCTGGTGAGGCTGAGCGCGATTGGTCTGATTTTGATCCCGAGGCGTGGGAAGAGGGTCAGGAATACCCCGAGCACCTTTATCGCGCTGTCCCAGATCAGGACAGGAACCTCTACCTCGTTCCGAACACAGACATGGATGAGGCTGTGGAGCCGAAGGTCACACCGGAGATCCAAGCGCTCCGAGATCGGCGTCGGGAGTTGGAGACGGCAAAGGACGAACTCTACGAGAAGTTCGGCCGAAACCGGATGTCGTGGAGCGCTGATGTGATTGCTGAAGCTGGACGTCTCTATCAAGAGGTGAACGAAGTCGACATTCGGCTGACAAATGCTTTGGCCGGTCTTTGACCGGGGTTTGGTAACGCGAGCATAGAAAAAGGCCCCTCTGTTTCGGGGGCCTTCTTGCGTCTCGACCGGATCAGGCTTTCTTTCGGCGGCAGAAGCTCTCGCTCCACCAGGTGCTCAGGTCACGGTAGCAGTCCCGTTTGAGCAGCATGCCTTTCCAGGGGAAGCGCTTTCTCGGACGTTTCACGGTGATCGACATCGACGGCATCCTTTCTGTTGTCGTGAGTGAATCGAGAGGGAAGGTTCTTAGGCGGCCAGGGCCAATTAGCTGTCCTTCCAAATGTCGCAGTGCGGACCGCAGGCCCGGCAGGGCTGTTTCGGCTGAGCGGTGACCCGGGCGACTTCCGCCTCGGCAGCTTCGACCGCAGCCCAGAGGGTCGGATGGTACCGGTTCTCCGGAAGTCGGCGCGGATAGCAGCCGGTGTTCCAGGAGACCTCCCAGCGCTCCTGCGTGTCCTTGTCCAGGATAAGATCGCTGCGCAGAACGTAGACGATCTGTTCACCCGGGGTCCGGCCGCCGAAGTAGGTGTAGTGGCTCATGCCGGTGGACATGCGGTCGGTCCAGATGAGCGGGGCCGGCTTGTTGAGCGATGCGGCGGTCATGCCTTTTCTCCGAAGCTGTTAGATCGACGCGATGGGAGGTGCGGCCCTTAGGCCGCGATCTGCTCCTCGCAGGGGATGAAGACGTAGTTGGCTGTGACGAGGACGCCGTACTGGGCGAGTTCCTCGATGAAGCGGTCCAGCCCTTCGGTCTGCTCGGCAGTCGCAGGCGAGGCGATCGGCTCGCCGTCTCCATCGAGGGAGTACCAGTTCTCACCGTTGATCTGGTACTCGCGGGTCCCGTGATCGATGTAGAGGCTGTCGATCAGGTGGATCTCGTCTGGGCCTTCCCAAATGAAGGCGCCCTCGTCTTCGTCCCCGAAGCGGGCCGCGACGGCGATCTCCAGCCGAAGCTTCTTGCAGATGTAAGCGAGCTGCTGTGCCAGGCGCTCATGGAGGTCGCGGGCGAAGGCTGTCTTGCAGGCGATAGCCTGAGCCAGAACCTGGATGCGAATGCCGGACAGAACCGTGAATTGCTCGAGGGTGTCCATCGCCTTGCTCCTTTTCGGGGATTTTTTCGATCATCTCTTCACAATCCCAATCGAAACTTGAGATGAGCAGGGATCAGGGCGATGGGGTTTGGAAGTTGGAGCATAAGAAAACCCGCCCTTTGTCGGGGCGGGTTTCTGATTTCAGATCGTGCCCCAAGGGCCGACCTTATTGATGTCGTACCTTTGGCAATGGTCATCGACCGCCCGCTCCGGCGTGTCGCCGGCGGAGAAGGCAGACTGGAACCTGTCGTCCTCGATGCAATCATCTGGCAGGAGGTAAGTGGTCCAGGCGTAGGAGACGGCCTGAGCCTTCCACGCCTCATAGGTCATGGACGGGGTGGTGTGTTGGGTTGCGGCGTCCATCTCAGGCGGCCTCCCCGACCGGGAAAGTGGGGCGCTGAACGACTCCACTTGCGTAAACGGCTTCCAGGTCAGCGAGAAACTTGTCGCCATACTGGAGGCAGCCGACCGCATGGATGTAGCGGGCGTAGCGCTGGCGGCCGAGCTCGTTGGGAAACTCGTGGTCAGTGGCGGTGCTGACGTCGAGGAACTCGCCGACTAGGGTGTCGCGATCGGATCCGATGGTCTTGTCGAAGCTGCTGAAGCGCCGGATCCGCATGTCCAATCTCCTTTTCGGGGTTTTGCCCAATCATTGGTTCATGGGAATGTCCCGAAAGGAGATGAGGCACTTAGCCGGCGAACCCTGGCAGATCGACATGGTAGGGGGCAGGATCATTGCAGACGAAACCGCCGCCCGGAAGTTTCCCGTCGTCCATGTACCGCTTGTGCTGCCTTTTGCAGCGGTCCCTCAAGCTTCGGGTGTACCCGATGGCTTCGAAGAATCCTTTCGGGCTTTCGTGGTCGACCAGCGTGCCGTTCGCCTCAAGGAAAGCGTGCTGGACCTCGTGCTTGATGATGTCGCCTCCGAAGATCTGCTCATAGATCTTCGCGTGGATGTCTGCCTCAACCTGCTCTTGCTCCTTGGCGCTATAGCCATGGATGAGGCATTGGCGACGGAAGCTGTCGAGGGCCCGGAGGTCCCCGAGGGTTTCGGTTTTTACCCGGTGTACGGTCCCTTTGGGATCGAGCACGTAGTAGGTGGTCGTGAAGTGATCGGCCATGTCGGCATCCTATCACTGCAGAACGACGGAGACGCCCTGGGTTTCCAGCGCCTCAATGACGCGGATGACACCGTCGAGAATGGCTGTCTGGTCGCTGGTCCAGAATTCGAACATTAGCCAGTCGGAGCTTTCGCCCTGGAGAAACCAGTTGGTGTCGACGAAACGCCTTCCGTCGTCGTGCCGGGTGAAGCCGTGGGGTGCCGCGCCCAAGTACCGAAAGGCGGTGGCACGGAATATCTCTACGAAGGCGACATCTTCTTCGTCGCTGTCGTTCATGTGGAGCTCAAGGAGCCAGCCCTTGCCGGGGAAGTCCTTGTGGAGCTTCAGGGAGTAGCGGCTCGCATCCATCGTGAGGATCCTTTCGGGGATTTTTCCGATCATCTGTTCGCGGCAATGATCCCGAAATCGAAGACGTCCTCCGTGCTATGGGAAAGCGGCTACTTGGATTGTTTATCGGCGGTGCGCTTGGACTGGATCTCCTTGATGATCATGGGGTGGAGAATCCATCGTCCGGTGCTGGAGACGGGAACAAGGATGCTTAGGCGTGAAAGGGCGGCGGCCCACGCCTGAATTGCGAATTCCGGGAACTCGAATTGAACCGAACTTTCCCGCAGGACAACTGCTTGGTCTTCAGAGATGCGAGTGAAACGGAAGTTGATCCAGTCTCGATCCCGAATTTTCCGGAGCGCATCTTTGATAGTGATATTGGCGGATCTCCCCACAACAGCCTGTTCGATCACGCCGGAGAGGATGGTTGCCTGCCAGTCCCGTGGCGGGACCTTAAAACAACCCGATCCGGGGACATTGTGACCAATAGCCCTCTCCATGCCATCGCTCTTGATGCGGCCGACCGCCAAGCACGCATTGAGGGAGATTCGATGGCTCTCGAGAGTCGCTCGATAGGCTTTCAGAAGAGGAGATACCTGCCGGGAGAGTGTGTCGGCTCGCCGGCGCCGACGGATTTCAAGTTCCCGTTGCCCTTCCCTGATTTTAGGATTGTGGAGCCATTTGCGCGGGGCCGCGTGGAGGATGGCGTTTTCTAGCCCTTCCCGCGAGATGTCGCGAGGCAGTTTGGATAGGTCGACCTCGATGGCACTGATGTCCATTTCGGCCATTATGGCGATTTTGGCCGGCCCGCATTCATGGGTGACGGCAAATTCGACGATGAGATCCCTATTCCCCTTTCGAATGATGACGTCGGGAATGATCTCTCCCAGACGGTTCTCCAGGACGGCGGCGTCAAATTCATAGGATCTTCCTTCGAAGCCCACCCACCGCTCTGAACCGTCCCAAAGGTCCAGGGTCGGCAGGAAGAGTTGTAGCTTCTGTTCCAGAACCTCTTTGGCGAATTTGTGCAGGGCGGTTTCCGGCCCTGTGTTGCAGGGCCGCCCGTCTTCGGTGCCCTGGTGGCCGAAATGGTGGTGTTGGACCTCTCCCTTCCGGGCCACGAGAGGAGCCCCGCAGCCAGGACAGGTGCACTCGCAGGCCGTCCCTCGGGGCACCTCAGAGATGTGAGCGATGGAACCGTCCGGCCTCTGGCCGAGGACAAGGCTTTCCTGGCCGTCGTGGCAGGCGAAGCTGCTTAGGAGTGATGCCTCCATCACCGCAACCGTCCGTTTGAGTCACTGCGGATCATAACACAGGCTGACCAAGCGGGATCCGGCAGGCAGGCAAGGTCCTGACGGTCAATGGTGGGTGGCAGAATACTGGAACGTCAGTTCGGCATGTGGGCTTTTTGCGGAATACCCGATGACGTCGCATCCGCTCTTGGATCTAACTGGGCCGGGACCGCGGAGGATAATCTGGCTTCCCTGCTCCATACCGATCACTTGATAGGGGGCAGGGGCACAGCCGGATTTGAAGGCGTAGGCGGTGCCGATGATCCGGTTTCCTTCGTAGTCCCCTTCGAAAAGGACCGCGCCTTCCTTGACCCCTGCCGCCACGAGGCTGGCCTTTGGCTTGGAATACGTTGCCTTGATTTTATCTCCGACGACAAACCAGTCGATTACCGAAAGGTTGTGCTCATAGATATATAGCTCGCCTGCAGAGGTGGGGCCTATCGCAACCGCGCTCAGAGTGGCTCCAAACAGTGCGCTCATGAGGAGAGGCTTATGGAATATCGGGAACATAGCAGGTAATCCGAGAGCGGAGTCGATCGAGTATTAGTAGCCCCATACCAGAATTCAGATGGGTATAGCGATGAGACGTTTTGGAATCCTGGTCGTAGGGTTAGCCGTGGCAGGACCGGCTTATGCAGCCGAACTCACTCCCGCGGAGCGAGGCGAGATTTGTCGTGCGGCAATGGGCGGCGTGATGGGCAGAAAGCCTTCCATCATGAAAGCCCAGCCCGAAGGAGAGATTACAATCGTCTCCTATAATCGTCCGTCGGATTGGACACTTTGGAAATATCGGTGCCGTCTGGAGGGGACCAGGGTGATCTGGGCCTCAGAAACCGGCCGCTGGCGAACCGATCCGCTGGATAGCGTGGTGACTTTTGAGGTTCTCGACAAGGGTAATCGGGTTCGGATCGTGGAACGGCATGAGGATGGATCCCAAAACGAGTATTCCTATCGTCGGAGTGAGTTGCGTTAGTTTAAGCTGCCTTGAGCACCTTCCCCTCGGCCTCCGCGATCCGGGCCCAAAGGTCGATGTCGGGCTTTCGGGCCTCAGTCGCCGTGATGACGGCGGTACCATTCTGAAGGGCCTCGAAGGTGGTGCCGAGGCTTTCGAGCAGAGCGGGCGTTCTCCAGATGACGGAGATCTCGTCGACAGTCATGTCGCACATGCCGCCACGGCCGCAGTTGTCGTAGAGCATCGTGATCTTTGGCGTCATCACGATGGCATAATAGAAGCAGGCACGGACGATCCGCTCCGACTGTTCACCCATAGACGGGTGGCCCTGAACAAAGAACGGGTCGAACTGATCGCCATTGTAGGCGCGGATCAGGAGGTGGCCGACGTCCGTCATCGGATCGTTTGGGAGATCCTGCGGCTGGGAGGCGGAAGCGTCAGTCATTTCGAACCTTTCGGGGTTTCTCAAATCATCGGATCGATAGGATGATTTTAGAGGAAACAGAGAAACCCTAGGCGTTCTCGGGGGGCCGAGGTCCAAATTCCAGAGGTTTGGCGAAGCGCCCATAAAAAAGAGGCCCCTGTTGGAGCCTCTTTCCGTCGGGTCTGAAACAGACCGATTAGTAGGTGCAGACGTAGCGCATGCCGTTGCTGGCGCGGAACGTTCCTGTGTTCGGGTCGTAGGACCGATACTTGCGGGCGCAGTAGGCCGCCAGACGCGGATCGACTGTTCCGGGAGGCGGGGGCGGGGCAGCCTGTGCCTGGCTGGCAATTGCGCCGGCGATGATGGCGCCAGCGGCCAAACCAAGGACACCTGCTGCGACCGCGCCGCCATTGCCGCCGCGGCGATAGTAGCGAGGGCCGTGATAGTAGCGCGGGCCACCATAGTACCGGCGGTACTGGCTGTAGCTTTCACCCGGATATTCCTTGGTTATATCGGGCGTGTGATTGTGGGGAGCGGCAACGGCCTGGGACATTGGAGTTGCCAGCATAGAGGCGGCAATCAGCAGAGAAGCGAACTTACGCATCGACTTTCCTTGTGGCCTGTTTAGGCCATGGTTCAGAGGGAGTGGCCCGAAGGCCCTTGGGGTTTAGGCAAAGCCCGTCCCTCAACCGAGCTTCGTCAAACGAGAGAAACCTTCCCTATCCGGCATTATTCGAATTCCGGTTTGGCGTCCAGAATCCGAATTATGATGCGTGACTGGAATCATCGGATTGCGTTAATCCGGTATGATCGCAGGGGGTTTGAGAGCACGCCGACTAAAAAAGGCCCCCTTGGGAGCCTTTTGCCGTCGAGCCGGGATTTCGCGTTCAGTAGGTGCAGACGATCCGTTCGCCTGCTCCCGTCAGGTAGGTCCCGGTCATTGGATCGTAGGACCGAAACCGGCGAGCGCAGTAGGCAGCGAGCTGGGGGTCCGTTGTAGCCGGAGGAGGTGGAGCAGCCTGGACCTGCGCTTGGTTGGCGATCGCGCCCACGACGGCGGCGCCTAAGGCCAGCGCCAAGATCCCTGCTCCGATGGCGTCGCCGTTGTCCCGACGGTAGTGTCGAGGGCGGCCATAGTGACGGGGTTCGGCATACTGAGGCCGATACCCGCGCTCATAGCCGGAGTATCGATCCCGGCCGTATCGGCTTTCAGCATGGACCCCGGGGTACCGGGATTGCGCTGTGGCTTCCGCGAAGGAGATGCCGAGAGTCAGCAGGGCGAGAAACAGGGTCGCGATCTTGCGCATCGAGGCTGCTTTCTATTTCGACGATGGAGGGCGAAGGCTGGGCCGGCTCAGTAGTCGTCCCGGCGCTTGGCGGCAGCCCGGTTGTAGGGGACGCCCTTTCCCTTGCGGCGGGTGTCGACGACCTTGTGGGTGCTGCGACCTTGGCTGCGTGCGTTGGCGAGAGCTGCCTGAACCGGGTTGAAGCGAGCCATTGTCTTGATCCTTTCTGGGGATTTTTTCGAAATCATCTTCACGCTCATGATCCGAAATAAGCTTCCGAACGAACCAAGAGCCGTGTTTAGGACGAGTTCGTTTCCCAGAATGGCGTCGTCGCTGTCGCTATCGCCCGAACCTCATTTCCCCGTCCTGGGCGATCCAACGGTGTGATGGCTGATCTTCCGAAAGATGAGCCCCGTATTCGGCGACCGAGAATGTCAGAGAGGGAAACTCGCCCGACAGGTTCAGCAGAGTAGGGCGGGGGTCCAAGTCACCGCCCGACAGGGTGACGATGATCTCATCCGAAGTGTCTTTCCTGATGTCCGGGAAGGAATCCAAAAACTGGGATCTGAATTCGCCGATGGTCGCCTGCGGCCCTGTGATTGCCGCTTCAATGATGAATTCGGACACGACCTCTCCTCCTCTTCCTCCGACGGGCAGGCTCTTTGGGGTTTTTCCCCACGCAGCACCCGTTATCGGTTAGTCGAAGGCGCGAGGGGCTGTGCTGCCGGCGATCGCTGTCTTCTTGCCCGGCGCTCCTTGGAGGTTGGGGTATTTCGCCTCTGAGTATCCGCTGGCGTAAACGCCGCCCGTCGCGATGGCGACCCCGACAACAACCACCAAGCCCAGCCCAGTGGCCCATCCCTGCCTGTGAGCCTTCCACAGAGCCAGCACTGCCGGAGCCAAGCATAGGCAGAGCAGAATGAGACCGAACATGAAAAAGGCGTGGAGGTTCGGAGAGTGGTAGACCGCCCCGATGTCGAAGTCCCGCGGCTGAGGCGGTTCTCCCAGGAAGAATTGCGATAGAAACGAGAACATCGTTTTCCCCCCAAAGATTTCGGGGAGCGTCATCCTCCCCTTTCCCAGTGTTAACCAAAATCAGACGAACTTCGACCGGACTGGTCAACTTTCCCCAGCAATGGCGTCTGAGAGGGGCCATTCCGATTACCCCTGGCGTAATCGACCCGATGCTTTGGGTCGGCCATTGTTCACATGCCGGTGAGGAGCCGGCGTAATAACGAATTCGTAATCGAGGCCTCAATAGAAACCGCCACAGGCCATTCCTACCTTGGTGTGGCTGTTGGGCTGGGGCTTTTCCGCCGCGTCGTCGGCATACGTGGAGAACACGCATGACACTGGAACAGGGGCCCAGAGACGGTCAAAAGGTGATGGTTTCTTCCCTAGATCTTAATCAGGTCAGGGATGCAGTAAGAGAGGTGCGGGCCTCCCATCCAAGCAGCGTCTTGGCGGACCTGGTTGAGGAGAAGATCCAGGCTTTGGAAAGCGCCTCACACCATTTTGTGAGCGGCTTCTTCGAGGACTTTCGCATCAGCCGCCCGCTCAATTCTTAGTGACCGGACGGGTGCTCCAGGCACCGGCCTGAGCAGGACCCATCTCCGAGACAGTCACAGCATGGATCATCGTCCTTGTGGACGCCCGTGCCGTTGCACTCGTAGCAACGGGCACCGCTGAGCCAGTCTCGCTCGCCGGTGCCCTCGCAGTGTGGACAGTCGTCCATGGACGCTCTCCGGGTCAGTGAAGAGGTCCAAGGCGTTCGGTGATTTTCCCGATACGCCCCGAAATAGAAAGGCAGGCGTTCAATTCGGCGATCACCGGCGGCGTGAGGGAAGCGACTGGGATCTCGACGAGCCTCATCTGGTTGGCACGCTCGTACCAGCCGGCCGCCCGGAAGGCTTCGCGATGTTTGATAAACTGTTCCTCGACCAAGTCGGCGGGACCGTGCTTGTGGAGCGTTCCGCCCAGGGCGGTGTCGGTGTCGTAGAAGAGGCCGAGCTTCCCCTCAGGGGGAAGGGTGTAAACGGTGTCCGGCCCACTCATCAGATAGAGGTTGCCGTCAGTGCCCATCCCGTATTGGGGGGTGTGCCAGACCTTCTGCAGGACCTCGAGGGCGTTCCCGACGTCGTAGAACGCGTCACCGATCCTCTGCTTCACCAGGATTTCGGGCCCGAGATTGCCGGTGTCGTCGAGCAGGGAGACAAAGGCATCGCCGAAGGGTTCACTGACCAGAATGGTGCGGGTCGGCGGGTCGATGTAGAGTCCCATGTAGTCGGTCTCGGTGCGGAGCATGAGCTCGGTGTAGACCGCTCCGGCGGTCTCGGCGTCCGGGAACACGAAGCAGCGGTGGGTGGCAATCAGGTCGGTGGCAGCCGCCATTGGCGCTATCCTTCTATTGATGTCGGGGGAGGGTGGCGGCTTAGGAGCGGAGGAACGCCACGTCCTTCTGGAACTTCAGGTTTCGGCCCTCCGCCTCGGTGAGGCCGACGAACTCGGACGAGGAGAAGCTAATTTCGTCCGGATAGTAGTCGAACAGCTTCACTTCATTGCCGTCCTCAAGGGTGGCGTGGACCTCCGGTAGCGGGCCGAACGGCGAGCGCGAAATCGGAGTGATGCGAGCGGACACGATCTTCTGGTCGGACATAACGGGGTCTCCTGCTGTTCGGATAGGACGGATCGGTGGCTTCAGCCCTGCTTGGGCTCGACGAATTGGATCTGAAATTCCCAGGACTGGACTTCCTGGTTCTGCTGGTTGCGCCAGGTGCGCTTCTTCCAGTAGCCGCGGACCACGACGGCCGTGCCCTGATCCATCGGGGCGAGCATCACGTCGATCTCGGAGCGCTCCCGGAAGAAGGGGGCGAAGTAGGTCCCGCTGAAGCGGCGGCCGCGCTCATCAGCCCCGTGGAAGGCGACGATCTTGTCACCCGATGTCGTGAACCGATGCATCGGGAACTCACTCAGGGTCACGGTGATCGTGTGCTTGGACAACTCCTCACGCTTCTTGGCGTCCTCGGCTATCTGCGCCTGAAGGTCGGCCGCCTCCCGGGCTGCCCGCTCCTCCGGGGTGAGAACCTTGATCTTCGAGAAATCGAACGCCATGGCCGTGTCCTTTCGGGGATTTTCATCTCAGATTGTCTGCCCACCTCAGGAGGACAGAAAATCCGGATAGATCAGCGTCGCTTCCGACCCGGATGCCGGACGGCCTGACGGGCTTCCTCGGCTCGAAGGCGGAGGAAGGTTTCTCGAGGGCCGGATGGCTTATCCCGCAGAGTCACGAATGCTGCGGCCATTCGCGATGCGAGCGTCTCCCTTTGAATCCGGATGACGAGAGCCTGACGGGGCCGATAGAGGCGAGGGTGCATTGTGAACCCTCCTTTAGGCCGCTTCGAGCATGTAGCGCTTGTGCGCCGGCATGACTCGGAGAAGGGCTTGCCGCGCCAACCTCTGCATCGCAGTGGCGATGACGATCGGTCTTTCCTCGCCGGCCAGAACACGGTTGAGAGTGTCGATGGTCTCATGGTCGAGTTGCTCGACAGTCACAAAGGCCTTGCTCGCCCGAGGGGCCTCCGTGCCGAGCTCGGTATAGAATGCCTTGAAAGAGGCTTCCCTCTCTATAATCATCTCGACCCGCCCGTGGCGGAGGATCTCGATCTGGGTGTCGTCGATGTGCTCCCAGAGGATGCCGAAGGACGCCTTGCGGTCAAACCAGAACGTCGGCTCGCCATTGACCGACATCATCAGGCCCTGCGGAACGATGTGATAGCGAATATCGGGCACGGCGGACTTCCTTTCTGGGGATTTCATCTCGGATTTTCCGATGATCCCGAGCTGGGAAAGGTGGTCAGGACACGACAGGAGAGATCCATGTCGTGCTCGACGAATTCGATGACATCGAGAAGCTCGGCGACGTCATTGACGACACGGAGAGACACGCGCTGCGAGTTGACTGTCGCCGCCTCGGGGTTGAGCCGAAGGTTCCGGAGGGTGTCGAAGGACGCCTCATAGCCGGAGATCGGCTCTGCAGGCGGTAGGAAGGCTCGATCCCGGAGGGCGATCCCAAAGGCGATCTGCTCCTCGGTATGCTGGAACCGAAGATCGGTAATGTGGCACTCGGACGGACCTTTCCGAGCATCGACTTTCAAAATGACGCGGGTGATCGGCATTGAGGGCTCCTCCGTTTCAGGCGGCGCAGCGGAAGAGGCCGTGTTCCTCGTCGATATAATCCTCAAAGGCATAGTCGGGGGTTTCGAACGCTTCGATGACCCAGACATCCTGAAGGGGAAGGCTGACTGTCTCGCCCTCGACGTTGATACCGGCGGCCCGGAGCATTTCCTGAACCGTGTTCCCGTCCACTTCGGAGACCTGAACCATGTTGTTGATCACGTCATGGCTGACCGGAATGATCCCGGCAGGATCAGCATTCGTGACCGCTGTGAACGCGTCCATCGCCGTATGGAAGCTCAGAAAGGAGAACTGCCGGAACATGCCCATTTCCGTTGCTGGAGCCGCTGCTGCCATCGTCTTTCTCCGGGGATTTTGATCTTGATGAACTCGCGATCTTGGACTGGAGAAGGAAGCGAGGCCCCAGGTGGAACAGGGGTTTGTGATCCCGCGCACGAAAAAAGCCTTCCGACCCGGAGGTCGGCAGGCTTTATCCCTCAACTAAATTATTGTCTTTCCGACTAGGCGGCCTTCTCTTTGAGGTCGGTGCGCTCGAAAGCTTGTTTAATCACCTCGTTCCACCGACGGAGGATACTTGCGTCGGTGCAGTGGAAGAACCAAAGCGGATTAGCAATATCTGAGACCTCGAAGTAAAATCCGCTGTTGGCGTCGGCTTCTTCCTTCGCGATCTTATTGGCCATGCCGACCTGCCAAGCGACGACCGGGCTAGCTCCATAGGCGCTGACAACGTCGCGCCCGGGTATGTCCCACCACGCTTTCCGAATAGCTTCCAAAGGAATTGCTCCGAGCTTTCCTTCACGAACAATGAGCAAGGTGTTCCCAGCAATCGCAATACCCGACTTGCGGCTAATGAAACTGTGGAGTTGAACTGGGCTCGACGCAGCTTTCGCCATAGCCGCAAGTTGTGTCTCCTGATCAATCCGGTTTGCCCGCTTACGGAGTAACTTATAGCCAATGAAGAACACGGCTAACAGGGGCAGGTATTGGGGAACCATATTCAGCGAAAAGGGGAACAGACTATATAGCCCGAGCCAATATGCTATCTCGCTAGACGCCGCTGCAAGTATGTATACGTCCAATAGCGGCAGGGTCAAAGCCAAAGCCAGCACCGCTACCACTGCCAATACTGTTACTGGCTTTGCCGATAACAGGTCGTATTTAAGCTTCGTTACAGGGATAGTGTTCATGATGCGCCCCCTTACGTCATTTAACGATTTTCAGATCTTAGGTCTAAATCGGCCTTCCGAAATAATACCCCATCTTAGGGGGGTATATCCATGATGGGGCCGCAGCTTTCAACTAGAAGTCCTTGAAATGGTTAGCGTCTCTCACGCGTACCACCAGCCTTTCGGCTGGCCCTGTTCGTCGGTCCAGATTCGATAATGCGGCCAGGACCGGGCGAGCTCGATGAAGGCCTCTTTGGGCTTCATGTTGAACTTCTCGGCATACTGAGCAGTCGAGAAGACCTCGGAGAATGCGAAGGCGCGGCGCTTCTCATAGGAGAGGTGGAGGTTCTGGCCCCCGTGCTGCTCAGCAAGGGCACGGATTTCGGCATTGGCTCTTTCGGCAAGCGCACGGACCTGCTTTGCGCGCTTGGCAACTTCGATATTCTTCACCTGAGTTTCGCGCTTGCCGTCACCGTCGCAGGCAAAGCAGAGGCCGGGGATACCATAATGGACCCGGATGTGGGTGGTCATGCCCGTGCCGCCGCAACGGGTGCATTCGTGGGGAGCCGCCTTTGCCATCGCTCAATCCTCTTTCGGGGATTTGGATCAAATCGAGTTCGATCCTTCCGGGAGGAAGGCGCCTGAAAATTCCTCCACAGGTTCAATGGAACCGGGGAGGCGAGAATAGTATTGAACCAGTAGGACAAGCGCTTATGTTTGTCATTGTCAGGCACGCTGAACGAGCGTGAGACACCTCAGGAGGGTAGGAGAAGCGCTCCTGAGTACCCGTACCGGCCGGATGGGAAGCTGTTAGAGCTTCAAAGCCGCGACGTTCTCAAGCCAGAGCTAGCTCTTCCCTAGATCTCACGATCTATGGCCATAGGTCATTTCGCGGAGAAATCCGATGGAACTGACCATCGACATCGACGTCGCGCGGATCATCTGGGCTATCGCCTGCCTGATCTGGACGCTGAAAAAGTGAACGTTGCTCTCGGCCTTAGGGCCGGGAGCAATCCGCGTTGGTAACACTGGCCTTCCGCAGCATGGCCTCATAGGAGCAATCACCTGAAAGGGAAGCCTCCCCCTGAGACGGAACGTCCTCTGCGATGGGCCGAATATCGCGAAACCGGACATACATCCACGGTGACAGGCATTTGCCTGGCAGTTCCGGCTCAAAAACCCAAAGGGTTTGCTCGGTCTCAGTGTATTTGGACTGGAACACATGCTCTAGAGTGAGCCGCCCCGTGACGCCGATGCAGGGCTTGTTCCAGGTGGTCATCTCTGGGTGACCAACATAGCGAACCCGCTGGCCGACGGCGATGGCACCGTCGGCTCCCTCATTTGGATCGGACATGGAGCGATCTTAGGCGGCTTGCTGGCGCTGGCGAGCGTAGAAGCCGCCGATGGCGCGAAGCTCGGCCTCGGAGCGCACCCGCTTGGAAGGCTTTTTATCGGCCTTCTTAGAGCGAGGGACATACTGGCCGGTTTCGCGCAGCATCTTGAAATACTCCTTCGGCGGCAGATACGGCCGATCGTACTTCTTCTTCTCGGGAGTGCTTTCCGCGACCGTCGGCGCAGCCGGCGTCTCAGTGGCCGCCGGGAGATCCGAACCGAGGACCTCGGTGTCCTCAACGAGTTCCGCTTCGACACCGTTCTCGTTGGCAGATACCGTCAGCATCTCGAAATGCGCCGGCGGGGCCTTGTAGCCTTCAACCTGCATCCAGCAGTCACCAGCCACGTCGAGATACTCGAGCTCGGAGGCCGGGATGGTGAACGGCTCGGTCGAGTAGGCCATCTCCCGGATACCGTGGTGCTCGACACCGCCAGCCAGCGACATGATGTCGACGATCTCGGAGATCGAGTCGGCGTTGAAGCCAATGATCGTGAATGGGGCATTCTCGGCGTTGACGAGGTCCGAGACGCGGATGGCGTTGAGATCGCGGCCGAACAGGAAACCGTCGATCAGTTCCTCATTGTCCATGCGGAAGAGCTGGCTCTTCAGACCGGCCTCGGCAATCGAAGCCAGGCGCTGGGTCTCGACGACGGTATAGATGATGTCAACTGCGTCCATGATCTTCTTCCTTTCGGGGATTTAAAATCATCTTCCTTCACGAACGGCCCTCGAAAGAGGTTACCGTTGGGCCTTGTTCTCAGTAACCGAGTGACTGGGCGGTCTCGGCCATTTCCGTGAGCGACGCAGTGCTCACGTACTGATAGACGGCGTCGAGCTGCTCGGCGGTCGCATCCGGGTGGGAAGTGACGGCGCCGATCCAGCGGGCGATGGACTCAAGCTGAGCGCGGGAAATCTTTTCCATGGGAAGGCCCTCGTCATTCCGAAGCGGTGAATTTGTCTGATCCGTCATGGGCCGATTTCCTTTGGGGGATTTCAGCAATCCGATGATCGCTTGTCCGGATTGAGGCAAGACGACAAAACCGCCTTGGGGGCAGGGCCTTATGAGAGAGGATTTGTCCTCTCCCCTGAGCAAAAGGGTTAGGGAGCGGCTTCCATTCAGCTTTGATAGAGCGCCTCGATCAGTTCCGAGGGCATGCGGAAAATCTCCCGCAGCTTTCTGAGGTCGCCATTGGCACGCTCCCACTCGGTTTTCAGGCGGTCAAGCGGGGCCAAGAGCCCGAAGGCGAACTGCACGGCCTCGCGGTGGCACTGCTCTTCCTGCTTGGTCTTCGGATAGTGCCGGACGATCAATCCGGCGTCGGCGCCGTGCTTCTCCCGGACCTTCGGAGCGTGAAGCACGTAGTGGCCGATGGCCTTGGCGACCTCGAGGTTTGCCCGGGGGAGGTCTGGGTTATCGGACGGCTTGAGCAGAACCAGGAAATCCCGGTTCCCGTAGACAACGAGGCTATCACTGTCATCGCTGGGCATCGCGCCGATGACCACATCGGCAAGGCCATTCATGATCCCGGTCTTGCCGCCCATTTGGCCAATCAAGGTCACAGCCGGGGTGCCGATCGTAAAGCCGCCTTCCTTCGCGAACTTGGCTGCCTCGGCGAAGATCTGATCCCTTGAGAGCCCACAGGGGATAGGATCGTGTGCGTTGCGGGGAAGGCGCATTCTCAGTGCTCCAAGCCTTTCGAGGCGGGGTCGACAGGGACAGCAACGGGGTCCGATGTCTGTGTGATGGAGTCGCCGAGGCCGTCCCAGTAGGCGGCCTCCCAGGCTTCCGTCGCTGTGTTCCACGGGCCATTATCGGCGTCGTTCCCGTCAGGGTCATTGAAGACGAATTGACCCGGAGCCTTCTCATTGACCGTGTAGCCGTGGGCAGCTGCGATCTCGGCTCTGCCCTCAGGCGTCAGAGCAACCACCGATAAGGCCGTTTCGTCGCGAGCTGTATCATTCAGGTACTGCGTCAGGCTAGCAGCCTGGCCTGATGTCTCTGCCCATTGGGCGATCAGGATCAGGACGCTGCTGCTGTTCCAGCCTGCTTCCTGAGCTAAGGCCTCAATGGTCTGGTAGGTGGAGTTCATCGTGCTTGTCCCTGTTTAGAGGCAGTGAGGATTTCGGCTTCGCCGAGCGCCTGGTCCATGCAGGCGACGAATGAGGCCCTGACAGATTGGGTGTCGTATGGGCGCGGCGTCGGCAGGGCCAAGAACCCTGCTTCCAGCATCTTCTCGGTCGGTTCTTTGAAGGTCTGAATGACCGATTTGACGATCTGGAGGGTGTTTTTCCGCCGGTCGGCGATTTCCCGAGCCAGTTTTGAATCGGTGAGCGGGAGGCTCTCTGCGGACCAAGCAACTGGGTCGAGCCGCTTTGCGGCTGCTATCACAATGTTCGTATCGGTCATGCGTGCTCTTTCAGCTTGACTGTAAGGAGGGCTGGTTTCGAGCGATGTGCGCCGTCATACGTGGCGGCGATTTATTTCGAGCTTTGCTCGGTCGGGCGGGTCATAGTCCCGCCCGAAGCCATGGCAGCACCGCGATTCAGGCGGCTAGTCCTTAGCGCCTTCAAGGAGCGGCTTCTTACAGGAGAAAATCATCGCGGACCAAAAACTTCCACCGAGCTCCGCGACTGCTTCTGTGTCGAGAAGCTGATCTTCAAGAATGTCCTTGCCGATCGAAATTAAGCTCTGCAAATTTTCGTAGTTCGGTGTTGCCGCATTGTATCCCGGCAAAGCCGAAAGGAATGGCGCTGGCGCAGTCGCCACCAAGGACAGGTATGCGCTGTTGAGGCTATCGCAGCATTGGGCTGACTGGATGTCCGAGGGATCATCGTTCAGCTTCATCGCAAGGGCCTTTCCAGGCGGAAGAGCCATGCGATGACAGCCATTTCGGATCGTGATGTATTGGAAGGTGGCCTTGACAACCTTTGGTGCTGCTTTGGACGCGTAGAGCGCCTTTTTGATGTTTTCCTTCATCTCCCAGAGCCTATGGCCCTGTTGGATTTTGCTCTCAGCCCGAGTTGGGCTTGGAAGAAGAGCGACAAGCGCGAGGATGATCATTGCAACGATTTTCATGGGGATTTTACCTTCCTTTCTCTCGAAGCTGACATGATGAGACATGCCTATCAGGCAGCTTCTGGAAGGTTCCTGAAACCCACAAACCCGGGGTGACCACGCTAGCTAAGGGCCGTGATCTTTTCGATTTCGCCGGGTCGCACCCACAGCAGGGTTGCGGTGTGAGGATGAACGAGATCGATGCTGTCATCGTAGACTTGTTCAATCTCCATTTTGGTCCCGGATTGGAAAGTCTCACCTTCAGCACTCACCGCCTTGGTGAGTTGGACCGTTTCTCCGGGGCGGAATCCGTGGGAGAAGATGTCGCCGGTCAGCGTCATCTGCAGGATCGTGTGCTCGATGTTCTTAAGCACGATGGCTCGGGCAATATGAGGGAGCACGCCAGCCCTGTCGGGATGCTCCGGCTTTTCCAGATCACGGGCTACTTCCCGCAGGATCGATGCTGCGTCCGGATCCTCGAAGGTAGAGAGGGCGGCGTCGACTGAGCTGGTGAAGTGCTTGATGCCCTTGAAATCGTCCCGGCCGGCGATCTGCAGATCGATCCATTTCGGCCAGGGAAGCGTACGGGATTCGGGATCGAAGAACTGAAAGATCCGGGCATCCAGAGCGCGATCAGGGCCGCGGCTGGCCTTCAGGTCGGCATGGAGAGCTTTGAGCGCGGATAGTTTATCGGCCACGGGCGTTCCTTTCCGCTCAGGCAGTTTGGGGCAGATCGGACCAGGTGCTGGTCGCACGGGTTGGCTTGTAGAGGACGGCCGATGCCTGACCGACGTTGTCGCGGATCCAGACCTGCCAGAGCTTCTGGGCTGCCTTGGCGATGAATTGTGAAAGTGCGGCCTCGTTCGGAGCTTTCACTTCCATGATGTCCCAACCCGGGCGCTGATCCCACGGGTGTCCGGCATTCCGGTGGACGATGAATCCGTTAGCCATCGCTATTCGCCTTTCAGACGTTGAGAGCGACACGGAATGGGGCGGTCGAAATTATTCGGACGCCGTTTTCGAAGAGCGCAGCGCGCTTCCATCGGCGGTAGCCATTGCGGCATTGCCGCTTGACTTCCCCGACGTAGCCGATGGCTTCGAAGAAGGCCGTGGGGGAGGCATGCACGATGACCTTGCCGGAGAAGCGGGGGAAGGCCTCGGCCAGTTTCCGGCGCTGCTGTTCATCCGCCGGAAGGTCGGGACTGACCTGAGTAAACTCGTCGATGGTGCCTTGAAACTTGGTCGAGAAGCCCGTCGCCGGCCAATGTTTCTTGAAGGATTCCATTGAGCCGATTTCCCGATAGGTCCGTGCTGGAACTGTGTGGACCGTCCCGTTCGGATCAATGGAGTGGCACAGGTCTTCGAAAGCATTGCTGGACATCGGGCCTCTCTGCCGCTGATCATTTTTGGGGATTTGATCTCGGAGGATCTTCGCTCGATGGAATCGAGAGGGGGCAATCCATCGGGAGAGAAGGCGGGGAGGGTATCCACCCCGCGCTCTCACGTTCCGGGCCTAGGTCCGGTAGGTATAGATGATGGTGTTGACCTCGGCGGAAAACTCCTCCCATCCCTTGGCAAGGGCAACGGGATCGTCGCCGATCAGCATGAAGCCTTCGGCATCGTCGTCAGGGTCATAGAGAACGTGGCTGCCGTTCACCGTCTTCTGGACATCCAAGGCGCGGGCCATCAGGCCGTCAGGAAGGTCGGTCTTCGCCAGAAACTCAGCCCACGGGATGATGACGAGCCCATAGGATTCGACAGTCTTAACGTAGTCGATTTCACCCGGGGCCCCCGATGTCGGCCGCGGAGCCGGCTGGGCGCCTTCGACCAGGCTGGCCTGTTCCGCCTTGGGTGTCATAAGCCCCCAGTCCCCGAAATAGACTGTAGCGCCGGTCAGAGGGTTCTTGTCGTTGTCGTGCCCGTTGAATCCCCGGACCTCGACGCAATCCTCAGCCATGCGGAGGGTAAGGGCATTGTCGCCAAACGTTTCCCAGCCTGTGAGCTGCTGGGCAGCGAGCAGATCCTCTTCGGTAGCGAAGTGGATATTGATGTTCCCGTAGGTGCCGTGGATGCCCTCGACCCCCTGAAGGCGGGGGCCGTCGAAGCCCCAGTCGTCGAGGTTCTCGTCGAGGCGGGTTCGACCATGGAGCAGATAGAGTTCTTGCATGGGTTTTCTCCCTTAAGGATGCGCCCATGCAAAAAGCCGACCCTGAGTAGGGCCGGCTCTGGCATTCTACCGGGTCCGAGGGAGCTAGTCGGTGAACCTGGCTCCATAAAAATAACCGTCAGTCCAGACGAGGCGCACCTGAGCGATGGCAGCGTGGCTCGGGATCTTGAGCTCGAATGTGACTGGAACATCGGCAGGTTCAGGAAAAACCAGCCGAACACCCTTTTCTGAAAGGTCCCATACGGTGCACCGCTGCGGCTCGTGGGGTGGATCGGCTGTGATCCACCCTTCAAGGTCAGTACGATAGCGCTCACAGGATCGGCGTTCGGGCAGGCCAACGCGCATGCAGGCATCCTAGGATTGTGGAAGGCACCACATAGAATGGCTGGCTTGTGCGAGGGTTCCGCCTGCCTCCCGGCTCAATCGGCTATGGGCAGCCTCGGGCAAGCCTTGAATTCCTTGAGGTCCGCTTGGATTTGCATGGCAGTCTCCTCCCACATGAGCCAACGGACGCGGGTATAAAACTCCTTCATCATGTCGGCTTCAGGATCCTTGGGCGCATCCCTGACCTCAGAGGGTTCGGTTGGCGCCGACGCGAGGTCCTTGAAATCGGCTCCAAGGACGGTACCGCCGTCGCTGTAGCCATAGCCCTGATTGGCGACCCTCCGGAGGTCGTCGTAGGAGAAGAACGTCATCGTGAAGTCCGGCCCCAGGTGTTCCGGCCGGTCATTCTCATGGAAGATTGCGATCCCGTGGTCGCCAATATGGAGGTGACGGGCGTCCCAGAAGCCCGAAACGCAGCGGCCGATGGTATGAAACAGGCTTTCGCCCGGACCGCTGACTTCGAGCGCGAACGCCTCGAAGACCATGGGGTCGAACAGGAAGGTCTCTTCGGTCACGAACAGATGGGCGGGTAGGTCCCGGATCGTGATGGTATCTTCGCCCATTCGGACGAGCGCCAGATCGGCTCCATCCTTCTGAACAACCACGCCGCGATCGCTGCCGAGGAGCGGCAGGGCCGTCTTCAGGAGGTTCGGATAGAGGGCGGCGGAGAGGCTCGAGGCGAATTTCACCGTCAGCATATGCGAAGCTCCTTTTGGGGAATTTTGGATATCCAGATCTCAGGCCTCATCGTGAGATCCGAGAGGAGACCTTCCCGGAATCCGGTGTGCCTCACTCAAAAGCAAAAGCCCGTCTTAGGGACGGGCTGGTTGGTTATCCTGTGTCGATTACTCGGCGTATGGCGCGGTCAAGACCTCGGCGATGGCCTTAGCCTTGCTCGGGCCGATTCCGTCGACGGCTCGGAGTTGGGCCTCCGTGGCGTTGGCAACGGCCTGAACGGATCCGAAGTGCTTTAGCAAGCGGCGGGCAAGGTTGGCCGATATTCCGGGAAATCCTTCCAGAACGAAGGCTGCGGCCTTCGCAGCGTGTTTTGGTGCGGTGCCCCGCAGGGGAATATCGTAGCCAAGCCCGTAGACCCGATGTCGGACCAACTTGGCGATCATGTAAACCGAATGGGGAAGGGAGAGGGTCGGGAGGACAGAGACACCTTGGATCACGGCCAGGTATGAGAGCGTGCCTGCGATGTTCGGCAGGGTCAGCCGCTGCTGGCCGTACACATCTCCCTCCAAGAGGAGAACCGAGGATCCAGGGACCATGGTCATGGCGTCGGTCTGATGGAACAGCCGGCGGGCATCCTCGGTGATCGAGACCACCAGATCGCTGATGGTCTTTCGTTCGATCGTGAGGAGGTCCGGAATGACGTAGTCGCCGACTTCGAGCTGTTCTTCCTGGACGATAAGGTTATGAATGGCCCGAAGCCGATCCTTTAGTTCGGCTGGCTCGCGATGATCGACCAAGAGTGTGGTCGGCTCGGGGATCGGGTGAGCCATCGTGTCGGCATCAAGCGCTTCGGCATCTTCCGAGGTCCAATGCCCGGCATTTATCCCGAATGGAACGGTTG
Source organism: Microvirga sp. Mcv34 (assembly GCF_024519725.1). GTDB lineage: Bacteria > Pseudomonadota > Alphaproteobacteria > Rhizobiales > Beijerinckiaceae > Microvirga. Next base: position 52,046 of record NZ_JALJRK010000024.1, on the reverse strand, counting down.
CCACGATAGGAGTACCAGTTGGCGGCTTGCCTTTGGGAACAGGTGTCCTGGCGATTTCGATGAGTTCGTCCCAATCGAGACGCTGAAGGCCATAGGCGTCGAGCAGGGCACGTTCGACGACGGCGGATGTTAAACCGCCGGACGTTATCTTGATCTGCTCCCTTGCTCCCTTCTGGAGCCACACCTTATCCGTCGTATTGAGCCCATTGATGTAAATTCGCTCGAACCCGTTGGGCGCTGTCCAGAGGTTTAACCGAATGGGCATAGAAAAAGGCTCCGATCCATAAGGAGCGGAACCTTACTTTCGCTCTCCGTCAACGGAGAATACGCGTCAAAACTGTGGGACGGGGAATGCCCGGTCCAGCGCCGGGTTCTCAATCCGCCACTGGGCAGAGCGATCGTGAGCTCTCTCCTCATCCTTTATAGCGGCCAGCGCCATCAGGACGTCGCCGGCAAACCGGGGTTCATTGGCTTGGGATAAAGCAGCAACGGCCTCCTTCAGGGTGCATTTTGCCAGGGAGCGAAGCTCACGAACCCTGGCAAACAGGGACGATCCCTTGACGTCTTCAGAGAAGTTCGGGAACTTTCCTGTAAGCTCGTAACACATCAGGGCCGATTGAGCCTTGTTGCGGGCCTCATGCTCACTGGCGTAGGCCGGGGGCACCTCAATCTCGGCCAGAACGGTCTCTGATCCTTCGTGCGGGAGCATTTGGATGTTGAACCCGAACAGTCCTGCGGACTGGGTGATACCGGACATGCAGGCAGAGAGGCTCGCCATTTCGATCATCCTTTCTTCCGGGGATTTCCGGATCTGTTGCTCACATCCCGCCCGAAACGAATTAGGAAACGGTCTAACCGTATTATATTTCGGTTTTCAGCAAATCTCCACCGCACTTGCCGGTTGGTTAACAACGACACCACGGATGAATGCGGGGCGCTCCTGACGCAGGCCGCGATCAGGGATCGAAGGCTGAACGGCCACAGGCCGGTTGGGCGGGCACTCCGGGTGGGGCATCATGGCAAGAGGTGCGGCAGTCAGGACCGGCATCCCATCGGGACCAGGCTTCACGGTCTTCTGCAGAACGATGAAGCCGCCAGGAACCCGCCCCTGTAGGATGACCTGAGCGTCCATTCGAACCGGAGCGACGCTAGGCGTGGGCTTCACGCCGGCCTCGAATTCATCATAGGTGAGATTGTCGTTTTCGGCGCGCAGCATCATTCGTCCGATCCTTCGATGGGCGGTGAAACGGAATGGCGGAAGGGAGGGAAGACCGTTTAGGCGGCCAGGACCTGTGCGTCCGGCCCGGCTTGGCTGATCGCGTATTCGGCGATCTCGAGGAGACGGGCGGTGTCCATATCAGACACCTTGTCGAGCCGCTGCTCGCAAGCGGTGGCGAGTTCCTTTGCGGAGAGCGCGTGCGGATTGTCGGTGTCATAGCTGATTCCGACATTCCGGAGGGCCTCAACGGCGTGGCTTCCTGTCCACTGTACCTGCGGGTCGTCCGTGCGCTCGGCTTCGACCCGCAGGATCGGCTTCGCGCCGTTGTAGGCCATGTCGTCCCGGGTCTCGACGGTTACACCCAGGCTGTGTTTGATCGCGAAGGTCAAATGATCTGCGACTTTGACCTGCAGATCCGAGCTGAGGGTCTGAACAGCTTCGGCGACGCCAGTCGGGTTCGACCGGATGGCGTAATAGCCAAACTGGCAGTCATCGAGGCCGATGAAATCGGGATCGGCGGTGCCGACGGCCTTGATGGCTGTGACGATCTGCACGGCCTCGTCGCGGGTGAGTTCGATTTCACGCTGCGGAGCGCCCTCGATGGCGAATACATTCGGGAGAAGAGCGGAAACCGTGACGGACATCGTTGTCATCCTTTCGGGGATTTCTTCAACAGCGGGTTCGTCCCCAAGGTGAGAAACTTGCCCATTCGGTCAGGGCCCGGCTCCTTCCTCATGATCAACTTGATGGACCAACTGCCGGTAGCTGACCTCTCCCCCCTGCTGGCGCACCTCCTCAATGGACGGCAAGCCGTGGTTCATATGGGAGTATGTCTGCCGAACGACGCTGTTCCCCTCTTTGTAGACGTGGATCGAGTCTGCAAAGAACCGCGTCTGACCCTTCAGCGCGGCGTGCTGCTGGACGATGGTGTTGTACTGGTCGGCCGTGATGTCAATGCGGATTGTACGCTCCAAAACAAGGCCCTTTCCGAAATGGCGATTAAGGAGGAATGGGCGGGCCGATCAGATCGTGATCGGCCCGAGCGGCGTGTAACCTTTTCGGTCAACCAGGTAGCCGATGCCGTCGCGCAGCAGGATGTCGCCGATCGACGTGCTTCGGTGGTTGTGACCGTGCGGAGTTGTCAGAACCGTCAAGCCGCTGGCCGGCTGTTCGTCCCAGATGCGGCCGCCGTGGTTGGTCGCTCGATGTGCGTCTACGAACTCGCCGCACTCCAAATGGGCGACTGGCGCATACAGACCATTGGCGATCAGCTCAGAGAAGAGGGCGAGCCCCTTGGAATTGTCGGAGCCCCGTTTAATCGCAATCTCAGTGGCGATCTCGACGGCATCCAGATTGCAGTGGCACACAGTAATCATTGGTAGCCTCCGAGATCAGTAACGGGCGCGGTGGGGATAACGACCTTCCTGGATCATTACGTCAGGGGACTCTGGCTCGGCGCCGACCAAACGGATGAAAATGTGCCCATAAAGGAAGGAGCCCATGGTGTAGATCGCCCGGGCATAGCGGTCCCGATCCAAGTTGGATGGGAATTCATGATCCTCGGCGAACCTGACGTTGCGATACTCCGCAACCAAGTCGGCTTGCGATCCTTTCGCCGCATCTTCCAGCGACTTGAAGCGGAAAATTCTCATGGGACGATCCTTTCGGGGATTTATCAAATCCTTGGTTCGCAATCACGACAGGATCGAAGTCGAAGGGATTGGCTGTGCGCTCGCGGAGAATGAAGGGAACCTCAAAGTTGCCCTCAAGTGCTGGTCATGGTCGGCACATAGAAAAACCCACCATAAGGTGAGTCTTTCTGATCGCGGTGCCTGCAGGGTCGATTAGATGACGAAGAAATCTTTTGCCGTCACCTTCAGGTTCTTGGAGAGTTGAGCGAACTCGATCGCCGCCTTCGACCCGGATCCGTCAGCGTCATACCAAACGACGCCGGTCTTCTTATCATACCCGATATAGTCGTACTTGTCGGTGGCTTTGGAACTGACGGTGAAGAACTTGCTGCTAAGCGTCTTCGTCTTGGTCAGCTTCTTGAAGATCGCATTCTCGAGATAGATCGTGTCCTGAACAGGATTGAAATCGACGATCTTGTCGAAATTGACCTTCCGGTCGGTCTTGGAGCTTCCAAGAGCGTTATCGAAGACGAAGATGTCGGAGCCGGCCTGACCATAGAGGGTATCATTTCCGTACCCGCCGCTGATCTTGTCGTTGCCGGCGCCTCCCATGATGGTGTCGCGCCCGCGTCCGCCAACGAACACATCGTTGGCCGAGGATCCGACGGGTTGCTCAGAACCTACATCCATGACCTGGATCGTAATGGTCTTGATCGTCATCTGTCCGCCAGATGAGGCCTTGACCTGGATCGTGTGGGACTGAGCTTGCTCGTAATCAAGCAGTAGACCGTTTTTGACCACAACGCGGGTGACACCAAAGTGGGTGTAAAGGGCAAAGCGCCCGCCAGCATCGTCCAGCAACTCATATTGAACCTGCATACTCCCACTTACTGGGGTCAGTACGCCGACAACTCCAGAGCCAATGGCGGCGTCAAAGTTGTTAGCAACTTCCTGAACTTGAGGTGTGGTGAGAGCAACGTTGCTGATATCTACTGGCAGAGGTGTGAAGGGCGGTACGACCGGGGGTTCTACCGGCGGTTCCACGGGGGTGACGACTGGTGGCTGGCCTGCCACAATGGTTGTGACCACGGTGATCCCGTCATTGCTGACGGAACTCCCGAGCGCGTCAGTAAGAGTGACCTTGAATTTCGTGGTAACCGCATCGCCGGGCCATGCCCTGTCAGCCGGATCAAATGTCAGTGCTTGCAACTGGGCCTGCAACTGCGCGAGCGTGCCAGTGAAAATATGGACGCGCTTATCACCAGCGTAGGAGAATGGCAGACTTGCTCCTCCAGCCGCCAATTTTCCGTGATCGCGGGCGAACTCGACCGAGAGCGTCATGATCTCGTCAGACCGGGCGTCTGCATCTGCGATAATCAGCCCGAGGAAGGGAGAAACACTAGCTCCTTTATCATTGGCCTGGATCGTTGCCTTTCCAGCATCGACTACAATCTCCGGTACGGCGTTGAGGCCTTGAGCGATCTCATCGAAGGAGACTGTCTCGTCAAGGAACGAGAGGTATTCGATTGTGGTCAGGAGCGTGCTTCCGGCGGAAGCAGAGTCGACCATCAGTCCCAGAACGCCGAGCACGAAGGCGTAGCTGGCACGCGTCAGGGTAAAGAGGGCGGTATCAACGCCATTGCCACCGACCAAGGTGTCATTCCCGCCCGCGCCGAACAGGGTGTCGTTCCCGACTCCGCCGTTGAGCTCATTAGCTCCGCCATTGCCTGCTAGGCGGTCATCGAGCGAAGATCCGGTGAGGTTCTCGATCCCAAGGTAGACATCGCCGACGGCATCTCCATGGAGTCCGGTGCCGCGGGTGAGATCAGCGTCAATGGCGATAGACGACGAGGAGTAATCCACGGTGTCGATACCGGCCCCACCCTCAAGGGTGTCGGTTCCGGCGCCGCCAACGAGCGTATCGTCGCCGCGGGCGCCCACGAGGTGGTTCGCAATCTCGTTGCCGATGATCCGGTCGTCGCCGTCGCCGGCAATCGCATTTTCGATGACGGATCCGGCCTGAACCTTGATAAAGGAGGCCCCGTCGATCCGGGACTGTGCGCCCGCCCGAAGATCGAGAGTCAAATCCTCCTGCAGCACGGCAGCATTGATCCAGTCGATGCCTCCGTCATTGTCGCTCAGGGTGGCGCGGCTCGCATCTAGGGCGACCATTTTCCCGAAGTCGCTGGTGTAGTGATAGACGTCGTTGACGGTCGTGGCGGATCCATAGACGGCGAGCTTTGTGGACACCACGGTGCCAATCGTGCCGGCGGCCGTGTCCGTGACTTTCACCTGCCAAGTTCCCGTGGCGGTCTCGCCCCTGAAGGCTTGAGACCCGAAGGTCCATTGGAATCCGGTCGCCGTCTTAACGATGGTGCTGGTATTGGGATCGATGACGATCGAATTCGTCCCAGCAGGGGAGATGAGCTCGACCCGGATCTTTCCAAGATCTCCATGGGTCAGGGTCAGCGTGAGCTGGGCATTCTCGATGAAGAGGTCATTCGTCAATGTCACGGGGATAATGACGCTCCCGGTGTCAGGGATAGCCTGATCGGATGCACCAACGCCGCTGACGCAAACTTCGTTGGCAGAGGTCTGGGCCTCCCCGAAATACCGGAATGCCTCTGCCATACGGACGGCCGCGAAGGCATTGACGACGCCAAAGCCGTAGTCATTGGAAAAGTGACGTCCTCCCCCATTAAAGGAGGTCGCGTGGTTGATCGTCCAGCCGTAGGCCTCGGTGCCCTGCATGGGCCCGCCGAGGTCAGATCCAGTATGGGCCGCGGTGACGGACAGGATTTCCTGAACATCGCGCCAGCCAAGACCGGCATTGGCCTGAAGCATGAGGGCGACCACGCCAGTCACGATGGGAGCGGACCCAGAGGTGCCGCCAAAGCTGTCGTTTGTGTCACCAGGGCTGACGCCAGCCTCTCCGACCTGATCGGTCGTGGTCAGGCCGAAATAGCCGCCGCTCGAAGGGCCAGATACGAGAAGGCTGGAGCCCCGATTCGAGTAGTAGGCGACCATGTCGTTATCACCGACGGCGCCGACGGTGATCACATGCCGATCGGCATTGAACTCGGAGTTGTTGGAGCCGCGGGTGTCTGTGAACCAATCATTTCCGGCGGATTTGACGATTGAAGTGCCAAGGCCGCCTCTTCCGGTATCTGCGACGAGTTTGAGGGCCGCGACCAACTGAGCCCCGAAACTTCCTGGCCCCGAAATGGGGTCGGCCCACCAGCCGGTCCATCCCCACGAGTGGTTGACTACATCGAACTTGAGCTGCTGCCGCAAAGCCTCAAGCTGGTTGGATCCTCCCGCATTGCCGAATATGTCCACAGCACCGAGGGTGGCGTCAAACGCCACCCCGACGCCGCCCCGGCCGTTGTTGGCGGCGGCGATGAGCCCGGCGACTGCCGTTCCATGAATGGCATTCGGATCCGCCATCGGGTCCAGCGAGACCCCATTGATTTTTACCTTAAGCGAGGCATCATAATTTTCGCTCAGGTCCCAATGGGTATATTCCATTCCGTCATCGTAGACGCCGACTTTGATCCCGGTGCCGGTGTATTCGGCCCAGATTTTTTCGATATCGCCGATTTTCCGAAAAAACCACTGGTTGACATATTCAGGATCGGTCGGGGTGAAGGTCGGGAGACTCATAATTTTTCCGTCAGACTTTTGATTTCAGACATGACATCAATTGGTTACGACAGAGTTTCAGAAACGGTTAGGTGTCCTGGGCCTTGTGACTGTCTGCCTAAGCGAGCCTTACCTATGTCACCCCATGCGGGGCTGGGACTTCCACCGCCGCTCCATGGGAACAAGGCCAAACAAAAAGGCTAGCCGCTGGGAAAGCTCCGGTGGTCTAGGTCGGGGCCGGACTTAGTTCAGTTCGAGGAAGACCGTGGCGCGCGAGCTGGCACGAAGGTCCTGCTGGACCTCGAGGAGGCCTTCGAGTTCGCTTCGGAGATTGATGTTGCCGAAACCGAGTTCCTGGCCATTCACGATCTGCTGCTTCGGATCGATCTTTGCCTCCAGGATCTTCTGCGCGCTGACCTGGACAGAGCAGACGTCTTCATCGCTATTGATGAAATCGAGATCCTCACCGAGGCCGAGACTCGACAGGATTTCAGTCGCGGTGCCGCGGGTGACCGCAAAGGACCGGCTTACTCCGGCAAAGGCCGTGCGACCATTGACGTTACGCTGGCGGATGACGTTGAGCGCGTAGGAGTAAGCCATCTTCATCTTCCTTTCGGGGATTTCGCAAATCATCGGATCGCGAACCTGCGGAATCGAAACGAATGGACTAAGAAGAGACGGCTTAAACCATGGCTGAAGAACCATTTTTTAGGCTTCTTCGGTGATGGTCCCGGGTAAGAACAAGGGCTAGGGGTATACCAATGTTAAGGGCCATCGCAATTGCGACAGTCGCAGGCTTTGTTGCGGCACCAGCTTATGCTGAAACGGAGTGGCAGAGGGCGATCAAGACCATGAGCTGGGCCTATAACCCAGCTGGCAAGACAGCCATTCTTGGCGTCCCTGAAACCGATAACACGCCGATCTCACTGCGGTGCGTCGGGAAAGGAAGGGTCGAGTTTGAAGCTCCGTATGAACCCGGCACCTTGAAGAAACTGCCAAACGGCGGCCTCCGAGCCGTGGTAAAGGTGGGGGTGTATAGAGATACGGCAGAAGCAACGGTCGATGGAGCCGCTAAGACCGTTAAGGATGAGTCGAGCGGGGACTACACTGTCTTTGTCAGCACCATTTCGCCAGGTCACGAGTTGATCAAACTGCTTGGCGATGCCGACTCCACGGAGTTCTGGCAAGACAAGGACGGTTCTAAGGACTCGTCGGACGATGAGGATGTATACCCGCTAAAAGGAGCTCCTAAGGTCATCAAGCGGCTACTCGCATCGTGCAAGTGAGTGGCCGCGAGCTTTAGAGGTTTCTCCGCATGTCCATAAAAAAGGAGGCCTTCGGAGGCCTCCTTATGCCGCCTAGTGGGCGGTACGGGTCGCAAGCAGGTGGAAAGCGGCCGTTTCCCGGATTGCCTGGTCGACGGCGGTCGCTCCATCCGTCGGCGCCATATCCATGAGCTCGGTCTGGCGGCTGTCTGGAACGAAGATTTCCGGATTGATGAAATCCTCCTCGCTCTGGCGCCCCTGAAGGGAAGCGGCAGTCGCACGGATCGCCTGGCGGATCGCATTTGCTGGGAACGACGCGGACAGGCCGATCAGATCGCTCCGGCGATCAGCCGGCAGGAACTGCTGCGGGTCGAGGGAACTGGCAAGGACTTGGATGGTCGAATGGCCATTCTGGTTCATGTCTTTTCCTTCTGGGGATTTCAGATCGATCTTGAACGCATCTCCACTAATCAATCAATCGTCGATGATCTCGACATAGGTCTGAGTGACACCATGCTCATGCGGGTCACCCAATCCGGCGAGGGTCACCCGATGGCCTTCATAGGCCCCAGTGTATTGATACCGGCTGGTAGCGTAGACTTCATGACGACGGCCGGCAATGTTGCCTCTCTCGTCGTGGTAATTGTGCTCATGGTCCGCCCGGATGGTCACGCCTCCGTACGGATCGAAACTGGATATCAGGGTTCCCGTGTCGGAAAACGTGTTGATGTAGTATGACGGCAGGACGAATTTCACCCGACACCCGGGGGTGAACGGCCTTCCGTTACAATCAACGATCGGGGCATTACCCGGATTGAACGGGGTTCGGGTCTGAAGGCTGTTGACCTCGTCGCTGGCAACATCCTGACGCGGTGTCTGATCGCCCATCGTCCTCATCTCCTGGGGTTTGCTATAGGTGTGACCCGTTCAGGGCTTGAACAGCTTCAGGAGACCGGCATGGGCCCGAACTCCATCTCGCTTGATCAGTTCGACAGTTTCAGGCGCACACGTCGCGAAGGGACTCCAGCCGTCATAGCCCTCCGCTCGCTGATAGAGGATGCAGTAATCGGCGCTGACGCCGAGCTGACGGCAGTGCCGCCATACGGTGGTGTCGGTGAGTGGCCTGAAGTCGACATCGGTCTCTGCGCCGCTCAGCACCGATCCAGTCGCGCCTTCATAGGCTAGGCGAGCTTTGACAATCGGATGTTCGGGGTCGGTATGATCCCAGCCGCCGACATACTGCAGGAGCTCGAGGAGTGGGGCAGCGAGCGGGTTCTCGGCCTTCCTCTTCTTGGCGAGAGCCAGAACCAAGACCAGCGGATCGCCGTGGTTGAGGCGATCTGCGATGTATCGGGCCTCCTGCTCGGTCAGGGCGAGTTCCCCATTCGCGCCGGCGACGGTACTGCCGCCTTCGTCGTCCCGGAGGTCGACGTACCAGTATTCCCCCCGCTGGGAGTAGATCGCCTCATAGTGAGACGAGTTCTCTGTGGTGCCGTCGCTCGCAGTGTCTTCCTCACGGTTGTCGGTTGGCTCATAGGCGAGGAAGTAGGCGTTCTTGGCAAGGTCCCAGGCACGCCCCCATAGAGCCATGTCAGCTTCATGTTCGGCTTCGGTACAGCGACCCTCTTCCCAGTCGGAGGGCATCCAGATCGGGCGGCCGAGGACGTAGGCTATCGCGGGCGCCATGACCATGTTCGCGTCACAGAAGTCGTGACTGTGACAGACGTCTCGGCTCTGCTCGACGCCGTTGCGGCGAACCACTTCGGCCATCTTGCCGCCGATACCTTCGGCGAGGAGGTATGTGAAGACGGCGGCTACTCTGTGATCCAGTGGGAGGAGGTCATTGTCCTTCCGCAGCGGGATGGTCGCTTTGGTCCACATGTTGCCGGGATCCTGGCGGGCAGTGGGATCGATCCCTGGATCGTTTTCGTATCCCTCGTACTCAGGTCCATAGAATTGGACGCAATTTCCCCACTCCTGAAGGTTCCCACCTGTCATTTTAGCCGCGTCCAATGGCGTGAGCCGAATGTCGAGAATGCAGCTTTCATTATCGAGATCGTTTCCCACGACCACGAACCGGGCTCCCGGTTCGATGAAGTGGGTGGGATATGTCTCCAGGATCTGTGTATTTGTGACGACGTCACCAATCTTCAGATCGCTTGCGGCTGCAAGATAGGTCATTCCATCGCCGGCCACGTGGATTATAGAGCCGTCGTTTGCCCTGTTTCGGAATGAGTCCTCCAGGGCGAGCCATGCCCGAAGCTCCTTCTCTCGGTCCGCAGGCGAGATCACGGGCCAGGCGTCTTCCCAGTCGAGCGGGTCTCCTGTCTCCGGGTTATCCGCGTCCGGGCATCTGCCGCTAAAGTGGTGAGCGGCGATTCCGCCGTCTGTAATGCCAACCGCGTTCTGTAGCAGGGCACACGATGCATTCAGCTCGCTGAGGTTCGCGGCCTGGCGAATGAGGTCATCGCCCAGTTGGGCGGCATAGGATTTAGCATCGGTCATGGAAGGTCCGTACGGTGGGAGAGCGGAGCACAAACAGAAAAGCCCGCCTGTGAGGGCGGGCTGGTTCGGCGCTGAATGTGCGGGAAGGGTTAAGCGGCCTGGGGTATGCTCGAAGGAATGTCCATCCCGATATCCATTGGATGGAAATTCAGTGTCGTGTCCTGCCCGTCAAGGGCAACACGGACACGGCTCGTGGAGCGCCCGGCGTAGAGGACAATCCCGATTTTGCCGTAGTGCGGGCTCCTTGTATCCTTCACCCAGCAACGGCGGTGGATCCGAACCTCGATTTCAAACTGCTGACGGATGTATTCGTAGCCGTCGTCAGCCAGTGGCTCCGTGATCCTGTAGACGGTCGCAATCTGACTGAACTGGGCCATCGTCATCGATCGGAAGGCTTCGCATTGCCGAGCCTCACGCAGGGCAGCTTGCTTGGAAAGGGCGTGGATGATCTCCCGCCCACATCCTGAAACCGACACAGAATAGAGTTTCCACGTCTTCACAGGCGAGCGGCGCGCTGCCTGTGTCCCGCGAACCGTCCTCATCTTCAGACTACCTTTTTCTTAGCCGCCTGACATTCGGAACAGGCACAAGGTTTAACGCGGGTGTTGACAGCGACCAGACACTCTTCCGGAGTATCCTCGCCGAAAACATGCTCGCCTTCGTCGTTGAAGCGCCAGCCCCGGTTCAACGTAATGATCACGGAGTTCCCCATCTCGCGCTCGTCGTCGACGATCTCAACTCGCGGGTGGGTTTGAAGTTCTGCAAGCGCATCTTTTTTTGTTCTTCGTGTCGCCGTCCGCCGACGGGGCTTGAGCTTTTCTGCGGTGACCGACCGTTTATTTCCCATCGTATCTCCGGCGGGGTGTCATAGAAGAAAAATTTCGAATTGCAACGGGGTTATTGCCCAATGAAGGCGGCAAATCCCTTTTCGAAGGCGGCATAGCTTTCGGCCGTCGGCATGACGAAGTTTCCATCTTCGTCGTGGCTCGTCATCATGCATTGCCCTTTTAGCGACTGATCCTGGTTGGCTTTGCACTTCCGGTCAGCCTGGGTCACCGTCTTAGCGCCGCAGATAGGGCAATCGACGGGCTCCATGACGAGAGTGGGAAGGTCAGCGTTCGTAGCCATGGTATTTACCTCTTGGATAGGCCAGTGAATAATCCGGGCCGATTTCTGGACGTCGACAGGGTGATAGGTCCTGGGCTTCCGCCCGCCTTCGGGCTCAGAGATTTCATCGCGACTGCCACGATGGCGCCGTGGTCACTGCATGCGACCATCCTGCGGCGGAGTTCATCGCAGGCGACAAGCTGGACACCGTGCATATGCATCGTGAGGTAGGACTGTCGTGCGAGAAGCCACTGGACCTGTTCATGTAACGCTTGGTCTGGCTCTTCCACCTTTCGGAGCCGCCCCTCGGACGCCAGCTTGCGGGCGACCGAAAGTTGCCAGTGGATGGTGTGTCCCACCCAGGCCGCTCGGCTCCCGGCCCGGGCACGCATGCGGACATATTGTTCGGGATAGCCGACAAAGGAGGGATCGAGAATGTGGAGGGCGAGGAGGGGAGAGCGATGGGTTTGCACCATCGTCCAGCCTTCCTTGCGAGCTTCGGCATCGAGTTCAGGCGTCCACTGGGCGATTAGCTCTTTCTCCCGATGAAGGAGAACGTCGTCCAGCGGTGGCAGGGCCCTTCGGCCCTTCATCCGCTGCAGATGACTGTAGATGAGGGATAACAACATATCCCGGAACCCCTTTAGTGTTTCGGCTTCCCGGGCACGTGTTCGATTCGAGAAATCCGCGTTCTTATGCGCTTATACCGCATTTTAACTCGGACCCCCAACGGAAGCCGAGTGACGCCGGGGAAACTAGTTCGCCCCATAGCCTTGAAACCGCCGGTGGGAGCCTACTTGTGAGGCCTATTCCGCTTCACCTGGGAGGCGTGGATGGACCAACCGATCATCGATCTTGGGAAGGCCGCCAATTGGAAGGTGATCCGGCTGGCGAAGAAGCGGGGCTATATTACGTCGGAGGAGCTGGATCGGCTGCTCCCGCCATGGGCGGCCACGCCTGAGCAGGTCGACGATGTGGTCAATCAGCTGGCGGAAGCTGGAATCGCCCTCGTTGAGGTCGAAGAGGGCATTGAAAGCCAAATGTCTCCGCCAGCGAACTCCAATGAACCGCCCGATTGGCCCCACTGATTTCGAAGCGACGGCAGCTGGTTAGGGCTTCCATTCCCCGCTGTGGACCTTCAAGGCGCGTTCTTGGGCGGCCTCAAGGGTGTCGAAGGACCCGCAATATTCGGAGTAGAAGTCGAGATCCTTCAGGGGCGAGTCCGACCGCTCCAGGCCGTAGCGGTTAACGCAGTAGCCCCCGCCATATGAACTGGCGTCCTGGATGCTGATCCCGGTCCACTGGTCGCCGTTCATCAGCATGAACTCGTCATCTTCAGCCTCGTCGAATTCGGCGGGGCTGTGCTTGAAATGTAATTGCATGGGAAACTCTGCGTTTGAAGGGAGGATGGGGCAGGCGCGCGCAGTCAGCTGGACGGCGTGCTGGCGCCTAGCACCGGGCCATAAGCGAGGAGTTCCAGGGCAGCGACAGATGCGGCTGATGCCAACCCATCGCCTCAAGGTACCGCCAGTTGTTTCCAACCCATTCGGGAAGGGGCATTCCGGCACGGATCAGGACTCGGATGGCGTCTTGCCCCGTGCTGGCTGTGCGCTCGGCTCGAAGGTAGGCGTTTGCACGTCCCTTGCCCTCCTGGGCCCGAAGCTCCTCCATGTTTTCCCGGATCCTGTCGATCCTCTTCTGAGCTTCGCGGATAAGGGACTGAGGGATGCGTTTTCTGCGCATAGTGGCAATCCTTTCAAGCCAGAGGGAGCTGATGGTCAGAAGCGAGGCGTGCCGAGGGCCCGGCGCTGGACGCTCATGTCCGCACCGTTAGCCTCCAGGTAGTCGAGGACGCGCTTAATGCTTTCGAACTCGGTTTTGGCCTCGTGTCTGGCGAGGCCATCGCGCCGGTCGACAGAGAGGTCGATGGCTTCGGCGAGAATCCAGGCGAAGTCGCTCTTCTCCTCGTCGGACAGTGCGCCCTTGCGGGGCGTGTCTGAGCCTGCGGAGAGGAGGGTTGCGGTCCGTTTACCGCTCAGGTGCTTCCTGATCGCTTCCAGTACGGCCTCGCCGTCGTCACCTGCGTCTTCAAGGGCAAACCGGGCTAAGGGCTCGTTCCCGACGACATTTGACAGGCCAAGTGCGATGCCGTTCTGGCTCACAAGGTTCCAGTAGCCGCTCTTTGTGCGGGAGAGATAGCTGATATTGCCCAGATCGTCCCTGATCTGGATCCGGACTGCACTCATGAACGGATATCCCTGTAGATTGTGGGGGAGGGTGATGGGGCCTGATCAGGCGAACCGAACGGCAATCTGCTCAGGGCGTTCGATGCCCCAAGGTGCCTTTTCCCATCCTGGCAGCTTCTTGATCAGGCGCCGGGCGAGGCGCGAAGCGAAGTCATAGGCGACGGTTTCCGGATAATCCGGGCATTCGCAGGCTTGATGCTCATAGGAAACGAGGGCTTTTGAGACCACTGTTGGGCACAAGTTCGGCCGGTATTCAAACCCATAGAAGCCGACAATCTCGTCGAGGACGGGGTTGGCGCCGTGACCAAGCAGGGCGTCGAGATAGTTCACCGAACGCGCGTTTTCCGCCCAGAGCATCTTGCCGAACTGCTCTCCGTTTTCTGGTAGGATGTCGACGAGAGCGCCGCCTTTAACGAGGCGTGCCGTACAGGCGAGGTCTATCGCGCCTGAGACGAGAACATCAATGTGCAGCTTGTCGATGAAGTTGGCGGACACGTTTTTCTCCGGCACAGCGGACAGATCTTTTTGGGGATTTGGAATGCCCCGGTGGCTCGGATCTAATTGGGCGATTTAATCTGCGCGTGCGGGGAGCGGAAATGCTTAACTACGATCCGCAGCGAGCCTCGCCACAAGCCTTTAAATAGCTAGAATGGCCCCAGAATAAGCAAGAAGCACCCAAAGGCTCGCGCTATGAGGAATTTTATCTCCGAATTAAACGCGGAACGCGTGACATTTTAACTCTGAAGTGGTAACACTTTTTTAGACATCAATTTCGCCGTTTACCGGGTGCCTTGTGCTGCTGCAGGATCTGGCCGACACAGAGACTGATTTTGGCCGCCTCGAGAGCAAGCTCTCGGAGGTGTATTCCTATTTGGGCGGCATCCCGGCACGGGAACTCTACAAGAGCCTTCAGTCTGGCCAGGGCATGTCGGTGGTTTATCAGCCCCAAGTCAATGTGGCGGATGATCAAGTTTCAGCCGTAGAGGCGCTGGTGCGCTGGCAGCATCCGACAGTTGGGCCGGTTTCCCCGCGGGTATTCATCCCTATCGCGGAAGAGACTGGCTTAATCCTGCAGGTCACGGAATTTGTCATCCGCGAGGCCTGCAGTGTTGCGAAGCGTCAACCTGATCTGACGGTCGCGGTCAATCTGTCTCCGGTGCTCTTCGCTCATTCGGCTTTGATTGAGCGATTTGCAAAGACCGTCGAGGAGTGCGGGGTGACCCCGCATCAGATCGAGTTCGAAATCACCGAAAATCAGCCCCTCGCAGACGACGGCTCTGCCAGAGATTCAATTGCCTTCCTGCGTGAATGCGGGTTTCGGATTGCGCTCGATGATTTCGGGATCGGGTACTCTGGTCTGAACCGTCTGAACCATATCGGCGTCGACAAGCTCAAGATCGATCAGTCCTTCGTCCGGAGACTGGACTGCCTTAAGTCGGAGCCGTCTCACGGCACGATTGAGGAGATGATTGAGATCGGCCGGACGATGGACCTCGTTGTAACTGCTGAGGGCGTCGAGACTGACGAACAGCGTCGGTTCCTGGCGTCGGCCGGCTGCGATGCCCTACAGGGCTATCTTTTCGCCCGGCCGATGGCCGCAAGGGATCTCGACGCTTTCCTCGGAACCCGCACCCGCGTGCCCGCGGCGGCCTAAAGCAACTCTTCGTTCAACGGAACATTGATCGGCGGGGGAGCTGTGGACGCGGCTCTGGCTTCTTGTCGGCCTGCTTGGCGTTATCTGGCCTTGGTGCCAGGTGGCCTGCCGCAGTCAGGATTGTGTCCGGCGGGATGCCCAGATCTTTATGGATCAGTTTCAGCAGTTCATCGTCCTTCGAAACGTACTCGAGAACGCCGACGAGGAAATCGGGAGCGTTCGCGGATTCCCGAAGGGTCTCAGGCTGCAACCCCGTAACATTCATGAACTGGATTATACGATCGACGTCCGACACGATGAAATGAAGGACCTGGATGCCCAGGCTCTCAGGATCGCCCCGCCGTGGTGCCTCTTGGCCTGCAACATCATCGCTCACGATCACCCTCCTTGGTCCGGGGTTCGGTTCGTGCCGGGTGATTACCACAGCATACGATCAGGCCGCAGCAGCCCAGATATGAGCATAACGCTGACAGGCGGCTTTGATCGCCTCCTCGTCGCCGCGGTCCATCGCCTGAATCAACTCTGTGACCTCCTCGGGCGGTCTCCAGCCCTTCTTGACCTTGGCAGCGGCGTAGGAGGTCCGGCAAAGGTGCTCGTTGATCTTGCCGGCGCGTGCGTAGCAGACATCGGCTCCAGGCCAAGTGGGCAGATTGGACATAGGCAGTCTCCGTTTTCAGATGCCGTATTTCGCGCTTTTCAGAAGGTTGATGCCGAGCCGCCAGAAGCCTTTTACAAGGGTTCCGGTCGACGCTTGGACGATGAACCACTTCCCTGAGGTTCCACTAGCGAGCATTGCTGCCTTTAGAGTGTTCGCGTTCCGTCGTGCGGAGTGGCTTGTCCCGTTGCGGTCTTTCCAGAACAGCCAGTCGCGGTGGCCGTACCGTGCCCTGCGTTTCGCGAGGGCAAGCGCAGGATCCTGTGCCGTCATAGTGATGTCCTTTGATAGAACTGGGTCTTAGCCAGAGGCCTTCAGTTCACTCAGGTACTGGTACCGGAGATCGATCACCCGGTAAGGAAGGTTGAAGCGGAACTCGAGAGAGACCGGCCGGTCAGTGCTCCGGTAAGCCTCCATGAAGGCTTTCGCCGGAGTGAGAAGCCCGAAGGCGAACCACATGGCTTCCCGGCGGGCCTGAACCGCTGCTGGGTTGGATTGGTCCGGGTACCGGTTGGCCGCCATGGCGACATCGCCGTGCTTCTCTCGGACCATCGGATAATGCAGGAGAAAGTGACTGAGCTCCTGGGCAAGGATCCAGTTCTGCTGTCGCTCCTCCAGGCGGAACCGGCCATTCAGGGCGATCTCAAACCGCTCGTTGTTGAAAACAATCAGGCTCTGAGAGGTGTGGAGTTCGGCAGGCGGAACATACTCGAAGTCGATCTGCCCCCCGAGCATTTTGATCAAATCGTGGATTCGATCGAAGCGAACTTTCGCTCTCATCTGGCGGGATTCCGCCAAGTCCCTATCCGGTATGAACCCGAGACGCTCGGCGACACTTTCGGCGAACGTCTCGATGGCATGGCGGGCGCAGTTGGCTGGGACAGGCTGGTATACCTGGCTGGGAAAGTGCATCGGGCTGCCCTCAGCGGTGCCCGAGGGCGCGGGACGGATAGAATGCCCCCTTGGGGAGGTGCTGGGGACGCGTCTCGATCCGAAAGACGAGGAACAGGAGCGCCACGACGAGGAATGCCACGATCACGTGGGGTTCGAACACCGAGCAGATGACGACGGCAACCACAGCGGCAATGCCGATCAGAACAAGCCCGAGAAGGACAATCTGAGCAGTCCGTTCTGCAGCATTGGGCCGGCGACGGACGAGCGGGCGGGTATAGGCGTGCATGTGACCACTCCTTCTGGGGACTTAAATCCCTGATTTTCCGCTGATTGGATGTGCTGAAACGAACAGAGGTGTCGCTAGGACACCTCGTAGAAGGTCAGCTCAGAGCCGATGATCCGGGCCATCCGGGCGCGGCCGGTGGCGTACGAGCCGGCATCAAGGTTGAGCCGGTCGAGGCACAACTGCTCCGCGACGGGGAACCATTCGTCCTTGGGAGCGGTGTGGCCGTGCACCACGAAGAACCCGTGGTGGCCTTGTTTCTCATGCTCGGAGGGGTTGAAGGCGAGAAACGGGTTCCGAACCCAAGCCCAATGGTCCTGCTCTTCGAGTTCCCGGAAGTCGATGTCGATCGGCTCGGCCAGGAACTTCTCCAGGTCAGCATATGGGTTCAGCCCCGCGTGGATGAACATGAACTCCCCCGAGGTCCGGTGCTTCGACAGCCCTTCGAGGAACTCCACCCGCCTCGGCCCAAGAGCATCCCTCAGATCGCTGGGGGTCTTGGCGCTATGCCCCTTGTCCAGAAGGTCGGTCACGACCCTCATGCCGCCATTCAACAGCCAGTTACTGTAGGCAGTCTTCCTGCGATGCACCTGACCATCCAGGACGATGGTCGCGAGAAGCATCTGCTCGTGGTTGCCAGCAAGCGCATCCACGATGTCGGCGCCCGTCCGGTCCTTGGCCTCGATGGCAAGGTCGAGGCAGCCGAGGGAATCCGGACCACGGTCGATGAGATCCCCAAGCAGAACCACGATCCGCCGGCAGCCAGGGGCGCGAGAGGTCTTGGTGATGACCTCGAAGAGCGCATTCATGAGATCACTGCGGCCATGTAGGTCGCTGATCGCGAAGATCTCCTCGTCGGGCCGAGCGGCAAACGGGAGGACGTGCTGGGAGATCGTCATGGTCATTCGATCCTTTTGGGGTTTTGTCGAAAACGCTGTCACTGATCCCAGATGGGACAGGATGCGCTTTGCTCCCGCAGGACCTGCAGACCGCTCCTTAGAGTTGAGGGTGGTTCTCTTTAGGCTTGGTTGAAGATGAGGTGAGGTTCTGCTGGGAGACCGTCCTGGACGGCTGCGTCGTGCCGGGAGCAACCGCGGATTTCACAGGAGCAGGAGGAGGGGCCGCGATCAGGAGCATGCCTGTCGACAACACAGCGAGGATGAGGCACCAGCGCCAGACCGACGCCTCATTCCAAAGCCTCCGAATGGGTTGGGGGACCAGTTGATGAAGCACAGTGTCCCTCCTATCCCGTGATTGTCACCTGGACCTTTTCGAGGTCCGATTCATCCATGATGAGCTTGACGCGGCGAGCGCCTTTCTGGCGAGCCTCGATCAGCACATCGGCAATACGCTTCTCAAGGGCGCGGATGACGGCTCGTACACCACCGGCAGTCTGCAGGATCTCGGCACGCTGCATGGCTTCGAACAGGATCATGTCGTCGATTCCGCCCTGGTCGAGCTCGAGGCCGTAGCTCTCGACGATATTAACGATTTGGATGATCGCCACCCGGGCAAGGTCGAGCCTTTCCAAGGGGTTGAACACGAACACTTCGTCAATTCTGCTGAGGACCTCGGATGGGAATCCGGCTTCCTTGAGCACATTGTGAACGGCGATCAGAAGTTTATCGCGGTCCGTGATCTCTCGTGCCAGTTCGCCAATCCTGTCGGCGGCCGCATTGGTCGTTGCGGCAAAGATCGCCCGGTTGGTCGGCACTTTCTGGCCAGTCGAGGCTTCGGTCACGAAGCCATCATTCCAGGCAGTCAGAAACCGCTTCTGGACGTCGACATGGGCTTTCTCGATTTCATCAAGGAGCACGAAGGAGTTGGGCTGATCCCGCAGCCCCCCTGTAAGGCTCCCATAGCTGTCAGAGCCTGAGTATCCCGGAGGAACGCCAAAGAGGCGCTCGGCGCCGGCAGGGTTGCTGCAGGTCGACATATCCTCGAAGAGGAACCCGCGCTTCAAGTTGCGAGCGAACTGCTTGCCCATTTCGGTCTTGCCAACGCCGGGCGGGCCGACGAACAGAAAGACGCCGACGGGCTTGTCACGTGCGACTTGCGCCAAGCGGCGGCGCAGGGTGGCGGCAACCTCGTCCGCCACAACATCCTGGCCTACGACCTTCTGCTTCACGGCAGCGGCAAGGGCAGTCGCATCGAGGTTTTCGGAGCGCTGTACAGCGGCGAGCCGTGCGAGGAGGCCATCCTTGTTAGTGTAGCGATCGAGAAGGTCCATGATGATCCGCAGCCACCTGGGTGGCAGTCCTTTGACGAAGAGTCTGATGAAACGGGAGGTGAGGCGGGTTTCGTGGGCTAGGCCGATAAAGACCAGAACCCACGTCACGATCGCAGTGGCGAGGAACCAATCGAAGTACGAGCGCCCATAGATGGGCAGATTGGTCATGAGATAGATTGCCGTGATGTAGAGGGCGAGAAGGGTGAAGCCGACCTTCACGACGAAGTATGGGAAAGAGAATGACTTTCTCATCGTCTCCTCACGCCGTGGCGGCGGGCTGGTACCGGATCTGAAGACCCGGACCATACTGCCCTCCATAGCGACGGCCTGCAGCCTCACTCCAGCCCTCAGCCTCTGACCAGGCGGCGAGGTCCGCCTCGCCGCATTTCGCGAGGTCGATCACCTTGGGAACCTCGGTGATGGTGACATCGACATAGCGCCCCTTCATATCGCGATCGGCATAAAACCTGACCTGATCGCCAACCTTCAAACCTTTCCAGCGCTCATATCCTGGCCACGATGGAAATCGTGTCGTCGAGCTGCGCTCGCCTGCCAGAATGGCGTCGAATGTCGTCTTCGATTTCAGACCCGACCGTGCGTCGCGTCCGTATGAGAAATACATTGTCGCCTTGAGCATGCTCATCTCATCCTTTTTTGCGGGATTTCTGATTTGAGTTTTTGCTGCCCCTTCCTGATAGATGATCCTAGCTGTGCCCTCCAAGGGCTAGGACGCTAGCGCGACAGGCTGTCTCCTTGACCATTCTCCTCCGTTCCTATTTTGTTCCAACAAATCCCCAAAGAAACGGAGTTACAGTTACCATGGCCGGCGCAATTCAGCCTGCAGATCAAATCAAGAGCCCGGAACGGCTGCTGGCGGAGGCGGAGCGCAGGATAAAGAAGCTCGAGGCGAAATTGGCTGGTCAGCAGGAGACGATCCGCGATCTCCGTTCCCAAATCCGGCAGGAAAACAACCAGGCTGAACAGATTGCCGAACTGAAGTCCGAGCTGGGCGAGCTTAAAGGCGAGCTCAAGGAGATCACCCGAGCCAATCATGAGTATGTCGCTCGCTATGAGGCCATACGTGACGAGATGGGGAAATCCAAAGTTGAGGCCAGAGGATCGGGGAAGTCTACGACAGGCTCGAAAAATCCAGGAAGGATCCTTCCCGAAGCTGTTGCCGCCTGAGATCGCTACATTTCGGGAGGACTGATTTCGAAGCCTTCCGGCAGCGCGATGGTCGAGATCGTGTGCTTGTAGACGGTTTGAGAGCTTGAACCTCGGGCAAGGAGGACGGTGTATCGGTCGAACCGATCAATTCGCCCGATCAATCTCACCCCGTTGATCAAGAACATGTTGACGTCCACCCTGGCGCCACGCAGACGCTCAAAGAACCAATCTTGCTCCTGCGGACTTACGGATTTAGCCACCGTGCTCTCCTCACTGTGTGAGGCTCTTCTATACAGCGGGGGTTGCGGGCTCGCGCAAGGAAAAAGCCGCCTCAGGCGGCTTTGCTCCGGTACCCATCCGCAGAAAGGTCTACTTTGGGCTTCCTGTATCGAGAGTCTCGGTAAGATCCCGGCTGCTGTAAGAGAAGTTTGCCCGATCGATTTCATATCGCATTCCAAGCTTGCCGTTGAGCTCAATCGAGGCCCAAATCCCGGCTGACTGGTGTATCGTGACGCGCACAACCTTCTTGTTGAACCGATATTCCCGCTTGCGCGGAAGCTCCGCCGAAGGAAGTTCAACTGCGGTACAGGCTCCTTCATACGACTCGTTCGTCGTGTAGTTGAAATAGCTGCAGTGCCTCTTGTAGTTTTCTGCGGCTGCCCCGCTCGAAATCGTTATCAATGCTGCAGTTAACAATGACCCTAGTAGTGTATTCGCCATAGGTGCCCCGCAATTGATCGATGAAGGTGAACAGAACGATCAGATTCCTGCTTCAAGGATCAGCACTGAAAGGTTCTGTTTGGGCTTGAAATTCTTCTTGACCATCTGAAACTGCGTTGGCCCAATCTTCTTGACGCCTTCCCCACAGAAGCTGACGAGATTATCAGGACGTCCTTTATCCACCGTCAGCGTGAAGGTGCCGATGGGCCCGGCCCAGTTCGCGCCAGTGACGAGGATGTACTCGAGCATACGCTGGCCCGCACCCTTGTCGCGCTTGAGTTCGCGGGCGGCCCACTTTTTTGCTCCGTTGATGAAGTCCTTGTCCATGCAGGAGTTCTCGCCGATGAGGTACATGTCCTCTACAGTCTTGGCGGTGACCATGGACTCCAAGGAGATAACAGTTGCTCCAACGCTGGGCTTGTACCGATGTTGAATGACTGTGTCTCGCCCAGCTGGGAAGGTCTGCTCCCAGTGATAGGATCCGGCCAGCGCCCAGTTCGGGCTCCTTTCATTGTCGGGATCAAGGAGCCCCTCTTTTTCTAAGCGGCTGATGGTCTGCTGATCCAGCTTTTGGAGAGCAGGACCGACGCGATCGTCATATGGCGGCACTGGGATCTTGAGGTCTCGCAGGACCTTGGTCACATCCCGGCGCTCGACCATGGCTTTCGCCTCGAACTGAACGGGAAGCGGCCGCCCGTCAACCGTAACCGAGAACCGCATCGGGTTTGCTTCGGGTCCATCGGGGTAGTCTGCGTCCGACATCGTCACGCGAACCTCCGGCATGGGAAAGGCCACCGTGCCGGTGACATCCTGGGAGGTGAGGTTCCGAAAGCGGTAGGTGACCCGGACTTCCTCGGTCGAGAGGAACAGATCTTCTGAAACCATGCTCACAGCGTCGGTCTGAGTGAAAACGAGTTCTCCGGCCGCAAAGTGAGCCATCGTATCGTTTGCTTGAGCCGGTAGTGTCGTAACGCTAACCGACAAAATGGCAGCAACCGCAAAGAGGTGACGCATCGAAGAATCCTCATGACGGTGGGCGGGCACCGTTCCGCAATAGACCATATGAGAAAGAGCGCTTGTGTGAACCTTTCGTCGCCCTGCGACAAAGCGACGTTATGGGGCACTCTCATCGAGCATGAAAAAAGCCGCCCGAGGGCGGCTTCTTCATGGTGCCGATCAGGCGGCTTGCTGCATCTCTCCGGCAGCCTGCTCACGCGGCACGCTCAGGCCCACGATACGGAAAACCTGCTTGCTCTTGCGCTCGGCGTCCGCCGGCATCTCGTCGAACACACCGAAGACACGGATCGGCTGGCCTTCCTTCAGCTGCTCGCGAATCGAACTCAAGGCTGCACCGCTCGCGGTGTGGAACATCGTGTAGACTTTGTCTTTGCCCTGACGGCGATACTCGCCGATGAAGCTGACGAACTCCGTGCCGTTCTTGTTCTTGCCTTCCTTGATGGTCTTCGGCGTGACCATACGCGGGTACGTGCGCTGCTTCTGGGCGTTGTCGTTGGCGACGGTGGCGACGGCGGAGGTGTTGGCAGCGTTTGTCATCGAACTTTCCTTTCGGGGATTTGACAAAGAACTCTTGCGCTCTCACCAGAGAGCAACTGATGTCTTTTCCTGCGTGGCGTAAGACACCTGGTGATGTGATCGATCGATGCGTTCAACACGCCCGATCCGCCCATGAAAAAAGCCGCCCGAAGGCGGCTCTTTCTTCTCTCTTCGTACAGGCCTTATGCGGCCTGCTGCATCTCTTCGGCACCCTGCTCACGCGGGACCGACCGGCCAATAATCCGGAAAACCTGTTTTGCCTTCCGCTCACCGTCGGCCGGCATCTCGTCGAAGACGCCGAAGACCCGGATGGGCTGGCCTTCCTTCAGGTCGTCACGAAGTCCAGCGAGGGCAGCGCCGCTCGCGGTGTGGAACATCGTGTAGGTCTTCTCGGAGCCGCGGCGGCGGTACTCACCGATGAAGCTGACGAACTCGGTGCCGTTCTTGTTCTTGCCCTCCTTGATTGCCTTGGGCGTCACAACGCGCGGGTAGGTGCGCTGCTGCTTGGCGTTGTCGTTAGCGGCGACGGTGGCGGCGGAGGTGGCAACGGCTGCGTTTGTCATCGAACTCATCCTATTTCTGGGGATTTTGACGAAACTTTTCCCGCTTCTTTGAAGCGAAACCTGATCTTTGCTTTCGGGGATTTTTTGAACTTCCCTTAGCGCTCGATTGAGTGAGGAAACGAGCCAATATCCGAGCAATAAAAAACCCGGCACCGGGCCGGGTTTTTCGATCATCGTGTGTATCTGCAATAATCTAAGCAGGATGACCCACGCTCAATCTGAATTCTTTGATCACCACATCGCCGTTATTTTTGAGTGTTCCTGTGACGAAGGCCGGGACGGTCATTGATCCTTCGACCTCAAAGCCGTCAGGATATTTCACCGGAACGTCGGCCAGGAGCTGGGCGCGTGTGCTGAACTTCCCACCTGACTGGATCTCAACCGAGTCCGGCGAGCATTCTGTCACGAACAGGCTCGCCTTGGGGTGATCCTTCTTCACGTCGTTCCACGACGGATGTTTCTGGACATCGAAGCTGCAAACGAAGGCGGCCACATGGACAGAGTCTATTTCACTCGGGCAGGAATTGATCACTTAATCGCCACGGCGGAATTGTGAAGTGGTTGCCTTGATGCCGACTGGCACGGCATCCCTTCTTCATTCGGGCAAGTGTTCACGGGCCCATAATACTGCCTGAGTCCGGTTCTTCGCATTTATCCTGCGAAGAATTGCTTTGACCATAACCTTTACAGTAGCCTCCGAGACCTCGAGTTTCCGCGCGATCATTTTTGTTGGGGAGCCCGCTAAAAGGCAGCTAAGGACCTCATTCTCTCGTGCGGACAGGGTGTCCAATCCCGACTTAACTGCCCTCGTTTCGTTTGAGGTTGTGGCGCCCGCATCTCGTTCGGTCCCGGGTGGTTGATCAAGGCCCAACCTGAATTCCTTGATCTTTAGTTCGCCGTTGCCTTTGAGGGTTCCAGTGACAAACGCCGGGACTGTCACCGATCCAAAAGACTGTCTCCCACTAGACAGCTTCTTTGGGACTTCAACTAGAAGACGGGCTCTCGTGCTGAACTCACCGTCTTCGCGCAGATCAACGGACGTGGGAGCGCACTCAATTGCGAATTTCGTCGCTCCGGGGATCATCTCCAGTAACGATTTCCAGGCTGGGTGCCCTTCGATATTGAACTGGCGGATAGTCTCGGCAATGTGCATGGGGCTCTCGCTTATTGGCAGAACCGCCTTCTCGGCCGGTGTGGCGATGACCGGAGCGTATTGCGGATTGGTAGTGTTCCTCTGGCGTGGGCTTCCCGGATGTTGAACAACTTGTACTGTTGCTCCCCCCAAGCTGCCTTCACCTACGGACCTAGAGTGATTGCTTCCGCCCAAGTACCCAAGAAAGAGGGCACGTTTCTCGACGGAAGGAATTATTTGCTTTCCGTCCCTAAGTGTCAGCTTGGGGCTTCCAAATCCGATCTCGGCGTTAGAAATATTATCACGATCCCGTGACCTGCTGCCGATTTTCTTCGACTTTACAGTCACAGGACCAGTCCCTTTCCGGACCGTGGTTTTCTGCTGACCTGTCTGCGTCTTTGCCATTGGGCCCCCTTAGGTACGAGTACGATAACCCCATGCGAGCGTGGCGCATACCCCGTCCAGGTCAACCATTAGGCGGCCACGATTGATCCCGAACGCATGCAGGGCTTGCCTGAAATATGGTTTCTCCGCCGCTGGGATTTCAAGTTTTTCATACCTGACCGGCGCTGAGCGGGGATCCCATTCGGCCGTGGGATCGGGATGAAGGGAGAAAAGGCCCTGCTGAGCCGTAATCCGAGCCGCCCGAGGAGGGACCCGAACCAAGGTAACCCCCCGTAGTGTCGGGTCAAAGGGGTCATCCACCTCGTCGGCAATCTCATGCGCAGGAACCCAGATCATGTGGAGCCCACCGGCGGCTGACGACTCCTCATTCTCGCAGGCGAACCAAGCTGCCACGAGTGGGTTTGTTGACCAGTCCAGAAGCCGGGTAGGCAAAGCGTGATGTTGGGCAAGCGCAAGCCATTCGAGATCCTTCGTCAAGCGATCTTCGAAGCGAATTGCCTCGCGCTTGAAGGCCAGGAACATCTCACGCTCGTCGTTGGCACGGTACCCGGCGGGGCCGAGCTTCTGAGGGCGGCCTGCCGACGGGCTCAGGCCCCAGACCGCCTCGGTTTGCCCTCGAAAGAGCCAGCTGCCGTCGGTTCTATCTGAGACAATTTCGATGAATTCTGTCCAAGCTGGACCAGGCCGAGGAGATATCATTTTCGATTAGATCGTTCAGTTTGGGGTGAGAAGCTATCCGAAGGGCAGCAACGGCTTAGCTTCCCGCTGACACCGCTATATAGACTTTTGGAAGCGAGGAAAATCCTAAGCCGCCACCTTCATCTGCTTCACCTCCGAGTGCCACTGGAGGTAATAGGGAGCCTTAGTCCAGTTGGCTCCGGCGTTGTGGACGAACAGTACCACTGCGTCGTCCACCGGCAGCGCCGAGAGCAGCGAGCGGATCCGACGCTCCTGCTCCGCGTAGGCGCGATTGGGGCGGTCGGCCATGTCGTAGGTCCAATCCATGGTCCGGATCAGGCCAGCGAGCTCACCGTTCTGAGCGGTCAGGACCTCTGGGTCCTGGCCCTCGGTCCGGGCGAAGGCTTCAGCCTTCCGCTCGATCTCCTCGATCTGAGCGTCATAGGCGTCGAACCTGGCGTCGAAAGCGCGCAGATGCTCCATGTTGGCATCTTTGCGCTCAATCACGGACCTGGCGTAGTCCGCCAGCCGGGCGAAAGCCGGGTGTGCGAGGGCAGGGCCTGACACCGGAAGCAGGATCTTTCCGAAGTAGCCCGACTTGACGTCGGCGTGGAACACGCCGTCCGTCCATACCTTCCGCTTCTGGGGGTGGTTGGAATAGACCATCCAGTCCGGCCAGAAGGTGAAGTCACGGAACGAGAACTCGTTCACCTCCCCCAGGAATTCATCGCGGGCGACGTCCCAGGCAGCGAGCCCGGCAAGGCTCGGGCAGATGTCGATGAGGGTGAAGCGGGTGCGGGCACCGTTGACAATCCCGCCCTCAGGACCGTCGAAGTCGATCAGCAGGTAGCGATTGCCCTCTGCGGCCAAAAACGCGTGGGTGAGGTGCCGCAGGCCTGCGGGAAGGTTCTGAAAGAGGGCACGGATATCGGCCTGAACGGATTTCCGGGCGTCGCAACGCTCTTTGGAGAGGTCGTACTGGGCGGTCTCGATCTTCGAGATGGCAAGGCGCTGACCACGAATTTCATTGTAGATGCGAGACATCGGCGAGCCCTTTTCCTTTTCGGGGATTTCGAAACACCCTGGTTCAATCTTCAAAAACGTAGGATTAAGGTCGCGAAGAGCGGTTGAACCGCCTATTGGGGCCCAGAAGAATGACGACGTTCGCGCTCGAGACAAACCCGCAGCGGTCCAGTGACGGCTTCAACATTTGGTACACCGCCATGACCGAACATGCGGTTAGGCGTAACGGAGTGCACTGGCTTCAGGAGGAACGCATTGCAATCCTTACGACACGAAGGCAAACGCCATCTGGCCTAGCGCGCTTTGTGAAGCTTGCCTTTGATCGGACTGGTGCGCCATGGGCAGTCGAACTGAACCCACCAGCCAAACTCGGCGTGGGCGACGGCGAGTCCTCAATCGCATTCGACGAAGAGAATCAACCGTGGCTCCTACGGCAGGGTAACCTGAAACGGCAGAACCAGCCCCCCATCGAAGGTGAGGCCTTCCGCTTGGCTACGGGACTATTCCAAGCAAAAGTGACGGGTGCCGTCTGGGATGTGGTGGACTTTTGAGAGGGTGGCGTAGTCTCCGGGTGTTGAAGCCCACAAAACGGGATTCGGGCGTTGGAGCGCCAGGGTCCCATTGGAGACCACGCCATGACGGACCCTATCAGCAAGTCACAGTCTGCGCATCTGACCGGCCAACCCGACGCCCGACTTTTCGACACCTGGATCGACCCGATCGAGACCGGCGTGCGCGAGCGGGTGCGCGATTGGATCGAAGCCCTCATCCAGGCCGAACTGGAGGCCGCTCTCGGCCGACCCCGCTATGGCCGGGCGCCTGCTGGCGAGCCGTCCGTCGGCACGCGCGGCTACCGCAACGGCTGCCGGTCGCGCACGCTCACGGGCACCTTCGGGCCGACCGAGATTTCCGTGCCGCGGGCCCGCCTGCACACGCAGGATGGCGGCACCACCGAGTGGAGGAGTGCCACCCTGCGGGCTTATCAGCGCCGCACCAAGGCCGCCGATGCGCTGATCGCCTCGGCCTATCTGTCAGGCACCAACACCCGGCGGGTGCGCCGGGCGCTTGCCGCCCTGTTCGGCGGAGCGGTGGGCAAGGACACAGTCAGCCGGGTCTGGCGCAAGGTGCAGGCCGATTGGCAGGCCTGGAACCAGCGTTCGCTCGCCGACGAGCCGATCGTGCGGCTGATCCTCGACGGCACGGTGGTGCGGGTCCGGCTCGACAAGAAGGCGACGTCGATCTCGCTCTTGGTGGTGATCGGCATCCGTGAGGACGGGCAGAAGGTCTTGCTGGCGGTCAGGAACATGGGCGGCGAGACCACGGCCGCCTGGCGTGCGGTCCTCGACGATCTGGTCGCGCGCCAGCTGCGCCGGCCGGCCTTTGTCATCGTCGATGGCGCGCCGGGCCTGGAGCAGGCGCTCGCGGCGGTGTGGAACGCTGTTCCCCTGCAGCGCTGCACGGTGCACAAGCACCGCAATCTGCTCGCCCATGCGCCCAAGCGGCTCTCCGACGAGATCACGGCCGATTACACCGACATGATCTATGCCACGACAGTCGAGGAGATTGCGGAGCGCCGCCAGGCCTTTCTGCGCAAATGGCGGCTGCGGCATCGGGCGGTGGCGGACAGCCTGGAGGAAGCGGGTGAGGCGCTGTTTGCGTTCACGCAGCTGCCGCCCTCGCAATGGAAGTCGGCCCGGACCACGAATGCGATCGAGCGGCTGCACGAGGAGTTCAAGCGGCGGATCAAGACCCAGACGGTGCTGCCCTCGGCGGCCACCGCCGCCATGCTGTTCTGGGCCCTGCTGGCGTCCGGTCAGATCACCATGCGCAAGGTCGACGGCTGGAAGACGCTGACACAAGCGTCAGCCCCGAAGGAGACGATTGACCTCGCCGCCTGACCCAATACGATGTTCATGCCGGAGATCGCGCCACCCGAATTTCAACACAGCTCGCGACGGCACCAAGTGACGAATAGCATTCGGGACCGCCGCTGGTACCCTGTAGCCCGTCTTAATCAGCCACCAGAGCAAATCCGTCGCGAGACAGCGTTCTTTGTCGCTCGATGCGCTGGCGCCCGCGATCGCTATACGGACCATCAGGACGAACGGGATACCTCAGTTATAGCGCAACTCTATGGGGGCCCAGAAAATGCGGACCCATACTTCAAAGCACCGAAAGCTGCCACAGATGCGACGATGGTTCGCAACTGGCAGGGCGAAGTTTGGCACGCTTTGGAGGCTGAATTAGCCAAGTATGGCAAAAAGATCAGGAAGCCGCGGCCAGCAGTAGGCTTCGAGGTCGATGCGGAGTTTGATGGCAATACTGGGCCGCTGCTAGTTGAAATCAAGACCGGACTTACGGCGTCGGACATATATGAGGCGTTCGGCCAGCTAATGCTTTACCGGCAGTTGATGCCGTCGCTCCAAAATCATACGCCGATCCTCCTGGTACCACGCGGATCGAGCAGTGTGCTCCTCGACGCCGTTGCTAAACTGAAAGTCACCGTTGCGACCTATAGCCGAAATGAAGAGAACGACAAGGAAGTGACATTCTCCCCTGAGTTCAGGAAGCTGTGGGAAGTGTAGGGCCCCAAAAATACTTCCTCTCAAACGGGATCACAGCGCAGGATCATTCGTTTAGACGCCCTTCGAAAGAGCATAACCCACGACAGCCAGCGGGAATACGATTCCCAGGGCAAAGCGCATCAGCTGTGCAACCATGTTGACCTCCATTCACTCACACCAGCGAGACGGTCCTCGCAGCGCACATGAAAAAAGCCGCCCGAGAGGGCGGCTTCTGTTCCGGCATCGGGTGCCGTTAGGCTGCGGGCAGCGGCTCATCATTGGAGCCGTCATCCTCAATCTGGTAGTATGGGTCGGCGCGATAATCGAGATCGTGCGACCGGTCGAGATAGCTCGCTGCCTTGCCGGGATCACTGGTCGAGGCGGCGAGCCAGTAGTACAATTTTGCCAGGAGATATTTCACCAGAACCTACCTGTCTGGAGCGGAAGTGGCAGGGTCGGCACGTCGCTTGCGCCGTGGCAGGCTAGCGCCTGCGCCGACCCCAGGTGGCGGAAGCCGATTACGCGGCTTCCTTCATCTCGGCCTGGTCGGCGGCCTCCGGCGCCGCCTCGCGCGGCGTAGAAAGGCCGATAATCCGAAACACCTGACCCTCGGTCCGTTCCTCCGTGGCCGGCATCGTCTCGAAGACACCGAAGACGCGGATCGGCTGGCCTTCCTTGAGCTGATCCTTGATCGCCGCCAGAGACTTGCCCGACGCGGTGTGTAGCATCGTCGAGGGCTTGCTTGCCCCGCGGCGGGTGTACTCGCCGATGAAGCTGACAAACGGCGTGCCGTTCTTGTTCGAGCCTTCCTTGATTGCCTTCGGCGTCACCATGCGCGGATAGGTGCGCTGCTTCTGGGCGTTGTCGTTGGCGACGGGAGCGACGTTGGAGGCGACTGCTGCGTTTGTCATCAAACTCATCCTTATTCTGGGGATTGAAACGAGCCTTGCTCACTTTTGATCTGAGGAAATCCGATTTCCCTTTTGGGGATTGAACCTTCTCCTCTTCGCTGATCCTTTCCGAATTCAACAAACGCCCGGATTCCCGCTGCGTTAGAGATTTGCTCCGCAGACTGACAAAAGATTGACCGGCGTGGATTTTGGGGTTTGGCTCAACGAGCACAAAAGAAGCCGCGAGATTGGTAGGGCCTATGTGGCACTCTCGCGGCTTCTTTCGTTAGGTGACCTTTAGGTTGGAGGTCAGTCCACTCTCGTCCCTGATGAGATAGGGAGCCCGTCAGCGGTGCTCAGTGCTACCCGGCGTTTTAGATCCGTGGGTCATGGATCCGCGTCAGCGATGATCAGAGGCTGAGGCAACGGTCGGGTTACATGTCCGCCGCGTACCTGGCCAAAAGGCTACTTTGGTCAAAGAGTTCCTGCAGTACGGCCAATGGGCCAACAGATGAGGCAGGTATGTTGTCGACTATCAATGTCGGAAGCAGCTAGCGTATCTAACGTTCCATCTTAACCTCCTCTCAGGTCGATTTTGCGGGGATTTCAATTTCCCCTTCTTCACATTCTCAAATGAATTAAAAATCTGATTGGCAGTGATCCTGGGGTGCCAGCCCACCTTCGACGCCCGAGAGGTAGCGAGCCCTTAAGCGGTTCCCATACTATCCAGTGTTTTAGACCCGTGGATCTTGGGTCCGCGTCAGCGATGATCAGAGGCTGAGGTCTCGTAGCGAGCACCTGGCCAAAAAGGATACTTGTTTTGAAGCCCTGCAGAACGGTCAAAGGGACCAACGGATGAGGCAGGTATATGTCAGAAAGCCACTCTGGGCCGGGACGTTGATTTGATCTAAAGCTTCATTGTCGCCTCCTCTCGAAGCACTTTCTTCTTTTGGGGATTTCAGCTTCCCCTTCTGCGCATTCTCAACTGGAGAAAAGTCTTCACTTCCTATGCTGCGGAAGCCGTGACTTCGCTTTCGTCGATCTGATGGAGGACCTGGAAGAGAGAGCGATGGAATGAATGGTAAACCTTCGCGGCTCTCGCCTCTCCGACGAAGGGTATGATCATCTGTGAAGGGACATAGGCTCCAACGTGAGCCTCCTGTGGCCCAAGGTTGGCTCCGACGAGCACACCTGCAAGGCGTCCTTCGTTATCGACGACGGGGCCGCCCAAGTCGCTCTTAGTCGGGTAATCGAAACAGGCGTGCCCTGCGATTGTCCGTTTACCCGAGAATTCAGGATCTCCTCCGTGGCGGAAGTAGGTCAGACACGGATGAGTGCAGATCCATCCTGCCTTCACAATCTGCGGCGGTTCCGTGCCTAAGGAGTTCAAATCGAGGCGGTGGTCTCCGAATTGGCCGTCTGCATAGCCGATCCGCCAAAGATGATTTTTGCCGTGCATGGCCGCTATTGTCGCGACTTCCGGATCGGGCCAGCGCTCAATGCCTTCGCCACGAACCTGAAGAACAGCAACGGGCATGATCGGAGTTTCGTAAACCCAGTCGACCCAGAACACCGCCCCAGAACCGTCGAGCAGGTGAATCCGAAGGTCGTGATAGGGGCCAGCGCCTTTCCACTCCGTCCAAGGGAGCTTGATTTTGCCGTCTGTCACCGTCGCGAAGGCTCCGCCACCGAAGTGGGTGGCAAATCCGACAAATGAGCGCTCGCCATTGTAGGGGTGTCTACAGATTGCAGCGATGCTCCCTTTCAGGGATGCGAGGCCTTGTTCGGTGAATACGCCAGGGTTCTTGGGCAACGGAGCCTCCGTGGGATGAAATGGGCTGGGACGAAATGGACCCGGCCATTGGTCGGGTCCAAGGGCGCGGTGTCGCTACTGGATGAGCGAAACCTGCCGCGCCTGCGCGGTGAAGTGATGGGCGATCACCGCCTGCGGGATCTCGATGGGATCGGCCAGAAGAAAGTGATGCTCTTCGGCGACCCGCCTCCAAGGTGAGTTCGGACCGTGGGCGATGAGGCTCAGACTGGCTTCGGGCAGGCTCGCGTGGCGTTCGTCCACCCATTCGATCAGTTCGTGGGTGATCGTGTCCTCGTCCGGCACGGCTGGGCATCCCTTGACCTGAACGGGCTCCGTGATCGGAGCGTCCCCGTGAGAAGACAGCTGAGCGAACAGGCGGCCGAAGATTGGACCCTCGCTCCAGACCTCCGGGGCTTCGGTCAGGAGCGGCTTTCCCAGGATCGGGATCGACCAGCCATACAGGAGATAGCAGAGCGTCTGGATCCTTTTATGGGTGATGCCGCCCGAGGCGGCGTGGCGAGCGATCAGCGTGTTTGCGACTGCAATCGGGGGATATGCCATGGTCCGAGATCTCCGTTGAAGGGAAGGCAAACGAAAGCGGCGCGGGAAGATGGGTCGTCCCGCGTTGTTAGTCGGTCTTGCCGACGCTAGATCGTGGCTGAGGGGCTAGCCCTTAACCGTCGTCGCGACGGTTCCACTCGGCGTTGATCGCCTCGTGCATAGCGGCACACATGCTGTCCTGAAGATCGTCCTGGTTGTCCTTCAACCAGGCCCGGATGTCATCGTCGGTGGGAGCCGGATCAACGTCGTCGCTGATCAGGGCGTCCACGTCATCAACGTCATAGGCTGCCACAGCCCAGCCCCGGCGACGCATCTCCTCAAGGGCGAGGCACAGATCATGGTTGCTGAGTTCCTTTGGATCGAACGCGACCGGCAGGAGAGCGATGCGATCAGGGGTGGAGAGCCGCTCAGCCTCCTCTCTAGACGAGTGGGTCACGGCCCGGCCGAGGTAGACGGCGACCCACTGAGGGGCGACGGCGGTTTCAGTCGACATGTTTCAGGCTCTCCGTTGTGGACATGACCTCAGAGTGGAGGTCGTTCCAATCGTCGCCGTTGGGCGGACGGGCGTTCGTTCCCGATCCATCACCAGACGGATCGGACATGTCTCTATCCTGCTTGGCGGCGAACTTTCGAAGTTGGAGGAGCGCAGTCGAGACGATACCGTCCGATTGCCGCAACCTGTCGAGGAGTTCTTGAACTCCGTCCTGGTCGAGGGAGATATCCTCGTTGAGGCCTTCGGCTTCTCCGGAGGCCAACAGGTGGACCTCGTTGGATTGTTTGAAGGGTTCTCCCAGACCATCCTCGAAATAGTGGAGGAGCGCAGCGAGGACAGTGTTCTTGTCCTGGGTGCTGAGCGGGTAGAGGACTGGATCGGGAGCCGAGCCCTGAGCCTGGGAACGGACCCTGCGGACTTCGTGGGCGCGGAGATTATCGAGCCCGAATTCTTCGGGCGTCTCCTGTGGGATGTAGATCCCGATGTCCACGCCCCACTGAAGGATATCGCCTGCTTCATTCAGGCCGAGGACTTCACCTTCCTCGAGTGCTTTTACGTCGAGCAACTCTCCCGTCGTGGGGAGGTGAAGCATCATCTTGGGCTGATTCACGTCGTAGTTCCTTACAGAAGGCAAGGGCGCAGAGATCGAAAGCCGTATGGCAGGCGATTTCGCGTGCCACGGCTTCGGTCCATTCCGGATCGGTTTTCAGGGTCTTGATCCGCGCTGGCAGCAACTCTTCTTTGTGCTTTCGAGCGGCCATCAGGGCGTCGTAAGCGACGAGAAGGGTTTCACGGGGGTCTGCCATGATTGCGGAATCCTGCGGCTGTAAGGCTGAAGAGGCTGTGTTCCCCTGGTCAGGGGCCTTTGGCCAGTTCTCCAGCCTCCAGGGTAGCAGAGGCAGGTAAACCAATCCCGACACGGTCAGTGGTTCTGATATCGGGCGAGCTCGCTGGGCCGAACCCGCATGAAGGACGTGGCCGTGTTGCCGTTTCCATCGAGGATGTCGGCGCCATCATCGTGGAGCCGAACCCCGAAGTACCCGCGCTTTGCCTTCGGGTTGAGGGAATAGAACAGCCGTAGGAACCCGGGCTTGGTGGAGGCCGTCGACCTGGCAAGCTGGCGCGACTCGATACGGCGGCTGCCCTCTCGATCAATGATGCGGTAATGATCCGGCATCGTGTTTCCTTTCCGTGAAATGCGACTAAGCGCAGAGGAGCCGCTCGGCGGTGGCCGACGCGGAGGCGTAGGAGGTGTGGGGGAGGGAGAAGAAGTCGCCCTGAGCCGTCTCGACCTGGACAACGAAGCCATTTCCGTCCGCGAGGACGGTTGCGTCCTTCACGTCAGAGCCGAAGGCCTGGATGTTGGCAGCTTCCTGAGACGAAAAACGATCGAAACCGGACATCGTGGCTCTCCTTGATTTCGGGAATTTTCAATTCATCCCTTTCATCTCGGACTGAGCCTGGAATTCAGATCTTGGGAGTTGGCACTCCGCTACCCGCGCAATAGGGCGATCGCAGTCTCCGCATCGGTCCATGTAAGTCCGATGCTCGGGTCAACCTGAATGTGGAAATGCTTCTGGTGCGGCAGCATGCCTGGATCATCATCAATGATGACGTACCGAGCAGGCCGGTGGCGCTGCAGATGACGATCAATCTCGGACCCTCGGATCGGAAGGTCGGCAATCTCCTCCTCCGGGAGAAGGTCTGGGGTCCGCCAATCTATGAAATAGCGATCCTGACCGATCCCAGCCTTAGCGAGCTTATCCCGGCAGTCGGCATCGCGGCGCCAAGTGCTTGCGACAACCAGACGCGCACCCGTTTGGTCGAGGATATCGACAACCATAGCGGCGGATCCAGGCGGTATGTAGCCGGCGCCGCCGAGTTTGGTCGACCGATCTGTGACGATGACGCCATCGATATCGAGATACACGAGCGGGGTCGCGGCCATCTTTATCCTCGGGGATTTCGTCCTTGGGTGTCCGGTTCCTGTTGAGGGGAGAAACCAAAGAGCTTTGAAATGGTTCGGTGGTTTACAAATTCGTGCAAAAGAAAAGCCACCTTAACCAAGGTGGCTTTTCTCAAGCTGGCCGAGATCCGGGGGCTATGGATCAGGCCGCTGCTTGCTCCTTCGGCGGCAGCGCCTCGCTGATCACGCGGAAGACGTTGCGCTCGAAAGTGCCGTAGAGGGCGACCGGGCCCTCCTGAAAGAGGTGCTGCGTGCTGTCGAAGGCCTTGCCGAAGGCCATCGTCGTGACGGTCACTTCCCGATTGTCCTTGCGGCGGGTGAAGGTCAGCTTGGCCTTCGCATAGGGCTTGTCGTTCTTGTCCTTAGAGACCTCGACCGCCGACAGGTGGCCGCGCACCGGAAATGCCGGGGAGCGATCCTGCGAAACCTGAGTGCCAGAGACGTTGTTCGAAACCTGGTTGTCGTTCACTGCCGTGTCCATGATTGGCTTTCTCTCTCGTTTTGCCAAAGGCTGGTGATGATGTGGTCCCTGTCTCAGGTGACCGGTCGATGTCGTCTGGGCGGTTGAGCTCCGCCTCTTTTCGTTTTGGGGATTTTGAAGTCTTCCCTTCCGACCTAGCTGTTCGATTAATGCTGATCTTTTGGGAATGCTCTTCTTCGCCCTCCCGCCTGAGCCGTTCGCTTGAAACTGCTCACCTTTCGGGGTTTTCGAAAACTTCTCATCCGAAGAATTCGGCATCCAGATTTTAGAATGACTGACCCTTTTTGGGTCAGAACATCCTTCTGCTGTAGCAGGGAGGACGACGCGCCCTCCGGGCTAGAATGGCGGCCATGGGCCGGCGTTCTATTGCAAGAAGACTGTCAGGACTCGCCATCGATCAGGCGATGGATTTCCTCGAAGGCGCGGTGGCGCTCGGGAAACGTCTCATACGAGAGAGTTTCCTGTAGAAGACCTTCCAGCGCCATGACGGCGTATTCGACCTCATACCACTTCGCAATGGTGAGGGTGAACGTTCCTTCTTGACCGTGGAACATGTCGAACAGGGAAGTGAATCGCTCGCGTCCGGCGTCGGAATCCATGACGTGCCGCAAGCAGTCCGAAAGGAGCATACAATGCTTATCGGTGAGGGTGACTGTACGGGTCTCAACCGCGAAATCGATACACGTCAGATCTTTCATCGGGGATTTCCTGAAGCAGAGTTTCCTCCTTCCTTCAGGAGTTGATCTAAGACCTCCAGGTAGCGAGCGTAATCGTCAGGGCTCGCCTGGTCCTCATACTCGCGTGCGAATTCCTGGGCCGACCGGGACGGTTCGGTTTCATGGTTTCCCAGAGCTTCGAGGTGACTGTCTCGAGCGATGTCTCCATCGTACAGCGTGAGATACCGGCGCGCGGCATCCTCGGGCGAAAGATTAGCCATCGAAGTGTCCTTTCAGGAGGAGGAATAAGGCTTTCTGCTTCCAGAATGGCTGACCCGTTTCGGGTCAGATTATCTCCCCACAATTGGTGGGTGAGGGCGGGACGCCCTCAGGCCAGAATTTGGCGGCCGAAGGCCGAACATCACTGCATGGGATAGCGGGGATAATTCGTTAACCAGAATTGACCGGAGGCAAATCGGGTGTGATCCAGAGCTAGAACAAATAAGGAACATACACCCATGAGCGGGGCATTTAGTCTGGTCCAAAAGCCCGAATTTCATCTCGGACGAACCGCAGCGATAGACCTGGAGTCGTCACCCCGTTCCAGGAAGGGAGGCGCTGCCTCACCTCCCTGCAAGGCGTCCCCTTGTCCTCCGGGTGCAGCAAGTCGGATCGCACCATCGCCTACGGCTCCGGAGCAACCGCGTTGCGCACCCATCGGCACGCCTCGGACTTCGTCTCGGGCTCTGCGCGGATCCTTGCACCCACCCTCCGCTCCTCGCCGGAGAGGCAGGGTTGCAGGAAGGGCCTGCAACCTGCCCCCCACTGAAGAAGAGGAATTCAAAATGAGCGTAGTTTCTGGAGCAATGAACGTCCTGGCCGATGTGAAGGCTGGCTTTGTCTCTCGGACGGATGTCGCCGAGGCACGGGAGCAGCTGACGGCGGCCCTGTTGGCGGACGAAAGCCTGCCCCTGGAAGTCCGGCTCCTCCTGGAACTGCGCGAGGTCGAGGCGGGATTCGTGGACAACAAGCGCATCGGTCGACTAATCGGCGAGGCTGGCAAGCGGCACTAACCGAGTTACCATAATCTCGGGGCCAAGGGGTCGGCGTGAACCAGGATCGCCGGCCCTTTCTAATGCATAAGACGAAAGTAAAACTGCGGCTTGGTCGCGTGCCTTGCTATCGTGATGTTAATGAAGTTGTGGCGTCTTTGGAGACTTGTTGCTCAGAACAGGGGAAAAGCAAGGTCATGTGGGCATCAATCATCATCACCGCTGCTATCGGAGTCCTCGCACAATTGGGGACAGCCTATCCTGGTTTCGCTGAGGCACAGGCATGGCCTAAAGGTCGCTGGACAGGGACCAGTGGCTGGTATGGGTATCATGGCCTTGCGAGCCTGGGCCTCGTGTTCATTGCGTGGTCGCTGATGGGCATCTTGGGTCTCGTCGTTGTGATCCCACTAAGCTTTATTGGCGCCTTTATCCTTTCGATGATTTTCCGGTCGTGGTCGCAATTCATTTCGCTGCTGTCATTACCCATGACCGTTCTTTGGTACGTCTTCGCCCTCGGTGAAAATTGTGTCGGGTCGACATGCACTAGAATGAACGGGCTCCTCTAACGACCTCGGATCTGGCGTGACGGGACATACTGGGAAGACCGGCCCCATACTCGCTGCGAGCCTTGTTCCAGGGGTGCCCGCGATATAGAGACTCCTCGACCACACAATAAACGAATTTTTAGAAGGCTTTGGGGGGCAAGATGCCAGCAGATGTTACTGCGCCTGTTTTGAACTGGGCGAACTTCAATACGAACTTTGACTTGTCGAGTGGAAATGGTTCGATCAACCTTTCCGTATCGATAACTGAGGACCTGTCTGGGCTGCGGAACGTCGGCTTCGGCTTCTTTAATGTCAAAGACATCTTTACGAAGGGCTATGAGGCCTTTGCCATCTACAATATGTGGGGGGCCAATGGCACTGTTGAGGGCAGCGATACCGGAACGGTAAACCAGTATTCCCCGCGCGGTGTCTACGCGCTCGCTGCAATATCCCTTACCGACCAGGTCGGGAATACGAGATCGATCCTTGCTGAGGAAGCCTTGGCTATGGGAGTCCCAGTACAAATTGTGCTTCATGATGGCGGGATAAACGTTGCCAGTCCGACGCTAGGATCCGATCAAATCATTGCAACTGGATTTAATGATTTCTTGAAAGGATACAGCGGCGACGATCTATTATCCGGTCAGAGCGGGACCGACAGTTTGGAGGGTGGTACCGGAAACGACACCCTGATCGGGGGCGAAGGCGCCGATTTTATCGATGGCGGCACCGGCATTGACACGGCCTCTTGGCGTAGCGCCGCGGTGCGCCTCAGTCTTAATCTCAGCGATCAAACCCGGAATGGCGGATCGGCCACAGGGGATGTGATCTATGCCGTTGAGGCATTCGATCTCACGGACTTCAACGATGCCTTTGTTGGGTACAATTCGGCCGTCAGACTCTATGGGCACCAAGGAGCGGACCGGCTTACCGGATCCTCAAAGTCCGATACAATTTCTGGCGGGTTAGGTATCGACACCTTACAAGGCGGATCAGGTCGCGATACATTTGTTTTCGAGCAAAAAGATACTAGCTCGTCCAAAAGGAATGCCGACTACATTTCTGATTTCAAAGGTAAGAGCGGAGATCGGATTGACCTAAAATTTATCGACGCGAACCTTCAAAAGGCCGGGAACCAGGGATTTGCGTTTGTCGGGACGAAGGCCTTCACCAAAGCAGGTCAGGTTCGTTACGAGAAAACGTCAAAGGACACATACGTGTTCTTCAATACCGACGCAGATAAGTCTGCCGAGGGCGTTATACGCCTCAAGGGAGTGATCGATCTCCAAAAGGCTTGGTTCATTCTTTGACACATCGGTTATCGAGGTGGTCCCGCGTGATCATTGTGGCGGCTAGCGACGCTAGCCTTGTATCGGAGGAACTGCTGACCCAGATCCTCCGAAGGTTTTCCTGATCAGGATCACTACCCGAAATGCCCCAGAGTTGCATTGACGAGTGCAGGGGCGTTGGCGGCATAGAGCCCGACCTGGCCCAGCCGCATCGGGTTGAGCTCGACGATCCCGACTTCTCCGTTGATCATGGCGACATCCAGAACGAAGCTGCCTCCGAGCTGGTCGACCGCCTCTGACGCGAAGGCGAGATATTGGTCGAGCCGGAGGTTGGACATAGCCGGTCCGCCTACCTTGGTATCTCCGCGATGCTCGATCATCGCAGGGTCATAGAGGGCGGTGTTGTCTAACGGCGTCTTCCACGGGATGCATCCGGCTCCCGTCACTACCTGTCCGTCGACCACGAAGAGGCGGTATTCATACGTCATCTCGACGAGTTCCTGCACCAACAGGCAGGCTTCCTCGTCAATGAAGGAGTAGACCAGGGCATCCAAGGCTTGCCAGAGCGAGGTGCCGACGGGAACCTGCTTGGTGAAATACTTGTCCCGGGTAGCCTTCACGAAGGCATCCTTGCCCTCCAGGTGGAGCCGCTGGACCTCGGCGTCGGCTTGATCGAGGTCGCAGAGCTTGATGGACCGGCCCGCGAGTTCGAGGAAGCCCGGCATCGACCAGTACGGCAGGGACTTTTCGTTCGGGCCTGGGTACTTCAGGCCGTCCTGGAAAAGATCACTGCGATGACCGGCCCGCCCGAAGATATGGGTGACGCCCTCCGGGACCTTCCCCACATCGTCATAGGCCTTGATCTGCGATCCGGCACGATCCTTGAGAGCCTTCCAGAGGATCGCGTTTTCAAGCCGCTCCTCAGGGTCCATGCCGCGATCCAGGACGAAGGCGTAGGGAGGGACAGGCTCGAGGCTGGCGGCAAGAACCGCCATGCCGATCGAGGCGAGCCGGGGCGTGACCAGGATTTCAGGCAGATTGTCCATTCCCAACTCCTACAGGGGATTTCAGCGATAGAGTTTCCGCCGGTCCTATGACCTTGGACTTAATCGGCTCTCGCGGAGAACCGCTCCAAGGCGGTGATGCGCCGAATGGGAAGATCGATCGGGCGCATGTAGATGTGCGACTGCAGGAAAGTGATCTCGTC
The DNA here is from genome assembly GCF_024519725.1 of Microvirga sp. Mcv34. GTDB lineage: Bacteria > Pseudomonadota > Alphaproteobacteria > Rhizobiales > Beijerinckiaceae > Microvirga. Next base: position 11,956 of record NZ_JALJRK010000024.1, on the reverse strand, counting down.
ATTGAGCTTCTCCTGCGGGACGTCGATCCACCACGCCTTGGGTGACCCGTCGGATCCATCTGACCACCGGTAGGAGCGGGCCTTCAGAAGCTCCTTCCGCTCATAGGGAGTGTTGGGGGCCTTGATCCGGCAAGTGATGGCCCTGGAGGCCTCCAGAAGATACGAAATCGGCGACCGGCCGGACTTCGGCAGCGGCAGCTTGAGGATTTGAAGAGCGGCCAAGCAATCCTCTGCAGCCCGGTGCGCGTCGAAAAAGAAGCCACTCTTCATGCCGATGTAGCTGAGTGTGAGGCTCTCGAAGCCCTCTTCCTTCCAGGGAATCTCATGAAGCGAGCAAACCCACGGTTTCGTTGCGAAGACAGGGGTGAGCTTTTCAAGCCACCGGCGATCGAACGCTGCCTTGTGGGCGGCGCAGATCTCGGCCGCGGCGACGAAGCCGACCACGGCGTCAATATCGATGGCCTTTCCTTCGACCATCGCGTCATCGATCCCTGTTAGGGCGGTGATAGCAGGCGGGATCGGCTGCGACGGCTGTTGGAGCTGTTGAAAAGGCTGGAAGATCTCAATGATCTGCCCGTCATCAGTGAACGTGAATGGAACCATGGCGAGCTCGATGATGTCGCCAGTCCTTGGATCGAGGGAGGTGGTCTCAACGTCGACGTAAAGGCCGATGCGGTGTCCGGCCGGCAGGGACTGAGGATCCGGCATCGGGCGGAACGCCTGAGGATCTGTGGGCAGTTGGCGGAGAACGCGGTAACGGCCGGTAGCTTCCAGCGCGTCAGCCATTTCATCGAGATGCATTATCGAGCTTTCATGTTGCAAATGGTCGGATCGGCGAATGTCAGAGGCCAGAAGCGCAGCCTTGGTCAGGCTCATCCTCATCGCTGTCCTCATTGATCCCGCATTCCTTCACCTGGTCCCAAAGGAGCATGGTGGCGCGAGGTCTCCCGTCGGTGTTTCGCCCTTGGGAGGTGTCGCCCTTCTTGAGGAGGCGGCAGTACCCGTCCGCTTGATCCGGCCAGTCGAGACGGGTTTTCCAATAAGGGCAGCGTACAGTTTGAACCCGGGCTGACCCGTCCGAGGGGTGGGTAACGCCAGCGATCCGATAGCAGTACGGCCCCTGCGGAATCATCGCTGCGGCGCGATTGAGGCGACGGTCATATCGAGATTGCCGCGCTTGAGCGACAGAGGCTGAGACGGGCATGCGGCCCCTCCTGCTATTGGACGTAGATGGTGACGTCGATTGGGGACTGGCCAAAGACCTCATCGATGATGGCCCTGATCGTCGGCCAGTCGCCGCCGGAAAGTCCGGCTCCAATACGGGGGAGGGCCAAGGAAGTGGGGCGAGTGAGTTCGTCCGGCTGCCGAGGGTCGAGGGCGATGCCTGCCAGCATCTGGTTGCGGGCCAATGTCAATGAGGATCGCACGGCGTCATACTCGACGCGGCGGCGGTCGGTGCCGACTTCTAACTGGATGAACAGGTTGGCGATCGCCGCCAAATTCGGGCGAAGCCGTCGGCGGAGCCCCACGTCGGTCACACCGACGAACTGAACGGTCCCGAGCAGAGAAGGAGCAACAGATGTGTTCGGGCGCGCGCCACGAATGGTCGGCACCGAGCTATGGAGCTGCTTGAACTCACGTTTGACGTGCGGCCAAGTGTTGGCGATGGCCTCGGCAAAGCCCTTACCCATTGCACCGATGCAGTTGGTGCCGTGACCGATGACCATGGCTTCCGTCTGAAGGGCGTTGCCGCGAATTTCTCGAATCATCGAAGTTCCTGGGGTTTTCCAAAAGATCGAATTCGATCCCTTGCCCTGATCCCCGATTTAGCAACTCGTCTGCAAGCAATTTAATTCGGAATAATGAATGCCCAAATTCCGGTTCAGGCCCATTTCTCGGCTTTGGAGCTTGCGTTTCCAGAGGTCTTCCATGCCGATGATGTTCTCGACCGTGCTGGCAGAGCCTGCGACTTCTAGAATGGAAACCTGGTAGTCGCTGGGGTCTCGGCTCCGGAGGGCGACGTTGCCGCCGTGGCCGCCGTGGACGTAGGCAAGCCAGCGGCCGTAGAACCCACCCTCGCCATAGGCCGCGCCGACATATTGCTCCTTGGTCTTGGGACAAGTCAGGAGATAAACCCCGCGTGAGTTCGAAAGGGTAGTCCGCCAGGAGAGCGGGAGTCCTTCGAGCGTCGATAGGGGTGAGAGGAAGCGGCCGAACCCGGGAAACTCAGGCTCTTGGAATGCCGCCCGGATTTCAAGAACGGTTTTATTCTGATTGTCGGCCCGCTGGATCCAGGCGCGTTCTGAGGCGCCCCAATCAATCACGAGGCGGCCGGCGAGGTCGTTGAGTTGCTCCTCCAGAGCGAGATCGTAGATGTCGCAGGTGCCGGCAAGATCGATCCCGTCAGCATGGGGCCAAACTCGGTCCTCCGTGGATGGTCCTAGATAGCGGCATCGGTAAAAACCGGCGAGGAGCGTTTCCCCGGCCGGAGTGACCACGAAGGATGCCCAATAGCGTGCCTGCAGCTTCGGTTTGTTCCCGAAGCTCTGCGTGCCCTGGTACAACTCGAAGGCAGGCCTATCGTCCCTCCATAGCTCGTACGGCGTCCGGCCTCTGGCCGAGCGAGGGTCTTTATGCCTCAGAAGACGAACATCTGAGGGCGGGATACCGGCTTGGGCGAAGAGTGTATTTAGGTAAAGCGGCATCGATCGCTGGGCTGTTTGCCTAATCGGAGACCAGGCGTTCTATGAACTTTGTAGCGCACATGCCTTAAGCGGCGGTTATCCGCTAGGGTTCATAGCCGCGGCTGATCCGGCTCGCCGAGTTCTTGATCGATGAGGCAAAGACCCATTGCATGACGTCTTCCTCATTGTCATGCGGTTCGTGATCGGACTGGTTTACGAACCGCGCTCTCATGCCGATGTCGTCATCCCTGAGGATGCCTAGGGCATTGTCCCAGCGAAGGTTCTTTTTTACTTGTGCATTCCGGGCCTGCTCCATCAGGTCTGGGCTGTACGTATCCGATTCCGGAGTCGGAATATGTGAAAGCTCGCTGAGCTTGATGTGGCGTCTCATGACGGTCTGTCCTGTATGCTGATTGCGTATTGGCATGGCTGAGGATCCCCTGCAGACAAAAGAAAACCCGCCGAGAGGGCGGGTTTCTGTAGAATCCGGGTGCTGCCAATCCTATGTGCCAGTCCGAGCGACCGGAGACGACTGTTGTTGAAGCTTTTGCCGTTCGAATGCTTGATTGAAAATCTCCTGCCACTGCATGAGCAATTGCTTGTCATTGGTCAGGAGATGCCAATGAGGCTCGCGAATGTCGGCGACATCAATGAACAGGCCACTGTTCTTGTAGGCCTCATATTTTCGAGCGTTATTGGCCATCCCGTCCACGATCCCGCCGAAGAGAATCTGGGAATATCCAGGAATCTCCCACCAGACATTGCGGATCTTTGCGTAAGGGACCTCCTGGATACGGTTATGAGGCCTCTGTAAGAAGATCGCGTTCTGCGAGGCCGCTAGCAGCTTCCCGTCGTCGCCACGGACATAAAAACTAATCGGAGCATCGGAGTAGCGCTCAACGGATTCCAGAACTGAGTCTTCTGCGATATATTTTGCCTGCTTCTGCCCAAGAATCGCAAAGAGCACACAAAGTACAGCGCCAAAGAATGCTGTGCCCATGACCAAGTCGTTGCCCGATCCAGCGCCTACCATACCACCAATCATTATTGCGGCGACCGCAACTACCGCGCATATGCCAGCGAGAATACGAGTGACATTGATCTTTTTCTTGACCTGCGGATGAGGGAGCGAGTGAATCTTGATTGCCGACATTCTAATTCTCGATGACGTGCGGAATATAATGGGAGAAACAGCTATCGCAGAACTAACCAAGCCGGGTTAAGGATCTATCGCACTTTTCCAGAGGTTAATTGAGCATCCGTATTGGGCGATAATTTTTCCCGGAGAAGTGCGCAGGAAGTTCAGAAAAGGTTGCCTTGAGCCGGCGCGTCGACGCGGCGGGCTTCGGCCTGCCAGACCGCGAGCATCTCATCTGAAATGCCTGGAAGGTGGGAGACTAGATCTGGCTCCACGGAAGCGAGGCGCTTGGCTCGAATGTCCTCGTAGAACAGATCGCACCCGGAGAAGCTCCGTCCGGTCTCGCGGGAGGCAACATGCGTTGTGCCGGACCCTGAGAACGGATCGATTACCAGATCCCCTGGCATGGAATAGACGAGGACCGCCCGACGGGCGAGTTCCAGGGGGAACTGAGCGGGATGGCCGGTCCGTTCAGGATGATTGTGACCGACATTACCGATATCGTCCCAAACGTTCGACGGCCAAGCACCTAAAGGGTGGCTCGAAAGTTTGCCTTTGCGGGCCCCTTTAAATGCTCGCTTGCCTGGTCCCTTTTGAGGCTTTCGGGCCGGGGTCGGGTTAAACACAGGGTTCGGACCCTTCGAGAAGACGAGAGCGGTTTCATGACGCTCTGCGAGTCTGCCCCTCGGCGTCAGCCCATGTGGCTGAGTCCAAATGACTCGCGACTGAAACGTAAGACCGGTCTTCTTAAGCGGTTCGAACAGGAGGGCATCGAGCGGGGCAAGACCTCCCGTCTCATCGCGGGTCGATCCGACCTGAAGGAAGAGAGTGCCGCCGTTCCTCAGGATGCGGGCGCATTCCGAGATGACCTGCATCGTCCAGCCCATGAAATAGACGAAGGCCATCTGATCCGCTGAGGTGCCATCACCGTATCGGCGCCCGATATTATAAGGAATGCTAGTCACGACTAGCTGGGCGCACCCATCTGGCAGGGAGTCTAGATAATCCAGAACGTCGGCCTTCGCGGTCGTTTCTATTAGAGCAGCAAGGCTCTCGAGCTGGCGGGCTTTGCGTTCCGCAGCCCGCTCCCGGATGCGGGCCTCCGTTTTGCGAGCGCCGTGCTTGAGTGCCAGGCCATAAATCCTGCCACGGCTCCACCCTGATGCCGCTCGTATCTCGTCATAGGTCATGACCGGCAGGGCTTGGAGGATGTCGGCCTCGGTCACCAGAACGGGCGAATGAGCGTTCACAGGGTTCTCCAGCGATGGATTGAATTTACAAGCTGCAGGGCGAGTCAGGCGACGCCGATCGCAAAGGAGACCTTGCCGTCGATTGCGAACACTTGAGCGGTTGCAACAGGCTCCAAGGTGTCGGCTCTGACGAACGTGTCGAACTTGTGTGGGTTGTACCGGATCTGCACTGCATCAGGATGATTGCGCACGGCTTCGACGTCCTGATCGCGCACATGCCCGCGGGCGTACGCATGGACGTTTCGAACGGTCTCCTCGCGGGTGCGTCGCAGACCGGCTTGGCTCACTTCGAAGCGAACGTCCCGGAGTACGACCTGCTTTGGCTTGGCGACCACCTTTCCTTTGTTCTCGCCGGTCATGGCCTTAAGGGAGCTGCAGCGTCGATGAAGATCGCAATAGGCGCGGACTTCACCAGTGGGGAGGTCGGTTGAGGCATCCATGGGGCTCTCGCTAGGGATGGCGGCCGACGGCTGAACAATCCGGACTTTTAGCCCGAAATAATGGAACCGGATTGTAGATGGGGGCCGTTTAGTGGAGAAAGGGCCTCCGCGATGGCGGCGGCCTGAAATACAACGAGACGAAACGATGAATTCTAAGCGCCTATTCCTGGCTTCGCTCCTCGGCCTGGCCGTTACACCGGCTTCTGCGCTGACATTACGCTGCGAATTGATCAGCAATCCCATAGAGGCTGAACGCATGGGCTCGGTCACCCGGTTCGTGATCGATGAGGCTGCCCACGAGGTTCATATGTACTCGCGGTTCATGCCGAGTGAGCCTGAATGGAGCTTCCGGACCAAAAAAGGCGATGTCTTCGATCCAAAGGGCGATAGCTTCTTGGTGAGAACGGACGCCACTGGTGTATTCGGAGCAGGAGTGAGAGCGGGATTTCCGCACGCCTTCTACTACAACACGGATACAAAGAATCTTACCTGGACCTACATCTGGAAGGACAAAGTCACTATGATGCAATGGTTCTGCCAGGCCTGAGCTTAGCGACTTACCGAACCTGAAGGATCGCGTGGTTGGTCTTGCGAAGCGCCTCTAAGGCCATCTCTTGGTGAGGAAATAGCTTCGAAGCTTCGGCCTTTCTCAGGTCCTCCTGTGCAAAGGCGAACTCGTCGACCAGCTTCGAACGGTCTAGGCCAACGAACTCCCAGCACTGGCGCGCAGTGGGCATGATGTTGCCGCAAATCCGCTTGATCTGACCGAGGAGGCCGGATTGCTCACGGGCGAAGCCATATTCCGCCTCCGGGTACTGCCTGGCCATCTGCCGAACAGCGTCCAGGATCTCAGAACGCGCTTTCTGTCGATCAAGCATCGGTAGCATCTCCGTTGATGATCGGGCGCTCGGCCCGGAGATTTGCAATAATTTCGGCGAAGTCGATGTCCTTTGATTTGCAAAGGGCCATCAGGTCGAAGAGCAGAAACTGAACCTGGGCGTCAGGCTTGCCTGCCACGTCCTTGGCAAAGGCAATTTGGGCCTGCTGCAGTAACACATCGAAATGTGATCCCTGGGCTTCACACAGGTCCATGAGGGACAGGACCAGGTGCCAGGTCTGGATACCCATGTCGCCGACCATTCCGGCCGTTCGTTCGTAGGTATCGATGGCAAGTTCAGCGCGTGTTGTTCCGGCGAGTGCCTCAAGAACAGCTTCGGCTGAATGGATCGACTGCGGACTGATCATGGGAGGGTCCCTTTCGACGGATGAGTTGGTCAGTCAGCAAGGAGGCCGATAAGCGCAACTAGCGCCACAGACCCGGCAGCGCAGGCTGGGATGAACATTAGGAGCGCGAGGAGGAACTTGGTTTCCTCACGCGTTATCACTTTCCCTTCGGTCATTGGCCGAAAAGCTCCTTCTTGCGGGTATCGAGCCGGTCGTTGGCGAAAGCCATCGCTGCAGTCCTGTTGGGACGCTCTTCTGCAGGACAGGTGTCGACCTTGAGGAACTGGGCGATCTTTATCCTGGCCTTCCGGAGATCGGCGATGCTGTCGAGCGGGGTGTCCGAGAGGTATCGGCGAACCTGGTTCACGTACGGATTCGTTTCGTCGGGTACCGTCTCCCGGAGGGTGACCCGATTGAAGCCCCGCCGAAGGTCAATTCTGATCCTTACTGGGATCAGATCATTGCGGCTGATCTCGATCTCAGCAACGCCGTCGCGATGAAACCGGATGGTCGAGGGCACCAAGAACTTGTTCTTGAGTGATCCTTCCTGGACGAGGCGGTAAATCTCCATCCGATCCGAGATCTGGCGGGATCGCCGGTCGATCATGAGGAGCAGACCCGCTCTCTTCTCAACGAGGGGCGGCTCGACCGTGATCTCGGCGAGTGACACAAACCTCTGGAAGGAGGAACTCGCAAGAGTCCCCAGGCGCTTCTGAACAGGGCTCGGCCGCAGCCGGTCCGCTACGAAGTAGTACGCTGCCGGCAGGGCTGTCAGGAGCATGAAGACGAAAGCAAGCGAGGTGTCGAAGATCAGGTCGACAAAGGCGAACACGAGAAATGCCACAACGGCGGCCAGCACGGGCGCGGCATCGAGTTTAGCCTTCAGAGATTGAAGCGAGCGGGATCGTGCCCAGACCAGAGCCTGGGATGCATACGTCGTCATGACTGTCCTTGGGCGTGAGGTTAGCGGGATTTCAGGTGGTCGAGGGCAGCCTGGGCGGCGTCTCTGAGATCAGCGGGTGAGCCTGTCGCCAGTGCCCGTTCGAGCTGCGCGATGATCTGTTCCTCGGGCGACTTCACCGGAAACTGGATCTTCGGCGGCGAGGGTCGCTTTTGTTCGTCCGCGCCATTCCAATCCGGCTCCAGGACGGTGCCGCGGCCAGCATTGACCGCCAGTTGATCGGCCATCTCATTGTATTGGTTGCCATTATGGCCGCGGACCCACTGCCATTTGATCTGCTGCTTAGACGCGAGGCGGTCGAGCTCCTGCCAGAGATCCTGGTTTTCGACCGGCTTCTTCTGGGCGTTGCGCCAGTTGTTGCGCTTCCAATTGACGATCCATTCCGTGATGCCCTTGATCACATACTGGCTGTCGGCATGGATGGTGAAGCTGCACTCCTCCGCCTTGAAATGATCGAGCAGCGCGATGGCGGCCGAAAGTTCCATCTTGTTGTTCGTGGTCTGCGAGCCGCCAAAACCGGAGAGGGAATGGGCATTGCCGTGCCTATCCAGGATGACGACGCCGAAGCCGCCAGGGCCAGGATTTCCAGAGCAGGCACCATCGATATAGGCCTGAACGACCAGGCGGCCGGCAGCATCACGCAGAAAATGATTATCGAACATGCGGGAGATCTCGGATTGGAAATGGGTGCGAAGCAATCCGGGGCCGCCGGAGCGGCCCCTGGTGCCGAGGCTAGTGCCAGCGCGAGGCGAGGCTGGCAACTGTCGTCTCGCCCGGATCAAAGGCGATTTCAGCGGTCATCTTCCGAGCCTTCCCTGCGGAGGCGAAGCCGAGGACGAGCGTCGCCCGGTTTTCGCTGGAAATGAGATTGAGGCTCATCGACTTGAGAGCGCCGTGGGTCGGCTCATACATGCGGCGGTAACGGTCGCGCAGTTGGGCGACGGTGCCATACCGGGAGTTCGTGTCGATCGCGATCATGTACTCTACTCTCGTGTTGGATCAGCTACTCCCGCTTGGCTGCTTTGTCCTGAGCATCCTTCGGGGGTTTTTCCTGATCTTTTGAACCGATTTCGAGGCCATCAAAGAAGAAAGAGAACAACAGATTAGGAGGATTTCTCCGACCGATTTGAACGTCTTACGGGGTTTAGAATAGACGCCATTTTTCGCCCTGAGACTGGTCCGTTGCCCGCCAATCCAAAAGCACAGCAGATCCCGACTAGAACACGAACGCCACTGGAACACGCCAATAGCCTTGCTCTACCCGACCAATCCTTCCAGAGCCGCGCTTGAAAAATCAACGATGCGGCTTGGAATAGAGCCAATTGGAAGATAAACGCCTTCCCGGGGTTTAACTGCCCCGCCATTTTAGCTGCCGAACTGGTCCGTTGACCGCAAGTCCAAGAACACAGCAGATCCCGGATAGAACACAAACGCTAATGGAAGATCCCAATAGCCTTTTGCTCCAACCAGAGCATCCTTTTGAAGGTGGTCCTATCTGAACCACGCCCCTATACCCTCCGGACTGCTTAGAACCCGAAGCGAGTATCTCTATGAACACCCCTGAAGTCGCCACCCCATCGACGAGTAACGATCTTCTTCAGATGACGGCAGATGTCGTGACTGCCTATGTGGCGAACAATTCCCTGATCCGGCAGGATATTCCGACCCTGATTGAGAACGTGCACAAGGCGTTCGCCAAGATCCAGAGCGGCCCTGAGGAGATCAAGACGGCAGAGCCTCTGCAGCCTCGGGTGCCGATCAAAAAGACAATCACGCCGGACTATTTGATCAGCCTGGAGGATGGCCGCCAGTATCGGACCCTGAAGCGGCACCTGAGGGGTGTGGGCCTGACACCGGAGGAATACCGGGCCAAGTGGGGCCTGCCTCACGACTATCCGATGGTCGCACCGAACTATTCTCAGCAACGCTCTCAGATGGCGAAGACCATGGGCCTCGGCGCCCAGGGGAAGAAGCCCGCAAAGAAGGCTGGCCGTCGCTCCGCTGCTGCGCAGGGATAAGAACCTGGTCAGGTCCAGCGTTTGGCATGGCCAGCGCGGACGAGGAGGCGGCCTAAATCAGAGCCGTCGATTGCGATACGGGCGAGGGTTCGCCCGTATCGATCCTTGCCCCTCCTGCGGATGGTGCAGAACGAGCCCGTTCAATTGTATCCCGAAGGAACTCAGTCGCGGCAACAGCCTTGTTGAGCTCCCTGCGGGAGCGGGGGCGCCGGAGTTCGGGCGCGTTCACGTTCTGGAGCCGGACCTTTTCCGCGACGGATCGATCCGGCCCGAGAATCCAGACGGTGTCGCCGTCGATCACGCAGAGGTTTCGTGGATTGATGGTCTGCTTTGCGGAGTACCGGATCCAGACCCAGAACAGGCAGGCGAACAGAAGAGCGAGTGCAGCCGGGCCAGCAAGGTTCATGGAACTCCTCAGGCGATTGCTTGCGTGGAGAGGGATGAGGCGGGGCGGGCTAGGGCCCGTTTGATCCGCTCGAGGTGGCGGACCGCCAGCGCAGCATCCAAATGGCGGATCCCGGTGTAGACGCGGCCGCTCGTGTATCCGGCAGCCTCGGCTGCGAGCTTGCGCCGCTCCTCCTTGCGGACCTTTCGTGGATCGATGGTCCGGATGAGGGAGACCGGCCCGAAGCCCTGCCCACGGCGGGCGAGGGTGTCGTGAAGGCATTTCTCGCCGCTCGGCGTAATCACCATACAGGTGACGCGCTTCCGGCCGCCGGCGGGCTGCCTGGTGCGGCGCAGGTGTCCGAGTTTCAGAAGATCCTCGACATACGAAGTGACGGCGTAGGCCCATTTGATCTGAACGGCAAAGCCAGCCTCGCCGCGGGAGGCCGCAAGGCGGAGATAAGCGGTGCGTATGGCCAAGCCCTTATGCTTGTCAGCGGACATCGGACGCTCCTGAGATTTCGGGGATTGATCGAAAACGATCTCAAGAACGGCTGCCCCACAGGAAACAGGTGGAAATCCGGGGCGGGGAGTACAAAAGAAGAACAGGAAATGCTATTACGGTGGTGACCCTGAGAGCATCCAGGCGTGGGAACCACGATGGACATCACCCTTGATCCAGTGATTGCCGATCGGAGATCGGAGAAAGCTGCACGCAGCGAGGTGTTCAACGAGCGCAAAGTGATACATTGTGACATGGACGCATTCTTCGCCAGCGTAGAGCAGCGAGACAATCCGGAACTGCGGGGCAAGCCTGTCGCCGTAGGCGGATCTAGAGAGCGGGGCGTCGTGGCGGCTGCTAGCTATGAGGCTCGTCGCTTTGGTGTCCATTCCGCAATGCCGTCGGTAACGGCGCGCCGGAAGTGCCCCGATCTGATCTTCGTGAAGCCACGCTTTGACGTCTACAAGCAGGTGTCGCTGCAGATCCGCGAGATTTTCCAAGAGTATACGCCCCTGGTGGAGCCTCTCTCGCTGGATGAGGCATATCTCGATGTCACCGAGAACCTGAAGGGCATTCCCTATGCGACCCAAGTTGCGAGGGAGATCAGGGCTAAGATCTTCCAAGAGACGGGCCTGACCGCCTCTGTCGGGGTCAGCTACATGAAATTTCTTGCGAAAATGGCCTCAGACCAGCGCAAGCCCAACGGTATGTTCGTCATCACGCCCGAGATGGGGCCGGCATTTATGGAGCAGCTCCCGATCCAGAAATTTCATGGGATCGGGCCTGCGACGGCTGCGAAGTTCAACAGGCTCGGCATTTTCACGGGACTCGACCTGAAGGCGCGGTCGCTGGAGTTTCTGCAGGAGCGGTTCGGCAAGGCTGGGAGCTACTATTACTGGCTTGCCAGAGGGGTCGACCATCGTCCGGTGCGCCCGGACCGGATCCGGAAGTCCGTTGGAGCCGAGAACACATTCTCGAGCGATCTGACTGAGTTGGAAGCTATGAGGACAGCGCTTCAGCCGATCATCGACAAGGTCTGGCGCCATTGCGATCAGACTGGGGTGAGGGGCCGCTCGGTGACGCTCAAGGTTAAGTATGCGGACTTCCACCAGATAACCCGTAGCCGAACCCTGCCAGGAATGGTGAAGGGCAGGGCGGAGCTTGAGGCCACCTCATTCGATCTGCTGTCCGGGTTGATCCCCTTCCCGAAGGCGGTTCGTCTCTTGGGGGTGTCCTTGTCCGCCCTCAATACGGATGAGGAATCTGAGACCCCACAGCTATCCCTCGCGCTCTGAATTAGCCGATCGTATTCACCTGAGCTTGTTGCAGTGACCTGATTTGCGATTTGGACGAGC
>NZ_JALJRK010000249.1 GCF_024519725.1 Microvirga sp. Mcv34 | reverse complement strand
ATCCTTGTAACTTGAGTGGCGCCTTGTCTGGTAAAGATGAGGTTGCGGTGGCGGGAAGGCCATCGTCTCATCCTAGGGCGGATCAGCCCGTTTCTCAGCAAGATGGCCTTCCCGTCTCTCCATCGACCTCGAACAGTCGGATGGGCCGCGTGAGCCCGATTGAGCAAGGACGAGGGAAGATGGAGACAGTGTTTGTCGGCATTGATGTGTCGAAGGATCGGCTGGACGTGCATGTGCGGCCGCGGGCGGAGACGTTTGCGGTGCCGCGGGACGGGGCGGGTTTGTCTGCTCTGGTCGAGCGGCTTCGGGGTTTGGAGCCGGCGCGGATCGCCGTGGAGGCGACGGGCGGGTTCGAGACGGTGGTGACGGCGGCTCTGGCGGCGGCGGGCCTGCCGGTGGTGGTGGTCAATCCGGCGCAGGTCCGTCATTTTGCCCAGGCGGTGGGGCAGCGGGCGAAGACCGATCCGATCGATGCGGCGCTGATCGCCCGCTTCGTGGAAGCGACCCGGCCCGAACTGCGGCCGCTGGCCGATGAGGCGACGCGGCTTCTGGCCGATCTGGTGGCGCGGCGGCGTCAGATCATCGAGATGATCGTGGCCGAGAAGAACCGCGAGCGGCGGGCGCCGCCCGGGCGGATCCAGCGCAGCATCGCCCGTCTGATCGCCGCCCTGGAGAAGGAACTCGCCAGTCTGGATGGCGACATCGATGCCGGCGTGCGCGGTTCGCCCCTGTGGCGTGCAAAAGAAGACCTGCTGGCCTCCGTGCCCGGCATCGGGCCGATCATCGCCCGCACCCTCATGGCCGAACTGCCGGAGCTGGGCACCTTATCCCACAAGCGCATCGCCAGCCTCGCCGGACTGGCGCCCTATACGCGCCAGTCCGGGCACTGGAAAGGACAGAGCCGCATCGGCGGCGGCCGCAAGAGCGTCCGTTCCGCCCTGTTCCTCGCCGCCCTCGTCGCCGGCCGCCACAACCCCGTCCTCAAGGCTTTCCGCGACCGCCTCGTCGCCGCCGGAAAACCCAAAATGGTCGCCGTCATCGCCGTCGCCCGCAAACTGCTTACCATCCTCAACGCCATCCTACGCGATCAGACCCCGTGGCAAAACGCTTGACGAAAAACACAGTCGCTGAGG
>NZ_JALJRK010000248.1 GCF_024519725.1 Microvirga sp. Mcv34 | reverse complement strand
CAGCGATAGCCGATGAAACATTGCCGCACATCCGCTGTGGGGACCCAGACCGGCTGGGCCCGTTCGCCAATTTGGCAGAACTGTTGTCCGCTTACATAGCGGTCATACGTGTCCGGCCCGATTCCCAGCACGACTGCTCCCCGGCTGGCGACGAGGCCACGGGCCTGACGGCAACTCATCGCAGGAGTCAAAGAGTTCTCTTGGGCCAGAGAGCCTGTTGCAAGCAGAACGGTAAGAACGCCCAAAGAGAATCTCTTCCCAAAGCGAATTTCTTCATGAGACACCAACGATAGCCTTCATGTGATGATTACACCGCAATGCGCTGAAAGCGACATGTTGTGATCAGCAGCGGGCCCAATGCCAATCGAAAACCTGCAGCATCCAGACATGACCCTTATCTGATCCAGAGTAACTCTGCTTCCTCTGCCGCCACGGCAAAATACGTCTGCAGCGCGATCGCCCGACAGTCGACCATGGCCCCCGGCTTCAGGTTCGCCCGAAAGCCGTCGTTCGTACGCATCTGGGCCGAGCCTCTCAGGACAAGCATCTGACGATACGAGCCACGAGCCGCGATCTTGCTCAGGTTCCTACGTATTCCGGCTTTCAGAACGGTGATGGCGATTTCATTGTACGTGACGGGATTGCCGTCTGCCCGGGCATCCTCTGGCAGGCGGCTTACAGACGGTTCAACCTGCGGGGCCTCTACGTTGCTAGTGCCTCTCTGGTCAGCAAGCTCTATCCTGAGGGCTGTGGCCAGCCTGACGGCATTGTCCAGGGTTGGGGAGAAGCGCCCGTTCTCGACACGAGAAATCGTCGAGGCGGCAATCCCAGACAGGCGCGAGAGCTCACGCAGGGACAGCTTCAGCTCTTTCCTGCGGTTAAATATCTGCTGACCAAAGCTCACGTCGCGCACCCCAGCACTCCAGGCCAGAATCAATCGTCGAATGGCAACTACCCTGCGGAAGGTCCGAATGCAAAACCTCTGTGGCGGCGGCAACGACCTGCAAGATCGGAGCAGGCGTATGGATCGGGAGGCTTGTTGAGTAGATGGACGAACTTCGGCGCCCTTGAGGCGACTTCGGACGACCTGATCAGGCAAGCCGCAGCCGATCCCAACAACGCTGCCGCACTAAAC
>NZ_JALJRK010000247.1 GCF_024519725.1 Microvirga sp. Mcv34 | reverse complement strand
CTAGTGTTGTGACTCTAACGCTTGTTTCGCACGGGCGACCTTTTCCAGGATCGATGAGGCCGAGGCTGTCCAGACAAAGGGTTTGGGATCCGCATTGTGGTGCTCCAGGTAGGCCATGATCGCCCTCTCCAGGTCGGGCACGCTCGTGAAGGCGCCGCGCCGAATGCGCTCCTGGGTGATCAGGGCAAAGAAGCGCTCAACCTGGTTGAGCCATGAGGCCGAGGTCGGCGTGAAGTGCAGGTGGAAGCGCGGATGCTTTTCGAGCCAAGCCTTCACCTTCGGGTGCTTGTGGGTGGCGTAGTTGTCCACGATCAGGTGCAGGTCGAGGCGCTTGTCGGTGTTGCGATGGATGACGCGCAGGAAGCGCAGAAACTCCTGATGGCGATGGCGCTTCATGCAGGTGCCCAGGACCATGCCGGTCGCCACATCGAGAGCGGCAAACAAGGTCGTGGTGCCATGCCGTTTATAGTCATGGGTCATCGTGCCGGCGCGTCCCTTCTTGAGCGGCAAGCCCGGCTGGGTGCGGTCGAGCGCCTGGATCTGAGACTTTTCATCAACCGCGAGCACCAGGGCTTTGTCCGGTGGATCGAGATACAGGCCGACCACGTCCTGGACCTTCTCGACAAAGCGCTGGTCGGTGGACAGCTTGAAGGTCTTGATCAAGTGCGGCTTGAGGCCATGGGCGTGCCAGATCCGCTGCACGCTGGTGTGGGACAGGCCCACGGCAGCCGCCATGGAGCGCACGCTCCACTGGGTCGCTCGCGGCGGCTTCTCGTGCAGGGTCATGGCGACAACCCGCTGGATCACCGCTGCCGTCAGGGGCTTGCGCCCCGGCGGGCGGGTGGCGTCCTTGAGAAGCCCTTCGACGCCCGCCTGCGCATAGCGGCGGCGCCAGCGCCGCACGGTCAGAGTGCTCGTGCCAACGCGGCCGGCGACCTCGGTGGCGCGCAGGCCCTCGCCCGTCAGCAAAACGATCCGAGCCCGCCAGACGACCTTCTGGGGTGTGTTGCGGTCGCGGACCAGGCTCTCCAGGCGATCCCGATCAGCGGCGGGAACCTCAATGCGTTCGATCTTACCCATCCGAGCAACATCGCACGCCGGACCAGATTTCGGAATCGCTCGTCAGTGACAGAACACTAG
>NZ_JALJRK010000246.1 GCF_024519725.1 Microvirga sp. Mcv34 | reverse complement strand
TTCCTGCCGATCTTCACGCTGGAGAACCAGGAAGGCCGCCTGTTTGGGCCGCTCGCCTTCACCAAGACCTTCGCCATGGCGTCTGCCGCCTTCCTGTCGGTGACGCTCGTCCCGGCCCTGATGGTGATCTTTGTGCGCGGGCGGATCATCCCGGAGCACAAGAATCCGCTGAACCGCTTTCTGATCTGGATCTACCGGCCGGTCATCCGCGGTGTGCTCAAGGCCAAGGTGTTGACGATCCTGGTTGCCCTCGTGGCGCTCGGCGCCAGCGTCTGGCCTGCGCGCCAGATCGGCTCCGAGTTCATGCCGACCCTGAACGAGGGCACGCTGATGTACATGCCCACCACCTTGCCGGGCCTGTCGATCACCAAGGCGGCCGAGCTTCTGGCAACCCAGGATCGCATCATCAAGTCGTTTCCTGAGGTTGCCTCGGTGTATGGCAAGGCCGGCCGCGCCTCGACAGCCACTGACCCTGCGCCAACGGAGATGTTCGAGACGATCATCACCCTCAAGCCAAAGAGCGAGTGGCGGCCCGGGGTCACCATTGACAGCCTCAAGGCCGAGATGGACAAGGCGCTGCAGTTCCCAGGTGTGTCGAACGCCTGGACCATGCCGATCCGGGCGCGCATCGACATGCTCTCCACCGGCATCCGCACCCCTGTTGGCATCAAGGTGTTCGGCACTGATCTGGCCGAGATGGAGAAGATCTCGCGCCAGGTCGAGGCCGTGGTCAAGGCGGTTCCCGGCACATCGAGTGCGTTTGCTGAGCGTGTCATCGGCGGCTACTACCTTGACATCACGCCGAACCGGGAGGCGCTCGGGCGCTACGGGCTGACGGTCGGCGACGTGCAGGACGTGATCGGCATGGCGCTCGGCGGTGAGACGGTGACCAACACGGTCGAGGGCCGTGAGCGCTACAGCGTCAACGTGCGCTATCCCCGCGAGCTGCGCTCGAACCCGCAGGCCATCGCCACCGAGGTGCAGGTGCCGATGCCAAACGGGGGCGCCGTGCCCTTGGGCGAGGTCGCCGAGGTGAAGCTCAATCGGGGCGCGACCTCGATCCGCACGGAGAACGGCCAGCTTGCGGTCTACATCTTTGTTGACATCACAGGACGCGATCTCGGTGGCTATGTCGCCGAGGCGCGCCAGGCGGTTGCGAACGAGGTCAAGTTCCCGC
>NZ_JALJRK010000245.1 GCF_024519725.1 Microvirga sp. Mcv34 | reverse complement strand
ATGGCGAAGGAAAAGTTTGAGCGGAATAAGCCGCACTGCAACATTGGGACGATTGGTCACGTGGACCATGGCAAGACGTCTCTGACGGCGGCGATCACGAAGGTTCTGGCGGAGTCGGGCGGGGCGACGTTCACGGCGTACGACCAGATCGACAAGGCGCCGGAAGAGAAGGCGCGCGGCATCACGATCTCGACGGCGCACGTGGAGTACGAGACCACGAACCGGCACTATGCCCACGTGGACTGCCCCGGCCACGCCGACTATGTGAAGAACATGATCACGGGTGCGGCGCAGATGGACGGCGCGATCCTGGTGGTGTCGTCGGCCGACGGCCCGATGCCGCAGACGCGCGAGCACATCCTGCTGGCCCGCCAGGTGGGCGTGCCGGCCCTGGTGGTGTTCATGAACAAGGTCGACATGGTCGACGATCCGGAGCTTCTGGATCTGGTCGAGCTGGAGGTGCGCGAGCTTCTGTCGAAGTACGACTTCCCCGGCGACGACATTCCGATCGTGAAGGGCTCGGCCCTGTGCGCTCTGGAAGACCGTCAGCCTGAGATCGGCCGCGACCGCGTGCTCGAGCTGATGGCCGAGGTCGACCGCTACATCCCGCAGCCGGAGCGTCCGGTGGACCAGCCGTTCCTGATGCCGATCGAAGACGTGTTCTCGATCTCGGGCCGCGGCACGGTGGTGACGGGTCGCGTCGAGCGCGGCATCATCAAGGTGGGCGAGGAAGTGGAGATCGTGGGTCTGCGCGACACGCAGAAGACGACGGTCACCGGCGTCGAGATGTTCCGCAAGCTGCTCGATCAGGGCCAGGCGGGCGACAACGTGGGCGTTCTGTTGCGCGGCACGAAGCGCGAGGACGTGGAGCGCGGCCAGGTGCTGTGCAAGCCCGGCTCGATCAAGCCGCACACGAAGTTCAAGGCCGAGGCTTACATCCTGACGAAGGAAGAGGGCGGTCGTCACACGCCGTTCTTCGGCAACTACCGTCCGCAGTTCTACTTCCGCACGACGGACGTGACCGGCGTGGTGACGCTGCCTGAGGGCACCGAGATGGTGATGCCGGGCGACAACATCACGATGGAAGTGACGCTGATTGCGCCGATCGCCATGGAAGAGAAGCTGCGCTTCGCCATCCGTGAAGGCGGCCGTACCGTCGGCGCCGGCGTCGTCGCTTCCGTGATGGATTAAT
>NZ_JALJRK010000244.1 GCF_024519725.1 Microvirga sp. Mcv34 | reverse complement strand
GCAGGGTCAGAATTGGATGCTGATCGAGGGTCAAACTTGGAAGCCGATTGACACTGTCGGAGCAGATCCTGCCGGACGATGAGCGCTCTGCCATTGAGCGGCATCTGCGGGAATTCGATCGACTGGTGGAAGATCTCCGGGTCATCGAGCGGGATCTCGCGCGCTCCGCTCTGGCTGACGAGAGCGTCGCGCGCCTGATGACCATCCCCGGCATCGACATGGTGGTGGCGCTCGCGTTGGCGGCCGCCATCGGCGATATCCAGCGCTTCGAGGCCCCCGAGAAGCTGGTCAGTTATCTGGGGCTGAACCCGAGTGTGCGCCAGTCCGGCCCTGGGCCAGCCCATCACGGTCGGATCACCAAGCAGGGACGTGGGCATGCCCGGGGCATGCTGGTCGAGGCCGCCTGGGCTGCGGCCCGAGCCCCTGGTCCCCTGCGGGCGTTCTTCCTCCGGGTGAGCAGCCGACGCGGCCAGCATGTGGCGGCGGTGGCAACGGCCCGCAAGCTGGCCGTCCTCATCTGGCATCTTTTGCGCAAGGGCGAGAGCTATCTGTGGGCCCGCCCGGCGCTGCATGCCAAGAAGATGCGCGAGCTCGAACTCAAGGCGGGCTATCCGGCTGCCCGGGGCCAGAAAGGAGCAGCTCACGCCTACAATCTCAAGAGCCATCGTGATCAGGAGCGACGCTGGGTTGAGCAGGCCGAGGCGGCTTACACCCGGATCGTGGCAGGCTGGAACCCTCGTGGCCCGAGATCGGGAAGGGTGCGCACGGGCGCTCTAAAGGAGGAGCGACGATAAAGGCTGCGCGGCAGGGTTTGCACCTCAAGCCCTGCTTTTTGCCACAGAGTCACCCCTGCGCGAGAGGAGAATACACCAAGATGATGTAAAAAGCTCTTGTCGATTACATCAGTCGTCCAGGGATGATTGATCTTGGTGAAGCGGTGCTCGATGCCGTTCTCGCGGCAGCGCATGTCGAACATGGGCGTGATGTAGCGGGCGGTCGGGCCGTCGGCGTAGCGCGGCGGCAGCCGGAACTGGATGCCGTTGTCGGTGAGCACCGTGTGGATCTTGTAGGGCACGGCCGCAATCAGAGCGACCAGGAAGGCTGAGGCGGTGACCCGGTTGGCCTTCTCCACCAGCTGCGCAAAGGCGAACTTGCTGGTGCGGTCGATGGCCACAAACAGATAGAGCTTTCCTTGGGCGGTCTGCACTTCAG
>NZ_JALJRK010000243.1:430-1264 GCF_024519725.1 Microvirga sp. Mcv34 | reverse complement strand
CACGCGCCTGTGGCCAGCGTGTCGATCCGGGAGCGCTCGATCGCCGGCTGGAAGGCGAAGTCGAAGTTCTCGAGCGTCTGGCCGATCGGCAGACCCGACATTTTCAACGAGGTTTTCACCCGCCGTCCTTCGCGCCCGGAGTGTTCCACTTCCAGCAACCGGTCCAGGAAGGCATGCGGCGCCATCGCCTGGCTCACTGCCTCAGTCAGAAGATGATCGAGGTGCTCGGCCGCATAGGGGCAGCCCAGGGCCAGAAGCCGCTCGCGCGTCGTGTCGATATCCAGTCGCAGCCTGCCCGGGGTCATCGCGCCACCTCCGCCAGAGCCGCATACAGGTCGATCGACCGGTGCGCCACGGGAGCCTGGGACAATTCCTGAATGCGGGCGCCCAGCCGCCCGAGAGGGGGCGGCGCCCGCACGTGTTCGGTACTGGGCCCGTTATAATGCGCCTGATCAATCACGAGCCGGGCCCGGGTGGCGCGTGGATGCGTGGCCACCACCTCGCAGGCCTTCAGGATCTGCACCTGTCCGGCGGTGCCACGCACCTCAACGCGCTGCCCGATGAGCGGGAACGGAACGCTGTATTGGCGCCCCTCGAACGACACCAACCCGTCGAGACCGACCTGGCGGGTGGCCACCAGATCGAACGGCTCCGGCAATGTCTCGGGCAGCCGGGTCAGCCGCACCCGCTCCTCGGCCCAGGCCTGGGCCGAGGAGCGGGTGGCCGGGCAGCGCCGCTCGTGCGACAGGATCTCGATGCGCGCATCGGTCCACTGCTGCAATTCGGCCAGGCTCGCATAGGAGCGGCCATAGGGATGGATCGCCAGGCGCTGAT
>NZ_JALJRK010000243.1:0-420 GCF_024519725.1 Microvirga sp. Mcv34 | reverse complement strand
TGATCGCGCACCCGCCGCTCCACCTTTCCCTTGCACTGGGGCTGGCGCGGGGGACAGGCATCGATGTGGAACTTCATGGTCGCCGCATAGCGGCGGTAGGTTGGATTGATCACGCCCCAGGCGCCGGCCCCGCGCGAGATCGCGGTCTTCTCGTTATCGATGCGCACGGTCGCCGGCACGCCGCCCAGGCGGGTAAAGCAGCCCGAATGGCAGCCCAGCCAGGCCAGCATGTCCTTGGCCGGTGACCAGACGATCGCCTGCTTGCGGCTGAACGACAGCACCATGTGCAGGGCGAGAAGATCGGTCGGGATGCCGGCGATGATGACGCCCGGGAAGTGGGCCCAGTCGACTTGCGCCGGGGCCCCGGGAGGGGTCTCGACGCGCCGGCGGGCCCGGATGGCCGGAGCCGGATAGGCGTGG
>NZ_JALJRK010000242.1 GCF_024519725.1 Microvirga sp. Mcv34 | reverse complement strand
GAAGGCTCCCACGATGTCCCTGCTGCCACACAAAGTTTATGACACAGTAGTACTAAGTACAACGCCACAAATTCTGCGGTATAATGGCCAAGGGGGCGAGCTGGGAGGCTGCTATGCGCCCCATTCGTCTGGATGGCCTAACCCAGGAGCAGTTGCAGGAACTGGACGAGGCCTATCACACCACCCGTGATGCGCGCCTGCGCACCCGGGTGCAGATGGTGCTGCTGTGCGCCGAGCAGGGTCTTGTCGCGGCCGAGATTGCCGACTTTGTGCGCCAAGACGAAGACACCGTCCGCCGCTGGCTGCGACGCTATCAGGCCGAGGGCCTGCGCGGCCTGTCCGATGCGCCTCGCCCCGGCGCCCCGCCCAAGATCACGCCTGCTTACCGCGAACAGCTGTTAAGGGTCGTGCGGCAACGGCCACGCAGCCTTGAGCTGCCCTTCTCGCTTTGGACCGCCGCACGCTTGGCCGATTACCTGGCCGAAGTGACCGGGCTGCGGCTGAGCCGTGGCAGCGTCTATCGCATCCTGCTCGCCGGCGATATGGCGCTCAGCCGGCCGCAGCACACGATCACCAGTCCCGATCCTGAGTATGCACTCAAAAAAAGGCGGTTGAGGACGCCCGCGATCACCTGAAATCCGGTGAGGTCTTCTACTACGCCGATGAATTCAACATCAGCTGGCATCCCACCCTGCGCGCCATGTGGGCACCGGTCGGGCAGCAGGTGATGATTTCAACCCCGGCCCAGCCGACCCGCCGTTATGGCTTGGGAGCCGTCAACTGGGTCACGGGCGAGACTGTTGTAATCACGCGCTTGCACAAGCGCCGGCGCGAGGTCGCTGAGTTGCTGGAAGCGTTGCTCGACAAGCACCGGCACGAGACGGTCTACGTGGCCTGGGACAACGCGAACACGCATGAGGATGACGAGATCGAGGCCGTGCTGCGGAGCGCGGCTGGCCGTCTGGTGCTGCTGTATCTGCCCACGTACAGTCCTTGGCTCAATCCGATCGAGATGCTCTGGCGTCAGTTCCGGCGCGAGGTCACCCACTGCGAGCTGTTCGCCAGCATTGAGGCGCTGATTGAGGCCACCAGAGCCTTCTTCGACGGCTACAACAAAAGACCTGACGGGGTGTGCTCCATCATCGGAGCGCACCCCGTATGACTTGTGGCGTTGTACTTAGTGGTCCGGCGCGTCACCGCCTCTGTTGCCGGTCGCTCTGGCAGCGATAGCCGATGAAACATTGCCGCACATCCGCTGTGGGGACCCAGACCGGCT
>NZ_JALJRK010000241.1 GCF_024519725.1 Microvirga sp. Mcv34 | reverse complement strand
GCATCGCACAGCCCACCAGATTTCGGAATCACCCGTCAGTGACACAACACTAGCATGGCTGATTGTGCCGCCTTCCAGCCGTGCAAACAATCCAAGGGTAAACCTAAAGCATCTGACGGCAGGATGAGGCAAGTTACGAGTGGACAAATGCGCCTAAAGCAGTCAACCTTAGTTCGTGGTGGACCTTAGCGCTCTGCCATGTCCTCTGGGTGGTGTTTCAAAGCCACCACCTATAACTCTAAGAAGGGCGCTTGTGGCTTGCTCCTAAGCGCCTCTTTTTTCAGTTCAGGTTCGGCCTTCCCCCTTCCATACTTCAAGAGCGAGAGCGCAAGTGAAAGTGAGTGGAGGCGCGTCGCAACGCCCAAGACGATAAAACTTAAGCAGGGCGATTACGAAACGGGTTGCCGGCCTTCCGCTTAGAATGACCACTGGGAGCGGAGCGCCAGGGCCTGAAAGCTTTGCCCGATCTGGGTCGTCCCAGCGGCATCCTGACGATCAATATCGCCATAGAGATAGTCCAGCATGAAGCGAACGTTCTGATTGGGGTACCAGTTGAGGCCAACCGTATAGGTCGCCTGCTCACCCCCGCGGACACCTCCGGTCTGGGCAACGGGCTGTCCAGGAGCATCCTCGTCGTTGAGGTCGACGTAGCTGTAGCGCGCCACAACTTCCCATGCACCCCAGCCGCCTTCGCCAAGGCGGAAAGGCCGAGCGACGCGCGGGGCAGCGTAGGCTGCGCTGCTCGTGTTGTAGCGCCGGCTCTCGCCGGTGATGATCCAGCTCCCTTGGACGTAGAACCCGTCAAAGTTGAGATTCGGAGACACCAAGCCTGCGGCGCGGTCTTGGTCAACGTTGATCCGCAGATACTCGCCTTGGAGCGAGAAGTTCCGGTAGTGGCCCGCCAATTCGAGGCCGCCGACATAGGCGTCATCGTACGAGATCAAGCCTGTGTCGAGAAAGCGCGTGCTGTCGAGACGAAGCTCAGGACGGTCGCGAAGCTGGATCGTCTGTCGGTTCACGCCAACCACGCCGGCGCCGTTCTGGTTCGGCTGGAAAACGGCTGCGGCTGACGCGCCAACATGCAGGATATAGTCGTCGCCCTTCAGCGGCTGGGCCGCAACGCGGACCGTGCCGCCGAGTTGCTCATCATCTGCTTCCGTGCCGACCGTCGGACCTGTCAGATAAGCGGCGGCGAACCAGCGGTCGCCTGCCGCGCTCGCGCCCGCCGCCATGCGGCCCGTGCCTGCGGCGATGCTCCGTGCGATCTCGATGATGGACGGGCGCTCCAGGAACAAAAGGTCA
>NZ_JALJRK010000240.1 GCF_024519725.1 Microvirga sp. Mcv34 | reverse complement strand
AGAAGTTAAGTCGTCAGATGTTCGCTCAGCGTTCGGTCGCCGGCAGCCAGCAGGGCCTCCCCGTGAAACGTCTGCTTGAGCGTCGCCGCGAAGAGTTGCTCCTTCGAACCGAAGGCCCGGTGGACCAGCGCGACATCAACCCCGATGTCAGCCGCGATGTCGCGCAGGCCGACATGCTCGTAGGAGTGCATCGAAAACCGGACGGCGGCGGCGGCGAGGATCCGCTCCCGGGTCGACTGAGACTGTTGATGGATCTTCTTCGATGACGACATCCGAATTGGTTCCAAGGCGATCAGCCGTTTTAAAGTGCACAACAACACCTTCGATCCTCTCGAGCGTTGATGTGCATCAACGCTTGCCTGGATCAAATGAGCCCTGAACCATCAGGAGGCACTCAGTCGCCCGCCTCCGCAGCGGTCCGGTACTGCCAGCCCCAGTCGCGGATCTCGGGCATGTCCTCGCCGTGTTGCGCGATGTAGTCCTTGTGCTCGATCAGCTTATCACGGACTGCCTGCACCACGTAGGCCGCCATCGGCGCCAGCTTCGGCACATGCCGGGCGGCAGCCTCGACGAGGTGGAACCGGTCGAGGCGGTTCAGGACGACCATGTCGAAGGGCGTGGTCGTCGTGCCCTCCTCGCGGAAGCCGTGCACATGGAAGTTGCCGTGGTTCGTCCGCTTGTAGGTGAGCCGGTGGATCAGATGCGGGTAGCCGTGGAACGCGAAGATGACCGGCTTGTCCTTCGTGAAGAGCAGATCGAACGCGCTATCGCTCAATCCATGCGGATGCTCATCCGGGGATTGCAGGGTCATCAGGTCGACGACGTTCACCACTCTCACCTTCAGGTCGGGCGCGTGCTCGCGCAGCAGGCTGACGGCCGCAAGGGTTTCGAGCGTCGGCACGTCGCCGGCGCAGGCCATGACGACATCCGGTTCCACGCCGCGATCCGTGCTCGCCCATTCCCAAATCCCGATCCCGGTGCTGCAATGGGCGACGGCCTGATCCATCGTCAGCCATTGCGGCGCCGGCTGCTTGCCGGCCACGATCACGTTGATGCGGTTGTAGGTCTGAAGGCAATGATCGGCGACATTCAGAAGGCAGTTCGCATCCGGCGGAAGGTAGATGCGGACGATCTCGGCCTTCTTGTTCGCGACCACGTCCATGAAGCCGGGATCCTGATGGCTGAAGCCGTTGTGGTCCTGGCGCCAGACATGGGACGTCAGCAGGTAGTTGAGCGACGGGATGGGCCGACGCCATGGCAGCTCGCGGGCGACCTTGAGCCACTTGGCGTGCTGGTTGAACATCGAATCCACGATGTGGATGAAGG
>NZ_JALJRK010000023.1 GCF_024519725.1 Microvirga sp. Mcv34 | reverse complement strand
CCAAGTCTAAACGCCTAAAAGAACCGTGCGCGAAGCAGCCGACCGGCTCTTCCATTAACCTACACAGCGAGCCGGACGGCCCGACGCGCCACCCTCGACCACCGATGAGGCTCGCAGCGCAAGCTGCGGGCCCGTAGGTGCTGGCTCTGCGAGAAAGCCGGTTCGATCTTCGCCCGCTCCATGATACGAAACACCTCGACGCTAGGGAAATCCACAACGAGAGAGCGGCATGAACCGACTGTTCGCCAACCTGCCCACCACCGTTTTCGAAGTCATGTCGAGCCTGGCCCGGGAGACCGGGGCGATCAATCTCGGCCAGGGTTTCCCGGACGATCCCGGTCCCGAGGACGTGCGGCGGGCGGCAGCGGATGCGGTGCTGAACGGCTACAACCAGTATCCGTCGATGATGGGCATCCCGGAACTGCGCACGGCCGTCGCGGCGCATTACAAGCATTGGCAGGGCATCGATCTCGATGCCAACACGGAAGTCATGGTGACCTCCGGCGCGACGGAGGCGCTCGCGGGCGCGATCCTCGGCATCGTCGAGCCGGGCGACGAGGTGGTGCTGTTCGAGCCCATGTACGACGCCTATCTGCCGCTCGTGCGGCTGGCCGGCGGCGTACCGAAATTCGTCACCCTGCAGCCGCCCCATTTCCGCCTGACCGAAGAGGCGCTGGCCCGGGCCTTCTCGCCCAAGACCAAGGCGGTCGTGTTCAACAACCCGCTCAACCCGACCGCGACCGTGTTCTCGAACGAGGACCTGGCGCTGCTTGCGGATTTCTGCCGCCGGTTCGATGCCATCGCGATCTCCGACGAGGTCTGGGAGCACGTGGTCTTCGACGGACGCAGGCATCAGCCGGTTCTTGGGCTGGAGGGCATGCGCGACCGCTCGGTGAAGATCGGCTCGGCCGGAAAAATCTTCAGCCTCACGGGCTGGAAGGTCGGCTTCGTGGCGGCCGCGCCGCACATCATGAAGGTGCTGGCGAAGTCGCACCAGTTCCTCACCTTCACGACGGCCCCCAACCTGCAGGCCGCGGTGGCCTATGGGCTCGCCAAGGACGATGCGTATTTCGAAGGCATGAAGGCCAATTTCGCCCGCAGCCGCGACCGCTTCACCGATGGCTTGAGGACGCTCGGCTTCGACGTGATTCCGAGCCAGGGCACCTATTTCGTCAATATCGACATTTCGCCTCTGGGCGAGACCGACGACGTCGCCTTCTGCCGCCGCCTCGTCATGGAGCACGGCGTCGCGGCGATCCCGGTCTCGGCCTTCTATGCGGAAGGCGCGGTGAAGAGCGTGGTCCGCTTCTGCTTCGCCAAGAAGGATTCGACGCTCGACGCCGGGCTGGAGCGGCTTGCAAAAGCGATCAGAAAAGCGGCCTGAAAATGCGTGTCGCCCGTCAACAACTTGGACATTGTTTCTTGGGCCGGAATTTCCTAGCCTGCCCCCGTTCACACTTATCTTGAGGAGTGCCGCCCTAAATGTTCCGTCTTCTCGCTTCGGTTGCTCTGACCCTTGGTCTTGTCACCGCCACCGCTGCCGCCCAGGAGCGCGTGGTCAACGTCTATAACTGGTCCGACTACGTGGACCCGAAGGCGCTGGACGAGTTTACGAAACAGACCGGCATCAAGGTGGTCTACGACACCTACGACAACAACGAGATCGTCGAGACCAAGCTTCTGGCCGGCAAGTCGGGCTACGACATCGTCGTGCCCTCGGGCCCGTTCCTGCAGCGCTTGATCGGCGCCAAGGTGTTCCAGAAGCTCGACAAGGCGAAGCTGCCGAACCTCACCAACCAATGGCCGGAAGTGACGCAGCGTCTCGCCGTGTTCGATCCGGGCAACCAGTTTGCCGTGAACTACATGTGGGGCACCACCGGCATCGGCCTCAACGTGAAGAAGGTGAAGGAGATCCTCGGCGACATGCCGCTCAACACCTGGGATCTGGTGCTGAAGCCGGAGGTCGCCTCCAAGCTGAAGGCCTGCGGCATCTACATGCTCGACAGCCCCGAGGACCTCTTCCCCGGCGTGCTGGCCTATCTCGGCCTCAACCCGGATTCCAAGCGCACCGAGGACCTGAACAAGGCGGGCGACGCCCTGTTCCGCATCCGCGGCAACATCCAGAAGTTCCACTCGTCCGAATACATCAACGCGCTCGCCAACGGCGACATCTGCGTGGCGGTGGGCTATTCGGGCGACATGATCCAGGCGAAGAACCGCGCCGCGGAAGCCAAGAACGGCGTCGAAGTCGGCTACGTCATCCCGCGCGAAGGCGCCCTGATGTGGTTCGACAGCTTCGCGATCCCGGCGGATGCCAAGAACGTGGCCGAGGCGCACGAATTCATCAACTTCATGATGAAGCCCGAGATCGCCGCCATGAACTCGAACTTCGTGTCCTATGCGTCCGGCAATCTCGCGGCCAAGCAGCATATCGACAAGGCGATCCTCGACAATCCCGGCATCTATCCGGACGAGGCCACCATGAAGCGCCTCTTCACCAACACAGCCTATGACGAGCGCTCGCAGCGCACCGTCACGCGCCTCTGGACCAAGGTGAAGACCGGCCGTTAATCCGCCGCTCAGGTTCGTCCGGTCATTGTCCCGGGATGCTCAAGCTTCGCCCATGGGCGAAGCTTTTCTGTTTGCAGAAGGACGTTTTGTCATGCGCCTTGCCGTTGCCGCCGCTCTCGCGGCCTTGAGCCTTGCCTCCCCGGCGTTCGCCCAGACGCCCACGCCGCGCCAGCCGACGATCAGCGTGATGGGAACCGGTGAGGCGGAGCTGAAGCCGGACTTCGCCACCATCGTCGTCATGGTGGAAACGGAAGGCGACGCGGTGCCGAAGGTGGTCGCCGCCAACAAGAAATCCTCCGACGAGGCGATTGCCCGTATCGAGGCGCTCGGCGTGAAGAAGGACGACGTGCGTACCCAGAACTTCCAGGTTTTCGAAACGCCGATCCGCACCGACAAGAACGGCAACGAGATCAAGGTGCCGAAATTCACGGCCCAGCACCGCTTGCGCATCAAGCTCACCAATCTCGATGAGGTGGGACGTATCGCGGGCGAGATCCTGTCCGGCAGCAACATGCTGTTCCAGTCCGTGTCCTTCGGCTTGGAGCGGCAGGAGCAAGGCGGCGACGCCGCCCGCCGCGCCGCCGTGAAGGATGCCCGCCGTCAGGCCGAGCTCTATGCCGATGCGGCGGGTGTAAGCCTGGGCAAGCTTCTGGAAATCGGCGCCGGCTCGGCTCAGCCATATACGATGGAAGCTACTATACCCATGGGCAGGGCCATGGCCGCAAAGACCGCTCCCGAAGCGCCCATCGTCCCGCCCGCCACCCTGCGTTATTCCGCCAACATCCAGATGGTGTGGGAGATCGCCGAGCGGCCCTAAAGCATCGGACCCAAAAGTGGACTTGCACTTTTGGGATCCAATCCGATGCTTCCCTTTTGGAGAGAGCATCGTTGGGCGCGGAAAACCGGATCCACTTTCCGCACGATGCTCTAGGCCGCCCTGACGCTCTGAAGGAACTGGCCGATCTCGGCGCCCAGGCGCTGGGCTTGGCTCTCCAGAAGGACCGACAGGTCCGCCACGCCCCTGGCCGCTTCGAGCGACTGAGAGGCGACGCCCTGCGTGGTCTCGATGGCGGAGGTGCCGGCCTGAGCCTCCGTGGACACCTGGGCCACGGACCGGGCGATCTCGGACACCGCCGCCGTCTGCTGGCTGACGGTTCCGGCCACCGCGGACACGACCCCGGCCAGATCCTCGACGGAAGCCTGGACGGTGCCGAGCGCCACCAGGGTCTCGCGCGAGGCCGCCTGAACGGCCTCGATCTGCCGGGCAATCTCCTCGGTGGCCCGAGCGGTCTGGCCAGCGAGGTCCTTCACCTCCGAGGCCACCACGGCGAAGCCCTTGCCGGCCTCTCCGGCTCGGGCTGCCTCGATGGTGGCGTTGAGGGCGAGCAGGTTGGTCTGGGCCGCGATGGAGCGGATGAGATTCGCCACCTCGCCGATCTGCGAGGTCGCAGTCGACAGGATCGACATGCTGCCGGACGCGCCGCGCGCTTCCGCCACCGCCCGCTCGGAGGCCTGCGCGGAGGCATTGGTCTGGGCCGCTACCTCGGCGAGCGACGCGTCGAGCTCGTCCGCGGCGCTCGCCACGGCCGACATGTTGTGCGCCGTGCGGGTGGAGGCCGCCCCAGCGATCTCGGCCTGCCGGGTGACGTGATTGGCCGATCCCTCGAGCTGACCGGACGCCCTGGCGAGATCGCCCGTAACCTGCCGGACCTCCGCGAGGATCTGCTCGACCGACGCGTCGAAGGCCATGATGGCACCGGAAATCCGTTGGGCCCGTTCAGCATCGACAGCCGCCATGCCCTCGCGCTCCTGCGTCAGCCGCTCGCGTTCGCGGGCGTTGTCGCGGAAGACCAGGACCGTGCGGGCCATAGCGCCGATCTCATCGGTGGCGTCCGTGGAGGGAATCTCGCTCGCGGCGTCGCCGTCCGCCAGCCGCCGCATGGCCTGTTGGAGGCGGGTCAGGGGCAGAGAAATCGAGCGGCCGACGAGGACATTGAGAACCAGGCCGAACAGCAGCGTGGCGCCCATCGCCCAGAGAATCAGCGTGAAGGTGCGGTTCTGCGAGGCGGTGAGCTGCTCTTCCGTCTTGTGCGCCTCGGTCCGGACCTTGGTCAGGAGCTGATCGAGCACCGGGACGAGCAGATCGAACTGGCCCATCAGCTTCTCGCCCTGGCCGGACACCTGCTGCTCCAGCTCGCTCCAGGCGTGGAAGGCTTCCTGGAACGTGACGCTCGCGGTTTCGATCGCCGCCTTGTCCTTGGGGTCACCGGAGAACTGGGCGAGGGCGCGTGTGAACCGCCCCTGCTCCACCTCGAAGGCGCCCAGAATGCTCTCCTCCAGCAGGATGCGGGCCCGGGCCTCCTGGTTGAACATGCCCAGCATGGCCGCCCAGATGCGCCAGGTGATCGTCTCGCCGCTGCCCGTGAGGGGACGCACCAGCTTTTCCAGATTCGCCTCGGCCCGGAGCAGGCGCCCCTGGGCGCCTTCGTCGGGCTTGGTGCCGACCGCCACATAAAGCTTGTTGAGGGCGCTACCCTGACCGAACAGAGCCGTCGCATGTTGCTTGAGAGCGTCGATTTCGGGCTCGATCAAACTGGCTCCCGCGGCGGCGCTCATGTCGTCGAGCTGGCTGGCCAGAGCCTTATGCTGATCCATGAAGGCTTGGCCATGATGCCCGAGACGGCTCGCCGTCCATTCCCCGGCTGTGACCTTCAGGGCGTCGGCCCTGCCCCGGAACAGGTTGGCCTTCTCGGCCAGAGCGGAGAAGGTCTGCTGCGCCGACAGCGCCTGTTCGACCTCATGGCGACCGGCCTGAAACACTGCACCGATGACCGCGAAGCCGAGCACCATGACGCCACTCAACGTGGCGACACGCACCCGCACCGACGGCCGCCTCAAACGAGCAAGAGACGACATTCCCCCGAATCCCTCTTTAGGACTTTGCGGCAGGATTGCGGCGGACGCGTTAAAGAGAGATTTACGTTAGGTCAGAAATCCGCTGGGGCTTCGAATCAAGCGGCCTTCGGCAGTTCCGTCATGATGGCGTAGAGCGCCGTGGCGTCCCGCGTGGCCCTGACCCGTTCGATCAGGCCGGGCTCGCGCAGGACCCGAGCCACCCGCGCCAGGGCCTTCAGGTGGTCGGCTCCGGCCCCTTCGGGGGCCAGAAGCAGGAAGAGCACGTCGACCGGCTGGCCATCGAGAGCCTCGAAATCGACCGGCTTCTCGAGCCGCGCCACGAGGCCGAAGATGCGGGTCAGGCCCGGCAGCTTGCCGTGCGGAATGGCGATGCCCTCGCCGATCCCGGTCGAGCCGAGGCGCTCGCGCTGCAGGAGAGCTTCGTAGATGGCGTCGTCGGAGAGACCCGTGAGAAGGGCCGCCTGCGAGGCCAGTTCCTGAAGGGCCTGCTTTTTGCCGTTGACGCGCAAGGCGGGCAGAACGGCCCGAGGGTCTAGAAAATCCAGCAAAGGCATCGATCACGCTGCATTATGATGTGAAGCCTGGAAGGCCTCTCACCGTTCCACGCAAGAACCGGGCCAAGAAGAGGTAGCTCTCCTCAAGGCTATGGGAGCGGCGGATCGACCCAACCGATCGCTCCATCGCCGCGGCGGTATACGACGTTCGTGCGGCCGGTGCTAGCGTGGATGAACACGAGAGCGGCCGCTCCGGTAAGATCGAGCTGCATCACAGCGTCGCTGACGGAGAGCCTGTGAAGGGGCTTGGTGGTCTCGGCGATCACCATCGGGTGGTAGGTTTCCTCCTCGCCCCCCTCCTCCCTGGGGGCTTCCAGGACGGAATAAGCCATCTCGAGGCTGGTGCCCGGACGGCCGGTCGAGGGGCCGGAGCGCCCCTTGAGACGCTGCTTGTAGCGGCGCAGGCGATTCTCGAGCCGTCCAGCCGTCTGGTCGAAGCTGGCATAGGCGTCCTGAGCGGCCCCGGAGGCCTCCAGGGTCATGCCCGAGGTCAGGTGGAGCACGCAGTCGGTCCGGTAGCCGGTCCCATCACGGGTGACGGTCACGTGGCCGGAATAGCCGCCGTCGAAATATTTCGACAGCGCACCGGCCACCCGGTCCTGGACCTGAGATCGAAGGGCCTCGCCGATATCGAGATTCTTCCCCGACACCCTCAACGTCATCGTGGTTTCCTCCTCTTGCGCCGTCGCTTTGCTGCGATCCTTGTGGTGACGCTTGGAGCCGATGATGATCCGAATGGGGCCTAATGCAAGCCTTGAAATGTCGGGAATCCGACAGGTCAGGCCTTGACCCGGTGCTTTCGGCGCCGATCCGCCGAGGAGGGAATACGAAGCGCCTCCCGGTATTTCGCGACCGTGCGCCGAGCTACCTGGATCCCGTCCGATTTCAATCTCTGGGCAATTGCCTCATCGGAGAGCACGTCGTCAGGGCTCTCCGCCGCGATCAGCTGGCTGATTCGATGCCGGACCGCCTTGGCCGAATGCTCGCCCTCCCCGGTGGCGGCGCCGAAGAAGAACTTCATCGGGTGAGTGCCGCGCTCGGTCCCGATGGCCTTGTTCGCCGCCACGCGGGAAATGGTGGATTCGTGCATGCCGATGGCTTCCGCCACGCTCCTGAGCGTCATTGGGCGCAGGGCCGACACGCCCCGGCGGAAGAATTCCTCTTGCTGGGCGACGATCTCGGCCGCGACCTTCAGGATCGTCTTGGCGCGCTGGTCCAGGCTGCGGGTCAGCCAGCTTGCGGTCTGCAGGCAGTCGGAGAGGAAGCTCTTGTCCTCGTCCTTGCGCACCACCTTGGCGACTTCCGTGTAATAGGAGCGGTTGAGCAGGATGCGAGGCAGGGTGTCCGGGTTCAGCTCCACATGGAGAGAGCCGTCCGGGGCGGTGCGCACCAGGACATCGGGCACGAGCACGTCGACGGAAGCGGGCGTAAAGGCGAGCCCTGGTTTGGGCTCCAGGCGGCGGATCTCGGCCAGCATGTCGGCGAGATCCTCCTGATCGACGCCGCAGATTCTTCTCAGGGCCGCGAAATCCTGGCGGGCGACGAGATGGAGATGGGACAGGAGCTCCCGCATGGCCGGATCGAGACGGTCGCGCTCGCGCAGCTGGATCGCGAGGCATTCGGCCAGGTTGCGGGCGCCGACGCCCGGCGGCTCGAATCCCTGGATCAGCCTCAAGGCGCTCTCGGCCTCCTCCGGCGTAACCCCGAGCCGGGCGGTCAGCTCGGCCAGATCTTCCGTGAGGTACCCCGTCTCGTCGAGGGCATGGATCAGATGCTCGCCGAGCAGGCGCAGCTTCGGATCGCCGGTGGCGAGGTCGAGCTGCGCCTCCAGATGTTCGCTCAGGCTCACGGCCCGGGCAAGCCGGTCGCCCATCTCGGGCTTGAGCTCGCTGTGCCCGGCGCCTGCCGCCTGTCCGGCCGAGGCCTGGCCGGCCTCCGTCCGAGACGGGGGCGGACCGGGGACCATCCGGGGTCCGGCGGCTTCGGCCCTCTGCTTGGCCCGAAGGAAATCGGCAAGGCTGGGGACCGGCACATCGGCCGATGCCTCCCCTTCCTGCAGGAGGGGATTGCGCTCGAGCTCCGCCTCCACATAGGCCGTGAGCTCCGCATGAGAGAGCTGCAGCAGCTTGATGGATTGAACGAGCTGGGGGGTCATGGTCAGGGACTGGCCCTGGCGCAGCTCCAGCCGTTGCATCGTATTCATGAACGCACCCGAGGAAACGGCAGGCATGCTTCTTGCATGCCTCGACAGTTTTACCGCGTGCCGTCCCGTCAGGTCAAAAGACCAATGGTCCTAGAGCATGGAACGCGCCTCGGACGGCATGTCCAATGCTCTCGTTTTCGGGTTCGGCGCATCTTTGCACGCAAAACCGGTGCCCACTTTTGCGTTCGATGCGCTAGAGACGGAAATCCTCGCCAAGATACAGGCGGCGCACCTCTTCATTCGACACGATGGCGTCGGGGGAGCCCTCGGTCAGGACCCGGCCGGAATGAATGATGTAGGCGCGGTCGATGAGGCCGAGGGTCTCGCGGACGTTGTGGTCTGTGATGAGCACGCCGATGCCCCGGCGGGTCAGGTGCCGCACGAGGTTCTGGATGTCGCCGACCGCGATGGGATCGATGCCGGCGAACGGCTCGTCCAGCAGCATGAAGGTCGGCTCGCCCGCCAGCGCCCGGGCGATCTCGCAGCGACGGCGCTCGCCGCCCGAGAGGGCGATGGAGGGCGATTTGCGCAGGCGAGTGATGTTGAACTCGTCGAGGAGCGCGTCGAGCTTGCGCTCGCGCTCCTTGCGGCTCGGCTCGACGATCTCGAGCACCGCCCGGATGTTGTCCTCCACGTTGAGGCCGCGGAAGATCGAGGCCTCCTGCGGGAGATAGCCGATGCCGAGGCGCGCGCGGCGATACATGGGCAGGCCCGTCACCTCATGCCCGTCGAGGCTGATGACGCCACGGTCGGCGGCGACAAGGCCTGTGATCATGTAGAAGATGGTGGTCTTGCCTGCACCGTTGGGACCGAGCAGGCCGACGGCCTCGCCGGCGCGCACGTTCAGGCCCGCATCCTGGACCACGGTGCGTCCGCGATAGCTCTTCTGCAGACCTTTGACGGCAAGGATTCCCGGGCCGCCGAACACCGCCTCGCTCTCCGTGCGGTGAAAGACATGCGGGGCCGCCCCGACGGACCGGGGGTCCAGGAGGCTCACATCGGAAGGGCCGGATTGAGAACGGTTGAACAGCGGTTTCACGGGCTCATCGTCGATCTTGAAAAAGGGAAAAGCGGGAGAAAGCCTCCCGCTCTAGTTCGTGGCCGGCCTTTGCTGCGGCTTCGGCTTGGCCCCGCCTGCGGCAGGCGCTCCGCCGGCGCCGGTCGGGGCGGGCCCTCCCTGGCCGGGCACGAAGAGCGCCCTCACCCGGCCGCCGGGGGTCGTCTCGATATTCGCCACGCCGGTATTGATGTCGTAGAGCACCCGCTCGCCCTTGGTGACGTTCGGGCCGTCGCTCAGGGTCGCATTGCCGGTCAGCATGATCTTGTTGGAGCCCCGGTCGAAGGTGGCATGCTCGCCCGTCGCGACCTGGGTGCGCGACACGATGGTGACCGGCCCCTTGCAGTCGATCTTCTTGATGGCGCTGTCGTCGGCCGCCTGCGTGGTGGCTGCCGCCTGGCCGCCGTTCTGATCGCGCTGCTCGTAGAACACGGTCATGATCGTGCACTTCATGGTGCTCTCGCCCTGGACCGCCACCACCTCGCCGGTGAAGACCGCGCGGCCCTCCTTGTCGAAGACGTCGAGCTTGTTGGCGTCGATCTTGATCGGCTCCTTGCTCGAGCCGAAATTGCCGAAGCCGACGGCCCGCTCCTTGCCGGCCTGGGCGAAGGCCACGTCGATGGGAGCCGGCGAGAGGAGCGCGAGGGCAAGGGCGGCGCGGGTGAAACTCATCATGGACGAATACTTGTCTGTTGGGGTGCAGGCGCCGTGGAGCCCGTGCCGGCAGCTTCCGGGGTGGATGGGGTGGGGCCCGAGGGCTGTATGACGGTGCGGACGCGGCCGGTGAAGCTCATGACCTTGCCGTTATCCGCGACGTCGAGCCCCTCCGCTTCGATGGTGCCGCTGCCGAAGGACACGGTGACGGGATCGGTGGAGACCACCGAACCGGCCTTGAACTTCACGAAGGCCGTTCGGAGCTTGACCTCGTGGCCGGCATCGGTGGTGACCACGATGTTCTCGCGCAGCCTCATCTGCTCTTTCTTGGTGTCGAGGACACCGGAATCGGCCTGAAGCCTCGCGACGCTGCCGCGCTCGTCGGTCACGATCCGCGCCCTGAGATCCTTGAGCTGCACGAGATCGGGCTTGCGGACATCCTGCGTGGCGGCGCTGGCCGTCACCTCGTAGGGACGATTGTCGTTCTTGAAGCCGGTCAGCTTCGGGCTTTCCATGGTGACGTTCGTGCCGCTCACCCCGATGGAGCCGAAGCTCAGGTTCTCGATCTGCTTGAAGGGATTGTAATAGGCCACGAGGCCGACGCCGGCCATGCCGAGGAGGGAGCCGAAGGGAATCGCCACCTTGGCGAAGCGGACCCACCGGGAATGGCGACGGGCCTTGTTGAAGGCGCGCGACCGCACGGCCGACCTCGAGGCCGGGCCATCACGCATCGTGGTGCCCTGAATTCCCGTCACTACGTCAACCCCTTCCGCCATATTGTCGGCATGGCGCCATGCCGGGGAGACATGGCGATGTTATGACGGACATGGGTTTTATGCGGGAAAGTTTAAGCCGGCGTCAAGAATGGGCGAAAATATCCGTCTCCGGCCACCCGAGAAGGTCCAGCTGGGCGCGGGTCGGCAGGAAGCTGAAGCATTGATGGGCGATGCCCAGTCTGTTCTCCCGCTCCAGCAGAACGTCGAGCTTGTCCTTCAGGGCATGGAGGTGAAGCACGTCGGACGCTGCGTAATCGAGCTGGGCGGTGGTCAGGGTGTCGGCCCCCCAATCCGAGGATTGCTGCTGTTTCGACAGCTCCACACCGAGTTGCTCGCGCACCAGCTCCTTGAGCCCGTGACGATCCGTATAGGTGCGCACCAGCCGCGAGGCGACCTTGGTGCAGTAGATCGGGCGCGGCATGATGCCGAAGGTGTGGAAGATGACCGCGAGGTCGAAGCGGGCATAATGGAAGATCTTAAGCACGCTCTCGTCGGAGAGGACGCGGATCAGGTTCTCCGGCAGAGGTCCGTCCTTGAGGATCTGCACCACATCCGCCGTGCCGTCCCCGGTCGAGATCTGCACCACGCACAGGCGGTCGCGATGCGGGTTGAGGCCGAGGGTCTCGGTGTCGATGGCGATCGCCGGACCGGGCTTGTAACCGGCGGGCAGGTCGCCGCGATGGAAGCGTACTGTCATGGCCTATCCAAAAAGTCAGAACCTGCCTCTAACCCTTCTTAGCGCCGGCTTCAACGGAAGAGAAAAGCCCCGCGTCGGGCGGGGCTTTGGCGACGGTGATAGTACGGGAGCCTCAATAACAGGTCCGGATCCGCCGCACGACCACCCGACCGTAGGGCCCGACGACCCGGCCTCGGCTGGACGGCGATCGCGCCGGCAAGGACAAGCCCCGCAGCCACCAAGGCTTTCAACGAAGCGCCCATGGCGTTCTCCCAACATAGGAACTTTTGGGATAACGGAGCGCCGAGGCCGGATGTTCCGCTTTTGTCTTCGGAACAGGGGTCGTTCGATGCCCGGAGGCCGCTACTCGTGAGGCGGCGAGGCCGGATGCGTCCCTTGTCCGTCTTGACCGGTCTCCGTCAGCTCATCGAGGACGCTCAGGAGGGTTTCCCGGCTGACCGGCTTTTCGAGCCAGGGCACGCCCCGCAGCTCCGGCGGGCAGTCGTCCTTCTGGGGAAGGCCGGAATAAACCGTGAAGGGGATGCCCCGGTTCTTCAGCGCGCGGGCGATTTCAAGGGAGGTGCCGTCCTTGATCATGATGTCGAGGATGGCGACGTCGGGCGCATCGCTCTCGAGCCATTGCAGGGCTTGATCATTGCTCATGAAGACCCCGGCCACCGCGAAACCCGCATCCTCCAGGAAGGCCTCCAGGGACATGCCGAGCAACGCCTGGTCCTCCACGATCATGCAGCGGGTTTGTGTCATCATATCCATCATGCTTGGTGGCCTGAGCGGCCACGATCGGGGCCGGAGCATCAGACGTGGGAAGGAACCGTGATCCATTCCAGGGGCCAATCCGATACGCCGGCCAGGAGAACAAACATCTCGAACGGGTGAACAATCGCCCAAAATTTGCTTTCGCCGCGTTGAAAGCACTAGCGGAATTCCCCGCCCGTTGCATTGACGAATGTAAATCGCCGGCCGGAAAAACGGGCCGCGGGCCTCACGATTTGGTCATCGGCGCCTCTGCCGCACGAATGAAAGATCGCGCTAGGCTTCGCATAAGTTAATGCAGCCTGTTGCCAATTGGGGTCTGTTGACGGGTCCTAGCGCATCGTGCGGGGAAGC
Source organism: Microvirga sp. Mcv34 (assembly GCF_024519725.1). Lineage (GTDB taxonomy): Bacteria > Pseudomonadota > Alphaproteobacteria > Rhizobiales > Beijerinckiaceae > Microvirga. The sequence continues at coordinate 66,951 of NZ_JALJRK010000023.1, read as the reverse complement.
GGAGTTTGGTTTTCCGCACCATGCGCTCTTCAAAGAGCGAACCATCGGATGGATCCCAAAAGGATTCACTTCGGGTTCCTATGCTCTCGACGGAGGAGTTGTGCGGATTGTCGGTCGAAAACTCCCTGAAACAGCAGATGCTCAACGCCGTCCCGCATCTGCGGGCCTTTGCCATTTCTCTTTCCGGAAGTGTCGACAGGGCAGATGACCTCGTTCAGAGCACGTTGCTCAAGGGCCTGAGCAATCTCGACAAGTTCCAGCCCGGCACCAGCATGCAGGCATGGCTCTTCACCATTCTGCGCAACGATTTTCTCACCCAGACCCGCCGGAGAAAGCGCGAGGTCGAGGATCCGGAAGGATCCTGGGCCGAGAAGGTGGCGGTGATGCCCGACCAAGGCGCACGGCTGGACTTCACCGACATGCTCAAGGCCTTGAGCAAGCTCCCGGTCGATCAGCGCGAGGCCTTGCTGCTCGTCGGCGCGGAAGGCCTGTCCTATGAGGAGGCGGCGCGGATCTGCGGCACCAATATCGGAACCATCAAGAGCCGGATCAACCGCGCCCGCACCCGCCTGTCGGAAATCCTGAAACTCGATGCGGACCGCGATCTCGGTCCGGACAACTTGGTGAAGGCCGCCCTGTTCATGCACGCCTCGCCTTGAACGGCGCACAAGCCGACATGGACGATTGAAGGCGCCCGGACGGGCCGGGCGCCTTCAGGTCAGGATTTAGTGCTTGGTCTCCTCCGCGGCGCGGTTGATCGCGATGCGCTTCACCGGCGGACGGCTCTCGGCCGATTTCGGCAGGGTCACGGTGAGAACGCCGTTCCTGAACGTCGCCTCGATCTTGTCCTCGTCCACATCCCAGGCCATCGGGATGCGGCGTTCGAAGCGGCCGTAATAGCGCTCGCTGAAGGCGCGCTCCTTGTCCTCGATCTCAGACTTGCGCTCGCCGCGGATGGTCAGAACGCCGTCCTGCATCAGCACCTCGACATCCTTGTCCTCGAGGCCCGGCAGCTCCGCCGAGACGCGGACCTCCTTGTCGGTTTCGACGACCTCCACCTGCGGCCAGCCGGCGCGCCGGTTCGTGCCGCCGAGCGGCGCCACGTCGAAGCCGCGCAGAACGTCGTCGAAGAGCCGGTTCATCTCGCGATGGAGCGTCATGAAGGGATCGTTCTCCTCGCGGTAGCGGCCCGAAGCCATCTGCTGGTTGCGAGCCCAGGGAATCAGATCACGCATGTTCATGGTATCCTTCTCCTTCACTCAAAGCCGATGGATGCGGCGCCGGCCTGTGCCGGCGCCCCTCGTCGTCACGGCAAAGCCCTATGCGGCCTTGCCGTGCTCGATCTGCTGCGGATGCCGGCCCAGCGGCGTCGTTCCGGCGCCGGTTGCGATTTCGATCCGGCGCGGCTTGAGCGATTCGGGCACCTCGCGTTTGAGGTCGACGGTGAGGAGGCCGTTCTCGAGGCTCGCGCCCGTGACCTTCACATGATCGGCGAGATTGAACGTCTGTTTGAACGCCCGGGTGGCGATGCCGCGATGCAGATATTGCCTGCCCTCCTCGGAACCCTTCTTCTGGCCCGACACGAGAAGCTGGCTCTCTTTCTGCGTGAGCTCGACCTCGTCGGGAGAGAAGCCCGCGATGGCCATCGTGATGACGTACTGGTCTTCGGCCACCTTCTCGATGTTGTAGGGCGGCCAGTTGGTCATGGGCTCGATCTGAGCGGACTGGTCGAGCATGTCGAACAGCCGGTCGAAACCGACCGTCGAGCGGTACAGAGGGGAAAAGTCGAAAGCTGATCTCATCACCATATCCTCCATTGAGCAACATGGACGTGAGAGCGCCGGACACCCGCCGGCGCCCGCCATGCCAAGCCTCTGAAAGGCCTCGGCAATCATGATGGTAGGAAGTGGATTCCGGCATTTCAAGGGGTCTGAGGAACCCGGCCGCAGGGTTTTTCGAACAAGCTGGCCATCGCGCCGACTGAGCGTTAGCATCCGCATGCTTCGACCAAGGAAAGACAGATCATGCTCCGCATCCTCTCCCTTGCCGTCCTGACAGCATTCGCCTTTCCGTCCCACGCGACCGACGCCTCGCGGGACGACATGATCGTCGCCCAGCAGCAACAGGCGCCGCAGCAGACTCCGAAGCGCGATTGCGAGAGAAAGCGCGATGAAGGCGTGAGTTCCTGATCCGCAAGTTACGGATACCGAGCCGCCTCAGCATATCCCGGCCGACTGGACGGCTTTCCCAAACGGCCGCAGAATGAAGCCGGGACGATGCGCTGAGGATGACATGAATCCGCAGAAGCAAAGGATCGAGCGTCGGCTGGCGGCTATCCTTGCGGCCGACGTGGCAGGCTATTCGCGTCTCATGGAGGCCGACGAGGTCGGAACCTTGAAGATCCTGACGGCCCATCGCGCGATCATGGACGGGCTCATCGCCGAGAATGGCGGGCGCATCGCCAATACGGCCGGCGACAGCGTCCTGGCGGAGTTTCCAAGCGCGGTCGATGCGGTCCAATGCGCCGTCGAGATCCAGGAGCGTCTGGGCCTGGAGCCCGGCGGCCAGAGCCTGCGGTTCCGCATCGGCGTGCATGTGGGCGACGTCATGATCCGGGACGGCGATCTCCTCGGCGACGGGGTCAACGTCGCGGCACGGCTGCAGGAGCTGGCGCATCCGGGATCGATCTGCGCGTCGGAAGCGGCCTATCATTACGTGCGAAAGCTCCTGCCACTGGCCTTCAGCGATCTTGGGCCGCAACGGGTGAAGAACCTGGAGGAGCCGGTCAGGGCCTATTCCCTTAAGACCGGCCCCGTCGGATCCACGGACGCGAATTACGGCAAACCCCTGCCCTTTCCCGACAAACCCTCGATCGCCGTGCTCCCCTTCACCAATCTTAGCGAAGACCCGCAGCAGGAATACTTCGCGGACGGCCTGGTGGAGGACATCATCACGGGTCTGAGTCGGGTGAGGTCCTTCTTCGTGATCGCCCGGAACTCCTCCTTCACCTACAAGGGCCGCGCCGTCGATGTCCGGCAGGTCTCCCGCGAACTCGGCGTGCAATACGTCCTGGAGGGCAGCATCCGGAAGGCGGGATCTCGGGTCCGCATCGCCGGTCAGCTCATCGACGGGGTGACCGGGCACCATGTCTGGGCCGACCGGTTCGACGCGGATTTGAGCGACATCTTCGAATTGCAGGACCGTGTCACGGAGAGCGTCGTCGGGGCGGTCGAGCCCAGCATACGGCTCGAGGAAATCCGGCAGGCCCACAACAAGCCGACCACCTCCGTCACGGCCTATGACCTGTACCTGCGCGCCCTGCCCTGCTTCTACAAGATGACCCGGGAGGGTTTCTCCGACGTCCGCAGGCTCACGAATGAGGCCCTGAGCATCGATCCCGGCTTCACGCTGGCGAAAGCCCTCGGCGCCTATATCCGCAGCATTTCGGTGAGCCAGTGCTGGCATGAGCCGGACGATGTCCGGGTCGCGACCCGCATGGCGCGCGAGGTGATGGCGGAGGCGCGCGAGGACCCGACGAGCCTGCGCTTCGCCGCACAGGTCCTCGCCTACAGCGCGAGGGATTACGAGGCTGCCCTGAACGCGATCGAGCGGTCCCTCTCGCTCAATCCGAACTCGGCCCAGAGCTATACGAGCAGCGGGTGGGTCAACACCCATGCCAGCCGGCCTCTCGTGGCGATCGACCATTTCCACAAGGCAATGCGCCTGAGTCCCCTGGACCCGGAAAAGGGCATTGCCCTGTCTGGGATCGGGATGTGCTACCTCATGCTCGAACAGTTCGAGGAGGCTTTGAACTGGGGAGAAACGGCCCTGCGGGAGATGCCGGGCTACGGCTCCTCCTACAGGGTCGTCATCGGGGCCTTTGTCGGGCTCGGCCGGCTGGATGAGGCGAAGATCGCGGCGGAACGCCTGATGGAAGCCTTCCCGACCTACACGCTGACCCTGCAACGGCAGATCAATCCTTGGCGTGACCAAGCCTTCGCCCAGCACTATCTCGATGCGCTCCAGGTCGCGGGCATACCTGAATAAGCCTGAGGATCATCCAGCCCTGCTCCGCGCCTCGTTCGCGAGCCGGATGAGCATGGGACGCACCTCGTGCGGACCCGTCAGGGGCTTCGGGAAGAACAGGCGCAGGATATCGTCGCCGAGAGCCATCTGGAGGCCTTCAGGATCGATCCCGATCAGATGCCAAGCGCCCTCGCGGGCTCCGCAGAGCTGGGTGGCGTAGAGCGCAACGGCGTCGCTATGCTCGGCATTCATATGCTCGATGGCGCCGGCTTCGAAGTCGTAAAAATCGAAAAATTCCGACAGGTCCGTGAGGAGATCCCCGGTGGTCATGCGATAGGCCCGACCGAACCCGCCGTTGAGACTGCCGGATGAGACCTTCAGACGCCAGAAGCTGAAGTCCGGAAAATCGACATAGAGCTCGGCCTTGGGATGTTCCAGCAGGTAACGGCGGCGGATCTTCCTCGCCTCATCCGTGTCCCGATCGAGGCGCTCGGCCGTCGCCTGCAGGGTCAGGCGCGGATGCGCCAGCGGGTCGCCCTTGCCGATGGAGCACAGGAGAAGGGAGCAACGCGGATCGGCCTCCATCAGCCGCGTATGCACCGAAAGCTGCGAGGTGAGGATGACGGGAGAGCCGTCGAGATCCGTCCCGACCTGAACGAGGCTCGCGAACGGCGTTCCGGTTTCCGCATCGTTGGTGGCGAGCGCACCGGAGCGGGCCGTGCGCATCAACCTCTTGGCCAGAACGCGAGCGTCGTCGTCGACGGGCAGGGTCGGGTCTTTCGCCATCTGGCATCCTCCGGATCTGGTTAGCGCCACTATACACCTCGGGCTTCGGACCCCATAGCGAAGTGGTCCGTCCGACGCTTGAGTCCTGATCCTGTCCGGTCCGCAGCCTCGCACCGGCCACCATCCCAAGTCCCCTCAGAGTAAGGGTTGAATGCACGCTGATCTTGTCTTGAGCGGAGCTTAGACGAAGGACTGAGATTGGGAATGTTGACTTCCCAAAACGTTTTGGAGATCTAATTGGGGGCACAAGGAGAGCAGAAGTCCTGTGTCGAACCTGAAGCTTCTCGCGCAATCGCTGGGCCTGTCGATCACCACAGTGTCCCGGGCGCTCGACGGCTATTCCGACGTGGCCCCGGCCACGCGCGAGCGCGTTCAGGCGGCGGCACAGGCGATGAATTATCGTCCGAATCCTGCCGCGCGTAGCCTGCGGCGTCGCAAGGCCGAAGCAGTGGCCGTAACTCTGCCGACGGAGCCGGGCCGGTTCGGCCCTCCCATCTTCCTGAACATGCTCGCCGCCTGCGGGCAGCGTTTGGCCGAGGAAGGCCTCGACCTGATGCTGCTGCCCATCGCCGGACGTACGGGCGAGATGGACACCTATCGGCGGCTCCTCGACGGACGCCGGGCCGACGCCGTGATCGTGGTGCGCACAAGACTCGAGGACGAGCGTGTCGCCTTCCTGAAGGAACGCGGCATTCCTTTCGTCACCCATGGCCGCACCGCCCGATCGGAAGAGCACGCCTTCATCGACGGCGACGGCGAGGCCGGGTTCAGGGAAGCGGCCCAGATGCTCGCGTCCCTGGGCCACCGGCGCATCGCCCATATCGCGGCCCCGCAGGAGCTCACCTTTGCTCACTTTCGCCGCAAGGGCTGGCGTGCGGCACTCAACGAATTGGGCGCCTCGGAAGCGCTCGAATATACGGCGCAGCCGACCGAAGAGGGCGGCTATGAGGCCGCTCAATGGCTGCTCCAGCATAGCGCGCCTCCCACGGCCTTGTTGTGCGCGACCGACAGCATGGCGATCGGCGCGCTGAGCGCGCTCAAAGAACGCGGCTTCATCGCCGGGCGCGATATCGCGGTGATCGGTCACGACAATCTGCCGTCGGCCGCATTCACCGATCCGCCCCTGTCGAGCATGGAAATCGCCGCTCCGGACGTCGGGCGGCAATTGGCCGAGATGCTGATTGACCGGCTCGGAGGGCGCAAGCCTTCCGAGCTGCAAACCATTCTGCCGGTTCGGCAGGTTCCCAGGGCGACCCACGGACCGGCCAACTGAGTCTGATGCCCTCGGTCTTCCGGCCCCGGATCGAGCGGCAACGATAAGGGACCGATGGAGGAAGGAAATGACGCATCCGGTATCGCTTCGCGCCATCGCCGCCGCGGCAGCCCTTTTCGGAGGGCTCACAGTCGCACAGGCGCAGGAAACGATCTTTTATTCGACCCAGCTTCGTCCCATCGAGGAAGCGACGAAGGTCCGTGACGTCCTGCTGAAGGGCATTCCGGGCAAGGTTACGTATGTGGTCGACGAGCCGCCCGCTTTCGCGGTCCGCATGAAGGCGGAGTCGCAGGCCGGCAAGCGCACGGCGAGCGTCGTCGGCGCGCTGCACGGCGAATTGCAGCCGCACGTTCCGGCCGATCTCCAGCCCGTCGACGACGTTGCCGCGAAGCTGACGGATCGCGGTATTCCGGCGAGCCTGATGGATCTCGGCAAGCTCGGCACGGGCCAGCAGCAATACATCCCGTGGATGCAGGCCACCTACGTGATGGTTGCCAACAAGCAGGCGCTGCAATACCTGCCGGCCGGCGCCGACGTGAACACCCTCACCTATGCCCAGCTTCAGCAATGGGGCAAGAACATCGTCGACAAGACGGGCCAGCGCCGCCTCGGCTTCCCGGCCGGTCCGACGGGTCTGCTGCCGCGGTTCTTCCAGGGCTATTTCTACCCGTCCTTCACCGGCGGCGTCGTCACAACCTTCAAGTCGCCCGACGCGGAAGCCGGATGGAACGCGCTGAAGGACTTGTGGGCGGTGTCGAATCCCAATTCGACCAACTACAACTTCATGCAGGAACCCCTGCTCTCCGGCGAGGTGTGGATCGCGTGGGATCACATCGCCCGTGTGAAGGAAGCGCTCACCCTGCAGCCCGACCAGTTCGTCGCCTTCCCGGCTCCGGCCGGCCCGAAGGGACGCGGCTACATGCCGGTGATCGCCGGCCTCGCCATCCCGAAGGACGCACCGAACCGCGCGGGCGCCGTGGCGGTGATCGAGCACCTGACCAAGCCCGAGACGCAGCTCGCGACGGCCGCCGAAGTCGGCTTCTTCCCGGTCGTGAAGGCGGAGCTGCCGGCCGATCTCGCGCCCGGCATTAAGGCGCTCGCCGGCGCGGTGGCGGCGACGCAGAACGCCAAGGATGCGCTCGTGTCGCTCCTGCCCGTGGGCCTCGGCGCCAAGGGCGGCGAGTTCAACAAGGTCTACATGGACTCGTTCCAGCGCATCGTGCTGCGCAACGAGCCGGTCAAAGACGTGCTGGAAGCTCAGGCGAAGGTTCTCGACACGCTCATGAAGGAAACCGGCGCCCCCTGCTGGGCTCCGGACAAGCCGAGCCAGGGCGCCTGCGCGGTCCAATAGCCCTAACATGTAGAGCCCGGCGGATTTCGTTTCCGCCGGGTCCTTTCCTCGCGAGTGGAGCGGCTTCATGCCTGCGCGCACATCCTGGATTCCCTATGCGCTGATCGCGCCATCGGTCGTCTTCTTAGGCGCGCTGTTTCTTGTGCCGCTCGTGCAGACGATCTGGCTGTCGTTTTCCGCAGGCGAAGGCTTCTCGCTCGAAAACTATCAGCGCATGGCCGGCGACCTGAATTTCGCGCTCGCCATCAAGAACACGTTCATGCTCACCCTCGTGGTCGTGCCGCTCCAGGTCGTTCTGGCGCTCGGCATGGCCACCATGGTGACGAAGCTCGACAAGGGCCGCGACCTCGTCCTGTGGGTGCTCACCATTCCCCTTGGAATCTCGGACCTCGCGGCGGGTCTCGCCTGGCTCGCGTTGCTGCAGAACACGGGCTATCTGAACTCAGCGCTCTACGCGCTCGGCCTCATCCAGGGCCCGACCGGATGGCTGTCGCAGGAGACGCCCGTCGCCCTGTTCTTCGCCATCGTGCTCGCGGAGCTCTGGCGCGCCACCGCCATCGTGCTGGTGATCCTGATCGCGGGCCTGCAGCTGATCCCGAAGGAATTCGCGGAAGCGGCCGAGATCTTCGGAGCCAAGCCATGGACGCGCTTCACACGGATCACCCTGCCACTTCTGAAGCCCAGCCTGCAATCGGCCCTGATCCTGCGCACGGTGCTGGCCTTCGAGGTCTTCGCCGTCGTCTATGCGCTCGGCGGACGCAACTTCCCCGTTCTCGCCGGCGAGGCCTATGTCTGGCAGAACGACAACCAGAATTACGGCGTCGCGGCTGCCTATGCGGTGCTCATCATGGCGATCTCTCTCGCCGCGACGGCCCTTTACCTGCGCGTATTGAGAACCCGTCCGGAGCAGCTCCCATGACCACCAGCGCTGCCGAACTGAAAACCACTTCGACGAACCGCAGCATGGCTCTTCCATCGGCCCGGCGCCTGTTGCTTTGGACGGGCCTTGCGGTGCTGATCGCCTGGGTGCTGGTGCCGATCTATCTCGTGGCGCTCGGCGCCTTCGGCGGCAGGCTCGGCGTGTTCCGCTGGCCGAAATCGATCTGGCCGTCGGACCTGTCCTTCGCGGCCATGAGCCAGTTCCTCGCCATCGAGGGCGTGTTCAACGCCCTCGTCAATTCTCTCATCGCCGCCGGGCTGACCGTGGTGTTCTCGATCGCACTGGGCGCTCCCGCAGGCTATGCGCTGGCACGCTATACCTTCCGCGGGCAGAACGCCTATCGGCTCCTCGTCCTTCTCACCCGCGCCTTCCCGCTCGCTATCCTGGCCCTGCCGCTCACCGTTTCGTTCATCCGCCTGGGGCTCTACGACACGCCCTTCGGCGTCTCGCTCATCCATACGGTGCTGGCCCTGCCCTTCGCGGCTCTCGTTACACAAAGCCTGTTCATGGGCATTCCGCGCGAATACGAGGAGGCCGCATGGGTCTTCGGCTGCACGCGATTCCAGGCCTTCATGAAAGTGGTGCTGCCGCTCGCCCTGCCGGGCTTGGCCGCCACGGCGATCTTCGCCTTCGTGATCTCCTGGAACGAGGTGTTCGCCGCCTCGATTCTCACCGTGCGCGAGCGGACGCTCACCGCCTATCTGCTCCGGATTCTGGCCGAGAGCCCGCTGCATTACCGCTTCGCCGGCGGCTTCATCCTCATCATCCCCTCCGTGCTCTTCATCTTCGCCGTGAGGCGATACCTCTTCGCGGTGTGGGGCATCGCCAGCAAGTAACGGATCACCTCATGGCTGACATCGTCATCGATCGCGTCGTCAAGGAGTTCGGCTCCTTCCAGGCCCTGCAGGAAGTCTCGCTCACCGTGAACGACGGCGAGTTCGTGGCCCTGCTCGGCCCCTCGGGCTGCGGCAAGACCACGCTCCTGCGTATCATCGCCGGCCTCGAAACGCAGACCTCGGGCCGCGTCGTCATCGGCGGACAGGATGTGAGCGACCTCGCTCCGCGCAAGCGCGGACTGGCGATGGTGTTCCAGAACTACGCGGTCTTCCCGCACATGACCGTTTTCGAGAACGTCGCCTTCGGGCTACGGATGCAGAAGGCCCCACAGGCCGAGGTCAAGCGCAAGGTCGAACGGGCGGCGGCCCTGCTCCACATCGAGAGCTATCTCGACCGCTACCCGGCGAAGCTCTCGGGCGGCCAGCGCCAGCGCGTGGCAGTGGCCCGCGCGCTGGCCGTCGAGCCGGCCGTCTTGCTCATGGACGAGCCGCTCTCCAATCTCGATGCGCTCCTGCGGCTCGAAATGCGCACGGAGCTGAAGGCAGTTTTGCGCGAAGCAGGGACCACGACGATCTACGTGACCCACGACCAGACCGAGGCCATGGGCCTCGCCGACCGCATTGCCGTGATGTATGGCGGCAAGATCGAGCAGATCGGCGCACCGCTCGAAATCTACGCCACGCCCGCCACCCGCTTCGTCGGAGGCTTCATCGGATCGCCGCCCATGAACTTCATTAAGGTCCGTTGCAGCCACGGCACCGCGCGGATCGGGGACGCCGCCCTGCCGTGCCCGACAGCGGCCGAGAACCTGGAACTCGGGCTGCGCGGCGAGGATGCGAGCCTCGGACCCAGCGGCTCGGGCATTCCGTTCGATGTGCGCGTGGTGGAGCCGATGGGATCGCACCTGCTCCTCACCGGCGCCATTGACGGCCAGCTCGCCCGCATCGTGGCGCCGCCGACGGCAATCGTGAATGCCGGCGAGCGCGTGGGACTGACCGTGGATCCCGCGCGCGTGACCTGGATCGACGGCACCACCGGACGCGCCCTCGCCCGGGCCTGAACTTTTTCAAATCGAAGGACCTTTGAGATGACCATGCTTCCGAAGGAAGACGCCGCGCGCGCCATTCTCGCGCGCAACGATCGCGGCGGTTATACGGTGCCCACCGACCGGCTCTACCCGTTCCAGTGGAACTGGGATTCCGCCTTCGTGGCCATGGGCTTTGCGATCTTCGACGTCGACCGGGCCTATCGCGAGCTGGAGCGCCTGGTCGAGGGACAGTGGGACGACGGCATGATCCCGCACATCGTGTTCCACGCGCCGAGCGACACCTATTTTCCGGGCCCCGACGTATGGGGCACGCACCACCGGGTTCCCACCTCGGGCATCACCCAGCCGGCGGTCTTCGGCATGGCGCTTCGCCATATCCACGAGGCGGCTCGCGCGGCCGGCACGGCTGGCGCGACGGAACGGACGAAAGCCCTGTTCAAGGCCGCCCTGCGCTCGCATCGCTGGTGGCTCGATGCGCGCGACCCGGATGGGCTCGGCCTGGTGTCGATCCTGCATCCCTGGGAGAGCGGCAGCGACAACTCGCCGGCCTGGGACGACGCGCTCGCTCGTGTGCCGACGACCACGACGACCACGATCCGCCGCAAGGATACCGGCCACGTGGATGCCTCCATGCGTCCGCGCGACGAGGATTACCAGCGCTTCATCCATCTCGTCGATACCTACCGGGACTGCGGTTGGGACCCGAAGCGGCAATGGACGGCGGCGCCGTTCAAGATCGCCGACGTGCAGATGACCGGGATCCTTGCGCGTGCGACCGCCGACCTCATGCACCTGGCCGAAACCCTGGGAACGGATGAGGAGAAGGCCGAGCTCTCGCGCATGCACGAGCGGCTGCTCGACGGCCTCGCCCGCCGTTGGCGGCCCGAGCTTTCCCGGTTCGTCAATCTCGATCTGATTTCGGGACGGGACATCGAAACGCCCACTCAGGCCGGCTTCATTCCTCTCGTGGCACTGACGCTCGACGAGGGGCAGCGGACAGCCATCGTGGCCGAGATCGAGCGCTGGCTGTCCGGCATGTTCGCCGGGGTTCCCTCGGCTCCCGCCTTCTCGCCTGCCTTCGAACCCAAGCGCTATTGGCGCGGCCCGGTCTGGGCGGTGGTCAACTGGCTCATCTGCGATGGCCTGCGCCTGAATGGATCGGACGATCTTGCCCGCCGGATCGAGCAGACCATCGTCCAGGCCATCGAGAGCGCCGGATTCTGCGAGTATTTCGATCCGACCACGGGCGAAGGCCTGGGCGGTGACACCTTCTCCTGGACCGCCGCTGCCTACATGGTGCTTGGTCGACGGACCTGACCATCCGCTTTTCCGCAGCCCTGCGGCCCAAACTGTCAAGGGGCTGTCCCGTTCCATCAAGCGACGCCTTCCGGTTGCACTATCCTGGTCCGGAGAAGTGCAGGGAAGCGATGAAGCCCGTCCTCATGTCTCTTGTCATGACTGGTTTCGTGACGGGCGCGATGGCCCAGACGGGAGCCACGACCTTGACCATGACCTGTGCCGAGGTCCGCGGGATCGTGGCCTCGCGGGGCGCCGTCGTGCTCCGCACTGGACCAACGACCTATGACCGCTATGTCAGAGATTCGAGTTTCTGCGCGCTCCAGGAAACGGTATGGCCGACCTGGGTGAGAACGGCCGATGTGGCCCAGTGCCCCATCGGAGGAATTTGCCGTTCCATCGAGATCAACAACGGCCGGTGAGAGCATGGATGCCGCGGAACCTTCTGGTCGGGAACGGTCCAGGATCAATCCGCCATGCAAACGCAACGAGGCAGGAGGCCGCCCATGAAGCGAGCCGTGATCGTATTGATGTCATCCGCATTCCTGACAGGCGCGCAGGCCCAGCCGCGCCCGTCAACGCTGGCTATGCCCTGCGGCGCCAGCCAGCAACTGGTCTTCGCCCGAGGCGCCATCGTCCTGGGAACCGGCGGGCAAACCTACGACCGGTTCGTGCGCGACCAGTCCTTCTGCGCAATCGGCGAATACGCCTCGCAGGCCTTTGTCCCGAGTCGGGATACACCGGCCTGCTTCATCGGCTATCGCTGCAAGGAAGGCCCGAGGGATTGGTGGGACGATTGAGAACCGCCCTCGCCTGATGCGCAAAGCGGGAGAACGAATGCATCGGCTGTTTCGTCGACGCTGCATCCGATGTCTTCGGCATCAAGCGTGAATCACTCGGACATCTTGAGCCGCTGAAGACGTGGCTTCACGACATCCCGGACACGGGGATGGCTGGCGCGCCAGGCCGACGGCGTCTCCCCTGACCAGCGCCGGAAAGCGCGGGTGAAGGCGCTGAGCTCCGAATACCTCAGGACAGCAGCGATCTGGTTCACCGCCATGTCGGTGTTCTCCAGCAACTCGCACGCGATCTCGAAGCGAACCTCGTTGGCCACCTGGCGGAAGGCGAGGCCTTCCGTACGCAAGTGCCGGCTCATGGTGCGGCGATGCATCGAGAACAGACGGGCGACGGCCGCGGCCGAGCAGGTGTCCCGGAGCAGCTCGGTGCGAAGCACCCGGCGCAGATCGTCGGTCAGGGGTCCGGAGCCATGGCCCTGCGGCATCTCGTCTGTCCTGCGGGTGGATGACATATCCATGGTTCCCTCCGCCTCTCCGGCAGCCCTGCCGCGGCCGGACAGCGCCATCATGGCCGCTCCCGCCCCTGCGTGCTTGACCGCTTGTGACTTCCTTTTGACACTTGGGATCATGCGCAGGCCGGCAGGTTGCGCTAGCCGCCTTCCTCCGGCTTGCCCTTGACGAGGGTGAGCACCTGTCGGGCGGCAGCCGGCTCGGCATCCCCGCGGCCTGCCACCTGGACGGTCGGGAATGCGAACTCGATGCCGTTCTCGTCGAAAGCCTTCTTGAGCAGACCGAAGGCCTTGCGCCGGATCACGAACTGCTCGCCCGGGCGGGTCATCATCTTCATGCGCAGCTGGATGGCGAAATCGCCGAAATTCTCCACGCCCTGCATCTTCAGCGGCTCGATGATGTTGGGGGCGCATTCGGGATCCGCCGCCAGGTCCTTGCCCACCTGCTTGATGATCTTCTTCGCCTTGTCGAGATCGGTGTCGTAGGTGACGTTGAGGGTCATCTTGTCGATGACCCAGTCACGGCTCATGTTTTCCACCGCCCCGAGCTGTCCGTAAGGAACCGTGTAGACCGGACCCCGGTGGTGCCGCAGCTTCACGGAACGGAATCCCAGCTTCTCGACGGTGCCCTTATAGGAGCCGCTCTGGATGTACTCGCCGACCCGGAAAGCGTCGTCGAGCAGGTAGAAAATGCCGCTGATCACGTCCTTCACAAGCGTCTGAGACCCGAACCCCACGGCAACGCCGAAGATGCCCGCGCCTGCGATGAGCGGGCCGATCTCGACCCCCAGGGAGGAGAGCGCCATGAGCACGGCAACGGTCGCCAGAACGATGAACGCGGCCATGCGGAGCATCGGCAGGAGCGTCCGGACCCGCGCCTGGCGCAAGGCCTCCTCGCTGCCGGGGGTTGCGCCGATCTGCAGGCGGGACATCCTGCGGTCGATCTGCGTCTTCACCACCTGCCAGAGGAGGTCGGCCACCAGCAGGATCACGATGCTGCTGAGCGCGCCCCGGAGGAGTCGCGTGATGACGGTGTCGCGGCTGGTCATCTCGCCCGGATCGATCCCCCAGGCCCATGAGAGGAACAGGACCGCTCCGACAATCAGGAGCGCTCTTATGCCCCGGTCGAGATAAACGGCCCAGAGTTCAGGGCTGTAGCCGGCCTCCGAAGCCTCCACAGGCCGCAGCAGATGACGGGCCGAGTCCCTGGTGACCTTCAGGGCCTGGGTCAGGAAGAGGCCGACCACCACCAGCCAGAACAGTCCCATCAGGCCCGCAACCCACATGCCCCACAGCACGACGAGGCAGAGCGACAAAAGCCATGTTCCGATCGTGTGATGCCGCGCTGGATGATCCGGTGCGGCCGATGCAGGCACGGGAGGAGACGGCCACCGCCAGACGGCCTCGATCGCCAGGACCAGAAGGCCGATCCCCAGGACATAGGCAACCAACCGACGGCTGTCGATCGAGAAACCGAGCGTGCTCACGGATTCGACAGTGGCCCAGCCGAACGCGAACCAGCCGATGAACAGCACGATGCGGCGGTGCCAGAAGCGGGCCGCCTCGTCGGTCATGGGAACGACCCGCAGCACTTCGGGACCGTGAGGGCGCACCGCCCAGGGCGAGAGCAGCACCCGGCTGACCAGGAGGGCTACCCGCAGCAGGAGCGCTGCGAGCAGATAGGCGAGCACGATGCGCCTGAGCAGGGGCGGCCAGTCGAAGACGAGGAAAGCGCCGATGCTCCCCAGGCCGAAGATCGCCACATGGGCCAGATCGAATCCAAGGCGCCAGCCGATCAGTCGCAGCCGGTCGCCTGCCGTTCGTATCGGGTGGGAAACGATCCGCTCGCCTGCCGATGCGGTGATCCTGCGAAAGATCCATTCGGCCCCGGCTCCGAGGCCCAGGAAGCCGAGCACGAGGAGAACGACATCGACGGCGGACCGGCTCTGTAGCTCCTGCGACAGGAGATCCGCCGCGTGCCTGGCCTCATGGGGCAGACGGGGCACCGCTGCCGCCAAGGACGCGAGATGCGTCCGCAGCGCCTCGACGCGCCTCGCCATCAGCTCGGAATTCATGTCCTGCGGCTGTTGCGGCGTCTCCGCGGCCGGTGGAACGGGCGACCGTGCCTGCCGGTCGATCCAGGCCCGCGTCGCAGGGTCCTCCAGAAGCCGAAGAAGCTCCTGGACCTGCGGCGGCGCGGGTGGCGCAGGTTCGGCCTGGGCCCAGGCCGAACCTGCGCCCACATGAACCAGGATCAGAACCATCAGTCCCCAAAGAGCGGCGACCAAGGTTCGGGGCGGCTTCGCGATCACGGTCTGCTCCGAACTGGACTGATCATGGGCAATGATAAACACTTTGGCCAGAGGTATTCACGACCTGCCGGCAGCTTGGATCACGGTATGCTTCCCGAAATCGGCAGCCCGCGGAGATCACTGTAGGCCTCCCGCAGCCCCGTGCTTGACCCGTGAGGATAGTCCGTTGACACTTTGGACTGCCGTGGCCAGACACCCGGAGCGGCCGTCGGCCCTCCAGGCCTTGGGCGTCCGGCCCGACCAGCGCCGGAAAGCCCGGGTGAAGGCGCTGGCTTCCGAATAGCCCAGCGCCGCCGCGATCTGCCCCAGAGGCACCTCGGTATCCTGCAGCAATTGCCGGGCGATCTCGAACCGGATCTCGTTGGCGATCGCCCGATAGCCCATACCGCTGTCCTTCAGGCGACGGCTCAGGGTCCGGCGATGCATGGCCAGCGTCTCGGCGATGTCCTCCGCCGAGCAGCGGGTGCTCGTCAGCCGCGTCCGCAGCAGCCGCCGGATGTCGTCCGAGAACTCGCCCCCCTGGGCGATCTTCATCTGCCGGATCCGCTCCTCGAGAACCTCCCGCACCATGGGGTCGGCCCCCTCGATCCGATGCTCCAGATCGCGCGCCGGGAAGACCAGGGTGGCGTTCTCCTGGTTGAAGCGGACAGGCGCCCGGAAATGACGGCGATACGGTTCCTGATCCCCGGGGGCCGCGCGGGGCAGCAGCACCTCGGTCGGATTCCAGTCCGATCCGCACAGGGTGCGCAGGGCATTGACCGCCACCGCGAGGGACCCGTCCGAGATCTGATCCGCGCTTTCGACCTCGGGCTGATAGATCGAGAAGGTGAGGAGAGCCATGCCGTCGCTGATCATGAGCGAGGGCACGGCGCCCCGGTTCTGGATGCTCAGGTTCGTCACGAGCGCTCGCACCGCATCGCCCACGGTTTCGGAATGCTGCATCAAGCGGCCGACCAGTCCCAGGGACAGGATCGTGGCATGCCGGCCGGCCAGCAGCCCGAAATGCGGGCAATGGGTGCGAGCGACGCTCAGGGTGAGGAGCCGGCCCAGCGCCGCATGGGGAATGATGTTCGCACCGTCGTCGAAAAGACCCGGATCGAGTCCCACCTCACGAATGATCGGCACGGGATCGATGCCGAATTCGCGCAGGGTCGGCACGATTTCCTTGGCAACACCGAGATGTATGTAGCCGGGTGGAAGCGCGCGACCCAATCCCGCCGGAACCATTGACGAGACCGATATGGGCCGTTCCTGACCGTTGCTCTTACTCCTGAGCGCAGGCCCGATGTCGTTGGTCATCGTCATGGCCTTCTCGCAGAGCTCTAATATGTGACTGAGAACCGTAGCTTCGGTCCACTCGAACATCGACGCCTTGACCAAGATCAATTTAACATACGTTAGCCGGTCATTGCGACCCAATCGCGAACATGGCCCAAATCGTTGCAGCCGATGCTTCCCTGAAGCGCAGCCGCATCGAGATTGATCTGTCACGGCGGGTCACCTAGGAGAATGTCTCGTCAGGGCGTTGTGACACGAACCCGCTCAGGGCATCTGCAGAGGACCGCCTCATGAAGAAGATCGGCTTTCTCTCGTTCGGGCATTGGTCGCCCTCGCCGCAATCGCAGACGCGTTCGGCCCGCGATGCCCTTCTCCAATCCATCGACCTTGCCGTCGCGGCCGAGGAATTGGGGGCGGACGGCGCCTATTTCCGCGTCCATCACTTCGCGCGCCAGCTCGCCTCGCCCTTTCCGCTGCTGGCCGCTATCGGTGCAAAGACAAGCCGAATCGAGATCGGTACCGCCGTCATCGACATGCGTTACGAGAACCCGCTCTACATGGCCGAGGATGCGAGCGCGGCCGACCTGATCGCCGGCGGGCGTCTCCAGCTCGGCATCAGCCGCGGCTCGCCCGAGCAGGTGATCGATGGCTGGCGCTATTTCGGCTACATGCCCGACGAAGGCCAAAGCGATGCCGACATGGCCCGTCACCATACGGAAGTGCTTCTGAACGTTCTCAAGGGCGACGGTTTCGCCGAGCCGAATCCGCGCCCGATGTTTCCCAACCCGCCCGGCCTGCTGCGCCTGGAGCCGCATTCGGAAGGCCTGCGCGAGCGCATCTGGTGGGGATCCGCCTCCAACGCGACCTCCATCTGGGCCGCGCAACGGGGCATGAACCTCCAGAGCTCGACCCTGAAGGAAGACGAGACGGGCGAACCCTTCCATGTCCAGCAGGCCAAGCAGATCCGTCTCTACAGGGAAGCCTGGAAGGAAGCGGGGCACGCCCGCGAGCCCCGCATCTCGGTCTCACGCTCGATCTTCGCGCTCGTGAACGACCTCGACCGGTCTTATTTCGGGCGCGGCAAGGACGGCGACCAGATCGGCGTCATCGACAACATGCGGGCGATCTTCGGCCGTTCCTATGCGGCGGAGCCTGACAGGCTCGTCGAGGAGCTCAAGGCGGACGAGGCGATTGCCGAAGCCGATACGCTGCTTCTGACCGTGCCGAACCAGCTCGGCGTCGCGTACAACGCCCATGTCATCGAGGCCATCCTGAAGCATGTGGCCCCGGCGCTGGGCTGGCGGTGAGGGTGGAGAGAATCCCGAAGGGGCAGGTGCACTTTCGGCCGTCGTCTAAAGCATCGAACGCAGAAATAGGAACCGGTTTTGCGTGGAAAGAGACTTCAAGCCAATGCGTTAGAGGATCGGACGTGAGTTCGATTTCACGTCGGGTCCTCTAGTGATGATCGTGCCGGCACTGCCCATGGTCGGCCAGCACCTCGATGATGCGGCAATCGGCGATCTTCCGGTGGTCGCAGGCTACCATGGCCTCGAGTTCGTCGCGCAATGCCGTGAGCCGGGCGATCTTATCGTTGACTTCGTCGAGATGGGCCTTGGTGATCTCATGCACCTCGCCGCAGGCGCGATGGGGATCATTCGCAAGGCTCAGGAGTTGCCGGATGGCCTCGACCTCGAACCCGAGTTCGCGGGCATGGCGGATGAAGTTGAGCCGGCGCACGTCGCCCGCGCCATAGCGCCGCTGCTGGCCTTCCGTCCGGCTCGGCTCGGCCAGAAGGCCGATCTGCTCGTAATAGCGGATGGTCGGCACCTTCACCTGAGCCTGCCGCGACAGCTCTCCGATCGTCAGGGACATGAAAGAAACCTCTTGAACCTCTAGTCGCTAGAGGATGTAGGCTCCCGCCGAATCGAAGTGAAGAGGTCTTTTGCGATGAGTGAGCCACGCCACCTGCCCGGCGACCATGAGGTCGAGTCCGCCAAGGGACAGCGCACCCGCTACCGGGTCTCGGGCATGGATTGCGCCTCCTGCGCGGCCAAGATCGATACCGCCCTGCGGCGAGCCCCGGGCGTGGCTGACGTCAACGTCTCGGTTCCGGCCGGAACCGTCACGGTCGATCACGACGAGACTGTCGTGCCGGCTGCGCTCGCCCAGAGGATCGCGGTGCTCGGGTACAAGGTCACTGGGCAGGGTCCCGCGAACGCCAAGGCTTCCGGGGCGAAGGCCGATCACGCTCATGGACATGTCCACGGCCCCGGCTGCGATCACGACCATGACCACGAGGGCCACGATCATCACGATCACACGCAGGGCCACAGGCACGATCATGGGGCCGAAGCGACCGCCGGCCTCCACGGGCACCTGCATGATCACGGCCCGAGCGACGGTCCCTGGTGGAAGAGCCCACGCGGTCTCCTGACCATCGCCTGCGGCCTGGCTCTGGTCGCCGCCTATCTCGTCGGCCGGCTCCTGCCGCAGACCGGGCATTGGGCCTTCGTGCTCGCCATGGCGGTCGGCCTCGTTCCGATTGCCCGACGCGCGCTCGTCGCGGCCCGCTTCGGCACTCCGCTCTCCATCGAGATGCTGATGACCATCGCGGCCGTCGGCGCGGTGATCATCGGGGCCACCGAGGAAGCCGCCATGGTGGTGTTCCTGTTCCTGGTCGGCGAACTGCTCGAAGGTGTTGCGGCCGGTCGCGCCCGGGCCAGCATCCAGAACTTGACGAAGCTCGTCCCCAAGACGGCCCTGATCGAACGCGACGGCAAGACCGAGGAGATTCCGGCCGAAACCCTGACGGTCGGGTCCGTCATCCTCGTGCGGCCCGGCGACCGCGTTCCCGCCGACGGCGAGATCGTCTCCGGCGAGAGCGCCGTCGACGAGGCTCCGGTGACCGGCGAGAGCGTGCCCAAGCGCAAGGGCGAGGGCGAGACCGTCTTCGCCGGCACGATCAACGGCGACGGCGCCCTGCGGGTGCGCGTCACGGCGGCCGCCCAGGACAATACCATCGCGCGCATTGTGCGCCTCGTGGAGGAGGCCCAAGAGAGCAAGGCCCCGACCGAGCGTTTCATCGACCGTTTCTCGCGTTACTACACGCCGGCCGTCCTCGTGGTCGGTGCGCTCGTCGCCGTTGCGCCGCCGCTGCTCTTCGGCGCGTCCTGGGGCGAATGGGTCTACAAGGGCCTGGCGATCCTGCTGATCGGCTGCCCCTGCGCCCTCGTGATCTCGACGCCCGCGGCCATCGCGGCAGGCCTCGCGGCCGGCGCCCGCCGCGGCCTGCTCATGAAAGGCGGCGCCGTGCTCGAAACGCTCGGGACCATCACCGTGGCGGCCTTGGACAAGACCGGCACCCTCACCGAAGGCAAGCCTAAGGTAACGGACGTGATCCCCGTCGGACGCTCGGAGCGGGAGGTCCTGTCCCTGGCGGCCGCCCTGGAGACCGGATCGAGCCATCCGCTCGCCACGGCGATCCTGGCCAAGGCCGCGGAGGCCGGCGTTCCGGTACCCCCGGCGGCCGATGCCGGCGCGGTCGGCGGCAAGGGCGTGACCGGCAATGTCGGCGGCGTCGCGATGTTTCTCGGCTCGCCCAAGGCTGCCGGTGAAAAGGTGGCACTCACCTCGGACCAAGCGGCGCTGATCACCGGGCTTAACGATGAGGGCAAATCCGTCTCGGTTCTGCTTGCGGGCGATCAGGTCGCCGGCGTGATCGCCATGCGCGACGAGCCGCGCCCGGACGCCAAGGAAGGGCTCGAGGCCCTGAAGCGGGCGGGTGTCGACACGCTCATGGTCACGGGCGACAACCGGCGCACGGCGACGGCCATCGCAGCCGGGCTCGGCATCGAGCCTCGGGCGGACCTGCTGCCGCAGGACAAGCAGGCCATCGTCCGAGAACTGCAGGCCAACGGCCATGTGGTGGCCAAGATCGGCGACGGCATCAACGATGCCCCGGGACTGGCGGCCGCGGATGTGGGCATCGCCATGGGGGGTGGCACGGATGTGGCTCTGGAGACCGCCGACGCGGCGGTGCTGCATGGGCGGGTGCTCGACATCGCCCGCATGGTGCGCCTGTCGCGGGACACCATGGCCAATATCCGCCAGAACATCACCATCGCGCTCGGGCTCAAGGCGGTGTTCCTGGTCACGACGATCCTGGGCATTACGGGATTGTGGCCCGCGATTCTGGCGGACACGGGCGCGACGGTGCTGGTCACGGCCAATGCGATGCGCCTGCTCGCCGCCGGAGGACGGACCTGATGCATCGAACGCAGACGTGGGCGCCGGTTTCGCGTGGAAAGATGCGCCAAAACAAAACCTGAGAGCATCGGAACGCGGTTACTCGACTCCGGTCGAAGCCGCTGCGGGGTCGGCGGCTCGGCTGGAGCCGGTGATGAGCCGACCCATGATCACGAGGGCGGTGGCGAAATAGACTCCGCCCATGGGGATCCACATGATCAAGCCGGCGAGCCTCTGGTCGTCGATGGGCAGAAGACCCCAGGCCGCGCCGCGCAGCGCCATCAGCGGGTACCAGACCTGGGGGGAGAGGGCGAGGAGCAAGCCGAGAACGGCGGTGTGCAGGAAAGTGAAGAAGAGGAGCGCGGCGGCCAGTCCGGAGCCTGGCCCCGGTATCCTGTAGGTTTCCAGGATCACGTGCCAGAACAGCAGGCTGACGGCCAGCAGCACCGCGACCATCAGCACGTGCAGGCCGGCATCCATGAGCGCGCCCTGGTAGAGTGCCGGCACATGCCAGAACCAGATATTCGCGCCGTAGAGCACGAAGCTGGCGAGCAGATAGGCATAAGGCTGCGACGCCGCCCTATCCGTCCGCATGGCCTCGAGGGTCATGCGAAGACGCTCCGGCAAGGCGGCGATCAGGACGCGGCCAGGACGGCTCAGGGCCAGGAGCAGCGGCGCGCCGGCGACGAGCAGGACGTGCTGAACCATGTGCGCCCAGGCGAGGGTCGAGGCCATCCGGCAAAGGGGTGAGACCAGCGCGACCACCAGGCATGCCATGCCGGCGACGAAAAGAACCCGCTGCGTCAGGGGCGGCCGAATATCCGAGTACAGGACGTGCAGCCCGCGGCCATAGAGGGTCGCGACGAGGAGCAACGGCAGGACGATCACGGGCGCGAGGCTCCACGAGGCCCAGAGCTGCTCCGGTCGCGTCTCGGGAAGCGTCGCAAGGCATAAGGTCAGCAGCCCGAATGGCAGATCAGCTTCCGCCGCCGACGCGGATCCGGCCCACACGAGGAAGGCCCCGGCGCCATAAAGACCGAAGCGCATCGATGCCTTCACCCAGAACCCGGACATATGCCCCTCCCGAACAAGCTCCGCAGTGACAACTGCGTCCGGGCGGCTTTGTTCTCTCGGGTGGTTTGCCTTGCGCCGAAAGGTCTTATTGGTTCGCCGTCATGGTCGGCGACACCTGGCCGCCGAGCGAGGCCCAGGCCATGCTACGGTCGCCCTCGCGCTTGATGTAGGTGTAGCCCGTCCGATGCCAGGGCAGGACTGCATTGCGCTTGTTGTCGAGGATGAAATCGCCCCGGTTGGTGCGCACCATCATGACCGCATGGCCCGCGCCCTCCTCATCGATCACGACGGTCATGCGCAGCGCACGGCGGGGAAAGCCGGCCTCGACCAGGCGCTTGCGCTTGACGAGCTGGTAATCCTCGCAATCGCCGTAGCCGTCCTCGGCGAAGTCCCAGACGTCCTCGACGCCCCAGTGGTCTATGTCGGTCTTGGGCTTGATGGCCGCATTGACCTGCTGGTTGATGCGGACGATGGTCTGCCATTCCTTGGCGCCCAGCTGAATGGTCGCGGGCTCGGACTGATCGACCGTGCACTCCTCCGGGTACTGCTCGCAGAACCGAATCCAGCCCAGGATCGGCTTGGCCACGCCCACCTGGGCGACGGGCTGCGAGGAACCCGGCAGGATGCTGCCGGTTTGGGCCTGTGCGGCGGCCGTGACGTTCAGGGCGATGGAGAGGGCGGCAAGACGGAGCGTGCTTGTGGAAAAAAGCCGGATGCTCAGAAGCCCGAAGAGAGGTTGCCGCATTGCCCCCACCGATGTGCCGTTAAGGAATTGTTCATCTTTATTGGCACAGCGCGGATGGCGAATTCAAGGCAAGAGTTAAACAAAGGTTAACAGGCCGCGGCGGATTTCGTTCCGGCCGGTAGCCGCCCGAAAATGGCCCCGATGTCGCAGGGGCTTAAAGGGTTTATGCGCAGTTCGTGGGGATTTGAGGGCGTCAGCGGCCCGGACCGCCGCCTGCGCGATGACTGAGACAAATCGACTGGCTTATGCCGATGCGAATATGGTCCTGACGCCCGGGGCAGCCCGATGAGCCGGCTTCGACGGGCGGGCTCTCCTTGGCGGGACACAGTGATCGGTCATCTCTGCCGGAGAAGGCCCGACACTTGTATGCGACTGGCCGGCGCTCTCACGAGGCGAGCCATCGCGATGTTAAAGCATCGGACGTGAATGCAATCTCGCGCCCGATGCTCTCCGTTTTGGGCTTTTGCGTCGGTCCCCGCTAAACCGGTTCCCGATTTTTCGCTCGATGGCTCAGCCGATCTGCTCGAGAACGATCGCCCGGATCTCTTCGCGGGTGAGCGTGGTCTGCTGCGGCCGCCAGGTCGGGAGAGAGCTGTGCGGCTGTTTCTTCGGCAAGGGCTGGGACAGCATCTTTACCGGTTTCGTATGGCGTATCGTATACATGAATTCCCTGGGCGGCTTCAGCCCCAGGCTGTGCCGCTGTTGTTGATGACGTCGGATGCGGAGCAAAACGACAGATCCGCCGCGTGAGTTACAGGCGGCGACCAAACTTCAAAGGTGCGGAAAGCGGGCTCGGCGCTCGATCATGAGCTTCAGAGAGCAGGCCGAACGTATCGGTTGGATAAAAGTAATATGGATCATTCTTCGCATATTCGCAAGGACGAATAAAAATAATGATGAGAATGCGAAATGATGACCCTTGAGAGAGCGAAGCCCGCCGGCACCCCGACCGCCCGAAAAACTTTCTAAATTCATTCCATTCCAGGCCAGGCCCCCGCGTAACCTGGAGCGTGACTTTGTCGATGCGCCTTGTATTCGCCGCAAGGAGGCCTTAGATAGAGCTCATCGACATTTGGCCGGACAATCGGGCCGTTACGCCTTGGCCTTCCAGGCGCACGTTCAGACACTCTTCCCAAACATCGACGAACCCGAGTGTGGGCGTGCTTCCGCATGCCCCGTGCTCACGTGCATACAAGCCTACCAAGGATATTCCCATGATTTCGGGCACCGTGAAGTTCTACAACGATCAAAAAGGCTTCGGCTTCATCCAGCCGGACGACGGCAGCAAGGACGTGTTCGTCCACGCCACCGCGCTCGAGCGCGCCGGCATCCGCGGCCTGCGCGAAGGCCAGAAGGTGTCCTTCGACACCGCTGAGGACCGTCGCTCCGGCAAGGTCGCCGTCAATAACATCCAGGCGGACTGAGAATGGTGCGGCGCACGCTCTAAGAGCCGCGTCCGGAGCCGCTCCCCGGCGGAGCGGCTTTTTCTTTCAACACGCCATGATCCATGGCCAGAACGGGTGCTGAAGCGATGTATACGTTTCGAAAATCTCCCGCCAAATCGGTGATGTTCGTCGTCGATTACGATGATGCGCGCCGAGCCTATCTCTGGATCGATAATCCGGAAAAAGCGTCCGACGCACGCTTCGTCGAAGTCATGGCGCGAACCCGACAGGAACAGGGAACTCTTCCTGAAGGAAACATCACGAGCATTCGGCGCGTCCGATGACGTTATCGGACGGGCTTGGCGGATTCCATAAGATCGACAGGTGACATGAAGCACAAAGATTTCGGCGAGCGACTGCAGGTTTCCCAGAGCGCGAAGCAGGCCATGGTGGCGAAGTTCCATCAGCGCCCCCGGCCGGACGACCCGGCGGTTTCCGAACGGCGCGCCGCGAGAGCGGCCGTAAGCGCGGCACGCGATGTCCGCGTGGCCGAACGGGAAGCGCAGCGCGTGGCAGAGGAGGCCCGTATCGCCCAGGTGCGTGAAGCTCAAGCGGCCGACAGGGCCGAACAGGAGCGACACGCTGCGGCCGAAAAGGAAGCGGACGATGCCCGGCAAGAGGCTGAGCGCAAGGCGGCCCGCGATGCTCGTTATGCCGCTCGCAAGGCGCGGAAGTAACGACGTCCGATCCCGATTATCCAGATCGCAAGGAGATTGACTGATGTCTCACAAGTTCAAGATCCGACAGATGGTTCGCTTGGCTCAGCCGGGTTTCTCCGACGCTCGAGCGGGTGCCGCCAGTCTTTACGAGGTGACGCGGCTCATGCCGGCCGACCAGACCGGGGAGGTCTCCTACCGCATCAAGTCAGGAACGATCGAAAGAGCCGTCCGTGAGAGCGAGATCCGCGGCGCTTAACTCTTCCGGATCAACCCGCCAGTCTCCGCCGCAGCGGAACGAAACCAACACACAGAGAAGGGACATCCATTGCAAGTTTTAGTGCGCGACAACAATGTCGATCAGGCCCTGAGAGTCCTCAAGAAGAAGATGCAGCGCGAAGGCATCTTTCGCGAGATGAAGGCCCGCAAGTCCTACGAGAAGCCTTCCGAGCGTAAGACGCGCGAGAAGGCCGAAGCCGTCCGCCGGAGCCGCAAGCTGGCCCGCAAGCAGGCGATCCGGGAGGGTTTGATCGCGGCTCCCAAGCCGAAGCCCCGCTTCTCCGGACCGCGCAAGTCGATCGCGGCCCCCACCGCGGCCCCGCACGCTGCAACGGCAGAGACGAAGGCCTAGCAAAAGCAGAGCCTCAGAGACGAGGCCTCGGAAGCAGGAGGCGCGGAATCGATTCGGCGCCCCTGCAACATCAGGCTCAAGGCATGCCAGCGCCTGCGCTCATCGGTTTCGCCGGAATCTGCCGGCAACACCGTCGCTCAGGGCGATGCATTCGAACGTTGGATTGAGGATCACGAGACCGAGATGCCCCTGCAGGCGTCTCCAGCGTCTCAGTGCAAAAGGCCTAAAGCTCTTGAACTCCCTCAGATCGCTGCGCGAGTTCCGCGCTTTGAGGGAAAGATGGTGCCCAGGAGAGGACTCGAACCTCCACGGTGTTACCCGCTGCTACCTGAAAGCAGTGCGTCTACCAATTCCGCCACCTGGGCATGCCTCGTCGGCGAGGCTTCGTTTACGGTGCTTCTCGGGGTTCGTCAATCACTGAAAATGCGACCGATGCGCTTTCTTGGCGTTGCACCTCTTCACAGGGGAGCGGCGTTTGACTAGAGACATCTTCGCATTTCACACCCAAGCTCCATGCTAGCCCTTAGCCGGGCAGGAGAGTTTCATGATCGGTGCCCTTCGCACGCCTGAGCAGCAAACCGTCACCGTTTTCGGCGGATCGGGCTTTCTCGGCCGTTACGTGGTGAGCCGCCTGGCCGAGCGCGGCTATCGCGTTCTCGTGCCGACCCGCCAGCCGAACCTCGCGAACTTCCTGCCCCTCGGCAAGGTCGGGCAGATCAACCCGATCCACGCCAACCTGCGCAACGAGGCTTCGGTCGCCCATGCGGTGGCCCGGGCGGACCATGTGGTCAACCTCGTGGGCATCCTGCAGGAAACCGGCCGCCAGCGCTTCGACACGCTCCAGGCCAAGGCCCCGGCGATGATCGCGCGGCTCGCCAGGAAGGCCGTATCCTTCACCCATGTCTCGGCCATCGGGGCGGACGCCAATTCCGAGTCGGCTTATGCGCGCTCCAAGGCCGAGGGCGAGGCCGCCCTGCTCCAGGAGCGGCCAGATGCGGTGATCCTGCGCCCCTCCCTCATGTTCGGGCCGGGCGACAGCTCCTTCAACCGCTTCGGAACGCTCGCGCGCATGCTCCCCGTGGTGCCGCTGCCGGGCGCCGAGACCCGGTTCCAGCCGGTCTATGCGGGCGATGTGGCCGAGGCGGTCGTCCGCGCCGTGGACGGCGCGGTGCCGGGCGGCCGGGTCTATGAGCTCGGCGGACCCGAGATCCGCACCATGCGCCAGATGATGGAATTCGTCCTCGCGGTCACCGAACGCAACCGCCCCATCGTGCCCCTGCCCGGCAACCTGGCCCGGACCGTGGGCGGCGTCCTGGGAACGCTCGACTGGCTGACCCTCGGCCTGATCCCTGACGAGCTCGTCACCACCCGCGACCAGGCGATCCTGCTGGAGACGGACAACGTGG
Source organism: Microvirga sp. Mcv34 (assembly GCF_024519725.1). GTDB lineage: Bacteria > Pseudomonadota > Alphaproteobacteria > Rhizobiales > Beijerinckiaceae > Microvirga. The sequence goes on along the minus strand of NZ_JALJRK010000023.1, from coordinate 40,296 downwards.
TCTCGGAGAGCGCCGTCCGCGAGGGCCGGACGCTCCAGGGCCTCGGCCTCACGCCCACCACCATCGAGGCGATCGTCCCGAGCTACCTCCTGCGCTTCCGCAGAACCGGCCAGTTCGACCTCAAGCGCAATGCGCCGCCGAGCAACACGCCGGACCTGCTCGCGCCCCGTTCGGGGGGCGCCGGCTCTGACTTCCACCCGGAGCGGGCCCCCGGTCCGGCCGTCGGCCAGTCGTCGAGCCGCTAAGCGGCACAAGAAGGGGAACTGGGCGGGGCGGAGCCTAAAGGCCGCCCCTCAGGCCTTCTCGATCGAAACCGCACCGTCGCGGCGCAGCGGCAACGGCTCCGTCCGATTGCGCGTGAGTCTCTTGTGCAGGTGAACCATCAGGGCCGCGCCGAAGATCGGCGTGATCAGGTTCAGCACCGGCACGAGCACCAGGGCCGCTACCACGGCCCCGGCCGCCAGCACCGTTCCCCGATACTCCGTGCGCAGGCGCACCACGTCTTCGGCCGGCCAGAAGCGGCCCGCCGCCAGCTCGAAATATTCCCGGCCCAGCAGATAGGCGTTGGCGATGAAGAACACGCCGATATTGATCCCCGGAATGAAGAACAGGAGCAGGGCCACAAGGTTCACCAGCAGGGACAGGCCCGCGAAGCGGAGGCCATAGATGAGCGATTGGCCGAAAGGCAGAGCCCGGCCGGGCGGATCGGCCGGGTAGTTGTCCCGCTCCACCACCTCGGCCACGTCGTCGAGGAAGTAGCCCGCCACGATGGCGGAAATCGCCGGCAGCAGATAGACCATGACGACGAAGAGGCCGAAGCCCGCGAGGAAGAATGCGAAGCTGTCGATGATCGGATAGGTGGCGCTCAGGTGGTGATCGCTCAGGAAGAGGTCGAACAGCTTGGTCAGGCCGAGCCAGACCAGGACGAGCAGTGCGATCGTCAATCCAATCGATTTCCAGAGAATACGCCGCAGGGCCGGCGAGAAAACCTCGCGGGCCGCCGCGAAAACCGATTGGATCAGCATCTGTCGTCGGGTCCTTGCTCAGCATCCCTTGATGCGGGAAGCGGACCTTACTTATGAACGATCGCGCCGCAAAGCGAGGGGTGGAGAACGCCGTGCCGATGGATCAGGAAATCTCGACGAACTGGACCGAGAATCCCGATGTGGCGATCGTCGGCGCGGGAAGCGCCGGGATCGCGGCGGCGCGTCGCCTCCTGGCGTCGGGTCTGACCGTGATGGTGTTGGAAGCGCGCCACCGGATCGGCGGGCGCACGGTCACGCGCCGCTTCAAGGGCCATCCGGTCGATCTCGGCGCCCATTGGCTTCATGCCGGTCCGATCAATCCTCTCGTGAAGCTCGGGCGCTTGCGCGGCGAGCCCCTGCGTCGGGCGCCGGTGAACGGGCATTTCTTCGTCCGCGGCCGGCCGGGCACCGCAACCGAGCGGGCGGCTCTCGACCGCGCCTTCGACAGGGCCGACCGGGCCATGACCCAGGCGGCCAAGGCCCGGGAGGACCAGCCTGCCGCCGACGTGCTGCCGCCGATGGGACCGCAGGGGCGGCGGGTGGCGGCCATCCACGGCCTCGTGTCGGGCCGACCCCTCGACGAGGTGAGCCTGCACGATTTCCCGAGCATGGAATATTCGGACAACCTGTTCATCGCCGGCGGGCTCGGCGCTTATGTCGGCCGCCTCGCCCACCATCTGCCCGTGCGGCTCGGCACAGCCGTCCATGGCGTCGATTGGTCCGGCGAGGGCGTGAGACTCGAAACGTCGGCCGGAACGCTCAGAGCCAGGACTGTCATCGTCACCGCGCCCATGGCGGTACTGCAGCGGGAGGCCATCCGCTTCGCGCCCGCCCTGCCCCACCCCGTCGCGGAAGCGATCAACGGCTTCACGCAGGGCGTCTACGAGCATGTGATCCTGCACTGGCCGGATTCGCCCTTCCGCGGCGCGGACCGGCTGGCGAGCCTCACCGGAACGCACCGGCAGCCGCCGGGGCTCCTGACGCGGATCGACGGCACGCCGTTCCACTTCTTCGAGCTCGACCAGCCTACCGCTTCCTCCTTCGACCGGCGGGACGCCCACGCCCCTTACCGCTATGCCCGCGCGGTGCTGGCGGAGCAGTTCGGCCATCGGGCGATCCGCCACCTCGCGGCCATGCACGGCACCGCCTGGCGGCACGATCCCTGGTCGCGCGCCTCCTGGGCCGTGGTGCCGCCGGGGCTTTATGCCATCCGGGACAGCCTGAAGGCTTCCGTCGGGGAGCGGATCTGGTTTGCCGGCGAGGCGCTCTCGCGGGCCCAATGGGGCACGGCCGGAGGAGCCTGGGAGGAAGGCGAAAGGGCAGCCGGCGAGATCGCCGCCCAGCTGCGCTGAGGTTTCAGGACCGGGTCAGTCCGGTATCCAGCTGGCTGCGCACCCAGGTCACGGCATCGTCGAGGGTGGCGAGAACGGGCGGTGTCGTGCTCATCAGGCCGCTGCAGGGGCCGAACCCCGCTTCCAGGAACCAGCCGCCGGCCCGATCCGGCCCGCCGACGGTTTCCTCGGGCGTCACCCAGGTGAAGACCGCGACCAGCTGCCCGTCCGCGAGAACGAGCTGTCCTTCATGCCTGCCGCCATCCGCCAGAACGGGCATTTCGTGGAGAGTAATGTCGCTCATCGTCCATCCCAGAGCTGTTGCCACTGACGCGGAATCATCGCTCGTCTTTGCGTTGCTGAATGTTTGATGGTGAAACGGTTCCACTTCACCGAAAATGCTCCAGGATCAGGGTTGCCGATCCTCGTTCTGAAGGCTGAGATAGGTCGAGGTGAACTCCCCCACCTTCTTCAACCGTTCCCAGTCGAGAATGGTCAACGCATCACCCTGGAAACGGATCAATCCTTCCTTGCGCAGTTCCTGCAGCACGCGGTTCACGTGGACGGTCGACAAGCCGAGCGTGTCGCCGAGTTCCGCCTGCGTGATGGGGAGCTGGATCGTGTCGCCCTCGACGCGGCCGATCGCCTTCAGGCGAAGATACAATTCGCAGATGAGGTGCGCCATGTGGGCCGTCGCTGACAAGCGGCCCATGGCGGTGAGCCATTCCCGGTGCACGGCGCCGTCGATCAGCGTGTTGAGCCAGAGCAGACGGGTGAGATGGGGATATTCGTCCGTGATCCGCTCAAGCGTCGCATGCGGAACGAGGGCTATGCGGCAATTGGTGAGCGCCAGCACGCCGTGGTCCATCGTCTTCAGGAGAAAGCTGTGCAGGTCGATGAAGTCGCCCGCCACATGGATGGCCGAGATCTGCCGCCGGCCGTTCGAGACGATTTTGTAGCGGGCCGCGAAGCCTTCCAGGAGCAGCGAACTATCCGTGGGGCGGTCGCCCTCGCGGATGATGTCCTCGTCGGCGTCGACGATGCGGATCCGAGCGATGGCATTGTCGAGAGCCCTCTTCTCGTCATCGGAGAGCCGGCCGTATTTCTCGAGTTTCAGGATCAGGGAATTGGTCATCAAGGCCATGGGGGTAAGGACACTCCTGTTCTGGCCAAACTCCTTTCGCAGCCGCACTCACATATGTTTATGCTCAAGATGGATTTTGGTTGCGCCGGTTTCCGACCCACATCTTCCCCCGGCCGACGGGCCGCTCCATCGCTCACGCAGGAAAGCGGCCGAGGGCCGCCCCTGGCATGTCGCCCGGCCTCTCGGGAAATTCTCCGGGAGCATGGGACCTCCGCGTCGTTCGCAGCAGGACGCCGCCCTCCGACCCGAAGGCCCTTCAAAGCATGCTGGGCAGCACGCGGTCCGGCGGCTTGTGGCCATCGACGAAGGCCCGGATGTTGACGACGACCTTCTCGCCCATGGCCACGCGCCCCTCGTGGGTGGCGGAGCCCATATGCGGCAGCAGCACCACCTTGCCCTGCTTGGCGAGGCGCACGAGGCGCGGATTGACCGCCGGCTCCTCCTCGAACACGTCGAGGCCGGCTCCCGCGATGGCGCCGGCTTCGATGAGCTTGGTGAGCGCGCCCTCGTCGATGATCTCTCCGCGGGCGGTGTTCACCAGGATGGCATCGGGCTTCATGAGCTTGAGGCGCCGCGCCGAGAGCAGGTGATAGGTAGCCGGGGTGTGCGGGCAGTTCACGGACACGATGTCCATGCGGGCCAGCATCTGGTCGAGGGATTCCCAGTAGGTCGCCTCGAGCTCCGCCTCGATCTTCGGCGGGACATGGCGCCGGTTGTGGTAGTGGATCGACAGGCCGAAGGCCTTGGCGCGCCGGGCGAGCGCCTGGCCGATGCGCCCCATGCCGACGATGCCGAGGCGCTTTCCGGTGATGCGCCGGCCCAGCATCCAGGTCGGCGCCCAGCCGGTCCAGTTGCCCTCCGGGATCACGCGCGCACCTTCCGGGATGCGCCGGGCGACGGCCAGGATCAGCGCCATGGTCATGTCGGCCGTATCCTCGGTCAGCACCCCGGGCGTGTTGGTGACGGTGATCCCCCGGGCTACCGCGGCCGGCACGTCGATATTGTCGACGCCGTTGCCGAAATTGGCGATGAGCTTCAGGTTGGGGCCGGCCTGCTCCAGAACGGACGCGTTGATCTCGTCCGTGATGGTCGGCACGAGCACGTCCGCCGTCTTGACGGCCTCGGCCAGTTCCTCGGGCGAGAGGGGCTTGTCCTCGAGGTTGAGACGCGTGTCGAACAATTCGCGCAGGCGCGTCTCGATCACGTCGGGCAGGCGGCGGGTGACTACGACGACAGGTCTCTTCTTCATCGACTTCAAGCGTCCCCGGCACTGAAAACCCGCGAAGTTCAGAGAGTTTCACGCTCTCTTAACCCTGCTTCGGCGATCAAAGGTGACGACGCGCCGCGTGGCGGTCTCCGTCAAGCTTCTCTACCAGAGCCTCAACCCAAGACAAAGTCACTATCGGGGGAACCATGCGCAAGATCGCCCTTGCCCTTGCTCTTGTCAGCCTGAGCGCCGCGGCGGCCGTCGCCCAGCAGCCCCCGGGCGGCCGTCTCGGCACGGGCCTGCCGGTGCCGCGCTATGTGAGCCTCAAGACCGACCGGGTGAACCTGCGCGAGGGGCCCTCCAAGGACCACAGGACCGCCTGGGTGTTCCAGCGGGCCGGACTGCCGGTGGAGATCATCGCCGAATACGAGACCTGGCGGCGCATTCGCGATTCGGAAGGCACGGAAGGCTGGGTTCTCCATTCCCTGCTGTCGGGCCGTCGCACGGCGCTCGTGATGCCCTGGGCCAAGGGCAATCAGCCCCCGATCAGCCTGTTCGACCGGGCCGACGAGAAGGGCGGCGTGGCTGCCCACCTGCAGCCGGGCGTGATCACCAACATCAAGGGCTGCGACGGCAAATGGTGCCGCGTGGTGATCGTGCTCGACGGCGCCCGGGACGTGGACGGCTATATCCAGCAGGAAAAGCTCTGGGGCGTCTATCCCAACGAGACCGTCGAATAGGCCTTTTGCGATTTATCAAGCTTTCGAGCCCTAAAAGGAAACACCGTTTCCTTTCTTCCGAAGACACGCCCTCATGACGCTCTCCCTCAGCCTGAAGAACATCCTCCCGATCCTCGCCCTGGTGCTCGGGATCGCGTCGATCGTCGCCCCGCGTTTCCTCAACATTTTCGTCGCGATCTTCCTGATCGCCTACGCGCTGGTCGGGTTCGGGCTGTTCCGTTGATCAGGCCGCCCGTCTCAGGAGCCGCCGCCCGAAGACGTTGAAGGCGAGGCCGAGGACGATCACCGCCCCGCCGATGGCCTCGATCGGGTGCATGGCCTCGCCGAGGATGAGGGCAGAGCCCAGGATTCCCGCGACGGGAACAAACAGGGCGAACGGCGTCACCGTGGCGGCCGGGTGGCGGGACAGGAGATAGGCCCAGATTCCGAAAGCGAAGATCGTCGTCGGATAGGCGAGATAGGCCACCGCCGCCACGGTGTTCCCGTCGATATGCTTGAGCGCATCGAAGACCTGGGCCGGCCCATCGAGCCAGAGCGACAGCCCGAACAGCGGCAGGGGCGCGACGAGGCTCGACCAGACGATGAAACTCAACATGTCGACCCGCCCGGCCCGCTTCGAGACGATGTTCGCCACGCCCCAGGCGGCGGCGGCCAGCACGGTCATGAGGAAGGGAACGGCACCGCCGCCGGTCATGCGCGGCCAGGCGATGAGAACGAGGCCGGAGCTCGCCACGATGCCGCCGATCACCTGGTGCGGTCCGGGACGCTCGCCCATGACCAGAGCGGCAAACAGAATCGTGAAGAAGACCTGGGCCTGCATGACCACGGAGGCGAGGCTTGCCGGCATGCCCAGGCTGATGGCCGCGAACAGCAGCCCGAACTGGGCGATGCCGAGGAAAAAGCCGTAAGCGACGACGATTCGCCAGTCGGTCTTGGGCTTGGCCACGAAGAACACGGCCGGCAGGGCGGCGAAGAGGAAGCGGAGCGCCGCCAGCAGGAGCGGCGGCATGGTGCCGACGCCCAGCTTGATGACGACGAAGCTCAGGCCCCAGATGGCCGTGACGAGAAGAGCGACGAGGCTATGGCTGAGCGGCATCTGTTACGGACCGGAAGCCGCTTTTCCAGACAGGAGGGAGGCGGTCGTTCAAACGCCTTTACGGCGAAGGCGCACGATGACCTCGACGCCGGCCACTTCCATGCCGGCGGGAGGTTCGGGCAGGTCGGCCACGCTCACGGCTGCGGTCTCGGGCATGTCGACGAGCTCGCCCTCCTCCTCCAGGAAGAAGTGGTGATGCTCGGTCGGGTTGGTGTCGAAATAGGCCTTGGCGCCGTCCACCGACAGCTGGCGCAGGAGGCCCGCTTCCGTGAACTGGTGCAGGGTGTTGTAGACGGTCGCCAGCGAGACCGGGACGCGGGCCCGGGACGCCTCGTCGAAGAGCAGTTCAGCCGTGATGTGCCGGTCGCCCTTGCCGAACAGGAGCCAGCCCAGGGACACGCGCTGCCGGGTCGGGCGCAGGCCCACGCGACGCAGCTTGTCCCGCAGCTCGGACACGGGACAACCCTTCCGATGCGGAGCGGTGGTGGACTCGATATAGGCGGACAATGGATCGGTCATCGGCGGAACTGAATGAACGGATGGGCGCTTCTACCATCACAATCATAGGAAAGCGAGAGGTTAACCGCAAGGCTGCCCGGGGCTGCGGCATCGGTTCCCGAAAGGCGAAGAATCCCGGCTCAGGTCCCTTTGATGGATCGCCAAGCCTGTGCTACCAGAGCCCGCACCCAGGTCCCGAGACCGTCTCGAGGCCGCTTTTGAAGACGCGATGAAAGGATCGGCATCCGGAATGGCCCGCCAGTCCAGCTTTACCTATGAAGAGCTCCTTGCCTGCGGGCGCGGAGAATTGTTCGGTCACGGCAACGCGCAATTGCCGCTCCCGCCCATGCTGATGTTCGACCGCATCACCTCCATTGGCGAGGATGGCGGCGCCTATGGCAAGGGCCATGTGCTGGCGGAACTCGACGTGCGGCCGGATCTCTGGTTCTTCCCCTGCCATTTCCAGGGCGACCCGGTGATGCCGGGCTGCCTGGGCCTGGACGCCCTCTGGCAGATGACGGGCTTCTTCCTCGGCTGGGGCGGTTCGCCCGGCCGCGGCCGGGCGCTCGGCGTCGGCGAGGTGAAATTCTCCGACCAGGTGCTGCCGACGGTCAAGAAAGTTGTCTACGGCGTCGATCTCAAGCGCGTCTTCCGCTCGAAGCTGGTGCTCGGCATCGCCGACGGCTGGCTGGAGGCCGACGGGCGCCGGATCTACGAGGCCAAGGACATGCGCGTCGGCCTGTTTCAGGCGGATGCGGCCGCAGGCGGCTAGTTTTTCGGGTGCTGACCAAAGGTCAGCACCTGTCCCATCCTATTGACAAAGCGTATTCTTTTTTAAAGAACCGACCCTGCCGCGAAGCGGCGGGGCCTTCCTTGGGATCACGCTTTCATCCCATTCGCATGGCTCAGTGTTGAGAATGAGCAGGATCGACCTTACGTGTTGAACCGCCAAGGCAGACAGTGAAGATCCTTTGAAGAGGTAGGCTATGAGGCGCGTCGTCGTCACCGGAATGGGCATCGTGTCGTCCATCGGCAACAACACGCAGGAGGTGCTTGCCTCTCTGCGCGAAGCGAAGTCCGGGATCAGCAAGGCCGAAGATTACACGAAATACGGCTTCCGCTGCCAGGTTCACGGCGCTCCCAGCCTGAACCCGGAAGAGATCGTCGATCGCCGCGCCATGCGCTTCCACGCCCGGGGCACCGCCTGGAACCACGTGGCCATGGACCAGGCCATCCGGGACGCGGGCTTGGAGGAGAGCGACATCTCCAACGAGCGCACGGGCATCATCATGGGCTCGGGCGGCCCGTCCACCCGGGTGATCGTCGAAGCGGCCGACATCACCCGCGACAAAGGCCCGAAGCGCATCGGCCCCTTCGCCGTGCCGAAGGCGATGTCCTCCACGGCGTCGGCAACCCTCGCGACCTGGTTCAAGATCAAGGGCGTGAACTATTCGATCTCGTCTGCGTGCGCGACCTCGAATCACTGCGTCGGCAATGCCTACGAGATGATCCAGTACGGCAAGCAGGACGTGATGTTCGCCGGCGGCTGCGAGGATCTGGACTGGACCATGTCCAACCTCTTCGACGCCATGGGCGCCATGTCCACCAAGTACAACGACACCCCGACCCGGGCTTCCCGCGCCTATGACGCCAGCCGCGACGGCTTCGTCATCGCCGGCGGCGCAGGCGTGCTGGTGCTGGAGGAGCTGGAGCACGCCAAAGCCCGCGGCGCCCGCATCTATGGGGAGATCGTCGGCTATGGCATGACCTCGGACGGCTACGACATGGTGGCCCCGTCCGGCGAGGGCGCGATCCGCTGCATGCGCATGGCCCTCAAGGACGTCCACAACCCGATCGACTACATCAACCCGCACGCCACCTCGACCCCCGTGGGCGACCAGAAGGAGATCGAGGCGATCCGTCAGGTCTTCGGCTCGGGCGACAAGTGCCCGCCGATCTCTGCGACGAAATCGCTCACCGGCCACTCGCTCGGCGCCACCGGCGTGCAGGAGGCAATCTATTCGCTCCTGATGATGAACAACCGCTTCATCTGCGAAAGCGCCCATATCGACGAGCTCGATCCGGAATTCGCCGACATGAACATCGTCCGCAAGCGCATCGACGATGCCAAGATCGACACCGTCCTGTCGAACTCCTTCGGCTTCGGCGGCACCAATGCCACACTCGTCTTCAGCCGTTACAACGGATAAGACTCTGTCATAAACCTGAGACGGCTCCATGCGATGCCCCGATTCATTCCTGGGGGATTCGCATGGACTCGCTCACCGACACCATTCTTCCGGCTCGCGATGCACACTTTCATAATAATTGGCATCGCACGATGGAGCCGATGCACAGGGGGACCCAAGTGACCGGTCTGATGCAAGGAAAGCGCGGCCTCATCATGGGCGTCGCCAACGACCATTCCATCGCCTGGGGCATCGCCAAGACCCTGGCCCAGCACGGGGCGGAGCTCGCCTTCACCTATCAGGGCGATGCCCTGGGCAAGCGTGTCGCTCCTCTGGCGCAGTCGCTCGGCTCCGAACTCGTTATTCCCTGCGACGTGGAGGATATCGCCTCCGTCGATGCGGTGTTCGAGACCCTCGACAGGACCTGGGACGGCCTCGACTTCGTGGTCCACGCCATCGGCTTCTCCGACAAGTCGCAGCTCAAGGGCTCCTATGTGGACGTCACCACCCGGGAGAACTTTTCCCGCACCATGGTGATCTCCTGCTTCTCCTTCACGGAGATCGCCCAGCGCGCCGCCAGCCGCATGAGGAACGGCGGTTCGCTGCTGACCCTCACCTATGGCGGCTCGACCCGGGTCATGCCGAACTACAACGTGATGGGCGTGGCCAAGGCGGCGCTGGAAGCCTCCATGCGCTACATCGCGTCCGATCTCGGCCCGAAGGGCATCCGCTGCAATGCGATCTCGGCCGGTCCCGTGCGCACGCTCGCCGGCGCCGGCATCTCGGACGCCCGCCTCATGTTCACCTACCAGAAGGCCCATGCCCCCTTGCGGCGCACGGTGACCATCGAGGATATCGGCGGCTCGGCCCTCTACCTGCTCTCCGACCTCTCGAACGGCGTGACCGGCGAGATCCACTACGTGGATTCCGGCTACAACATCATCTCGATGCCGCGCCCCGAGATCCTGAAGGCCCAGGACGCCGCCGGCGTGACGGGCGAAGAGGGCTAGGCTGGATCGACCTTCGACGCATCCATAGGATTGCGCAGGCGCGGTGATCGAAGCTGAGGACGTGGGCGGCCGCCGGGCGTACCAAGTCGAACGGTATCACCGCATCGGCTCCCAGCGCGACGACGCAGTGGCGCAACGCATTACTGGCCTGGACCTTGTCGGCAAGGACGCGTCTGGCCGTCGAGAGGGTGGGCGCCTGCAAGATATCGCCTCGCTGGCCGGCGCATGAGCAGCCGCAACGGACGCCCTCGACCGGACCGAGACCCGATGCGTGGATCGTTCCCCGCTATACCGATTTTGTGGGACGAGAGCTGTTTCCACAGACGTGGAAACAGCTCTCGTCTTTGATGTGTCGCGTTTTTCCGTCGAGATCACCGGCACTGGTCCCCGGAACAAGTCCGGGGGTGATGACGGTGGAGGCCCGGGCGGACGCCTGAAGCGTGGTCGCGCGGCGTCAGACGACGAACAAATCGAGGTTGGTGAGCTTGAGGTTCTTGGCCAGCGTGGCGAACTGGATCGCCTCCTTGGCGCCATTGCCGTCGGCATCGTAGGAGAGCGCGCCGGTCTTCTTGTTGTAGATCACCCGATCGTCCCGATCATGCGCCGCGCTGCCGATGAAGAACTCGCCCTTCTTGAGCACGCCCTTCTTGGTGATCTTGGAAAACACGCTCTTGGCCAGGTGGATGGTGTCGTCGGCCACGACGAAGTCGAGGACCTTGTCCAGGTTCTGCTTCTTGTTCAGCTTGTTCGTCTTCGCCAGCTTGGCGTCGAACACGAAGATGTCCTTGCCCGCACCGCCATCCAGCGTGTCCTTACCGGCCCCGCCGGAGAGCGTATCGTCGCCGCCATTGCCCCGGATGACGTCGTTGCCGCCCTTGCCGTTCAGGATTTCGCTTTTGTCTCCGCCGATGAGAACGTCCGGTCCATCGGTGCTGTCGTCCTGCACGTCGTTGGTCACGTTGATCGTGATGGCCTGCGTCGCCCCGACACCGTCCTCGGAATCCGTCGCCTTGACGTAAACGGAAACAGATTTCTGTCCGGCTGGAAGCGCCTCGTAATCGAGGCTGCGTCCTGGCGCGAGCTTGAGCCGGCCGCCCTCGATCACGAACAGCCCGCCTGCATTGCCGCCGCCCGGGGCGGAGGGGTCGAAGGAGAAAGTGAGGTCTCCGGCAGGCGTCAGGTCGTCGGTCGCGGACAGAAGGCCGGAGAAGGCAGTATTCTCCGCGACGGTGAGGCTCGTCGCCGAATCGAGAGTCACTGAACCGGGTGCCTCATTATCCTCCCTGATGACGGTCACGGTTGAGACCGACTTGCGGCCGCCGGGGTCTGACACCGCAATTTCGACCTGCAAAGTCTCCCGCAAAATCTCGTAAGTATAATAAGTCAGCGCCTGGAGAAGGGTTTGCACCCGCTCCGGCGTGGCGTCAGCATTCAGCGAGATGGACAACTGGCCATAGCCTGCGCCTGAGTTGAGCCCTCCGATGTCCTTCCATATGTTCGCCTCTTTGATGGAGATCCGACTTCCGGGCCGCAGTCTGTCGGAAAGGGCGATGGAGCCGCCTGTGAGGTCGATCCCTATGATATCGTTGGCCTCTTGCCGGGTCTTGATCCTAACGCTGATCTGGGAGGGTGTCGGATCGTCGTCGGTCAGCGTCACGGGCGCGCCGGCGTCGAGCCGAACGAAGCTGGCCAAAAAGGGAAGCAACGACCCGGTCTCCGTCGAGATTGGCCACAACCGGAGCCTTGTTCTCTGTCGTGACGCCTCCGGCGGTGATCTTGTCGACACCCCGGGCATGAAGCTGGTTGCGTTCGTCGTTCGTGAGCGTTCCCTGAGTCAGGATCAGGTGATCGTTCTGTGCTTGAGAGCCCCGCATCAATTTGGCAGTGTCTACATTGTCGACCTTAACGGTCGCTCCATCGGTGTTGACCTCGATCGAACTAAATCCTGTGACGATCTTTCCGGTCAGGTCGATCATGGTTCCTTGAAGGTTCAGCGAATCAAAACCGTATTGGCTGCCACCGCCGTTGATGACCTTGACGTCCTGAAGTTGCCCGCCATCAAGGGTGATGAGATCGTCTCTATCCGAGCCCAGGATGGTTTCGATGCCTGTGAAATCGATCCACGAAAGTTGGATACCGCTTCTTCCATTTCCATCGGACCAGTACCCGAGCTGCAGCGTGTCGTTTCCGGCGCCGCCAGTGAGTCTGTCACCGACGTTGAGGGTGCCGTAGACGGCTACGAACGTGTCATCCTCGGCCGTTCCAGTGATGTTATCGAGGATATCGTCACTATTGGTCAGGTTGAAGGTGCTGCCGGCGAGGGTTTGAGTCATGCAAGGCTCGGTTGGTGAGATGGAGGGGAAAGGTCAGTCCATACTACATTTTATGTTATTACAAAACAATAGACCCAGTACGGAAAGTAAGCCCCCTTCACGACAATGCAGGCTCGTCGACGAACTGCTCCCGGGATGGCGCTTCAGCGATCGAGCAGCAGGTGACAGTTGTCGCCCGAAATGTCGTGAGGCGTCCGTGAGAGCCGTAGCTCTCGCAGGGTCGCAATGCCGGAGCACCTGAGCTCCGCGCCTTTGCTTAACCTTATCAATAAAGCATCAATAAAAACGATCTTGTGGCGTTCTCTGAAAAGCTGCCTTAGTCCATTCCTCCTAATGGACAGTCATACCAATCTAGGCCAAGAATTCATTCGATATTCGCGGCATTTCGGTTTGCTGTATGCGTTGGAACGAGGACGTTGGTTTCACTTCCGCCCATGAGTTAATTCGCGAGGATTTGCTCATGACGAAGAGGAATGGACCGACAACTCATGACAGTCTGTATCATTACGCTTTCACCCTAAGCCGTCAGATCCCCTGGCTGGCCGATGCCTCCGGCAAGGTCGTCGAGGTGGGGCCCGGTTGGCGCGAATGGATCGGCCAGCCGCCCGAGGCGCTGGTGGGCAACGGCTGGGTCAAGCTGGTTCACCCGGACGACCTGCCCCGCCTGGTCGAGGCGAGGCGCGAAAGCATCGCGGCCGGCGCACCCTATCAATGTGAATACCGGATCAGGATGGCGGACGGCAGCTATCGCTGGTGCCGGTCGAGTTCGGCGGCCCGGCGCGACGAGACCGGCTCCGTCGCGTTCTGGTACGGGACGACGGAAGACATTCACGACCGGAAGGAAGCGGAACTCGCCCTGCAGGGCCATGCCGATGTGCTGGAAATGGTTGCTGCCGGCCAGCCTATCGGCGAGATCCTGTCCGCGCTCTGCGGGCTGGCGGAAGTCCAGCTCCCCGGCGCCCGGTGCTCGGTCCTGCTGTACGATGCCGAGACCGGTCTGCTCCGTCACGGTGCCGCGCCAAGCCTCCCGCCCGCCTACAATGCGGCGATCGACGGCCTGGAAGTCGGGCCGAACGTGGGTTCGTGCGGAACCGCCGTTTACCTGCGCGACAGCGTCATCGTATCCGATATCGCATCGGATCCCTTCTGGGCTCACTGGCGCGATCTCGCCCTGGCCCACGGCCTGCGGGCCTGCTGGTCGACGCCGATCTTCTCGCGGTCCGGTGAAGTGCTCGGTACCTTCGGGTTCTATTATGGCGAGTCCCGGGCTCCGAGCAGCGACGAGATGGAGCGCATGGAGGCGGTGCTGCATCTGGCGGTCCTGGTACTCGAGCGGCAGCGCAGCGACGTGGCTCTGCGGGAGAGCGAGGAGCATCACCGCCATTCCGTCGAGCTCAATCCGCAGATCTCGTGGACGGCGGATCCGCAGGGCAATCTCCTCGACATTTCCTCGCGCTGGCGCGACCTGACCGGCATGGACCTGCGGGAGGCGCTGGGTTTCGGCTGGAGCCGAGCCCTGCATCCCGATGACGCGCCCACCTCCCTGAGCCGCTGGTCCCGGGCGGTCGAGGCCGGTGAAGGGCTGGATATGGATTACCGCCTGCGCATGGTGGACGGGACCTATCGCTGGTTCCGCTCCCGGGCCGCTCCCCGGCGGAGCAGAGACGGAGCCATCATCCGCTGGTACGGGGCGGTCGAGGACATCCACGACCGCAAGCTCACGGAGGAGACCCTCCGCTGGGCCGCCCACCACGACGACCTCACGGGTCTCGCCAACCGCAGGCTGTTCCGCGAACGTCTTCAGGAGGCCCTCGCCCCCGCGCCCGGCTCCTCCCGGGTCACGGGCCTGCTGGTCATGGACCTCGATCACCTCAAGCAGATCAACGACCGGTTCGGCCACGATGCCGGCGACGCTCTCTTGAGGGAGTTCGCGCAGCGGCTGCGCCATGCGGCGCGCCCTGGCGACACCGTCGCCCGGCTGGGCGGCGACGAGTTCGCCGTGCTTCTGCCCGAGATCGCGGGCGAATGGGACGTCGCCGCCATGGCGCAAACCATCCTGACCCGCATGCAGGAGCCTCTGAAACGCAACGGCAAGCTCCTGGACTGCCGCACGAGCATCGGCGGGACCGTTTCGGCTGGTCTCGCCATGAGCTCGGAAGAGCTTCAGAAGCAGGCCGATCTGGCGCTCTACCGCAGCAAGACCTCCGGACGCGGCTCGTTCAGGATGTTCGTCACGACCATGCGGGAGGAATCGCAGCGCACCGCGTCAGCCCTGGAGGTGGCGGCCCGCGCGGTGGCGTCCGACTGGATCGTGCCGTTCTACCAGCCCAAGGTGACGCTCGCCACGGGCGCGCTCGCCGGGTTCGAGGCACTTCTGCGCTGGCATCACCCCCGGGGCGGAATCCAGTCGCCCGAGACGATCGCTCCCGCCTTCAACGACACCGAGCTCGGAACGGCCATCGGCGAGCGCATGCGGTCCTGCATCCTCAGGGATATCCGCGCCTGGCTCGATGCCGGCCTCACCTTCGGCCGCATCGCCATCAATGCCTCGGCAGCCGAGTTCCGGCGCGACAACTATGCCGAGCGCGTCCTCGAAGACCTGAGATGGATGAACGTGCCGGCCCAGTGCCTGGAAGTGGAAGTGACCGAGAGCGTTTTTCTCGGCTCCGGCGCCGAATACGTCGAGCGGGCGCTGCGCACCCTGTGCGCAGAGGGCGTGACGATCGCGCTCGATGATTTCGGCACCGGCTATGCCTCCCTGTCGCATCTCAAGCGCTATCCGGTCGATGCCATCAAGATCGACCGCAGCTTCGTCGCCGGCCTGGAAACGGACGCGGACGACGCCGCCATCGTCAGGGCGCTCCTGAATCTCGGTCGTAACCTCGGCATCGAGGTGGTGGCGGAAGGCGTCGAGAACGCTTTTCAGGCCACCCTCCTGCAGCGCATGAGCTGCGACCTCGTTCAGGGATACCATTTCGGCCGCCCCATGCCGCCCGGCGACGTGCCGCCCTTCATCACGTCGTGGACCGGCGTGTGAGAGCCTTGCGCGGCACGCTATCGCCGCGAGAGGACCACCTTTCACGAGTCCGCGAGAAAATGAACCTTGGCCTTGCCATCGCCATGTTCGACCGGCACGAGGATCTCACCTTACGAGAGTATTGTTCATGATCCTGTCCCGCCGCGTTCTTCTCGCCGGTCTCGCCCTGTCCGGCACGAAAGCTCCCGCCTTTGCGCAATCCGCGCCGGAGCCGCAGATGATCCCGGTGGAGCTGATCGACAACACCCTGAACCTTCCTTCGATCGTGCGCATCGGCCACCCGCACGGCGACGTGATCATGGTGGAGTACTTCGACTACAACTGCCCCTGGTGCAAACGGTCGGCGCAGAGCCTGCCCGACCTGCTGAAGGCGGAGCCAGAGCTGTCCTACATGCTGGTGAACTTCGCCGTGCTGAGCCCGCAATCGGTCGCGGCGACGCGCGCGGCCCTGGCCTTTCTGCAGCTCTACGGGCCCGAGCGATACCTGCCCCTGCACCTCGCCCTGTTCGCCCTGCGCGGCACGGTCGACGGCGAGCGGGCGCTGGCGGCAGCGGAGAAGCTCGGCGGCGACCGGGCGCGCATGACCGAGATCGCCAACAGCGACAAGACCACCGGCTGGATGAAGGAAGCCTTCGCGACCGGCAGCGATCTCGGCCTCGTGGCGACGCCCTCCTTCTTGATCGGGACGGAAGCTTATGTCGGCGGCATGAGCCTGGAGCAGAAGCGCGAGGCCATCGCGCGGGCGAGAGGGTGAGCCTCACCCGACCGGCTTCATCAGCACCATCCTGCGCGTGACCCCCGGCAGGGGTTCGCACTCGACCTCGGTCCAGCTTTCCTCCTCGCCGGCCGCCGCCACGGTTTCCTGCGAGGCGAGAAGTTCGCAATCGGCCGACTTCGTAGCCTGCTCGATGCGCGACGCGATGTTGACCGTCTCGCCGACCACGGTGAATTCAAGCCGGCTCTCGTCCCCCACCACGCCGCAGAACACATCGCCCGTGTGGATGCCGATGCCGATGCGCACCGGCGGGTTGAAGCCGCGCTTGGCGTTCCAGCGGTCGATCAGGGTCAGGAGGGTGCGGCCGCAGGCGAGCGCCCGGCGCGCATCGTCGTCCCGGGCGCCCGGCACGCCGAAAAGGATGAGAGCCCCGTCGCCCGTGAACTTGTCGATGACGCCGCCATGCCGGGAGGCCGCCCGCAGGACACGGCGGCGGAACGACGTGATGAAAACCGCGAGCTGCGCCGGCTCCATGGTTTCGCCGAAGGTGGTCGAAGCGCGGATGTCGACGAAGAGCAGGGTCACCGGAATGCGCCGCCCCTGGCGCAGGGATGCGAAGGCCTGGTCGGTCAGGATCGGCGCCAGCTCCCGCGGCAGGTAGCGGGTGAGCGTCACACGTAGGGTCGTCTCGCGCACGGCCCGCTCCAGCATGAGGCGTCCCTGGCGCGCCACCAGGATCAGGATCAGGGCGGCGGCGAACACCATGACGATGCGGACCATGTTGGCTTGGGCCGAGAACACGCCGACGATCTCCGCCAGATCCTCCTGGCGGTCGGCCGGGCTCAGGTACCCGCTGCCGAAGGCAAGCAGCGAGAGGCCGATCACATAGATGGCCGCCACGAAGGCCTGGAGCCGGGGCTGGTAGTGAATGGCCGCCGCCGCCATGGTGATGGGCACGACCCAGGCGACCGGAAACACCGAGAAGAGGCTGCCGGGAATGCCGAGACCCCAATGGGTGTAGCCGAGGTTGCCGAGGACCAGGCAGGCGTCGACCACGGCCGTGATGACCGGCAGCTTCTCGATGCCGATGCGCCTGGACGCGAGCCAGGCGCCGCCCCAGCCGAGCGCTCCGAAGAGGATCAGCGTGAGCTCGGCGGCCCAGATCTGCCGGAGGGCGATGGGATTGGTGAGCTCGACGCCCGACGTGGTGACCAGGACGGCCACGAGCAGCAGCCCGGCCGTGACCATGCGCGCGAGCCCGGCGCGCTGAAGCGCGCCCGTATCGGCCTCCCGGATCAGCCGGTGCGTGGCATCGCTCAAGGAGGGAGACGTTCGCAGCCTGTCGATCAGGCCCAGGGCGGCGCGGATACGGGATCGGGGAGTCACGGGTTTCTTTCTGCTCTCCAGGTTGGATATGGTCCGGTCGACACGTGACTCAAAGCCCTTTACGGAAAGCTTACGCACCACGACCAGCCGGAGAGATCCTGGCGGCATCCCCGCATCCCACAGGAATATATGGCCGATGAACGAAATGGTCCAACCGATCGTGATTTACGTGGATGCGGATGCCTGCCCGGTGAAGCCGGAGATCTACCGGGTCGCCGAGCGGCACGGCGTCAAGGTGTTCGTGGTGTCGAACGCCTTCCTGCAAGTGCCTCAGAATCCGCTGATCGAACGCATCGTGGTCAGCTCGGGCTTCGATGCGGCCGATGACTGGATCGCCGAGCGCGCCCGGCGCGGCGCCATCGTGATCACCGCCGACATCCCGCTCGCGAGCCGCTGCGTGAAGGCCGGCGCCGACGTGATTGGCCCCACCGGAAAGCCGTTCTCGGAATCCTCCGTCGGCATGGCGCTCGCCACCCGCAACCTGATGGAAGACCTGCGCGCCATGGGCGAGGTGACGGCTGGACCGAGGCCGTTTTCGCAAAAGGACCGCTCGGCCTTTCTCTCGGCCCTGGACGTGGCGATCAACCGGCTCAAGCGCGCGGGATTTGGCGCAGCTTCTCCCTGAACGCCTCGAAATTCTCCGGCGTCAGCGGGCCGATATGCTTGTACCGGATCGTGCCGTCCGGGCCGACGATGAAGGTTTCGGGCACGCCGTAGACGCCCCAGTCGATGGACGCGCGGCCGTTGGGATCGATGCCGACGGCCGCATAGGGATTGCCCAGCGCGCCGAGGAAGCGGCGGGCGTTGTCCGGATTGTCCTTCTGGTTGATGCCGACTACCCGGATCGACGGATCCTTGGCGAGATCGACCAGCAGCGGATGCTCCTGGCGGCAGGGGGCGCACCAGGACGCCCAGACATTCACCACCGTCACGCGACCCTTGAGATCATCGTTCGAGAAGCCCGGCACCGGCTGGCCGTTGGCCAGCAGGCCTTCGAGCGGCGCGAGACTGAAGGTCGGCACGGGCTTGTTGATCAGAACCGAGGGCACCTCGGCGGGATTTCGTCCCGAGATCAGCTGCACGCCGAAGAGCACCACCAGGGCGCCGAAGACGAGCGCGGGCAAAAGGAAGATCAGGCGGGAGCGTGGACGCTCGGCGGCTTCAGCCACGGCGGGACCTCCGTCCGACGCCGCGCGATTCGAGCTCGGCCAGCGCGCGAACCTGGATGCGGTGGTCGATCACCGCGCGCAGGACCAATCCGGCGATGACCAGCCCCGTCAGGATGTAGGAGAATGCGATGAAGAACGTGTGCGACATCGGTCAGGCGGCCTGTGCGTCGAGGCGCTCGGCCTCGAGGATGGTGAGCGTGCGCACCCGGCGGCGCAGGATCTCCGTGCGCATGCCGGAGAGATGCAGCGCCACGCCGACCAGCGTGAAGGCGACGGCCATGACTAGGAGCGGCACGAGCATGGAGGAATGGATCGTCGGCCCGCCGAGGCGGAACACGGAGGCCGGCTGGTGCAGGGTGTTCCACCAATCGACGGAGAATTTCACGATCGGCACGTTCACCGCGCCCACGAGGGTGAGGATCGACACGGCCCGGGCGGCCCGGTTCGGCTCCTCGATGGCGCGCCAGAGCGCCAGGATGCCGAGATAGATGAGCAGCATCACCAGCATGGAGGTCAGCCGCGCGTCCCATTGCCAATAGGTGCCCCACATGGGCTTGCCCCAGAGCGAACCGGTGACGAGGCAGATCAGCGTGAAGGCCGCCCCGATGGGCGCCGCCGCCTTCTGCGACACGTCGGCCAATGGGTGCCGCCACACGAGGGTGCCCAGCGCGGAGCTGGCCATGATCATGTAGAAGAACAGGGACAGCCACGCGGCCGGCACGTGGATATACATGATCTTGACCGTCTCGCCCTGCTGGTAATCGGCCGGGGCCGTGAACCAGACCATGTAGAGCCCGACAGCCATGACGAGCGCGGCCAAGCCTCCCACCCACGGCAGGAGCGTGCCGCTGAGGCTCATGAAGCGGGTCGGATTGGCAAGCTCACGGATCATGGGTTCGATGTAGCGGTCTTGAATTGCACCTGCAACGGAGACATCGCCGCAAGCCGTATAACGTTTTCGCCAGAATGGGGCTTTTAGGTGGTTCGGGCCGCGCTGGGCATTCCGGAATTCTGCGTAGGGCAAAGGGCGCTGCGCCTCCCCCTCCCTCTTGCAGGGAGGAAAGAAACCCGCCCTTCATCCGCCTTATGATTCAGCCTATACTCCCGCATCATTGTTGCGGAGCGGTCATGCGCCTTGGATTCACGAGCCTCGTCGGCCTTACCCTCGTCGCGCTTCCGGCGGCCGCGCAGGACATCTCGTTGCGCCTGCCGGTCGCCTGCGAGATCGGCCGGACCTGCTTCATCCAGCATTACATGGATCATGTTCGGGATGCTGGAATTAGCGACTATCGCTGCGGGACAATGACCTATGACGGGCATGACGGCACCGACATCCGCGTTCCGACCCTGGCTGCCATGAAGGCCGGAGTCGACGTGGTGGCGGCGGCCGACGGCACGGTTCTACGAATCCGCGACGGAATGGAGGACGTTTCCATCTCGGGCAAGGGACGCGAAAGCGTGATCAACACGGAATGCGGCAACGGGGCTCTCGTCGATCACGGCAATGGCTGGCAGACTCAATACTGCCACATGGCCAAGGGCAGCCTGCGTGTGAAGGCAGGTGATATGCTGAAAGCCGGCGACAAAATCGGACAGGTCGGCTTGTCCGGCGCGACCGAATTTCCGCATCTGCATTTCACGGTTCGCAAGAACGGTGAGGCGGTCGACCCCTTTGTGTCGGGGCCGCCCACGAAATCCTGCGACACCCGAGGAGTTTCCTCCCTATGGGACGACTCCTTGAAGTTTTCCCTGGCCTATCAGGGCGGCAGCGTCCTCAACAAGGGATTCGCTCCTGGTCCCGTGACCATGGATGCCATCGAGTCCGGCGTGGCGGAGCAGGACATCCCGACCACGAGGTCCCCTGCCCTCGTGGCCTTTGTCCGCGCCATCGGGCTCAAGGGCGGCGACGTCCAGACGCTCACCCTGTTCGATCCCGACGGCAAGCCGCTGGCCCAGAACAAGGCCCCGCCCCTCGACCGGGCCAAGGCGCAATGGATGGCCTTCGCCGGCGTGAAGCAGCCCCAGGGCGGCTTCCGCCCCGGCCTCTACCGCGCCATCTATCGCGTCGAGCGGGAGGGAAAACCCGCCATCGAGCAGGCCTTCGGCATCAGCCTGAGGCCGTGATGCAGGGAGAGTGGCGGCCGGGGGCTCTGGGACCGTCTCAAGCGGCTGTATCGGCTTTTGGACTTGCGTCTTGGACATCTGACGATACCCCCCGGCCATAGGCTCAAGGAGGCTCTTACGCGGATCGCATGTCCACGGACTCAGCGTCACAATTTTACGTCATCCCAAATCGTGAAAATTGCTCAACGTCTCACCACGACACCGGCCGCTCTGCTGACACACCCGGGACAGAGCAGGCGCTCAGAACCAGCCTGAGTGTTTGACTCATCGCAGAGCCCTCATCCTGAGGACCGCCGCAGGCGGTGTCTCGAAGGACGAGGGCGCCTCCAGTGCATGCTGGACGATCCTTCGAGACGCCTGCTCCGCAGGCTCCTCAGGATGAGGTCGAGATTGGTGGATTAGACTTTGAGGCCTCGAATGAGTGCGAATCGTGCGCCACCCGACTATCATCGGGCGCCTGCTCGCGCTCGTTCAGCCCGTAATCGCGAATCACCCCGGCGACCCGCAGGCGGTAGTCGCGAAAGACACCGGCGCGACCGGCCCCTTGTGTGCTGCGGTGCGAGGGCAGGTTGCGCCAGGCCCGCACCGCCTCCTCGTCGCGCCAGAACGACAGCGACAGGAGCTTGCCCGGATCGGTCAGGCTCTGGAAGCGCTCGACGGAGATGAAGCCGTCCATCTCCATCAGATCGGAGCGGAGCGCGGCCGCGAGACCGAGATAGTCCCGCTTGCCCCCGTCCCCGTCCGGCCAGACTTCGAAAATTACCGCGATCATGGCTTGATCAGCTCCGCATGAGGGGTCGAGGCCAGCCGCAGGAAGACCCGGTCCTCGCGGCGGATGAACTGTTCCCTTTTAGCAAATTCGTAATTGGCCCGCCCTATCGGATCGTTGCGCAGACGCTCGCGATACGACTCATATTCGGCGAGATTCCTGATGTTGTAGACCCCATAGGCCGTGGTGGCGGAGCCCTCGTGCGGCGCATAATACCCGATGAGATCCGCACCGCAGCGGGGAATGGCCTGGCCCCAATTGCGGGCATATTCCTCGAAGGCGGACACCTTGAAGGGGTCGATTTCATAGCGAATGAAACAGGTGATCATGGGTTGGCATCCTGTTGACTGGGACAGTTCGGTCTTAGCCGATGGATCGTCGCCGATGGTTCGGTTAAGATCGAAGTATGAAAGAAGGTCCTGTCATCGCCTCCGTGGCCGCGCTCCTCGGCGATCCGGCTCGGGCCAACATCCTCACCACCCTCATGGACGGGCGGGCGCTGACCGTAAGCGAGCTCGCCGAAGCGGCGGGCGTCACGCTCCAGACGGCCAGCGGCCATCTGGCCAAGCTCGATGCCGCGAACCTGCTCACGGCGGAAAAGCAGGGGCGCCACCGCTATTTCCGGCTCTCGGGCCCCGACGTGGCGCAGGTGCTCGAAGCCCTGATGGGCTTGGCCGAGCGCACGGGGGCCACCCGCGTCCGAACCGGCCCGAAGGACGCGGCGCTCCGGTCCGCCCGGATCTGCTACGACCACCTCGCCGGGGAGCGTGGCGTCGCGCTGTTGAAGGGCGCGCAACGCCAGGGCCTCATCGAAGGCGGGCAGGATCTGGCCCTAACCACCAAGGGCCGGGCCTTCTTCGCCGATTTCGGGATCGATCTCGCGGGACTGGAAAAGGGCCGTCGCCCCGTCTGCCGCGCCTGCCTCGACTGGAGCGAGCGCCACAGCCATCTCGGCGGCGCCCTCGGGGCGGCGATCCTGTCCCGCATGACCGACCGGGGATGGGTCCGGCGCGAGACCGGGCGCGTCCTCACCTTCACCTGCGAGGGAGCGGCGCAGTTCGCGACGGCTTTCATGCCGGCGCAGGATCACGTTTCGCAAGTCGCCTGAGACTCAGCCGAGCCTGTAGGACTCGACCTCCTCGAAGCCGAGTGAGCGATAGAGCCGTAGCGCCCCTGACGGGTTGTCCGCCTCCACCTTCAAGGTTATGGACGATGCTCCACGTTCCCGCAGGACGCGGAAGGCCTCATGCAGCAGGGCGGCGCCCAGGCCCTTGCGACGCCACGCGGGAGCGACGGCGAGATCCTTCACGAAGGCGCTCGTCCAGCACTGCGCCACGCCGACGATCTCGTCCCGCTCATCCGTGGCGAGGAACACCAGAGCCGGGTCGTATTCCGAATCATCCCGCAGGCTCGGCGACCAGATCGCGAAGGGCTCCACGTAGCCGCCTCCCTGCGTATAGGCCCGTCTCAGGAGCCCATGGACATTCTGCGCATGGAGTTCCGGAACGAAGGCGACAGGCCGGATGCCTCGAGGCCAGTCGGGTTCCGGCACGGGTGCCACGAGCGAACGGCGCAGACGCAGGACGAGGCGTCCGGCCATGGCCTATTCGCCCGAGCGCAGGGCGGCTGCGGCTCCGACCGTTCCGACCACGGCGGCGATCAGCGACAGGGCAGCCAGGATCAGGAACGGCGTCGCGAACGGGATCGTCCCGCCGAGGGCCGCATTGGCAGCCGACACACCGAAGATCAGCGTCGGGATCATGAAGGGCAGGACCAGGATCGCCAGGATGAGCCCGCCGCGCCGCAGCGACGAGGTCAGGGCGGCCCCGACCGCACCGATGAAGGTGAGCGCGGGCGTTCCGACCAGCAAGGTCGCCACCATGGCGAGCATGCCCTCGGGCGAGAGGGCCACCAGAAGACCCAGGAAGGGCGCCGCGATGGCGAGCGGCAGGCCGGTGACGAGCCAATAAGCCAGGACCTTCGCCAGCACGACGATCTCCAGGGGCGCGTGCGAGAGCCTCAGGAGATCGAGGGATCCATCCTCCTGATCGGCCTGGAACAGCCGGTCGAGGCCGATCAGCGTCGCGAGCAGGGCCGCGATCCAGAGGATCGCCGGGCCGATGCGCGAGAGCAGGTTGAGATCGGGACCGAGCGCGAAGGGGATGAGGGTCACGATCATCAGGAAGAAGATGAGCCCCATGACGCCGGAGCCGCCGACGCGGGCAGCGAGCTTCAGGTCGCGGACCAGGAGGGCACGGAAGGAGCTCAGCATTATCCCTCTCCCCTCTGCGGGAGAGGGTGGTCCGATGGACCGGGAGAGGGGCTCTGCTCGACACCGAACGCCCCCACTCCCGCCTCGCTTTGCTCGGCGCCCTCCCCCGCGGAGGGAGGAGGGTTGGAGCTGCGCTCGATCCTGATTTCCTTGGCGTCCCTCAGGAACAGCGGCGAATGGGTCGTGGCCGCGATCATGCCGCCGGCTTCGCGGTGGTTCTCGAGCAGGAGACGCAGGGTTTCCTGGGACGCGGTATCGAGGGCTGAGGTCGGCTCGTCGAGGAGCCAGAGCGGGCGCTCGGCCACCAGGAGCCGGGCGAGCGCGACGCGGCGGCGCTGCCCGGCCGAGAGATAGGCCACCGGCAGCCGGGCCGCATGGGCGAGACCCACAGCCTCCAGGGCCTCCCTCGGCTTCATCGCCGGGTGCCCGAGGAAGTCGCGGGCAAAGGTCAGGTTCTCCTCCGCGGTGAGCGCGCTTTTGAGAGCATCGCGATGGCCCACGTAATGCAGGCATTCGGCCAGGGTGCGCTCGCCCGGCCCCTCCCAAAGGATCCGTCCGGCCGCGGGCGTGAGGCGACCGGCGAGCAGGTCCAGCAGGGTGGATTTGCCGGCGCCGTTGCGGCCGGTGATCACCAGGGCTTCGCCGGATTCGAGGACGAATGAAACGCCCTGGAAGATTCGGCGCTCGCCCCGCTCGCAGGCCAAATTGTTAACGCTCAGACGCAAACCCTGTCCCAAACCCCGGACCCCTGCCCTGATTGCACCCCAGAATGGTTCTAAACCGTGTAGCGGGATGGTTCGAAATGATCTATAGCACCCTCGGCTGCGCCGCGCGCCAAGGCGTCCAATCCGTCTCGCGCGCTTCTCCCCTGTCCGGGCGCCCCCGGAGCGGCGCGCGCTTATCGCGCTTTCGGCCGAACACATGTTCGTAACCCAAATGCACGCGAGGATTCGCCGTGACGCTCAACAACAGCTTCAACGCCCGCCAGACCCTCAAGGTCGGTGACAAGTCCTATACCTATTATTCCCTCGTCGAGGCCGAGAAAAACGGCCTGACCGGCGCCTCGAAGCTGCCCTTCTCCATGAAGGTGCTGCTCGAGAACCTGCTCCGCTACGAGGACGGCCGCACGGTCACCAAGACCGACATCGAGGCCGTGGCCGCATGGCTGAACAACAAGGGCAAGGACGAGAAGGAAATCGCCTATCGTCCCGCCCGCGTCCTGATGCAGGACTTCACCGGCGTTCCGGCCGTGGTGGATCTCGCCGCCATGCGCGACGCCATGAAGAACCTCGGCGGCGACCCGCGCAAGATCAACCCGCTCGTGCCGGTCGACCTCGTGATCGACCACTCGGTCATCGTCGACGAATTCGGCACGCCGAAGGCCTTCGACCGCAACGTGGAGCTGGAATACCAGCGCAACGGCGAGCGCTACCGCTTCCTCAAGTGGGGCCAGACCGCCTTCGAGAATTTCTCGGTCGTTCCTCCGGGCACCGGCATCTGCCACCAGGTGAACCTGGAATTCCTCTCGCAGACCGTCTGGACCCGCAAGGACACGGCGACCGGTGAAGAGACCGCCTATCCGGACACCCTGGTCGGCACCGATTCGCACACCACCATGGTCAACGGCCTCGCCGTTCTCGGCTGGGGCGTGGGCGGCATCGAGGCGGAGGCCGCCATGCTCGGCCAGCCGGTCTCCATGCTCATCCCCGAGGTGATCGGCTTCAAGCTCACCGGCAAGCTTAAAGAGGGCGTGACCGCCACCGATCTCGTGCTCACCGTCACCCAGATGCTGCGCAAGAAGGGCGTGGTCGGCAAGTTCGTGGAATTCTACGGCCCGGGCCTCAACGACATGTCCGTGGCGGACCGCTCCACCATCGGCAACATGGCTCCCGAATACGGCGCCACCTGCGGCTTCTTCCCCATCGATGCCAAGACCATCGATTACCTGCGCACCACCAGCCGCACGGACGAGCGCGTGGCCCTCGTCGAGGCCTATGCCAAGGCCCAGGGCATGTGGCGCACGGCCGAGACGCCGGATCCGGTCTTCACCGACAGCCTCGAGCTTGACCTCGGCGACGTGGTTCCCTCGCTCGCCGGCCCGAAGCGCCCGCAGGACCGCGTGACGCTGGACACCTCCAAGACCTCGTTCGCCGATGCCATGGAGAAGGAGTTCCGCAAGGCCGGCGACATCAGCCAGCGCGTGAAGGTGGAGAACGCCAATTTCGATCTCGGCCACGGCGACGTGGTGATCGCGGCGATCACCTCCTGCACCAACACGTCGAACCCGAGCGTGATGATCGGCGCGGGCCTTCTCGCCCGCAACGCCGTCGCCAAGGGCCTGAAGTCGAAGCCGTGGGTGAAGACCTCGCTGGCGCCCGGATCGCAGATCGTCGAGGAATATTTCAAGAAGGCCGGTCTCCAGGGCGACCTCGATGCACTGGGCTTCAACCTCGTCGGCTTCGGCTGCACCACCTGCATCGGCAATTCGGGCCCGCTGCCGGAGAACGTCTCGAAGGCGATCAACGACAACGACCTCGTGGCGGTGTCGGTGCTCTCGGGCAACCGCAACTTCGAAGGCCGCGTGAACCCGGACGTGCGCGCCAACTACCTCGCCTCCCCTCCGCTGGTGGTGGCCTATGCGCTCGCCGGCTCCATGCTGGTGGACCTGACCAAGGATCCGCTGGGCACGGGCTCGGACGGAAAGCCGGTTTATCTCAAGGACATCTGGCCCTCCTCTGCCGAGGTGCAGGAGTTCATCGAACGTACGATCACGAGCGAGCTGTTCAAGACCCGCTACGCCGATGTGTTCTCGGGCGATGCCAACTGGAAGAAGGTCACCTTCGAGCCGGGCCTCACCTACGAGTGGGACATGGGTTCCACCTATGTGCAGAACCCGCCCTATTTCGAGGGCATGACCAAGGAGCCGAAGCCGGTCACGGATATCCTGAACGCGCGCATCCTCGGCCTCTTCCAGGACTCGATCACCACCGACCACATCTCGCCCGCAGGCAACATCCGCGCCGCTTCGCCGGCCGGTGAATACCTGCAGTCGCACCAGGTGCGCGTCGCCGACTTCAATCAGTACGGCACCCGTCGCGGCAACCACGAAGTCATGATGCGCGGCACCTTCGCCAATATCCGCATCAAGAACCAGATGGTGAAGGACGAGAGCGGCCACGTGGTCGAAGGCGGCTACACCATCCACCAGCCCTCCGGCGAGCGGATGTTCATCTACGACGCGGCCATGCGCTACAAGGAGGAGGGCGTTCCGCTCATCGTGCTCGCCGGCAAGGAATACGGCACCGGCTCGTCCCGCGACTGGGCGGCCAAGGGCACGAACCTGCTGGGTGTGCGTGCCGTCATCGCCGAGAGCTTCGAGCGCATCCACCGCTCGAACCTGGTCGGCATGGGTGTCGCTCCCTTCGTGTTCGAGCAGGGCACATCCTGGGAGACCCTCGGCCTGAAGGGTGATGAAACCATCACCATCAAGGGTCTGGCCGGCGAACTGAAGCCGCGCCAGCGCATGGAGATGGAAGTCACCTCCGCCGACGGCTCGATGCGCAAGGTGCCGGTGCATTGCCGCATCGATACGCTGGAGGAGGTCGAGTACTTCCGCAACGGCGGCATCCTGCACTACGTCCTGCGGCAACTGGCGGCATAACGCACGAAACAGCAGCCCGCTCCTTTGACGAAGAGCGGGTGTTCATCAGGACCGAACAGGGCGCTTCAGCGATGAAGCGCCCTGTTTCATGTTGGCGTCACCGCTGCTCCTCTGCTGACGGGAGATCCTACCGGCGATCCCGTCGCGGATGTTCCGATGAAAATGGCCTGCCGGCGAAGGAGCCGGCTTGCGTCACTATGGCTCTTCCCCGACGCGCCGATTCTGCCGAGAATGCCACGCTTTCACCATCGGGCTTCCCACTTCGTTAAGGCGCCATTAACCCTTCGACGCGGAAACTGATGGTATTGCTTCTCTCGACTTTTCTGCCAAAGCCATGAGCGACCTTCTCGTCAGTATCCGTCACGCCAAGCCCGAAGACGCCCAGGCGCTCTCGCGGGTCTTCGACGCCGCCTGGCGGGAGGCCTATCTCGGCATCATCCCAGGCGTGACCCTCGACAAGATGTTCTCCCGGCGCAGCCCGCGCTGGTGGAGCTCCACGGTGTCGCGCGGGCGTCCATTGGTGGTGCTCGATATGGGCCAGGGCCCGGTCGGCTATGCTTCCTACGGCCGCTGCCGCGACCGGTCGCTGCCGGCGAACGGGGAAATCGACGAACTCTACCTGCTGCCGGAATACCAGGGCGTCGGCTTCGGGCGGCGCCTGTTCAACGCCGTCCGCAACGACCTGAAGGCGCGCGGGATGGACAGGATCGTGGTCTGGGCGCTCGAAGACAACGCGCGCGCCTGCGCTTTCTACGCCGGCATGGGCGGGCGGACGATCGCGCGGGTTGAGGAGCGGATCGGCGGGACGCCGCTCGCCAAGGTCGCCTATCTGTTCCGGTAAAAGTGTCCCGGCGCCCGAACCGGAACATAGTATCCGATTCTGCTGCCTGCCGTGAGCCGAGCCCGATGGGGCCGAAAAGTGGGTTCCCCTTTTGGCCTCAATGTTCTAGTGAGGCGTCCAAGCTTCAGAAAGCGGCCTTTCGGCCTAAAGGGTTCAAGCCGCTCTCAAGACGAGCTTTTGCCGCACCGCCCGGCGTGACGGCCCATCTCCCTGCCAGGAGGAGGCCCGACCCGGGGCGGTGCTTCAGGCCTTGTTCCGGAGAACAGCTCTATGCGCCTTGACGCGATCAAGATTGGAAAGAACCCGCCGGACGACGTGAACGTCGTGATCGAGGTGCCCCTCGGCGGCGAGCCCATCAAGTATGAGATGGACAAGGAATCCGGCGCGCTCGTCGTCGACCGCTTCCTCTATACCTCCATGCGGTACCCGGGCAATTACGGCTTCATCCCCCACACACTCTCCGGTGACGGCGACCCTTGCGACGTGCTCATCGCCAACACCCGCGCCATCGCGCCGGGCGCCGTCATGAACGTGCGCCCCGTGGGCGTTCTCGTGATGGAAGACGATGGCGGCCAGGACGAGAAGATCATCGCCGTTCCGTCGAGCAAGCTCACCCAGCGCTACGACCGGGTGGCGACCTATACGGATCTGCCGGAGATCACCATCAAGCAGATCGAGCACTTCTTCGAACACTACAAGGATCTGGAGCCCGGCAAATGGGCCAAGATCATCCGCTGGGGCGACGCCGAAGAGGCCCGCCGCCTGATCGTCGAGGCGATCGAGCGGGCGAAGAAGTAGGGTTGAAGACCCGGCGAATTTATCATCGGAAGGCCGGGCGCAAGCCCGGCCTTTGTCGTTCGATGTCCTAAAGCATCGGACCCAAAGGTGGATTTGCACTTTTGGGATTGGATCCGATGCTACCTCTCTAGTGCATCGGACGTGAATTCGAACTCACGTTCGATGCACTAAGCGTTTGTTTTGTCGCATCTTTCCACGCAAAACCGGCGCCCACTTTTGCGTTCGATGCTTTAGATGAGAGCATCGTTCTCGCGGAAAACCGGATCCACTTTTCCGCACGATGCTCTAACGAGTCGTCAGACGATGAAGAAGTCCTTGTAGGTCAGCTTGAGGTTCTTGAGCATGACGGCAATCTGCAGCGCCGGCTTGGAGCCGGTGCCGTCCGGATCGAAGAAGAGGGCACCGGTCTTCTTGTTGTAGAGGATGTGGTCGTTCGAATCGTGCACCTTGGTGCCGGTCCAGAACGCGGCCTTGGAGAGAGCCCCTTTCTTGCCGACACCCTTGAACGCGGACAGCTTCAGGTGGATCGTGTCGTCCGCGGGGTTGAAGTCGTAGAGATACTCCACATTCGTCTTCACATTGGGCTTGGTGTCGAACACGAACACGTCCTTGCCGGCTCCGCGGTACATGGCGTCGTTGCCGTTGCCGCCGATGAGGGTGTCGTCGCCGTTGCCTCCATAGAGAGAGTCGTTTCCACCACCACCCAGGAGCATATCGTTGCCGCCGCTGCCGTTGAGCTCGTCGTTACCGGCCAGACCCGAGAGGCGATCGTTGCCGTTGTCACCTTCCAGTTTGTCGGCGCCGGCGGTTCCGGTGAGAATGATCGGAGTCGTCTCGCTCACGTTGCGAACATTGATCGCGATGGCTTTGGTCACCTCGCCGCCGTAGGGATCCATGGCCTTGATGGAGATGACGTGCTGCTTCGCCGCCTCGTAATCGAGCGCGCGGTTGAGGATGAGCTTGTCGCCGTCGATCGAGAACAGGCCTCCGGCACTGTCCATGAGGGTGTAGGTCAGCGTGTCGC
The DNA here is from genome assembly GCF_024519725.1 of Microvirga sp. Mcv34. Taxonomy (GTDB): domain Bacteria; phylum Pseudomonadota; class Alphaproteobacteria; order Rhizobiales; family Beijerinckiaceae; genus Microvirga. The sequence goes on along the minus strand of NZ_JALJRK010000023.1, from coordinate 9,927 downwards.
CATCGGCATCGGAACCGTAGATATCTGCGATCTTGCCGGGCGCCGCCGATTCGGAAACGATCGATGTCGAAAGGACGATGGACGACGGCCCGGTATTGGAGAGCGCCACCGTTGCATCGGCGAATTTCAGGATGCGGATGTCCTTGAGGAGATCGGTGCCGTCCTGGCCCGTGCCGTCCACGATCGTGTAGCTGCCGTCGGCGTTCTTGTTCCAGGCGTAGTTGGCACGGTTGCCCGAGAATTCCGCCGTATCGTTCCCCGACCCACCGTCGAGCGTGTCGTCGCCTGCGCCGCCGACGAGGGTATCGGCTCCGGCTCCGCCCTCGAGCGTGTCCTTGCCGCCGCGACCTTCCAGCCGGTCGGTCCCGGCTCCGCTCTTGAAGAGGTTGTCCTTGGCATCTCCGAGCAGCTTGTCAGCCCCGGTGCCGGTTTCGACGTTGCGGATGTTGATCAGTTTATCGGAGCCGTAGCCGGTATTCTGGGCGGCCAGAATCGTGAGATCGACGGTTGCGGCCGAGCTGCCGGAGAAGAGCGCCGTGTTGTTTTCATTCTCATCACTGCCGCCGTCGAGCACGTCGTCTCCAGCGCCGCCCTCGAGGGTATCGTTGCCTGCCCCGCCCTTGAGCACGTTGGCGTAGGTGTCTCCGGTGAGCGTATCGTTGAAGGCGCCGCCGGTAAGGTTCTCGATGTTGACCAGGAGATCACGCGACACACCGGTCCATTGTTGGAAGGTGCGCTCCAAACTGACATTGAGCGCCGCTGACGACCACGAGTAATCGACCGTGTCTTTCTGGTTGGCATCGGTGGCACTACCGCCGTTGATAACATTGACGCCGATTCCACCGATGAAGGTTTCGCTGCCGGCGCCGCCATAGAATGTGTCGTCCCCCGTTCCCCCCTTGATCGTTACGTTCAAGGGGATGCCGGAGGAAGCCATATAGCTGCCGGCGGTCCCATCGTAAAAATTCTTGCCGTTCTTCAGATCAACGAGGAGAGAGCCGTCGGTTGCCGTGGTCAGAAACAACCCGGCATTGGTGACCCGGTCGTCGCCTTCGCCGCCAATGATGATCGTGCCAGAGGATGCGTGGATGAGGCCTGAATTGAAGAGGTCCAGCCGGCTGGAAGTGCTGCCCGACGGAGTCAGGTCGATCCCGACGACGCCGGAAATGCTGCCTCCTTGCAGAGACCCTAGGTTGGAGGCGCTCGTCGGAAGGGCTCCGCGCAGAACATTGCTGACCGTGTGGGTCCCGCCACCCAGGAAGCGTAGGCCCGTGCCGGTGGTCGATGTGATCTTGCCCTCGTTGTAGACGGTGTTGCTCGCACCGGAGAAGTCCAGCGCATTGAGCTTGACGTTCAGGGTAATGTCATAGGCGACGATGAGGCGGTGGCTGGCGGTCGCCTTGATCCCCCCGGCATCGGTGTCCGGGTCGGTGAGGCTCAAACCCAGAAAGGTCGTTCCCGTCGCGGCTGTGAGGTGCTTGTATTGGATCTGGTTGTCTTCTCCGGCCGAGAGATCGCCGGTTTGGAGAATGGCCTTGTAGATTTCAGTCATGGATGGGTCCTCGAACCGGAACCGGTCATGACAGAATTATACGTTATTGCATAACGATACGAAAGCAGCTTCTGCGGCGCTCCGACTATTCGGCTCTCGGCGTCTCAGAGCCCCTCGCCCCTCAACAGCCGTGGCGCCTCGCCGCCGCGCAGGCCGGCCGCCTCGCGGATGAAGAAGCGCTTCAGGCCCGGCATGCGATCGACGAGGCCGAGACCGAGGTCGCGGATCAGGCGGACGGGCAGGACATCGTTGGAAAACAGGCGGTTGAGGCCGTCCGTCATCAGGCCCATCGCGGTGATATCGGCGCGGCGCGCCCGTTCGTACTGGTCGAGCACGTCGGCCGCGCCGGGATCCATGCCGAGACGAAGGGCGTCGGTCACGATTTCCGCGAGCACCGCGGCATCGTGCAGTCCGAGGTTGAGTCCCTGGCCGGCGATCGGGTGGATCACGTGGGCCGCATCGCCGAGGAGCGCCAGCCGCTCGCCCACGAAGGAGCGCGCCACCCCGAAGGACAGGGGGAAGGCCTGCGGCCTGGTTTCGAAAGCGAGCTTGCCGAGCTGCAGCCCGAAGCGGCGCTCGAGCTCGACGAGCAGGTCGTCCGCGGGCGAATCCAGCAGGGCCGGCACGCTCTCGGCGCGCTCGGTCCAGACGATGGACGAGCGGTGCTTGATCGATCCGTCGGCCTGCGGCTCGGGCTTGAGCGGCAATATCGCGAAGGGGCCGGAGGGCAGGAAATGCTCGACGGCCCGGCCCTCGTGATCGCGCTCGTGGACGATGGTCGCCACGATGCCGGACTGGTTGTAGGGCCATGAAATCCAGCCGATGCCCGCCTGCTCGCGCAACCGCGAGCGCGCACCGTCGGCGGCCACGAGCAGCGAGGCCCGCACGGCCTCGCCGTCCGTCAACGATATCTCCGTATGGGCGCCGTGAACGGCAAAGCCTTTCACGCCCTCGGCCCTGAGATCGACCCCGTTCTCGCGGCAGGCCTCCAGCAGGGCGGCGGTCAGGTCGCCCGCCGTGATCATGTGTGCGAAGGGCTCGCTTCCGTCCACTTCGCCGGCGAAGGTGAGGAAGGTCGGCCGCACCGGGTCCTGGAGTCGGCTGTCGGTGATCACCATGTCGAGGATCGGCTGGGCCTTGTCGGCGACCGGGTCCCAGGTCCCGAGCGCCGTCAGCATCCGCCGCGCCGCCGCCGCGATGGCATAGGAGCGCTTGTCACCGTGGGGGTCGCGCCTGAGCGCCGGATCGCACATGACCACGCCGATCCCGTCGCCGAGCGCCTTCTTGAGCGCCAGCGCCAGGGACAGTCCCGCGAGGCCCCCGCCCGCAATGACGATGCGCGGCCGCTCCATCCCCGTCGCTGCGCTCATGATTCCGTACTCCTCAAGGCCCTGCCCGGTGAGGGAAACACTCTCGTGGTCGGAAAGTGCATCCGCCCGGGAAATTCTCCGGCGCCGAACGTTATAGGTGGGTGTCCGCCAATCATCGACCAGCGTCAAGCTTGACCTTCTCGAAGCGCTCGCCGATGGATGGCCGTTGCCGATCGAAGGACCCTGAAACCATGTCCCGTGCCGTCTCCGATCTCCTCTCCATCCTCGATCTCGAACCGCTCGAGGTGAACCTGTTTCGCGGCCAGAGCCCGAAGAGCGGATGGCAGCGCGTGTTCGGCGGGCAGGTGATCGGGCAGTCGCTGGTCGCCGCGACCCGCACGGTCGACGGGCGCCATCCCCATTCGCTCCATGGCTACTTCATGCTGCCGGGCGATCCCAAGGTTCCGATCATCTACGAGGTGGACCGGATCCGCGACGGCAAGAGCTTCACCACGCGTCGGGTCCTGGCGATCCAGCACGGCCAGGCGATCTTCTCCATGTCGGCTTCGTTCCAGCGCGAGGAGGAGGGTTTCGAGCATCAGGCGGAGATGCCGAAGGTGCCGGGTCCGGACGAACTCCCGAGCGAGGAGGACGTGAAGGGCCGGCTGCTCCTGCAGATGCCCGAGCCCATGCGCACCTATTACGAACGCGAGCGTCCGCTCGAAATCCGCCCGGTGGAGATCAACCGCTACACGTCCCGCGATCCGGGCGAGCCGCGCTTCCATGTCTGGATCAAGACCCTCGGCCGTCTTCCCGACGATCCGGCCATCCACCAATGCGTCCTGGCCTATGCCTCGGACATGACGCTCCTCGACACGTCCCTCTTCCCCCATGGCCGGACGGTGTTCGATCCGAACATCCAGCCCGCGAGCCTGGATCACGCCATGTGGTTCCACCGGCCGTTCCGGGCCGACGAATGGCTCCTCTATGCGCAGGACACTCCGAGTGCCGGCGGCGCCCGCGGTTTCTCACGGGGTCTCATTTTTAAGCAGGACGGAACATTGGTAGCGTCGGTTGCCCAGGAAGGCCTCATCCGGGAGCGCCGGACCTGACAAAACCTGCCTAAAAATTCATCAAAGAGGCTGTTTTATAGCCCGGCTTCCGTTGCCTAGCAAAGAGGCAGAGACCCTTTGCACAGGCTCGGCAAGGCTTGGCATGTTTCTTGCGTAGATGCCCCCGACACCCGTCCACGAGGCCGGGTTCACGTTGGAAACCGCCGCCCGGGTTGCCGGGTGGGCGTCTCAAAGGGGGCCTAACCCATGAAAATCGTGATGGCGGTCATCAAGCCGTTCAAGCTGGAAGAGGTGCGCGACGCGCTCACCGCTCTCGGCGTGCACGGCCTCACCGTGACCGAGGTGAAGGGATACGGACGGCAGAAGGGGCATACCGAGATCTATCGCGGCGCCGAATATGCCGTGAGCTTCCTGCCGAAACTGAAGATCGAAGTGGCCGTGGCGAGCGAGCTGGTGAACCCGGTGATCGACGCGATCACGGCGGCCGCGCGCACGGGCCAGATCGGCGACGGCAAGATCTTCGTCACCTCGCTCGAGAAGGCGGTCCGCATCCGCACGGGCGAGACCGACATCGACGCCCTCTGATTTCATTTTTTGATCATTCCGGAGTTTAGATCCGATGAAGTTCCGTCCTCTCCTCCTGCCCGCGCTCGGTGCGCTGGGATTAAGCCTCGCGGCCCTCGCCCCGGCCCTCGCGCAGGACGCCGCCGCTGCGGCTCCCACGGTCAACAAGGGCGACACCGCCTGGATGCTCGTCTCGACGATCCTCGTGATCCTCATGACGATCCCGGGCCTCGCTCTGTTCTATGGCGGCCTCGTGCGCACGAAGAACATGCTGTCCGTGCTGATGCAGGTCTTCTCGGTGTTCAGCCTCGTGGCCATCCTGTGGGTGTTCTACGGCTACTCGCTCGCCTTCACGTCCGGCGGCGAGGGCATCGGCGCCTTCATCGGCGGCTTCTCCAAGGCGTTCCTCGCCGGCATCAACGGGGATTCCACCGCCGACACCTTCACCAAGGGCGTGGCGATTCCGGAATTCACCTTCATCGCGTTCCAGCTGACGTTTGCTGCCATCACCCCAGCCCTGATCGTCGGCGCCTTCGCCGAGCGCATCAAGTTCTCGGCCGTGATGCTGTTCACCGGCCTGTGGCTGACCTTCGTGTATCTCCCGATCGCCCACATGGTGTGGTTCTCGGAAGGCTATCTCTTCGGCCTCGGCGCTCTCGACTTCGCGGGCGGCACCGTCGTTCACATCAATTCCGGCGTGGCCGGCCTCGTGGGTGCGCTCATGCTCGGCAAGCGCATCGGCTACGGCCGCGACCTGCTCGCCCCGCATTCGCTGACGCTCACCTTCGTCGGTGCCTGCCTGCTCTGGGTCGGCTGGTTCGGCTTCAACGCCGGCTCCAACCTCGAGGCCACGGGCGGCGCCGCTCTCGCGGTCATCAACACCATCCTGGCTCCGGCCGCCGCCGGCCTCGCCTGGATGACCGTGGAAGCCCTCGGCAAGGGCAAGGCCTCCCTGCTCGGCATCGCCTCGGGGGCGGTCGCCGGCCTTGTGGCCATCACGCCGGCCGCCGGCCTGTCCGGCCCCATGGGGTCCATCGTGCTCGGCCTCGTGGCCGGTGCGGTCTGCTACTTCGCCGTCACCAGTGTGAAGAACGCCCTGGGCTATGACGACGCCCTCGACGTCTTCGGCATCCATGGCGTCGGCGGCATCATCGGGGCCATCGGCACTGGCATCGTGGCGGCTCCGTCCCTCGGCGGCTACGGCGTCGGCGAGTACTCCATCGGTGGCCAGGTCTGGACCCAGATCATTGCCGTGGTGATCACCCTGGTCTGGACCGGCATCGGCTCCGTGGTGCTCTACAAGATCACCGACCTGATCGTCGGCCTTCGCGTCACGCAGGACCAGGAGCGCGAAGGCCTCGATCTCGCGGACCACGGCGAGCGCGCCTACAATTACTGAACCCGCTCACGTGCAGCGCCCACGGGAGCGACCCGTCGGCGCTGCACCCACAAAGCCTTCCAGAGGCTCGAACGGAAAAGCCCCGGTCTGAGCGACCGGGGCTTTTCCTGTTTGGATTCCGGTTACGTCGTCCCGGACGGAGCGCAGCGAAGATCCGGGACCGCGTGATGAGCAGAGTACCGTCATTCCGTGGCCGCGGAAGCGGAACTCGAAATTCATCGCCACTGACGGTTCTTCATTCGGCCAAGACTGTATTGATGGTCTCCGCCTGCGCGGGGATGACCGTGATGATTTATGCGCCGCATCCTGCACACGGTACCGGATCGCCTGCGGCGTCCGGGATGACACCAGAATGTCTCACCCGTTCCTGATCAGCTGCCGCAGCTTTGCCCGCCGGGTCTCCTCCGGCTCCTGGAAGTTGGACGTGCCGTAGAACTCGCCCTTGCTGTCCATCAGGAACAGGGTGGCCGAGTGGTCCATGGTGTAGTCCTGACCCTCGGTCGGCACCTTGCGGTAGTAGATCTTGTAGGCGCGGGCGGCCGCGGCGATCTCCTCCTCGGTTCCCGACAGGCCGACGATGCGCGGGTCGAAGGAGGATAGATAGGTCTTCATCAGCTCCGGCGTATCGCGCGCAGGATCCACCGTGATGAAGACGGCCTGCAGCCGGTCGGCGTCCTTGCCCAGGGCCGTCATGTCCTGGGTCAGGTCGTAGAGGGTGGTCGGACAGACTTCCGGGCAATGGGTGAAGCCGAAGAAGACCACGAAGGGCTTGCCCTTCAGGTTCTCCTCCGTGAACGGCTTGCCCTCATGGCTGGTGAGCCGGAACGGGCCGCCGATGGGCACCTTGCCGGCGCTCTGCTGCTGTTGCGAGGGGAACAGCAGCAGGCCCGCCGTCACCACCAGCACCAGAAGGCCGGCGGTGAAGACGATGAGCGGGACGAGGAGACGTTTGACGTTCATGGCCGATCTCCCGGGCTAGTGCTTGTGCTCGGCCGGCGCGGCTCCGCCGCCCATGCCGCGCACCGCGTATTCCACCTCGACGGAACCGGCCTTCTCGAAGATGAGCGTGCCTTTGACATTCTGCCCTTCCTTCAGCGGCTCCTTCAGGTCCATGAACATGAGATGGAGGCCGCCCGGCTTCAGTTCGACCGTGGCGCCGGGCTTGATCTCGAGCCCGCCCTCGACCGGCTTCATGCGCATCACGTCGCCGTCGAGACGCATCTCGTGCACTTCGACCTTGGAGGCGAGCGGGAAGGAGCCGCCGATCAGCCGGTCGGGCGCCGTGCCGGTGTTGGTGATGCTCACATAGCCGCCGCCGACCTTGGCGCCGCCCGGGGTCGCCCGCGACCAGGCCTGCTCGAGAGTGAGCGTGCCGGCCTTCACGGCCTGCGGGGCAGTGCCGACGCCCGCGATCCGTACGCCGGGCGCGGGGAATTTCAGGCTGTGCGGGTCCTCGCCCGCAGCCGGCACCTGGGTCCATTCGGCCGTCGCGCCGTCGCATTCCTGCACGACAGGGAAGTAGACCGTCGCGCCGGGCTGATAGGCATCGGTGAAGCGGGCCTGGAACACGAACTCGTCGTAATAGGCGTCGTCGAGCGAGCCCGTCCAGACGATGTCGGTCAGCCCTTCGGTCACGGCCTCGCCGTAGAGCTGGTAGGCCTTCACGTAGGAGCCCTTGGTGGTCTCCAGCTTCCAGCCGGCCTTCGGCATGGGTTTGACCGCGATGATGCCCTCGGGAATGCGGACGCGGACCTTGAGGGTCGCCTTGCCGTCGCAACCGTGGGGAATGCGCAGGATCGCCTTGTAGGTGGAGTTCGGCGCCGTCTGGCCGTTTTCGAAGGTGACGTGGGCGAAGGCGGGCGTGGACAGCATGAGGGCGGCGGCAAGCGCGCCGAAACGTGACGTAGACATGGAAAGAGTCCTTGCGGAATTGGGGTAATCGGCGAGTGCGGGTCAGCCGAGGCGCGGCGGCGCGCGCGATCCCAGGGGCAGGACGTTGGAGGTGAGCCGCAGATGCGGCGGTTCGGCCGGGCTCTCGTCCGCGGCGACCACGGGCGCGATCCGCCCGGGAATAATCACCGTGGGAACCGGCCCGGCCAGGCCTGCGCCGTGGCAGCTCAGGGTGCAGCAGAGATTCTGATGAGCCTTCGTCGGCCCGTGATCCGGCGCGGAGGACCCGTCCTGAAGACAGATGATCCCCTGCCCGTCGGCCGCCGCGGCCGTGTGGAACGCGCCGCTGACCGAAAGAAGCAGGGCCTGCAGGACGAACGCATAGGCCATCACCGCCACGATGGCGGCGCGTGTCCAATGGGTTCGGGGAGCCCTGCGCGTCATGGGGCGGACACTCGTCCCTCCGACGGAAAACGTCAACAGCGGATCGCCAGGACCACTTTCTCCGCCCGATGCACTTACGGTTAAAGGACCCTTAACCCGGCGTGTCTAGCATCCTGGCGAGATTGCCCCGTCCTATGGATTTTCAGAGTGGTTTGATGCGTACGGCCCGCCGTTCTTCTTCCGCCTATGATGGCCTCTTCAGCGCCTTCCGGGCCTTCCTCGCCCGCCGGGCGCAGGAGCTGACGGGCCTGTGCCTGATTGCCGTCGCCGGCGCGGTCGCGGTCGCGCTCGCCACTTGGTCGGTGGACGATCCGAGCCTCAACAACGCCACCGACCTGCCGGTCCGCAACCTTCTCGCCTGGCCGGGCGCCATCGTGGCCGACCTGCTGATGCAGCTTCTGGGTCTCGGGGCCATCGCGGCCGTGCTGCCCCTGGCGCTCTGGGGCTGGCGCCTCATGAAGTCGGGCGATCTCGGCCGGCTGCAGCTGCGCCTGGCCCTGTGGGTCATCGGGGCGGGCGCCGCGACGGCCCTGGCCAGCGCCATGCCGCCGACCCAGAGCTGGCCCCTGCCGACGGGCCTCGGCGGCGTCGTCGGCGATGCGATCCTCGCCGGCGCGAAGGCAATCACGGGCCTCTCCAGCGGCTCGGCCAGCGCGCTCCTGGGCTTCCTGTTCGCGGGCCTCGCCATTTTCAGCCTCACGGCCGCCTGCGGCCTCGGACCGGACGAGGAGCGGCATCACGATGAGCCCGAAGAGGTCGAGGAGCCGCAGCCCCTCAGGCGGCGCAAGATCCAGGATTGGGACGAGGCGGAGGAAATCGGCCATGACGAGCCGGGCTGGGGCATCGTGTCCTTGGGAGCCCTGGCCCACGGCGTCATGAGCCTGCGCGCCACTGCGCGGCGCTGGAAGGAAGGCCGCCGTTCCGCTCTCGAAGACGAATACGATGACGTGCCTGCCCAGCCGAAGCGCCCATCCCGCCAGCCGGGACTGCGGCGCGAGCCGGTTCTCGACGGCGCCCCCGCGCGCCCGAGGCCCGCGCCGGCTTCCGTGCCGATGCACGATGACGACGAAGCGGGCTGGGACGACGAGCTCGCACCGCCCTCCCCGCGCCCGTCGGCCCGGCCCGAGCCGGCGCCCGCGCGGGTCGGACCGGCCCATGCCGCGCCCAAGCCCGGCAAGCGCATGGCCCGCGAGGCGCAGCCTTCCCTGCTGGACGAGGAACATTACCAGCTGCCGCAGCTCAACCTGCTCGCCGAGCCGAAGCGGCCGTCAGTCCCCACGATCTCCGCCGAGGCCCTGGAGCAGAACGCCGCCCTCCTCGAAGGAACGCTGGAGGATTTCGGCGTCCGCGGCGCCATCACGAAGGTCAATCCCGGTCCTGTGGTGACATTGTATGAGTTGGAGCCTGCGCCTGGGACGAAGTCGTCGCGGGTGATCTCGCTGGCGGATGACATCGCGCGCTCGATGAGCGCGGTCTCGGCCCGCGTGGCGGTGGTCCAGGGCCGCAACGCCATCGGCATCGAGCTGCCCAACCACAAGCGCGAGACCGTGTACCTGCGCGAGCTGCTCGCCAGCCAGGACTTCGAGACCTCGAAGCAGAAGCTCGCGCTCTGCCTCGGCAAGACCATCGGCGGCGAGCCGGTCATCGCCGATCTCGCCCGCATGCCCCACCTGCTGGTGGCCGGCACCACCGGCT
>NZ_JALJRK010000239.1 GCF_024519725.1 Microvirga sp. Mcv34 | reverse complement strand
TTAGTCATGACGCCGGTGACTAAGAATAGGTAAAAGAACATGAGATGAGGTCTTTGATTCAATGGGACCCTTATGGGATCTGGGCAAAAGAGATAGGCACCAAGCAGAGTCACGGCCTAACGAATCATCCGCGCGTGCTCATCTATAGCCACGACACGTTCGGGCTCGGCCATCTGCGCCGTTCGCGGGCGCTCGCCAATGCCATCGTGGAGGACCGGCCAGGCACCTCAGCGCTCATCATCTCGGGTTCGGCGGTCATCGGCAACTTCGAGTTCGAGAGCGGCGTCGACTACATCCGCATTCCAGGGGTCACCAAGCTGCCGGACGGAGACTACCGCTGCCTCAATCTCAACGTGAGCCTGGAGGAGGCCGTGGGTCTGCGCCAGGCGCTGATCCTCCAGGCCGCGAAGGCGTTCCGGCCCGACGTTTTCATTGTGGACAAGGAGCCGACCGGCTTTCGCGGCGAGGTGCTGCCCGCCCTCGACTACCTCCAGGCCATCGGCTGCCGCCTCGTGCTCGGCATCCGGGACGTGATGGACGAGCCCGCCCTGCTGGTGCCCGAATGGGAGCGCAAGGGCGCCAAGGAGGCCCTGATCCGCTACTACGACGAGATCTGGGTCTACGGCCTCAGGGACGTCTACCAGCCCCTCAAGGCCCTCAACCTCCCGGCTTCGGTGGAGAAGCGGATCACCTATACGGGCTATCTGCGCCGGGAGGTGCCGCCGACGCCGTCGCTCACCAAATATCCCAAGATCACCAAGCAGCCCTTCATCCTGGTGACCACCGGAGGCGGCGGCGACGGGGACGACCTGATCGACTGGGTGATCTCGGCCTATGAGGCGGATCCGGAGCTCGACCAGCCTGCGCTGATCCTGTTCGGCCCGTTCATCAACCGGGACAAGCGCCGCTCTTTCGTCGAGCGCATCGCCAAGCAGCCGAAGCTGGACGTGATGTCCTTCGACACCAAGATCGAATGGCTCATGAAGAAGGCCGATGCGGTGGTGGCCATGGGCGGCTACAACACCTTCTGCGAGGCGCTCTCCTTCGACAAGCGCACGCTGATCGTGCCGCGCACGAAGCCGCGGCTGGAGCAGTACATCCGGGCTGTCGAGGCCGAGCGGATCGGCCTCGTGCGCATGCTGAGCGACTACCGGGAGCCGCGCACCCCTGAGCGCATGGCGGCGGCACTGCGCGCCCTCTCGTCCCAGCCGCGTCCATCGGAGGTGGTGATGCCGGGCGTCTTGGACGGGCTCTCACGCGTCCGCGGGCGCTTCAAAGCGCTGCTCAATGCATCCATCTGAGCCATGATGGTGAAGCAAGCAGGTGGTCACTTGCTGTTTAACTGC
>NZ_JALJRK010000238.1 GCF_024519725.1 Microvirga sp. Mcv34 | reverse complement strand
GCGGCGGCGCGTCCGAGTACGGCGACGAGGAGCCGGGTCAGATCAGCCGCGGCGGCGATTTCGGGCGCTCATCGCCCATGGAGCGCAGGCCCGAGCCGGCCAGCAGCTCGCGGCACAACGACTTCGACGACGACATCCCGTTCTAAAGGATCGAGCGCAAAAGTTGTTGCCGGTTCTGCGTGGAAGGATCAGTCAAACGTAAAGGTTGGAGCATCGGACGTGAGTTCGAGTTCACGTCCGATGCTTGAAGACCTGCGCCAATCCTCATCTTGAGATCCGGGCTTCAGGCCCGGATTTTTGTTTTTCGCTCCGGCCGGCATGTCCCTACACCCTGGACGAGGCCTGTCGTGCCGTCTGCCGCGAGCGTTGCGCCCGTTCCACCTCGCGCAATTTCCGCGCCCTGTCCTGGAGCTCCTCCCGGCTCGCCCACCACCATGCGCGCGCGGGTTCGCCTACTGATCTCTCTTCTCCCTGCGGCGGCTTCGTGCGGTAGATTTCCTCCAAAGTCGGCATGCGCCAATGGGCCCAGACATAGAGGGACGTATCGCCCTGCACGTGGGAGTACAGCCCGGCAGCGGACAGATCCGCGACAGGATCCACGTCGATGGCCTCGAACACCACGACGCCCCAGCTTGCGGTCATCAGCGGAAGACCGAGGGGTGGGAGGTCGTGGCTGCGAACCGGATAGCGTCTCCGCCGCCGCTCCGCGTGAATCCGTCCGGCGTCTTCCGAGGCATGAGCCTTCTGCTCTTCGCGACGTTGCTTTCGGGCTTCCGGCTCGTTGCGCCGCGCCGCCTCTTCGATCTCCGGCCAGCGCGCCTTCAGTTCCTCATAGGAGCGGAACGGCACACGCCAGACCCTCTCGTCACGGTCCCAATGGGCCCAGGGAATTGCGCGCAAGGCTTCGACGATGGTCCGCGAATAGGGCGTGCGTACCCGCAGATCCTCCGCAACGGTCAGGTAGGGGCTCTTGAGCGGCTCGAACACGAAAGCGTCGCGGCCCTTCTCATCCGCGTGGCGGTCCAGGGTTTCAAGCTCCTGCCCCATCCAGGCATCGAGCCGTTTCACCGCCGTGGTCCCCGGCACAAACCATCGCTCCTCCCCTGCCCGCCACCGGGCCCGGGGAAACCTGTCTCGGAATCGGCTGATCAGATCCCTGTCATAGGGAAACATCGCATAAGCCCCTGGCCTCTCGTCATCATCGGAGGGAAAGACCTCGAAGGCAGACACAATCTCCATGGGCCGCCGGTGCTGCGTTGGATCCACGTTCTCCAGGTTTAACGAGCCACTGTGTGTTTGAGATCCGTTTTGGGCGGTGACCGTTGTGCGTTTTGACCGTTGTGCGTTGTGTGGCGGGGATGCTTCGGACGTGACGAAGCCCCCGGAGGGT
>NZ_JALJRK010000237.1 GCF_024519725.1 Microvirga sp. Mcv34 | reverse complement strand
CGCACTTCCTGCCGCATCTCAACCGCGATGCCGTCTACCGCATCCTCAAGGCTGAAGGCTTAGGCCGCCTGCCGCCGTCGCAGCCGCGAAAGCGCCGGATCGGCACGTTCAAGGATTATGACCTCGGCTTCGTGCACCTGGACATCAAGCACCTGTCCAAGCTCAGAACCGCCGATGGTGAGCGCCGCAAGCGCTTCCTGTACGTGGCCATCGACCGCTGCTCCCGCTGGGTGCACCTGGCGGTCAAGGACGACGAACTGACCACCAGCGCAATCGCTATCCTGAACGAGGCGATCTATGCCTTCCCCTTCAAGATCACGCATGTCCTGACGGACAGAGGATCCTGCTTCACGGCTGATGGCTTCGAGGAGGTCCTTAACCGCTGGATTTAATGCGACGTGCACTATATTTGCCTGGTCGTTCTTTCAGAATGCTCCACCGTCTCCCTCTTTGATCTACAAGTTCAATGATCCCTGGCGATACACTGAGAGTCTCGACCTCATAAGCTCTCACCGAGCCACTATACTTCGCCTTTTTCTGGCAAGAGCTAACGAATATATATTTTTGGCCCGTTTTGAAACTGAATGTAAGTGGTTGTTTATCGTCCCCACTCAGGATCTGGCAACTGCCTTCTATGCCAGAGGCACCCCAGGAAAAGCCTGTACCCTGCAGAAACTGTGCCGAACTGCCTGTCGGGTTGAAAGCAATGGAGACTGGAAGTAGAAAGAGTGCAGGTAAGTGTCGCATTTTCCCAAAGTCCATCAACGAGGACGCAGCCATCTTTTGGCTGCTCCGGCAGCAAAATGTTGCGAGCCAGTTTGAAGTCAATCCTGAACTTTTGTTGTGCAAGGTAGTGGGCATTCAGGGGATCTTCCCCGATTTTGTGAACAGTGAGAGAGTTTGCTCTCCGTTCGGGTGTGAGATGTCCGAGGGCCGAGTGGATACGTAGCCGGCTAGAATAAATCTCGATGGAGCCGAAGAGATCCCGGCGAGCCCCTATGCGCGTGGTCCGGTGCCGCTGTGATCTTGCCTTAGGAAGATACTGCTGGCGACTGCCTTCTGGGCAGCTTGGAAGCGTCATCAGCTTAGTGAATGCGGATTGACGCGTTCGTGCGAGGAGCGTCACGCCTTTCTTCCGGCTGGCCACAAGTTGATGGGCCGCAACATAACCGGCATCGACCCCTTGGCGTCAAGGGTGGCATAAATCTGTTCCAGAGCGTCGCGATCGGCGACAGCGCCGGCGTAGTCTCCCCAGGCGTGGTCACGTGTGGGCCGCCCTAGTCGCACGTCTCGGTGAGATGCACCTTGTAGCCAATCCAGGTCGTCGTCCCCTTCTTGGGGTCAGCGCAAGATCTGTTCCTGATTATAGTAAGCGGGGCGTGATGGCCGCGGGCTGGGACCGGATCGTGTCCACTCATGGCCA
>NZ_JALJRK010000236.1 GCF_024519725.1 Microvirga sp. Mcv34 | reverse complement strand
GGACGGATTCAAACAGTCGTCGCAACACCCTGAAGGAGGAGGTTGCGATGAGCATTCGAAAGCGTCGTTCGGATCGATCTGGACGAGCGCCGCTACCGTCGCCGGGTCGGCCACCTGTGGCGGGACGCGATGAAGGGCGTCGGTTCTGGCTGGCGATCGCAACGGGTATGAGCAGCGAGGATGCTGCGGTCGAGGCCGGTGTGTCACAACCTGTCGGATACAGATGGTTCCGAAAGGCAGGTGGCATGCCCCCAGCGATGTTCAGATCTTCAGCCAAGCCGCTCTCCGGGCGGTACCTGTCGTTGGTGGAGCGCGAGGAGATTGCGCTGCTGCGGGTCCAGGGCCATTCCATGCAGGAGATCGGGCGCCGGCTCGGTCGATCCGCCTCGACGATCTCCCGGGAGCTGCGGCGCAACGCAGCCACCCGCAGCGGTGGGCTGGAGTATCGCGCGACGACTGCCCAGTGGCATGCCGAGCGATCGGCCCGTCGCCCGAAGCCGACGAAGCTTGCCCTCAACGCGACCTTGCGCACTTATGTGGAGGAGAGATTGGCTGGCGTCGTCGTTGCTCCGAACGGCGTTGCCATTTCCGGCCCTACCGTCGCTTGGAGGAGCCGCCGGCATGGCAAGCGACAGGATCGGCGGTGGGCCAGAGCCTGGAGCCCGGAGCAGATTGCCCGACGCCTGCCGATCGACTTTCCGGACGATAAAACCATGCGCATCAGCCACGAAGCCATCTATCAGGCTCTCTTCATCCAAGGCAAAGGAGCGCTGCGTCGCGAACTCACGGCCTGCTTGCGAACCGGACGGGTGTTGCGGGTGCCGCGGGCACGCGTCCGCCGGCGCGGTAAGAGTTTTGTCTCGCCCGAGATCATGATCAGCCAGCGGCCTGCTGAGGCGGCCGATCGGGCGGTGCCAGGCCACTGGGAAGGAGACCTCATCCTGGGTCTTGGCAGCTCGGCGATTGGCACCCTCGTCGAGCGCACAAGCCGGTTCACGATGCTGCTGCATCTTCCTCGCCTCGCGGGCTATGGTGACGCGCCGCGCCTCAAGAACGGGCCGGCGCTGGCTGGGCATGGGGCCGAGGCTGTGCGCGACGCGATCACGCGCACCATCATCACCTTACCTGAAGAGCTGCGCCGATCGCTGACCTGGGATCAGGGAGCCGAAATGGCCCAGCATGCTCGTCTCAAGATCGATGCGGGCATCCAAGTCTACTTCTGTGATCCACACAGTCCTTGGCAACGGGGCACCAACGAGAACACCAACGGACTGCTGCGTCAGTACTTCCCGAAAGGCACCGATCTGAGTGTGCACAGCCCCGAGGAGATCGCTGCCGTGGCAGCCTCCCTCAACTCAAGACCAAGAAAGACGCTGAGCTGGAGAACCCCTGCCGAGGTGCTTGACGAGTGGCTGCGGGAGGGCAACAGAATACGTGTTGCGACGACTGCTTGAATCCGTC
>NZ_JALJRK010000235.1 GCF_024519725.1 Microvirga sp. Mcv34 | reverse complement strand
TACTACTGTGTCATAAACTGACGGGTCGGGGTATAGTCGGAGGTGCCATCATACGGAGGGCGTGTGATGAACCTTCCTATCCCATCGGAGACGCGCGAGGCGCGGTTTGCCGCGTATGTTGATGCCCTTGCGGAAGGGCTCGGCCATGCCGATCGGATCGCCCCGATGCAGGCCTACTGTACCGGGCTGCTCCTGCCGGGTGAACGCAAGAGCATCGAGCCCATGGCGGCCCGGCTCGCCCCTCACCGCGCCCGGGCGGCCCACCAATCCCTGCATCATCTCGTGGCGCAGGCCGAGTGGTCGGATGAGATCCTGCTGGCGAGCGTGCGCAAGCAAGTGCTGCCCGTCATCGAACGGCATGGGGCCATCCGGGCCTGGATCGTCGATGATACCGGCTTTCCCAAGAAGGGCAGCCATTCGGTTGGAGTGGCCCGGCAATACTGCGGACAGTTGGGCAAGCAGGACAACTGCCAGGTCGCTGTGAGCCTGTCGCTGGCCAATGATCACGCCAGTCTGCCGATCGCCTTTCAGATTTATCTGCCCAAGGAATGGGCGCAGGACTCGCGACGGCGCGCCAAGGCCGGCGTGCCAGAGACGGTTGCCTTCCACAGCAAGCCAACCATCGCACTCGCCCAGATCCGGGCGGCCCTGCTGGCGGGGGTGTCTCCGGCGGTGGTGCTGGCGGATGCCGGCTATGGCTCTGAGACGGCGTTTCGCACCGCGCTGACCAACATGGGCCTGACCTACATCGTCGGCATTGCGTCGAGCACCAGCCTCTGGGCGCCCGGCACCGGGCCCCTGCCGCCGCAGCCCTGGAGCGGGCACGGGCGTCCGCCTACACTTCTGCGGCGGGATCCGCAGCACAAGCCGGTCTCAGCCCTGAAGTTAGCGAAAGATCTGCCCCACAGGGCTTGGCACGTGATCACGTGGCGGGAAGGCTCCAAGGTTCCGCTGACGTCGCGCTTTGCGGCCGTGCGGGTGCGGCCGGCGCACCGCGACTACTGGCGCGCGACCCTGCGGCCAGAGGAGTGGTGTCTGATCGAATGGCCCGTGGGCGAGAAGCGACCGACCAAGTACTGGCTCTCGACCCTGCCGGCCAACACCGTCCTGAGGGACCTTGTTGATCTGGCAAAACTGCGCTGGCGCATTGAGCGGGATTATCAGGAGCTCAAGCAGGAGATCGGTCTGGGACACTTTGAGGGGCGGGGCTGGCGCGGCTTTCATCACCATGCCACGCTGTGCATTGCAGCTTACGGGTTTCTGGTTTCCGAGCGGAGCCGGTTTTTCCCCTCAGCGCCCGTCCGCCTCGCGATCCGCAATGCGCCGAGACCCTCAAAGGCGGGCAATCCCGGTGGCCGCGCCCATCCGTCCCGAACGCCACGTCGCCCAGTCGATCGCCACCATCCGGGCTGAACTTATCTGCGCTCTCGTGCGAAGGCTCCCACGATGTCCCTGCTGCCACACAAAGTTTATGACACAGTAGTACTA
>NZ_JALJRK010000234.1 GCF_024519725.1 Microvirga sp. Mcv34 | reverse complement strand
TATTTAGTCGGCCCTGAACAACCCACAACTGATTGAGACAGAAGGATTCTTCGCCGTCACGAAGCATTGTAAAATGCCAGCATCTGGGTGCTGACCCGCTCAAACCTGGTGTATTTCCATGGGACCCAAGCCGACAGTAGCGAGCTCCGGCGACCTTTACCGCAGCCGCCTCGACCAGATCCTCGATCACCGCCATGAGCTGTTTCGCCTGGCCGGTCTGATCGACTGGGACAGGTTCGATCACGAGTTTGGCCGCTTCTACCGCCCACTCGGACGCCCCGCGAAGCCGACGCGCCTGATGGTGGGGCTGTCCTATCTCCAGCACACCTTCAACCTGTCCGATGAGGCGGTGGTGCAGCGCTGGATCGAGAACCCGTATTACCAATGGTTCTGCGGTTGCGAGTATTTCCAGCATGAGCTGCCGTGCGATCCAAGCTCGCTGACGCGCTGGCGCAAGCGGCTCGGGCCCGATGGACTTGAGAGGCTGCTGGCGGCCACCATCCAGGCCGGGCTGGAGAGCGGCGCCGTGCGGTCGTCGAGCCTGGAGCGGATCAGCGTCGACACCACCGTCCAGCCCAAGGCGATCACCTATCCCACCGACGCCAAGCTGTACCTGAAAGCCTTGCAGGCTCTGGTGCGGCAGGCCAAGCGGCATGGCCTCACGCTGCGGCAGGCTCACACCCGCCTGGCCAAACGCGCCGCCGTGCAGGTCGGTCGCTATGCCCATGCGCGGCAGATGCGCCGCATGCGGCGCGAGTTGAAGCGGCTGAAGACCTATTTGGGTCGGGTCTACCGCGATGTCGCCAGGAAAGTCACAGGCGATGAGGTTCTCTCACGCCGGTTTGCTCCTCTGCTCGGCCTCATCGAGCGTCTTCTGACGCAGGAACGCACGAGCAAGAACAAGCTCTACAGCCTGCACGCACCGGAGGTGGTGTGCATCGCCAAGGGCAAGGCGCATCGGCCGTACGAATTTGGCTCCAAGGTCGCGCTGGCGGTGACCAACCGCGAAGGCTTCGTGCTCGCGTCCAAGGCGCTCGAGGGCAATCCGTATGATGGTCACACGCTCACCACGACGATCGATC
Source organism: Microvirga sp. Mcv34 (assembly GCF_024519725.1). Taxonomy (GTDB): domain Bacteria; phylum Pseudomonadota; class Alphaproteobacteria; order Rhizobiales; family Beijerinckiaceae; genus Microvirga. The sequence continues at coordinate 410 of NZ_JALJRK010000234.1, read as the reverse complement.
AGGTCGTGGCCATGACGGGCGTCGAGCCGGAGCGGACTTATGTCGACCAGGGCTATCGTGGGCATGATTATGCCAAGACGGATCGGGTGTTCATCACGCGACAGCGGCGGGGCCTGACGCCAACGATCAGGCGGGAGCTGAGACGCCGCTCAGCCATCGAGCCGATGATCGGGCACATGAAGGCGGACGGGCGGCTTGGACGCAATCACCTGCTCGGAGCAGCCGGCGATGCGATCAATGCGCTGCTCGTGGCCGCCGGGCACAACCTACGGCTGATCCTGAACTGGCTCAGGCTTCTTGTCGCTTGGTTCCTGGCCGCTCTGATGGGTTCATCCGCGCCATCGGATACTGCCCACGAACCCTGGAATCCAATGGCAGCCTGATCAAACGGCATTGTTCAGGGCCGACTA
>NZ_JALJRK010000233.1 GCF_024519725.1 Microvirga sp. Mcv34 | reverse complement strand
ATATCGACCGGCTGGCAGGCCAGATACACCTTCGTTCCCGCAGCGATCTGGATCACGACTTCGCACCGAGGGCCGAAAGAACACGCCGCAGCGCCCGCTCGTTGACAAAGGCGTCAACCCGAACACGCGCACCGTTTGGCAGGTCGATCTCAATCACGCCAGGCCGCTCCTCCAGCATCGGCGTTCTGGCCGACCGCTCGGCTCTCGGCTGTGGCGAGCTCTCCGCCGGAGTGGCGTCCAGCGGGCGAAGCGCCGGCATCGTGATCGCGGGCCCTTCATCGTCGCACGTCCCGAAGACCCCGATCGGAATGAACTCATTGTGCGATGAAGCCTCCGGGAGAAGCACCAGAGAAGCCGGACGGGGCCCCAGTTTGCCTGCTTCTGCAGCCCGGATCCAACCGAAAAGCTGATTGTTGTTGACGCCGCGCCGACGGGCCACCTCCGCGACAGCGGTTCCCGGGAGCCTGGCCTCCTCGACAAGCCGCCACTTCTCCTCCGTGGTCCAACTGCGTCGACGACGAGGCTCCATCTCTGACATGCATGCCGCCTAAGTGTCCGCTGCAATCTTCGTGGACACTTATCTCATCCTGATCGCCGCTTCGGTAGGCGGCCATGACGCCACGCTTACCGCACTGCTGGCCGGCGACGCCCGCTTAAGGCACGATAACGATATCGAAGAGGAGCGAACAAGCGGCTCACCTGCTGAAGTAAGTCAGAAGCGGCTGACGGGCGCCGCACCGCCCCTACCGCGAGCGCGAGCGCGCCGGAGAGCTTGTGCCGCCAACGCCCCCTGGCACCCCGTTGCGCCGGATGTGTCCGCCGCGCCTCGATCGCTCGCGGATGGCCACCCCCGGCCTGGTCGGCAGCGCCGCGGGACCCGCCGACGGCCCGGCCGAACCGACCGGCTAGGCCGGCGCCTGTTCCGGACGGGTGGTGGCCGTCCCAGGGGTTGACGCCCCGCCCATTCCGGATGTGCCGCCATCCGGGCCCGCCAGTGCCGCCCATCGCACCTCCCGCGCCGGCGCGTGCGGCCGCACCTCCCGCCGCCAGCGCCCCGTGCTTCATGCTTTATGAGGGTCTCCTCTCCAGTGCGGCGGAAGCTGCATGCGCGGTTGCACCGAGCAACGCAGGCTCGGGCTGTGCGTTCGTGCGTTCCCCCCACTGTCCTCGGTTCACCCAGGCGCGCCGAGAGAGCCTCCAATTCTGGAGGCCCGCTGGGTCAGTTCTGGAGCGAGAAGCGGATTGGCGCGGTGACGTGGAACGAGCCGCCCGGCGGTGGGGGCAGGCTGACCGAGGCCATCAGGGGCCAGCGCAAGATTTGTTCCTGATTATACGCTAAGATAGAACAAATCAGGAACTCGCCTTTCCTTGACGATCCATTGTCCGGCGCCGAGCGCACTTACTGGGAGGTAGCAGCCCGGCGCTCTCAGCGATTAGCCGGAACCCTGCTGGTAACGATACCCAGAAGGTAACGTGTGGATACGCAGGGTAGCAG
>NZ_JALJRK010000232.1 GCF_024519725.1 Microvirga sp. Mcv34 | reverse complement strand
GACCGACAGATCCACTCGCACCAGAGCCGCGCCTTGGCAGAATTGGAGCGCCGCCATTGGACGTCGTGCTGCCTGTCGTTGCAGGGTTCCCGACTCCGCCGGATCCGCCGCTACCGCCCATTGTCCCCGCACCAGCACTACCAAGGCCACCTGCTCCTGCACCAGTTCCTTGCGCCAGTGCAATGGTCGCGCTCCCGATCAGAAGGACTGTCGCCAGAATTGATTGCTTAAGGTTGTTCATGATTGCTCTCCGTTGTTGCCGCTTTCCCGCTCATCTTCTGAGAGGCCTCTCTCAAGATCGAGCAACACTGCCGGGCGAACGCACATGTCGATCGGACGTTCCGATGGATTCTCCCGGCCCAGCGGAGATGTCTATCGCAAAGTCCCAGTGGGCGATGGCTCATTGGCTGGGCAAGCAGGCAGAATAGCCGTCGACAACACGCCAAGCACGCAGCACAGGAGCCGCACAGCAAAGGTGCGGGCATGCTGACCGTATTCTGTATCAGAGGCCCGCCGCTGCGTTCCAGAAGGGCGTCAGCTCCTTGTCTGAACTCTGGATAAATTCCCATTTTCGCCGTCGGACACCTTCCCGCTAGAGTAACAGAGGTGTCCTTCTATGTGAGGACGATTACGAGACTGCCCGCGAGCACACCTATTTCGTCAAGACCATTGGCAGAATCCTTCCTGATGTAGGACCATCACCTGGATCGTTGCTTAACCGACATTCACCACCAGAGAAATCGAGAGGTGAGCAAGACTCCGGCGCGGATGCCAAATCCAATGCCGCCCGGTACCGAAGCGCAAGAAACAACAGGGAGTTGTCCGTGCAGTGAGGAGCGTTTCGCAGCGCGCTGACTCCGCCTGCATTCAGTCCTGCGAACGCCCCTGTACGGATCAGATCCGCTGGCGCAGCACGATGTTGGCGGGCCTAGCAGTTGATCGGCTAAATGAGATAGAGCTTGTCTTGTTGCATTTGGCCAAGCGTGTTCACACGCAGTCTGTTACCGTGGTTTAGTTCCGGGATGGCTTTCACCTCTCATTTATTGTAGATTGGAGAAATAACAGGTCCTTTTACCCTGCTCCCTCGTCGGCTCACGCCAGCGAGGGAGTTTTTTCGTGCGGGAGCTGTCGAAGCTTCAATGAACTGGCCGGTGCAGCGTCCCCGCTATGTCGTGCTGAGTGTCTGCGGATCTGATCTGAGTCTCGGACTGCTCAGTCACAGATCGTCCTGATCCGGTGGTTCCCATGATGATCGTGGAACTCGACCTCCCGACAGTGCTGGTGGTGACGTGGACGATGGTGGCGGTCCGCCTCATAGAAGCCCCTACCCCTGTGCCGCCGCTCAATGACAATCTCCTCATTGCTGTCGTGATACCTGTCGTGGGGGACACCATAGTGCCAAGCTTTTGCCTGTCCGGCTGGGAGCATGCCACCCAGTGCTAGCCCGGCCACGATCACGCGGAAAAATCTTTGTGTGAGCATCAGTCTCTCCGGTAGTGAGCCTGCCTGACAACATTGAAATCCACCCAACCTGAATGGAGCCACAACGGCA
>NZ_JALJRK010000231.1 GCF_024519725.1 Microvirga sp. Mcv34 | reverse complement strand
TGCCCGGCCGCCACATCACCGACTGCCAGATGAGATGGGATGGTTGCCGCCCTCCCCAGACGGCATCGCAGTGTGCCAAGAATGTGGTGGTTTCAGCCACCAGGCGGAGAGGACGGCACCATGAAAGATACAATGATCGGAGTGGATCTAGCAAAACATGTGTTCCAGCTCCATGGCGCATCAATGGCGGGGCACTTGAAGTTTCGAAAGAAGCTGTCGCGTCCTCAGTTTCAGAAGTTTATGACCGAGCATCCGCCGGCAGTCGTGGTGATGGAAGCCTGCGGCAGCGCCCATTATTGGGCACGGGAGATGGTCAAAATCGGCCATGAGGTTAAACTGATCGCGCCGCAGTATGTGAAGCCTTTCGTTAAGCGCCAGAAGAACGATGCGGCCGATGCCGAGGCGATCGTGGTCGCAGCACAGCGCCCGGAAATGCGCTTCGTCGAACCAAAGTCGGAAGAACAACAGGCCAAGGCGGTGGTGTTTCGGGCTCGGCAGCGCCTAGTCCATCAGCGCACCGATCTGGTGAACGCACTGCGTGCGGTTCTCTACGAATACGGCCACATCGTCCCGCAGGGGATCGGCCATCTCAAGCGCATCGAGGCGATCCTCAAGACGCCAAACAGCGACCTCCCCGAGTTGGTCTGCCAGGAATGTCAGGACCTTATCGGCCAGATTGGCCAGAAGACGGAGCGGATCGAGGCTAAGACAGAGCAACTCAAGAAGCTGGCGGGGCCGACCGGAACAGCGCGACGGCTGCAAACGATGCCAGGGGTCGGGCCGCTGACCGCGCTGGCAGTTGAAGCATTCGCTCCCAACATGGCCAGCTTCAAATGTGGCCGAGACTTTGCGGCCTGGCTAGGCCTTGTCCCACGGCAACACTCGTCAGGGGGCAAGGAACGTCTCGGGCGTGTATCAAAGGAGGGGCAGGCGGACATTCGCCGGTTGCTCATCGTTGGGGCGATGTCGCGGCTGAACTGGCTCGGTCGCAAGTCCATCCTCCCGGGATCGTGGCTGGCACGGATGCTGGTAAGAAAGCCGCGGATGCTCGTGGCGATGGCCTTGGCAAACAAGATGGCGCGGACAATCTGGGCCATGCTCACCAAAAATGAGGATTATCGGAATCCGGCGCCGGCTGTGGCTGCGTGATTGACCTGCAGCAAACTGCCTGAGTCGGTAAGGGGGGTGTGAGAAGGCGACGACCCGAATGGGCACGACGATCGAACAGATCTGGATCAGGAAAACCAGCTAGAGTCGAAGAGCGCCAAGCTCGGAGGTGAGTTTTGGACCTGATCCGTGGATCACCATACCGGCCAGCGGCTTCTGGAAACGCCGCAAGCAAAGGCCTGACAGAAGACCGCACTCGATCACGCGTCCAAAAGGTCAGAAACTTCTTGCATCACGGGCGGCAACCACAGAAGACTCTACATGAAGCTCCGTCACACCAACACCATCCCGATTGCCGCTGCCAAAGCCGGCTTCAGCTCCTCCACCGCCTATCGCCTCGACAAGGACCCGCGGCTGCCCTCCCAGAAGAAGGTTCCGCGCGGGCGCCGGCG
>NZ_JALJRK010000230.1 GCF_024519725.1 Microvirga sp. Mcv34 | reverse complement strand
GACGCCGGCGATGCCCACCACTTCGCCAGCACGCGCCTCGAGGTCGATATCGCGCAGGGCCTGCCCGTGGAGACCGGCTGGCGCCATCGACAGGTGCGAGACCCTGAGCATCTCGCCCAGGACATGCTGCGGTGCGTCGGTTCGGACTTCGCCGACCTCGTTGCCGACCATCAAGGCGGCGATCTCGCGGGCGCTCTTGGCCCGAGGATCAATGGTGGCGACCACCCGCCCGGCCCGCAGGATCGTGGCGCTACGGCAGAGGCGGCGCACCTCCTCCAGCTTGTGGGAGATGTAGAGAATGGAGCAGCCCTCGGCCGAGAGACGGTCCAGGGTGGTGAAGAGATGCTCGGCCTCCTGGGGCGTCAGGACCGAGGTCGGCTCGTCCAGGATCAGGAGCCTCGGGTTCTGCAACAGGCAGCGGACGATCTCGATGCGCTGGCGCTCGCCGGCCGACAGGGTCCACACCGCCCGGTCGGCATCCAGCGCCAGCCCGTAGGTCCGGCTGATCTCGCCGAGCTTGCTGCGGACGGTGGACAGGCTCCACTCGTTCGACAGGGCGACGGCGATGTTCTCGGCGACGGTCAGCTCGTCGAACAGGGAGAAGTGCTGGAACACCATGCCCAGGCCGAGATTGCGCGCCTCGACTGGGGACCCAATGGTGACCGGGCGGCCCTCCCAACGGATCTCGCCGGCGCTCGGCTCGATCACCCCGTAGAGGATCTTGACCAGCGTCGACTTGCCCGCGCCATTCTCGCCCAGAAGGGCATGGATCTCGCCGGGCTGGATGGCCAGGTTGATCCCGTCATTGGCGAGAAGGTCGCCATAGCGCTTGCTGATCCCTTGAAGTTCGACGAGGGGCGTCCCCGATGATGATACGTCTGCCTTCACACAAGCGACTCGGATTTCAAGGGTTGCAGCGGGTTAGGAATTTGCACATGGATGACGGCCCGCGCGGCTCTTGGCAAGGGCCGAACGGGTAGCGAGCTTCCGTTATGGAATAATCATAGGGAAGCGTTGCGCCGGTCGGCAATGCCGAATCCGTGGTTTATTGTGAGTCCGCGAACCGTCCACAACCTGATGGTGAAAGAGCCCGTGACCGAGAACAGCTATGACATCGCCGTGGTCGGCGCCGGAGCCGTGGGCCTGAGCGCCGCCCTGGCCTTTGCCCGGGACGGCTACGAGACCGTTCTCATCGGCGGCCTCGACGTGCGCAGGGACGGGCGGACGGTCGCCCTCCTCAACGGCTCGGTCCGTTTCCTGGAAGCCCTCGGCGTCTGGCCGGCCGTTTCTGCCGTTGCGGCACCACTCGAAACCATGCGCATCATCGACGACACGGGCAGCCTGTTCCGCCCTCCCCCGGCGTCGTTCCGGGCCGGAGAGATCGGCCTGGACGCCTTCGGCTGGAACATCGAGAACGTCGCTCTCGTCGAGACGCTCGCGGAAGCCGCCGGGAAGGCCGAGCACCTGACCCTCGTGCCGGAATTCGCCACGGACTTTACGACGGATGAACGGGGCGCAGCCCTGACTCTGGCCGGCGGGACGACGATCCGCGCCGGGCTCGTTGTC
>NZ_JALJRK010000022.1 GCF_024519725.1 Microvirga sp. Mcv34 | reverse complement strand
CCCTCCTCGAGTGAGCGAAGGCGGGCACCCGGGCAGCCGGTGCGGCCTTCCCGGGTGCTGTGCCATGCGACTACTTCTTGCCTTTTCCGTTGACGGTGATGCGTTTGGTCTTCTCCTGCGCCTTTTCGGACTTGGGCAGGGTGACGGTGAGCACGCCGTTGTTGAACGACGCCTCGACCTTGTCCTCCTCAACCGCAAAGGGCAGGGGAACGACACGCTCGAAGCGGCCGTAGTAGCGCTCGCTGAAGCGGCGCTCCTTGTCCTCGGTCTCGGCCTTCTTCTCGCCGCGGATGGTCAGGACATCGTCGTCGACCAGGACCTCGATGTCCTTCTCGTCCATGCCGGGCAGCTCGGCCGAGATCCGGACCTCCTTGTCGGTCTCGGTCGCCTCGAGGCTGGGCCAGGCCGGCATGCGCCCGAGAAGCGACGGCATGCCGCCCTCGAACCGGCTGAACACGTCGTCGAACAGCCGGTTCATCTCGCGGTGAAGGGTCATGAAGGGGCTCATCTCCTCACCGCGCATCGTGCCGGGGACCATCGACCGTTCGGTGCGGCCCCACGGGATCAGATCACGCATGTTCATGGTCTTCTCCTTTCATCGATCCGTTTCAGGCGAGCGCAAGGGTCCGGTGCCGGTGTCCCGGCACCGCTGCGCCCCATCGTGAAGCGCCTGCCTTAAGCTGCCTTGCTTTGCTTGCTCGGCTCGTGCTCGATCTGCTGCGGCTGGTTGTCCTGAGACAGCGCCTTGGCGCCCGTGCCGGAGACGATCTCGATCCGGTGGGGCTTGAGCTCCTCAGGAACCTCGCGCTTCAGCTCGATCGTTAGCAGGCCGTTCTCAAGGCTCGCCCCCGTGACCTTCACATGGTCGGCCAGGTTGAAGGTCTGCTTGAACGCGCGAGTGGCGATGCCGCGATGGAGAACCTGCACGCCTTCCGGCTCAGGATGCTTCTGGCCGTTCACGAAGAGCGTGTTTTCCTGCTGAACGAGCTCGATCTCGTCGGGTGAGAAGCCCGCGACCGCCATGGTGATGCGGTACTGGTCGTCGCCCGTCTTCTCGATGTTGTAGGGCGGCCAGTTGGTCATGGGCTCGACCCGGTTGACCTGATCGAGCATGTCGAGCAGCCGGTCGTAGCCGACCGACGAACGATAGAGAGGAGAAAGGTCGAACGTTGTTCTCATAGCTACATCCTCCGTTGAGCAACGTAACCACAAGAGCGCCGGCGGCCCGCCGGCGCCGAAGGTGCCAAGCTCCTGATGAGCCTTGGCATTCCACGAGGTAGGAACGCTCATCCCGCCCGTCAAGATCCACGAGAACGTCCCAGACGGTCTTGTTGATACCCGTTCCCAAACCCACATCGGCACCGATCCCCACCAAACAGGAGATCGAATATGACCGACAGGCTGACACGGGACGGGGTGAGGGCGCTCATCGGGCGCTCCAGCGACGGCGTGGTGACCGAGATCCTGCACATGGGAACCAGCCGGACGGAACTGGCAGAGGCCAGGGCTTGGCTCGAGAACGACGAGGCCATGCTCAACGAGGGCAGGCGTATCCCATCGGGACGGATCGCTCGCTTGGTCGAACTGCTCCAGACCGATGAGGACGAGCTGCCCGCTGTCCCAAAGTTCTAGGGAGGACTATGCGTAAGGGAAAGGGGTAACGCCATGACCACCGGATACTTCTTTGTGAAGCTCCGCGGCGCCGACGATGTCTCCGGGATTGTTCTTCAAGACACCGGCGACCGCAATGCTCTGCTGCGGCAAGGTGCAGAGCTTCTCTCGCACCTCCATGCAGCCCCTGTGCGGGTGGAAGATGTCGAGCTGGTGCCATATTTTCCGCCGCAATCCGAAACCCTCGCGGTTCACCGGCCCAGTCAGTATTTCGGATTGGCGTAAGTTTGACATTCGATCCGTCGGTCCCTGGTTCCCGGAACCAACATCTGACGGATCGTGTTATTTCTATGTAGATTTCCGGATTGGTACGAGGTCCGCTCGGTGCATTGGTCCACCAGGACGTTTTTGCCTAGTCGATCTGGACCGGAAACTACACGGCACGAAGCGGGCTCTCCCGATTGAGTGCCCGAAGCCCAGAGTGCGATGCTCTGGGCTTTGTTGTGAGCGCAGGCCGTCCAGGCCTGCGGATCGTTACACCTGTGGGCTTGCGGCTGCGGCCGGAGCGATCATGAGGATGCTGCCGCAGGGGGCGTGAGGTGTGATGACGGCGCTCGCCACCCCCTACAGCAGCGGGCCGTTCTTGATCGGCACAACGACAGGCTCACCCGAGTCTCCAAGACACACTCGAGCTCCGACCGTGCGCGCAATGATCAGCCCTGTCTCCGATATGGCGAGTGGATTCAAGACGGTAGTCCTAAGTGTGCCGACCGTCCGGCCGGAAAGACCCACGCCCGCCAGCCGCAGGGTTTGTGGTAGTGACTGCAGGTTATGGGCGAGGCGAAGGGGGGAGCCCTGTCACCGGTGTTTCCAGGCGCAGAACCGCGAGATCAAGGGAGATCTCGGTGAGCATGTCCGCAACGTCGCGGGAGGTGAAACGGCCCGGCTCAAAGGAACGGCGGATGACGGCGGCGACACGGTGCGTCGAAGGAAGGCGCCTGCTCCCATCATAAAAGGAGACGGCGGCCCCGACCGGATTGTCTCTGATGCAGTGCGCGGCGGTTAGTACGAGATCGGGAGCGACCAGCACGCCCGAGCAATGACTTAGCCGGACAGAACCGTCCGGCACGACCAGCGTACCGCCGGCGACCGTGGAACGCGCGAGTTGATCATTGGCTCGGGCCAGCGCACCTCCTTCAATGGCGTGAGCCCGGCCAATTGGCCAAGCCAGGGCCATAGCCATTTACCAAGTCGGGGGATAGCGACCGTCCCGGCGCCTCCCCCGGGCTGCAAGCATAGGGAACCATCTCATGGTCATAACCGACGTCAAGTTACGAAACGATGCGCCCTGGTCTCAACTGATCGAACGAATGGTCGATGCTCCGGTCGCAGAAGAGGTAAGGAGGCATGCCATCACATCAAGGCGTCCACGCGCCCCAGGAACCCGAAGCGCAGCCTGCTGTTTGGAATGAGAAGTATGACGTTGCGACTGCAGAGGAGATCAACATGCTCAAACGAGCTTTTCCAAGTGCATTGATAGCGGCAGTCCTGGGTGTTGCCGCATCCGAACCATCGGTGCCGGACTTCGCCCAGAACGTGCCGGCCCGCTGCCTGCCCCAAGAGAACGGGGCGGGGCTTCTCCCTGACGGATGCAGCGACATCGTCACCTTCGGCATGAACGGTCCCATGGTATTGCCAGGCCAAGCTCCCGACATTGAGGCGACTGGCAGCATCAACCGGAACGGGAGAGGCAGTTCAGTCGAGGGCAGCCGAGAGCACTCCGAATAAGCTCTGCGTGGTTCCAGGGAGTTGTGCCGGAGCAACACCAGCCCGCACGGGCGAGCCGGGACGGGCGAGCCGGGACGTGAAGAACGCGCCGAACCGTCCCGGCAGCGCCGATGACTCTCGAGGAAAGGGAACCTTGGCTGGCAGGCTACGGTCCCGTCGGACCCGGGAGCCCAAGCGCGAAAGATCCAATTAAACAAAGTAGCAAGGGCGAGCTTCTTAGCGTTAGTGCTCGGCCGGTCAACTCTGTTGAATGCACCGTCCGCTCGAACCGCGGATCTGCCTCCCTATGGCATGGATGAAGAGGCCATTCTGGAGCACCCGCCTCTGCTGCAGCAATTCGGCCCGGGGCGCAATGTCCGTTGCCGGGAAATCTACCCGATGCTATCGTTGCCGTGTCGGAAAAGGCAGACTTGGTTTGGTAAGCCCAAGTCCTTTCGGTAACGAAAGCTCTGGTCTTTGGCTTCGTGCATAGGACCCCCACGACGAACATCGGATGCTCCTCGAGCGTCCAAATTGTTCGTCCGTGTGGTTCTCAAAGGCGAGGAACGCTCCGGTCGAACATCGACACAGGAGTAGATCATGCACATCCGACACTCGAAGCCGTATGACGTCGTAATCGCTGGCGCTGGCCCTGTCGGCCTCTTTCTCGCCTGTGAGTTGCGGCTCGCCAACCTTTCGGTGCTGGTGCTGGAGCAAGCCAAGGATCCACGCTCGCCTTTGAAGCGGCTTCCCTTCGGGATGCGCGGCCTTTCAGCCCCCACCATCGAGGCCTTCTACCGCCGTGGATTGCTGGAGGACATCGCTGCGGAGCAGCGCGCGAACGACCTTTCGGGGGGCACCAAGGCCGTCGCGCATTGGATGCAGCAGCCGCGCCGGTCAGCTGGCCACTTCGCCGGCATCGAGTTCTATCATGACAACGTCGACACCTCGCGGTGGCAATATCGCCTGCCAAGTCCGGCTGGCACCAGCATGGCGGTCGACATGGAGTCCGTTGAAACGGTCCTAGCCGCTCGTGCAAGCGCGATGGGAGTTGAGATTAGGCGCGGCCTAGGCGTCACGGAGTTTACTCAGTCGGATGAAGACGTCACCATCCGTGCTGGCGGCGAGACCTTTCGCGGACGCTGGCTCGTCGGCTGCGACGGAGGTCGCAGCACGGTGCGGAAGCTAGGAGAATTTGATTTCGTCGGCACCGAGCCCGAGTTCACCGGCTATTCCGTTGAAGTCGACATTGCCAACCCGGATAAGCTCCGTCCCGGACGCACCTATACGCCGACGGGAATGTACACTTACGCTAAGCCTGGAACGATCGCGATGGTCGATTTCGACGGAGGTGCGTTCCACCGGACCCGGCCGATTACGCTGGAGCATGTGCAGACAGTGTTGCGCCGCGTCGCCGGCACGGACGTCATCGTTACAGCTCTCCATCTTGCCACTACTTGGACTGATCGCGCCTACCAGGCGATGGCGTACCGAAGAAGGCGGGTATTGCTCGCGGGGGATGCAGCCCACATCCATTCTCCCTTAGGTGGTCAGGGGCTCAACCTCGGGCTCGGCGACGCAATGAACCTGGGTTGGAAGCTGGCTTCGACGATCCGTGGTAACGCGTCGGCCGGGTTGCTTGATACCTATCTGAGCGAACGGCATCCAGTAGGAGCGCAAGTTCTCGATTGGTCGCGTGCCCAAGTCGCGCTCATGCGGCCTACCCGGAGTACGCGCGCGCTCGAATCCATCATTCGTGATCTAATCGACACGCGCGACGGCGCGACTTACTTCGCTGAGCGCGTGTGGGGTGTATCTCTCAAATACGAACTGGGCGGCAGCCATCCGCTGGTGGGCCGTAGCGCTCCCGACTTCGAGTTAGTCGACGGCACTAAGCTCGGCGAACACTTGAGAACGGGAAGAGGCCTTCTGCTGGACTTCGACAGTGATACGCCGCTTCAGGTGCTCGGGAGTCGCTGGAGCAATCGGATCGCTTATGTCTCAAGTACCGTCACAGATGGGCTAGGCTTGAGAGCAATGCTCGTGCGCCCAGACGGCTTCGTCGCGTGGGCCAGCGAGACTGCTCCTGACGCTGAGGGAGTAGCTGAGGCCGCATTGCGATGGTTCGGCGACCCTGAAGGAGTGCAGGGGTCTGCCTAGCAGGGTCTACGGTAACACGAGAAGACACATCATGGAGGGGACAGTTTCCCCTCCGGCTCTGCCCTTCCTTATCGCATGGTCAATGGGCTCAATCCATTAGCCTGCTGATCGTACTCGTCATTGCTTCTACAGCCTATGAGATTTCGCAGTCGACGAGGTCATTGACCCCATCGCCGTCTCAACGCTGAACTTGTGGTGCGCACAATGATCTGCCTGCGCAAAGCCTCTATTGCCGCCTTGGCCTAGGAGCTTCTTCTCGGCCTCCTAGCAGGGGTCGACAAGTACTTTGTTTGGCCGCGCCTGAGATTGGTAGGGTCAAGGGGGGCTGCCCCAAGTGGGTGATCCATGTGTGATGTCAATTTTGAACATGTCTGAGACGGCCAACAAGCTCAGAGGTGATATCGCTGATATGTCAAAGCCGAGAACAAGCGAGATCATTCGGCAGCAATCACTGCAGACGGCGTTCCTGGCCTGTACTTGACGAACCCGGCCTGACGGATCTCATTACGCAGCCAAACGCTGCCCGACTCTTGGTCCGCGCGCATTGACCAGACCATGGCGATGGGATTAGGCCGGCAAGGTAGCGGCACCGGACTCGTCGTCAGGCCGAAGATCGGTGCATAAAGCGCGGCGATCCGGCTGGGTAGCGTTGTGAGCAGCGGCCCCTCGCGCGCCATCATCAGGGTCGCCAGGAAATTCGGTCCCGAGGCCGCGATGTTGAGACGGATGCCGATGTCCTCCAACACTGGCTTCATGCAACCCCAGAGTTCGCCGTTGAGCGAGACGACGGCATGCGGCGTCTCGACATAGGCATGCCGATCAATCGGCACGCCAAAGCGTAACAGCGTCGGATTGAAGCAGCAGGTGAGCGTCTCCTCGAAGAGCAACTCGCGTCTCTGCCAGGATACCGGCGCCTCGTAGCACCCTACCGCGAGGTCGAGCTCGCCGGAATCGAGCAGCTCCGTCGCGTCAGAAGGCTCGACAGCCCGCGCGACAAGGGAGACCGACGGCGCGTGCTGGCGAAACCGTGCCGCCAATTCGGGGAGCAGAAGGACCTCAAGCCCATTGGTCAGGCCGAGACGGAAGGTCCGCTCATCCGTGGCAGGACTGAAAGGACGGCTGCCACGCAGCACGTCCTGCGCCTGCGCGAGCAGGTCGCGGATCGGCTTGTGAAGCTCAAGGGCCCGCTGGGTCGGTTCCATCGTCTGCTTCACGCGCACAAGAAGCTCATCGTTGAAGGTGGCCCGGAGCGTGGCGAGCGTGTGGCTCATGGCCGGCTGCTGGACCTTCAACCGCCGGGCGGCGAGTGTGACGCTGCGTTCCTGCATCAGCGCATCGAAGGCGATGAGCAGGTTGAGGTCGAAGGAGCGGAGATTGAAGTGATCGATAGAGTTCATGAATCATATCGATTTGAAAGCGCGACCTCATTCATAATATGCATGGCATCACGAGGCAATGGTCCGCGCTCATGAGGAGTGCTGAGATGCAGTGAGGCTCGTTATGCAGGAAAATATCTACAGGATCGGATCTTGGCGGGTGACCCGCATTTCGGAGATTACTCTCGAGTTTGCGCCTACAGCCTTGATCCCCGCATGGGACGACGGCGTGCTCGGCGCCGAGGCAGAGACTGTGGTCAGGCCGACCCGCGCCGCCCATGGGAACCGTCTGAGCGTCCCGGTCCAGAGCTGGCTGGTGCAAGACGGCACCTGCCGAATCTTAATTGATACGGGGGTCGGCAACGGCCGGCAGCGAGCTTTTCCCGCGTTCGCTAACCTTACGACGGGCTATTTGGAGCGGCTTGTTGCAGCGGGTGCGGTGCCAGAGGAGGTGGATTACGTTTTCTGCACCCATCTCCATACCGACCACGTAGGCTGGAACACCAGGGAAGATGGGGGGCGTTGGCTGCCGACCTTTCCCAGGGCCCGCTATGTGTGGGGCCGAGTCGAAGGCGCAACGGCGAGACAGGCGCAGTTCGAAGAAGGACCGGCAGCCGGCGTGTTCGGTGATAGCATCAGGCCGGTCATCACTGCAGGACTCGTGGATGAGATCGATCCGGGACCGTTTGGGCCGATCGACGGCGTGATCTTCCATGCTACGCCTGGACATAGCCCGGGCCATCTCTCCATTTCCATCCGGAGCGGCGGAGAGGAGGCGTTCTTCGGGGGCGATGTGCTTCACAATCAGGTGCAGGTTCTGCGGCCGGAATGGAACTCGGTTTTTTGCGAGACTGCCGAGCTTGCTCGGACATCCCGGCTTTGGGCTCTTGGTTATGCCGCCGACCGAAATGCACTGTTCTTCGGCTCGCATCTTGGCGGCTCGTCGGTCGGCAGAGTCTGTCGAGCAGGCGAGCGATTCACCTGGATCCATGAATGAGGGGCTTGCGAATGGCGCCTGTAGATCGTTTGCGCCTATGGCCGCAACGGCGACACCATCCTTACATTCGGTTGGCCCGTGTTCAACGAGGAATGCCTGGTAGCGTGGAAGCAGGCCTGAGCTACGTGAGGGGAGGGTAAATCGTGAGCAAGCTCAAATCGCCCCTCGACCCTGCGGCGCAGCAGTTTGTCGACCGACTGCTCGCATCTCCGGTCCAGGGCCCCGAGACTGGCACGCCGGAGGACGCTCGACGCGCCTTCCGCGATGGCCGCCGAGCCCTCGCACCCGCGCTGCCGGAGGTCGCGCGGGTCCATGATCTTCCGGCAGCCCCGGACCGGCCGGCGATGCGGCTCTATCGGCCCTGGGGCACGGCGGACCGACAGGTGCTGCCCGCATTCCTATTCTTCCACTCCGGCGGATGGGTGTCCGGAGATCTGGAGACCCATGACAATGCCTGCCGGAGCATTGCCAATGCCGGGCGCTGCGCGGTGATTGCCGTGGACTATGCCCTGGCGCCCGAGCGGCCCTTTCCCGCTGCCATTAAGGATGCCCAAGCCGCTTATCACCACGTGACTGCGGCGGCGGACGAGCTTCTGATCGACCCGCGTCGTATTGCCGTGGGAGGCGACAGCGCCGGGGCAAATATTGCGGCGGTCCTGGCGCTGATCCTGCGCGACGAGGGCCGGCCGCAGCCCTGCGGGCAGATCCTGATCTATCCTGCGACGGATTTTGCCGCCCGGACTGCTTCAAGAGCGGAATTTGAGACCGGCCCGACACTGAACGTCGCCGCGCTCGAATGGTTCGCAGGCCAGTATCTGCCCAATCCCGCCCTGGCGACCGACTGGCGCGCTTCGCCGCTGCGCGCCGCCAGCCACGCCGATCTTCCTCCGGCGCTGGTTGTGACCTGCGGCCATGATCCTCTCCGCGACGAGGGCATCGCATATGCGGATCGGTTGGAAGCGGCGGGGGTGCCTGTCCGGCGGCGGCACTTTCCCGGCCAGATCCACGGCTTTCTCACGATGGGTGGAATCATGCCTGAGACGATGATCCTGATCGGAGAGGTTGCCGCCGAACTGCAGCGCGCTTTCGCCGACTGGCGGGATGACGACCAGGGCGATCGAGCCTCCTAGAAGGCCCCGTCCATGTCGCAGTTCTGGCTAGTCGGGTGCCCATCGGCCAGCATCGGTCGTCAGAAGCACCCTTGGATTGGCAATGTCTCTAGGTCTTCGATGGGGTGGAACGCGACAAAGCCGCCGGCCAGTCGAATTCTGAATTGAGTGGACGTTTGTGGGATGCTCGTGCAGCGGGTCAAAACCTTCCGCTTGCGCCCTCTTCCCCGAGCCTCGTAAACGCGCTCTGTAAGGAGCGAAGTACTTGGATCCGGCAGCCAAGGTCTGCGTTGTAAGGCTGGCACCGACTTCGTGCCGAACCTGATGGGGTTTGTCATGAACATGTCTGAAATGGCCAACAAGCTCAAATACGATATCGCTGACACGCTCAGGCGGGTGTCCGGTAAGCTGACGTTCCGGAAGGGCAGTCACGGTGAGCGGACTTCCAACGCGAGCAATCAGCCCAACATGAAGAAGTGAGCCGTCGAGATGGAGGCGCCCGATCGGGCGCCTCCATTCCGGAACGGGCAACGCCTCTGACCCGTCCGACCGTCCGAGTGGAGACGACCCTTCGGCTGTGTCGACCCGTCAGGCGTTGGAGGCCGGCCGCCACGTGTCCGGATAGATCACCCTTGGATTTTCGGCCCCGCGCATGGTGTGCTCCCGGTGGCGGGACGAGCGATGAGATCGTGCATCGGGGCATGAGGATGCTCTGTGCAGAAGGGAAGGATGCAGGGAGTTGCCAATGTCTGACGTCAAGGCCCTGACCGACCAATGGCAAAGGGCACTCGCCGGGGACAAAGATATGTTCCGGAGCCTGGTCGAGCCACATCTCAAAGAGCTACGGGCAGCCGCCCAGCACGAGATCACATACCGCGTCTGCGTTGGCGATCTCGGCTCCGGATCCCTCAGCGCAGAAGATCTTCTGGCGGAAACGATGATCAAGGCGTGGGACGAGCGCCGGCATAAGCCCGACAATCTAGACCTCAAGGCGTGGCTCCTCGGTCTCTTATACCGGACGGCCGACTTGCTTGTGGGCGAGGAGAGGCAGATCGGGGAGTTGGCCCCTGTATCCTTAGATGCCCCTGCTGCTGACATGGCAGCCGCGACAGGATGGCGGCAGCCCGCGGATTTCGAAGCTTGGGAGGAGGTCATTCCCGATCCGAAATCCACGCCGGAGGAGATCGCCCCTGCCGTCGAGAGCCAGCCCGGCGCGTTGCCTGAGCGGGGCCGCCGCATCCTGCTCATGCATGACCGCCATGGCATCTCGCTTCAACAGGCGGCCTTCGCGACAAGTTCCTCGGTTTCCGAGGCGCGAGAACTCCTCTTAGAGTCCCGGCAGACGCTCCTTGATGGACGGGAAGCATCAGGAGCGCGTCGCGAGTAGACCTGAGGACTTTCTTCGCGTCAGGGGACCTACAGGCAGTTCCTCTGAAGAGTGGAATGGAGCAGTGGTATGCAAGAGGACAATCGTGAACCGGCGACAGTCGACCCGGTGGATGAAGCAAGCCTCGAGTCGTTTCCGGCAAGTGACCCGCCTGGTTGGATCCCGGTCCGTCCCGGCCCGCCGGTCGACATCCGGGAGCTGCTGGACGGCCATGACGCCGCACGGGCTGTCTGGAACGAGGCCCTGGAGCAAGCCGCCGCTTTGGCCGAACAGGCGCAGGGCGAGCCGCAAACGCAGGAGATCGCGCGGAGCATCCGTGCGATGAAACGGTCGCAGGGCGCCGAGGGGTTCGCCGCGGCCGCATCCAGACCGCCGACGGAGGGGTAGTTTTCAATGCCGATCAAGAATATCCTCGTTGTGCTTGACGCAAGCACCCAAACGGCTGGCCCATTTGCGGTCTCCCTCGCTTCGATGCTCGAGGCGCGCCTCACGGCGACAACGATCGTGCGCGATCCCACTGCGAGCGTCGCTTGGCCGGAGGCGTCGCTTCCCCTGCTGGCATCCGCGCTCAACGACGCACGAGCGGAATCTCGACGGATCCTGGACCGGTTTGTTGCGACAGCCAAAGGCATCAGTGTCGAGACCGAGCCCGTCGAAGTTTCAGCCGGACTGCCGGGTCGGGCGATTGGTCCTCTGGCGCGGCACTTCGATTTGACAGTCCTCGAGCAGCCGAACCCTGATGCCCCCGATGACCGGGAGATCATGATCGAAACGGCTCTGTTCGAAACCGGCCGGCCGCTACTGATCGTGCCGTACGTGCCGATCGCTCCGTTTAGACTTGAGACTGTGCTGATTGCGTGGGACGGAAGCGCGACGGCCGCCAGGGCTCTCAACGATGCGATGTCGTTCTTGGCGCGAGCCAAGCGGGCGGAAGTCGTCACTGTCGCCGAGGCCGGCGTTGGGATCGATCGCTCCGGTGACAGGATCGTCCGACACTTGGCGCGTCACGGCATCTCCGCCGCGTTCCGCAGCCTTCCCAGCGCAGGGGAAATTGCAAGCACGATGTTGTCTCATGCCTTTGACGCCCGAGCCGATCTACTGGTAATGGGCGGCTACGGGCACTCGCGGCTCCGCGAATTTGTCCTCGGAGGCGCCACACGCGGCATTCTTGACGCGATGACTCTGCCGGTGCTGATGTCGCACTAATTTGGCGGGCCCGGGCCTAGATGGCGGCAAATCAAAGGGCTCGCTGATCTCCACCGGCAGGACTTGTTTCGCCATGGCGGTTTCACCCTCATCCAAGTGCCTCTGGAGCACGCGAAATACGGCACATGCCGCATGACGGATGTCAGTGTCGGCGCATGCTCCCAATCCACTCTGAGGCGCGTTCCAAAATTCCGCTTGGGATCGAATCGGCTCCGGGTTGCCAGTCGGGTGATGGTCCGCGTAGTGGAGACTGCGAATGAGCACTGGGAGTTGAGATGCCAGATGCGTGGCCTGATCAACCGTCGATCAGTCGCGCAGCGCGTGAAGTACGGCTCGCAACGCACGAGAGCAACGCTGTGTGTCCGGGCCGGTCACCTCACTGTCGTGGCGCCCCCTCGCTGGTTGCCTCCTTCGCTTGCCAGCTTATCGTCATCTGCCACTTGGGTTTCGCGTCGGAACTCGAAATGGGTTCGCCTCGTGCTCCGCAGCACAAGGCGAACCAGCTTTGTCATTCATGCTGCCCTTGCAGGCGGATCGAGATGCCGGATCCAGAGATTGATCGCCGCCATTGCCACTATGGCGATCCCGGCCAAAACATGCGTCCCGACCGCATTCGGTATGATGCTGAACTCAAGTGCCCAAGGAGCGATGATGGCACATAGTCCAAGCACGAGAGTCCCAAGACTATGCCAAGCCCGCGCCACAGAGTCGCGGATGAATGTCGCTATGATAACGAGGGCCCCGACCAGGACGGCACTCAACGTTGCCGCCGCCGTATCCGAGTAGCGGAACAGCCAAGGAGACAGGATCAGTATTGCGGCCACGGTGGTATCGACGGCCTCGACAATCGTCCAGTCCCGCTTGACGTTTCTTCCTGTGCTGTTCGTGTGTATGGAAGCCATGCTCACCTCCCAAGATCCAGAGTGGGATCGAGTCGTTTCGAAAGTTTGCCGGCATCCGAGGGCAAGCGCCTGCTTCCTACACCAATGTAGGTGAGTGCGTCAGACGCTTGCCTCGGACGGACTACAGGTTAGTGGCACACGGTGCGCCGATGTACCTCCCGTCCCCAACCGGGTACCCATTCACTCCAGCTTTCGGTGACGCATCTCCGCCCCACGACAGGCCGGTGGTAGACCGGATAAGGTCCTGCAACGTAGGTCGGTCCGGGTACTGCGGCGTAGTAGGGTCGTGCGCTGGCCGCGAGGGCGCTTCCAAGAGCAACCCCCGTCAGTGCGCCGAAAGCTGCTGCCGCACCAGGATGCCAGCTCGCATGATAGCCCCAGGGTGTATGACGCCAATGCGCTGAAGCCGCCGTGGGCGTTGCGAGAGCCGCAACGAGCGATAGAGCGACAGCAGCGGCTCTGAAGAGTCTTTTCATCATCATTCCTCCATTGCGTGGTTGGAATGCCACTTCAGGTTCAGAGGCTCTTTCCTCTGCTCTCAATGGGCGAGCTTTCGCGGGTTGCTATAAATCCAGAACAGCGCAAAGGCAGCCACCACCACGGTCGTCAATCCCACCGTGAGGTGGCACCATGCCGCGTTCGTCTCACCAGCAAAGCCCAGCGCCCAGGGGGCTACTGCTGCCCAGAGACCCACCACAAGGCTGGCCCAGGTCTGCCATTGCTGCGGCCTTGCAAGACCTGCAAGGGCGATCAGGCAGGCGAGGGCGCCGACCAGACCCGCGCTCCAAGTCGCCGTCTCGGCAGTCGAGAATCCGAGCAACCATGGCGACACGGCAAGGAAAGCTCCCAGCGGAGCGTTGATGACATTGGGGATCGTCAGTTCACTCCAGTGTTTCAGTTTCATGTTGACCTCCGTCGTTTTGTCATAGTCATTGACAGTGCACCGGTGCTGGTGCGCCCCCTTCCAGCGGTTCGTCAGGAGTCCCGCCGGAGGGAGAAGCTGGGGCAAGCTTCGGAATGGACTGCTTGTGAAACTCGATCGGGTCTATGTCCGCCTGCATGAAGCGGTTGACGAGCTGCTGCCGGAGGCTGCCAGGATCGATCCGTTCCGCGGCGATCTCGCGCAATGCGAGCACGGTCGGCTTTTCGCCTGGAACGGAGACCTGCGGCTCGGCCCCATTCCACAGCTCGTGCGCTCGATAAGACGCAAGAAGAACCAGCTCGAAGCGGTTCGGAACCACACGTTCGCAGTCGACCGTCGTAATACGGGCCATGGATTCCTCCTATGCTGCTGACTTGTTGAAGGGTGAGGCGTTCCCGGCGAACACCAGCTGCGTGCCCGCGAGCCGATCGAGCATCAAGAGCGCAGCCTTCACCTCGTCGTAGCGGGACGGCTTGCCAGGTGCGGGAGACTCGTCGGCCGCTACCTCCAGCAGCCATTCGTCCCAGGCCCAGCGGCGCAGGATCTCGCGCTTGTCGTCGGGGGACAGACTAGGATCGTGAACGACCTCGTCCGGCGAGGCAAAGACGCTTGCCGGGTCGACGAGCGCTTGATCCAGGTCCGGCCTGCGCCCGACGGCGGCGACGCCATACTGGGCGTCCATCCACCCCAGTGCCGCGGCGGCCATATAGAGTTCGGCCGCTTCGCGCTGCTCGGCCCGCTTGCGAGCCTCTTTGCGCTCCACCCGGGTGGCGGTGACCGGCTCCCCTTGGACCCTATAGGCCAAACCTTCTCGTTCCGCGTAGGCGATCGCCTCCTCCTTCGAGGCGAACTTGAGCTCGACCTGGGTCAGGGTGTCATCATCCGCCGTCCAGCCCATAAGCGGTTCAATGGTCTGCGGCTGGCGTCGCTCGAAGCGCAGGATCCACTGATCCGTTCCGGCTCGTCCAGAGGTCGTGATCGAGCGGGTCCGGCGGGAGATTGTTGCCTGCGCATCTTCCGGCCAAGGCTGTCCGCGTGTCAGGCGCAGGACCGGCGGACGATTGTGACCAAGTCCGACAACATGCTCACGCATGGTACCCTCCTTCACCTCCCTCCTAGTGCGATGTCCTCCGCCGGACCGGCTGACGGCTCTTGTCGCTTCGAATGGCTTGGGCAGCACTGTGATACTCGCCTGCCGCAGCCTGATCGAAGTTTGCAAGCGCCTCGATTACGGCATCGATGCGGGATTTCACCTGCAGGTCAGGCATGATCCGGCTCGCGACCTGCTCGATCACGAGCTCGTCACGGGCCCAGGACAGCAGGATGGTGCGCTTCTCCTCGTCGCTGAACCAGGGATGCTCCACGACCTCCCGCGGGCTCGCGAAGATGTTCACCGGGTCGACCAGGGCATCCACGAACGAACGCTCAGAGACGCCGGGCGACTTAACCTGGGGAACAGGAGCCGGACTGCTATCGAGTTTGGCTTCAATCATTTCCATGATCACCCTCCTCGAGTGAGCGAAGGCGGGCACCCGGGCAGCCGGTGCGGCCTTCCCGGGTGCTGTGCCATGCGACTACTTCTTGCCTTTTCCGTTGACGGTGATGCGTTTGGTCTTCTCCTGCGCCTTTTCGGACTTGGGCAGGGTGACGGTGAGCACGCCGTTGTTGAACGACGCCTCGACCTTGTCCTCCTCAACCGCAAAGGGCAGGGGAACGACACGCTCGAAGCGGCCGTAGTAGCGCTCGCTGAAGCGGCGCTCCTTGTCCTCGGTCTCGGCCTTCTTCTCGCCGCGGATGGTCAGGACATCGTCGTCGACCAGGACCTCGATGTCCTTCTCGTCCATGCCGGGCAGCTCGGCCGAGATCCGGACCTCCTTGTCGGTCTCGGTCGCCTCGAGGCTGGGCCAGGCCGGCATGCGCCCGAGAAGCGACGGCATGCCGCCCTCGAACCGGCTGAACACGTCGTCGAACAGCCGGTTCATCTCGCGGTGAAGGGTCATGAAGGGGCTCATCTCCTCACCGCGCATCGTGCCGGGGACCATCGACCGTTCGGTGCGGCCCCACGGGATCAGATCACGCATGTTCATGGTCTTCTCCTTTCATCGATCCGTTTCAGGCGAGCGCAAGGGTCCGGTGCCGGTGTCCCGGCACCGCTGCGCCCCATCGTGAAGCGCCTGCCTTAAGCTGCCTTGCTTTGCTTGCTCGGCTCGTGCTCGATCTGCTGCGGCTGGTTGTCCTGAGACAGCGCCTTGGCGCCCGTGCCGGAGACGATCTCGATCCGGTGGGGCTTGAGCTCCTCAGGAACCTCGCGCTTCAGCTCGATCGTTAGCAGGCCGTTCTCAAGGCTCGCCCCCGTGACCTTCACATGGTCGGCCAGGTTGAAGGTCTGCTTGAACGCGCGAGTGGCGATGCCGCGATGGAGAACCTGCACGCCTTCCGGCTCAGGATGCTTCTGGCCGTTCACGAAGAGCGTGTTTTCCTGCTGAACGAGCTCGATCTCGTCGGGTGAGAAGCCCGCGACCGCCATGGTGATGCGGTACTGGTCGTCGCCCGTCTTCTCGATGTTGTAGGGCGGCCAGTTGGTCATGGGCTCGACCCGGTTGACCTGATCGAGCATGTCGAGCAGCCGGTCGTAGCCGACCGACGAACGATAGAGAGGAGAAAGGTCGAACGTTGTTCTCATAGCTACATCCTCCGTTGAGCAACGTAACCACAAGAGCGCCGGCGGCCCGCCGGCGCCGAAGGTGCCAAGCTCCTGATGAGCCTTGGCATTCCACGAGGTAGGAACGCTCATCCCGCCCGTCAAGATCCATAAGTGGAAGCGCGGGCAAAGAAATGAGACCGTCCATAGGATTGAAGACGAAGCCCCAGCACACAGCCTCTTAGGCCGCTCTCAAAGCCGGAACGGACCTTGGCCGAGAAGGCGGCTAGGAAGTTTGGCGAAGCCTATGCCTTCGGCATTGTGCCCCACATGATCAAGCACGCGGCCAACCTCGGCTATGACGCCCGCTCTTATTGCGGGCAGCTTGAGGATACTTGGGAAGAAAATCCATCGCAGGCGCGGACCGACGTCTTCAGAAGGCCTATGGCCCCGGAGACACCCGACCCTGGCGTCAAAACAACGAAAGCCCCTCGCCACCCAGGCGCTCATCGGAAATTCGGGGTCAGTTGGGAACCCGCTCGGGATCCCATAATTTTTTATGGCCAACGAGATTTGAGCTGTGCCCGAAACCATGTTCGAGCTGCACCCAGAACTCGCCCAACTGGAGCGGAATATCACCGAGACCCAGCGGCTCGTCATCAGGCAGATCGCCCGGATCGAGCAGATGGCCGAGCAGGGGGCGGATATTGAAACGGCCAAAGCTGTGCTGCAGGGGCTGGAGCAGGTCCTCGACTACTTTTACGCTCAGCGGGAACGCATCCTCGACATCCTCACACGACAGTAAGACCTTTCAAAAAAGCGTCTTCTCGCAAATTCGTCCTCGCCTCTTTGGCCGTTCCATCAGCGTGTAGGGCCGACCCTTGGCTGAGTAGCCGTGCACGCGATCGACCAGGAATTCTGGTGTCTCAGAGGAAGGTGCGATTTCGAAGCCAGCCAAACCTTCCGAAGGCGGCTTGATAAAATGCACATGGCCCGGCATATAAGAAGGCTCGAGATAAGAGGCCATAATGCTCAACCACTTGCCAGCCACGCGAATGCGCAGGCCCGACCAGCAGGATACTGGCCGGAGGGGTTAGAGCGCGCCTGATCGCCCGCGCGTAAGCGTCGGACCCGAGCCCTCCCGCTGCTGCCGGAGGGCTTTTTCGTGTCCGGGGTCCCGACGCATTCACCGCGAACATACCCAGGAGGGTACCATGGCGAAGGCACTCATCACGTCCGCATTGCCGTACATCAACGGCATCAAACATCTCGGCAACCTTGCAGGGTCGCTGCTGCCCGCCGACATTCACGCCCGCTACCGCCGCCAGATTGGTGACGACGTCCTGTTCATCTGCGCAAGCGACGAGCACGGCACCCCGGCCGAACTGGGGGCTGCCGAGGCCGGTCTCAAGGTGCGGGAATACTGTGATCGGCAGCATCTGATCCAGGCCGACATCTACCGCCGCCTGAACCTGTCGTTCGATCATTTCGGGCGCTCGTCCTCGCCGCAGAACCGCGCTCTCACCCAGCATTTCTTCCGGCGTTTAGAAGAGAATGGGTTCATTGAGGAACGGGTACTTCACCAGTTCTACTCGCATACGGACACCCGCTTTCTGCCGGACCGCTACGTCGTCGGCACATGTCCCCACTGCGGATCAGGAAGGGCGCGGGGAGATCAGTGCGAGGCCTGCACCAAGACGCTCGACCCGACCGACCTGATTGCTCCGAGGTCGGCGATTTCCGGCAGCGCCGAACTCGAGGTCCGACCCACGAGGCATCTGTTTTTGAGGCAGACGGCGCTGGCTAAGGACCTCGAGCGGTGGATCGAGACCCGCTCGGGTTGGCCTCCTCTCGTGACATCGATCGCACGGAAATGGCTGGATGAGGGCCTGCAAGACCGCTGCATCACCCGGGATCTTTCGTGGGGTGTTCCGGTCCCGAAGCCCGGCTACGAAGGCAAGGTCTTCTACGTCTGGTTCGACGCGCCCATCGCCTATATCGCCGCCACGCAGGAATGGGCCGCCATCGAGCTTGAGCACCGTGACTGGCGGAGATGGTGGTGGGAGGCAGATCATGTCGAATACCTCCAGTTCCTTGGCAAGGACAACGTGCCGTTTCATGCCGTGAGCTTCCCCTGCACCCTGCTGGGCTCCGGGGAGCCCTGGAAGACGGTCGACGTGATCAAGGGGGTGAATTGGCTTACTTTCGAGGGCGGGAAGTTCTCGACAAGCGAGCGACGGGGCATTTTCCTCGATCAGGCGTTGGGCCTTCTTCCTGCCGACTACTGGCGCTGGTGGCTCGCGGCCAACGCTCCGGAAGGGAGCGACACCGATTTCACCTTTGAGCGTTTCGCCAGGGAGGTGAGCAACGACTTGGCCGATACCTTCGGCAATCTGGTTAACCGGACGCTCAGCTTCGTCGCCTCGCGGTTCGGCCTCGTCGTTCCCGAGGGAGGCGCGCCAGAGGAAGCGGAGTGGCAGGTGGTGCAGGCCCTGGACGGGCATCTTGAGGCCTTGAGGCGGTATCAGAGCGCGTGCTCGTTCCGGAAGGCGGCGGACGAGATCCGCGCGATCTGGCGGCTGGCGAACCGCTACTTCGCGGAACAAGCTCCTTGGACAACGTTCCACACGGATCCCAATCGATGTCAGGTCGTGGTGAGAACGGCCGTCAACCTCGCGAATCTCTGCTCAATCGTGGCGTGGCCGGCGATCCCCACGGCTACGGAAGAAGTGTTCCGTGCTGTCGGCCGCAAGTGGACTGTGCCGCCATGGCCTCGATCTGCAGCTGAGGCCCTCGATCTGATCAAGGGAGGCGAGGTCGTTAGCGTCCCGTCAGTCCTGTTCAAAAAGCTAACCCATGAATGGGCAGAAGAGCAGCGGATCAGATTTGCGGTAAGCGAGCGACCTTGCTGAAGCCGGCAGCACTCTCAGGTCTCTCGTCAAGGGACCCTGCCGGCGCTACATTGAGGGCGCCGGCAGAACTGCCACAAGAGGTCGACGCGGACATGAGGGCGATGGCCGCGAGCGACGCGAGCTATTCCGAAACCATGGATCGTCGTGTCGCACAAGGTTGGCTTGGGCTGGCCGGATTCGCCTCGGAATGACGATGGATGACGTTGATGCTCGCGGGGCCGCCAGCGGTTGGATCTACGGAATTATGCGGTGCTGCTGGCCGCGTCGGGTGATGTCACCCACCACTAAGAGAGCATCAAGGTTCAACTCATGGCTCGCAAGCGTGGAGGCCCCCAGCGTACAGGGGCCTCCGGACAACCAGGTGGTTAGAAGTCCATGCCGCCCATGCCGCCGCCCGGCATTGCCGGAGCGGATTCCTTCTTCGGCAGTTCGGCGACCATGGCCTCGGTGGTGATCAAGAGGCCGGCGACCGAAGCCGCGTCCTGGAGAGCGGTGCGGACGACCTTCGCGGGATCGATGATGCCAGCCTGGACGAGATCGCGATACTCTTCCGTCTGCGCATCAAAGCCGAACGTGTCCGAGCTCGCGTTGTCGGTGATCTTGCCGACCACGATCGAGCCTTCCACGCCGGCGTTCTCGGCGATCTGGCGGATCGGGGCCTCAAGGGCGCGGAGCACGATGTTTATGCCCGCCCTCACGTCCGGATTGTCAGAGGACAGCTTCCGAACGGCAGCCTTGGCACGGAGCAGAGCCGTGCCGCCGCCGGGGACGATGCCCTCTTCCACGGCGGCTTTCGTCGCGTGCATGGCGTCGTCGACGCGATCCTTCTTCTCCTTCACCTCGACCTCGGTCGCACCGCCGACGCGGATCACCGCGACGCCGCCTGCGAGCTTGGCGAGACGCTCCTGGAGCTTCTCACGGTCGTAGTCCGAGGTGGTCTCCTCGATCTGCGCCTTGATCTGTCCGACGCGCGCCTCGATGTCCTTCTTCGATCCGGCACCGTCGACGATTGTGGTGTTTTCCTTCTCGATGCGGACGCGGCGGGCCCGGCCGAGCATGTTGAGCGTCACGTTCTCGAGCTTGATGCCGAGATCCTCGGACACGGCGGTGCCACCGGTCAGGATGGCGATGTCCTCGAGCATGGCCTTGCGGCGATCGCCGAAGCCCGGAGCCTTCACGGCAGCGATCTTCAGGCCGCCACGCAGCTTGTTGACCACGAGGGTGGCGAGAGCCTCGCCCTCGATGTCTTCAGCGATGATGAGCAGCGGCTTGCCGGTCTGGACGACGGCCTCGAGGATCGGCAGCATGGGCTGGAGCGACGAGAGCTTCTTCTCGTGGATGAGGATGTAGGGATCCTCCAGCTCCGCGATCATCTTCTCGGCGTTGGTAACGAAGTACGGCGAGAGGTAGCCGCGGTCGAACTGCATGCCTTCCACGACGTCGAGCTCGGTCTCGGCGGTCTTGGCTTCCTCGACGGTGATGACACCCTCGTTGCCAACCTTCTGCATCGCCTCCGCCAGCATGCGGCCGATCTCGTTGTCGCCATTGGCGGAAATCGTGCCGATCTGGGCGATCTCGTCAGAGGACTTGATCTTCTTGGCGCGGGCCTGGATGTCCTTCACGGCCTCGGTGACGGCGAGATCGATGCCGCGCTTGAGGTCCATCGGGTTCATGCCGGCGGCAACCGCCTTGGCGCCCTCG
>NZ_JALJRK010000229.1 GCF_024519725.1 Microvirga sp. Mcv34 | reverse complement strand
CGCCCGGCTCGAGCGGCTGCCGGCATAGACATAGGCCACCGCCGGCGGCGCCGGCCCCTGCCAGGGCCGGTCATCCACCGCATGCGCCCACATCTGACCGCGCTTGGTGCGGTGCTGGCCTTTGACCAGCACTGGAAGGGGTGTTTCGTCACAAAAGATGCGAGGATGCCGATGGATCGCCTGCAACTGGCGCTCGTAGAGCGGGCGCAGCCACCAAGCCAGGCGCTTCATCCAGCCTGCCAGGGTCGAGCGATCGAGATGAAGGCCGTGGCAGCTCATCATCTGCACCTGACGGTGGAGCGGCAGGAACCAGGCGAACTTGGCCACCGCCACCGAGACGACGAGTTCGTTGGTGGCCATCCCGCCCTCGACCACACGCTCGGGCGCCCGGGCCTGAACCACCGCGCCTTCGCAGGCCCGGCAGGCATACTTTGGAAAGATGCGCCGCTTGACCCAATAGGAGGCTGGCACCACGCTCAGGGCTTCCCGGATGTCCTCTCCGATGCGATGCAGCGGGCCTGCGCAGCACGGGCAGATCGTGTGGGCGGGCTCGATCACTTCCTCGATGCGCGGCAGATGGGGCGGAAGGGCGCCGACGTTGCGTCGCGCGTCCTTGCCACGGCGCGGCAGCGTGCGGCAGGCCTCGGCATTGTCGTTTACGGCAGGAGGTTCTGGGCTCGGATCGGCATCGGCCCGATCACCGAGATCAAGAGTGATCTGATCCGGGGAAAGGACGGTTCGACGCTCCGACCGAGCGCCAAACATTGCATCCTTGAAGACGCGCAGCATCGCCTTGAGCCGTTCGACTTCGCCATCGAGATGCACGACCAGGCGGGCCAATTCGACAGGATCGTCGGGCAGCTGTTCGGGGCGAAGCGGCATGACCGAGATCTAGCAGGAAAGGCGCAAAAATGCCAGCAGAACCAACAGGATCACGCCACCCGCAGCGGGCGTTTGAACGGTTTTGCGCTCACCTTCGTCCAATCCAATCCGGCGACCAGAACCTCGAATTGCGCCGGTGTCAGCGGCATCGCGCCATCACGTATCGGCGGCCAGGTGAAGCGTCCCTCCTCGAGCCATTTGGAGGTCAGCACCATGCCCGAGCCGTCATAGACCAGAAAGCGGACACGATCCGCGCGCTTGGAGCGGAAGACGAAGATGTCGCCGCTGTAGGGATTGGCCTGGAGCACTTCGGCGATGAGCGCGGTCAGCCCGTTGATACCACGTCGGCCATCGACCGGTCGTGTGGCGATCAGGATGCGCAGACCCGGCCGGGGTCCGATCATGGCCGTCCTCGCAGGGCGGCAATGACCGCAGCGGCCAGTTGCGGATCGACGGGGCCCTCCAGCACCAGACGAGCCTCGCGAACGCTGACTTCGATGCGACCTGCATCGCGCGTGTCGTGTTCCTGCGCGGTGTCTTGGCTCTGAATGGTAATCGGCACGAACGCCGCCCGATCAGCCTCCGGCGGCGGGGCCTTCGTGCTCAGTCCAACCTGTCGGCGCCAGACGGTGAGCAGGCCGCGGTTGAGGCCATGTCGCCGGGCAATCTCCGAAATGTTGGCACCGGGTTG
>NZ_JALJRK010000228.1 GCF_024519725.1 Microvirga sp. Mcv34 | reverse complement strand
CCGTTCTTATGCATCGGAAGAGGGATGAGGGCTGGCGGATGTAGCTTAAGCACTTGAAGCAGCCTAGGATTTGGTTGCTGACACCGGTCCTGCAACCCCTTCAAAGCTGCCACACCCGCCATGATGGACGATACAACCGCAACGTTCCCGTTTCCAGCCGTATCCCGCAAGAAGATCACCGCTGCTTTCGACGGCGGACGCTTGTCATCGGACGGCGGCGTCATGCTCCTGGCCCAGGCCGAGCGCCGCCTTGGCATCGCCGAGCGGCTGGCGCGCCTCATCCCGGATCGGCGCGATCCAGGCCGCGTGACGCACGCCATCCCGGATATGCTCCGCGCCCGCATCTTCGCCATCGCGTGTGGCTATGAGGACTGCAATGACTTCGGCCCGCTGCGCGCTGACCCGGCATTCAAGCTCGCCTGCGGGCACCTGCCGGAGAGCGGAGCCGATCTCGCCTCGCAGCCCACCCTCTCGCGTCTGGAGAATGCGCCAACGATCCGTGATGCGATCCGCCTGAGCTACGCCCTGGTCGATCAGTGGATGGACAGCTATGCCACCCCGCCCGACGGCGTGGTGCTGGACATCGACGACACCTGCGACGTGGTGCATGGGCATCAGCAACTGTCCTTGTTCAACGCGCACTATGACGAGCGCTGCTTTCTGCCGATCCATGTCTATGACAGCACCGGCCGCCCGGTCGCCGTCGTGCTGCGGCCGGGCAAGACGCCCTCGGGCCGTGAGGTGCGGGCGCATCTGCGCCGGTTGGTGCGGCGCATCCGGACGCGCTGGCCGACAACACACCTCACCATCCGCGGCGACAGCCACTATGCCCGCCCTGAGGCCATGGACTTCTGCGAGCAGAACGGCCTCAGCTATCTGTTCGGGCTGGCCGGCAGCCGGCCGCTCACCAGCAAGGTGCAGGACACCGCGGATGCGGTGCGCACCCAGCGGGCGGTCGAGGATCGCGAGGTGGTGCGTGGCTTTGCCGAGACGACGCACCGGGCCAAGAGCTGGCCGCGCGAGCGCCGGGTGATCGCCCGCATCGAGGCCACGCGCCTGGGGCTGGACATCCGCTGTGTGGTCACCAACCTGACCGGCACCAGTCCACGGGTGATCTACGAGAGCCTGTATTGTGCCCGGGGCCAGGCTGAGAACTGGATCAAGTTCCACAAGGCGCAACTTGCCTCCGACCGGACCTCGTGCCGACGGGCGGTGGCCAACCAGGTTCGGCTGGTACTGCACACGGCCGCGTACTGGCTGATGCTGTCCGTGCGCGAGGCGATCCCGGCAGCACGGGATCTCGCCCGGGCGGAGTTCGCCACGCTGCGGCTGCGCCTGCTCAAGATCGCCGTGCGGGTGCAGGAAACCACCAGCCGCATCCGGCTGGCCTTTGCCTCCGGCTGCCCGGACGCGGATCTCGTCCGTCGCCTGGCCGGGGCTCTCGCTCCCCGGCCGCAGGCAGCCTCGCCCTGAGCGCCGGGGCTGCCATCGCCCCGATCCTCCCATGTTGTTCCCGCCAACGCGTTCCCCTGTTCCAGACCTCGCCGCGATGAAAAAGACGCCACAGATGGGCTCGTCCAAATCGCAAATCAGGTCACTGCAACAAGCTCAGGTGAATACGATCGG
>NZ_JALJRK010000227.1 GCF_024519725.1 Microvirga sp. Mcv34 | reverse complement strand
CATCGATCTCACGCTCGCGACGGCGGTCGAGCCAGTGCCGCAGGGTCGACAGGCCGACCCCAAGATCCGCGGCAACCTCACGCCGGCTGCGGCCGCTGGTCAGGGCAAGCCGCACAGCCTCGTCCCGAAACTCTTTCGTAAAGCGTGTGTGGCGCATGGAGATCCTCCTGCTTCATGAGAGGCTCTCCAGTTTTCCGATACTGCTGGCGAATCCGCTTCAGGGCTACCGAGGCAGCTGCCAAGCTTGTAACGTGGGCGACCGGCGCTCTGTGTCCGAGTGCTGCAGGTCACCGCTCCGACTGCGAATGAAGCGGCAACATCGAATTCGCCAGCAGTACCTTTTCCGGAGCAAGTCCATAGGCTCAGGCTGGAGGCGAGATACCACCGGACACACAGCAGGATCACCGAGCGGTCAAAATGACGGCCTTTGAACATTGTGCACCTCCGGAATGTGCCGGAGGCGTAAGCCGAACTAAGTTACTGAAGGGTTTGCAACATGTGTGGACGCCCCGCGTGACGCAAGAAGAATCTCCGGATCGGTGCAGCGCGTGGTCAGGGCTGACATGTGTGCGGCCTCTGATGCGGCTCACACGCCGCGGGCCCGGATGGGAGTTCGCAGATCAGGTCCAAATCAGATCCACGTGCTTGCGGCACCTGTCGCAAAGCTGGTTATCCTGATCCCGTCTCAGTGACCGTTGCGCCATCTCTCTCCTTCGATCTTCCCACGCCCCAACAGCCTCTCAGCCGCGACGACTTATGCCGCTGCGACTGGAGCCTGATAAACTCCACCTCTCGCCATCAGAGCCCAGACGATGCGGGCCATCTTGTTGGCCAGCGCCACCCGCACCAGCATCGGTGGCTTGCAGGCGATCATGCGGGCCATCCACGAGCCTGCCGGAGCTCCATTGCGAGCCACTCAACGCACAACGGCACTGGCGCCGATGATCAGTAGGCGGCGCAGCGTTCGCTCGCCCATCTTCGAGGTCGCTCCCAGCTTCTGCTTACCGCCGGTCGAATGCTGCAAGGGTGTGAGCCCCACCCAGGCGGCGAAGTCCCGCCCGCGCTTGAAGGTCTCAGCCGGCGGTGCAAGCGCGGCCAAGGCCACAGCGGTCACCGGACCGACGCCCGGGATGGTCATCAGCCGCCGCGCTGTCTCGTTCTCTTTGGCGCGCTGGGCCACCTCCTGGTCCAGGCCCGCAATCTTCTCATCCAGCTGATGGAGCGTCTCGACCAGCATCTGGAGGATCGGCCGGGCGATCTCAGGAAGAGGCTCGTCCGGATCCTCAACAATCCGCACGAGCTGGTGAACATGAGCTGGGCCTTTGACCCCCACAGTGCCGAACTCGGCCAGATGACCACGCAGGGCATTGATGACCTGCGTTCGTTGCCGCACCAGGAGATCGCGGGCCCGGAACACGAGGGCGGCGGCTTGGGCCTGCTCGCTCTTGGGCGCCACAAAGCGCATGGTCGGGCGCTGGGCCGCCTCGCAGATCGCCTCGGCATCGGCCGCATCGTTCTTCTGACGCTTCACAAAAGGCTCACATGAGGAGGATTTGATCAAGGTCGAATTGCTTTAGTTCATTCAGTTCTCCCTAACGACTGCGGGATCACAGGTCCGAGCCCGTCCATC
>NZ_JALJRK010000226.1 GCF_024519725.1 Microvirga sp. Mcv34 | reverse complement strand
GCCGTGGGGTTCTACGTCTTGATCTTGCCGGCCTCGATCACCTGATAGACGCGGAGGGGTGATCAGGTCGGCGACATATGTTGGCGTCGCGCCCAGGGTGGCGGGTTGCAGTTAAACATGCGTGTTTCGCGTGATCGTGAGCAAGGATTTCACCGCATCGTGAGCATGGATTTCAGAGGATCATGAGCAGCGATTTCGCGGCATCGTGAGCAACGATTTCAGGGGATCGTGAGCACCTTTTCGGAGGTGCCGGGACGCTTCGGCCGACAACTCAACCGGTCTACGGGATGCCTCGTTCAACCCACGAGGAGGCCCGATGCCTACCCAGAGATTGTCGATGCGCCGGATCCGAGAAGTTCTTCGTTTAAGACATGCCCAGGGCCTGACCGAACGCGTCATCGCCCGCACGCTGGGGGTCAGCAATGGCGTCGTTCATGGCTATCTGCGCCGCGCCCGTCTGGCAGGGCTGAGCTGGCCTCTGCCGGACGGGCTCGATGATGAGGCGCTCGAACTCCTGCTGTTTCCGGCGCCATCCTCGGCTCAGACCGATCAACGCCCGGTCCCCGACTGGGTTTATGTGGAGAAAGAGCTGCGCCGGCGTGGCGTGACCCGCGTGCTGCTGTGGGAAGAGTATCGTGCCGCTCATCCCGACGGCTTCGGCTACACCTGGTTCTGTACCACCTATGAGGCCTGGAAGGAGCGCGTTCGCCCGACGATGCGCCAGACCCACAGGGGCGGCGAGAAGGTGTTTGTCGATTTTGCCGGCGACACCATCGACGTCTTCGATCCGCTGACCGGCCAAGCCCATACCATGAAGCTGTTCGTTGCGGCGATGGGCGCCTCCAACTACACCTATGCCGAGGCCTGCCCGAGCGAGACCCTGCCGGACTGGATTGCCGTGCACAGCAACCTGTTCGCCTTTCTGGGCGGGGTTCCGAAGTTCGTGATCTGCGACAATCTCAAGGCGGCGGTGACCAACCCCGACCGCTACGATCCCGGCCTCAACCGCACCTACGCCGAGATGGCCGGCCATTACGGCACCGCGATCCTCGCCGCCCGCCCACGCAAGCCCCGGGACAAGGCCAAAGTCGAGGTGGCGGTCCAAATCGCCCAGCGCTGGATCCTGGCCCGGCTGCGCAACCATCGCTTCTTCTCGCTGGCCGAACTCAATGCCACCATCCGCAGGCTGGTCGTCGACCTCAACGCCCGCCAGATGCGTGGCTTTGGCTCCAGCCGGGCCGAGCTCTTCGCCGAGATCGACCAGCCTCGGCTGGGAGCGCTGCCGGATGAGCCCTACGTCTTCGCCCGCTGGAAGCGCTGCCGCGTCGCGCCGGACTATCATGTCGAGGTCGACGGCCACTGGTACTCCGTGCCTTACCGCCTGATCCGGGAACTCGTCGACGTGCGCCTCGCCGGTGCGACGGTCGAGATCTTCCACAACGGCCAGCGGGTCGCCAGCCATGCGCGGGCGCCCAACCGGCGCGGCCACACCACCGTTGCCGAGCATATGCCGAGCGCCCATCGCCGCCACGGCCAGTGGACCCCGCGAGGCCTGATTGCCGCGGGTGAACGGATTGGGCCCTCCGTCGCGGCCTTCTTCGAGGCGGTGATCGCCGACCGGCCGCATCCGGAGC
>NZ_JALJRK010000225.1 GCF_024519725.1 Microvirga sp. Mcv34 | reverse complement strand
AGTGTCAATCGGCTTCCAAGTTTGACCCTCGATCAGCATCCAATTCTGACCCTGCGAGCATAAATGCAGTGCCGCCTTTCTGCGGCTTCATCAGATCCGGTTCTTGAAGCGCCAGCTCTCGTTGCCGGTCTCGACGATCTCGCAGTGGTGGGTCAGCCGGTCGAGCAAGGCGGTGGTCATCTTCGCGTCACCAAAAACGCTCGGCCATTCCCCAAAAGCCAGGTTGGTTGTGACGATCACAGAGGTCTGCTCGTACAGCCGGCTGATCAGATGGAACAGAAGCTGGCCACCCGATTGGGCAAAGGGCAGGTAGCCGAGCTCGTCCAGCACAACAAAGTCCATCCGCGAGAGATAGTCCGCCATCCGACCCTGCCGGCCTGCACGGGTCTCAGCCTCCAGCCGGTTGACCAGGTCAACCACGTTGTAGAACCGCCCGCGGGATCCAGCGCGAATGCACGCTCGCGCAATCCCGATGGCCAGATGGGTCTTGCCCGTGCCGGTGCCTCCCACCAGGACGACGTTGCGCTCCTGGGTCAGGAACTCCCCACCGGCCAGATCCCGCACGAGGCCTTCGTTGATCGGCGTGCCGGAGAAGACAAAGTCCTCAAGGTCCTTGGCCAGGGGCAGTTTGGCAATCGTCATCTGGTACTTGATCGAGCGCGCCTGCTTCTCGGCGATCTCGGCAGACAAAAGATCGCCCACCACCCGCTGCGGTTCGTGACTGCGCTTGACAGCCGTCGTGATGATCTCGTCATAGGCCGACCTCATGCCATAGAGCTTGAGGTTGCCCATCGCCGCAAGGATCTCGGTCCGTTCCATCATACAGCCCTCCTGATGCTGTCATAGCGGGCACAATCGGCCTGCGGCTCATGCCGGAGCCGCAACGCCTGTGGGGTCGTAATCGTCAGTGGCGGGGCAGGCTCGCGGTGCCGGGCGAGAATGTTGAGGATGACATCGGCGGACCAGACGCCTTCACTCAGCGCCTCGGCACAGGCAGCCTCAACCGCCGGCAGTCCATCGCTCAGCACCGCTGCCAGGATGCTGACCATCTGGCGGTCACCATCGTCCCGGCCGGCGAGCTTGCGCCGGACGCGCTCAAGGGCGGCGGGCAGCACCCAGTCCTTGAACGGAGCCCCATTGCGCAGAGCTCCCGGCTTGCGGGCCAGGACCGGCACGTAATGCCAGGGATCGAAGATCGTCTGATCGCGGCCGAAGCAGCGCACATGCTCCGCAACGATCCGGCCGTCCTGGCGGCATTCGATCCGGTCGGCATAGGCCCGGATCTCCACCGGGCGCCCGACGGCGCTGGCAGCCACCGAGTACTTGTTGGTGTCGAAGCGGACCAGACAGGTTCGGGAGACGGATGCCGGAACGGCGTGGAAGCCATCGAACGGTCCGGGATAGGACACCAGACTGGCTCGCTCGGCTTCGAAGGCCCGCCAGATTGTCCGGTCGCGGTGCTCGGGATGAGCATGTGTTTTGGCATAGGCGATACACTGATCGAGTAACCAGGCATTCAGCTCGTCATAGCTCTTCACCCGCAGCCGTGGCGTGAAGAAGCGCTCACGCACGAGCCCGACCTGGTTCTCCACCTGACCCTTCTCCCAGCCGGAGGCTGGCGTGCAGGCGACCGGCTCGACCAG
>NZ_JALJRK010000224.1 GCF_024519725.1 Microvirga sp. Mcv34 | reverse complement strand
GGCGTCGCGAGCCATCGAAGCGCCAAGTATAGTTCTCAATCGCCCAACGCACCCGATCCCAACAACGTTCTGCTACCAAACAGCTAAGGCTTGTGGGGATTCACAAGAGCTTGGGATTATGATTCAAGCTCTTGATGGATCGCTATGTCTTGACGGATGCCCAGTGGGCGAAGATGGAGCCGCATCGTCTGGGTAAGCCAACCGACCCTGGACGCAGCGGCAGCAACAATCGCCGCTTCATCGAGGCCGTGCTGTGGATGGTGCGCACCGGAGCGCCCTGGCGGGACCTGCCCGCGATGTTTGGGAACTGGAACAGCGTGTTCCGGCGCTTTCGCCGCTGGGCTCAGACCAGCATCTTCGAGCAAGTTTTCCAGGCTCTGTCGGGCGATCCTGACTTCGAGTACGCGCTCATCGACGGCACGATCATCCGCGTCCATCAGCACGGGACGGGCGCTAACGTATGGCCCGCCCCGTCGGCAAGTGGTTTGTCTCGGTTGGCTTGAGCAGTCTGCATAAACGTATCCGGCCTTCCAGCTGAGCTGTTGGCCAAGATGGAGATCCGCGCGTCCTGGTCCTCATAAAGGGGCCGGCATCGAGTGCCATTTTGCGCCATAGGGTTCCAGGCCACCGGTCGACTGTCAGGCCATCTTCCTCTCACCACCCACAGACTGCGTCAGCCAGCGCGATCCTCGCCAGCAAATTTCTGCTCAAGCCACGGCAGCGGCTTGGTACGAGCGCTCATGACGCAGGAGTGAACCGCGCCGGGATTCCCGGAGGCTCCAACACCTGACAGGATGGAGCCATGACGAAGCGAACACCCCCGTATTCACCAGAGGTCCGCGAGCGGGCGGTCCGGATGGTTTTCGAGCACCGCGACGAGTACGCCTCACAGTATGAGGCGATCCTGTCGATTGCGGCCAAGATCGGCTGCTCGCGCGAGACGCTGCGGCACTGGGTGCGCCAGGCCGAGCGCGACCAAGGCCTTCGCCCGGGGCCGACGAGCGCGGAGCAGGAGAAGATCAAGGCGCTTGAGCGAGAGGTGCGCGAACTGCGCCAGGCCAACGAGATCCTGCGCAAGGCCAGCGCGTATTTTGCCCAGGCGGAGCTCGACCGCCGCTTCAAGCCATGAAGGCGTTCATTGACGAGCATCGTGAGGTCTACGGGGTCGAGCCGATCTGCCGTGTGCTGCCGATCGCCCCGTCGACCTACTACGAGCATGCCGCCCGCAAGGCCGATCCTGAGCGCAGACCGGCCCGCGAGCGCCGGGATGCCGACCTGTGCCAGCAGATCCGCCGGGTCTTTGCCGCCAACTTCGGCGTCTACGGGGTGCGCAAGGTCTGGCGCCAGATGCAGCGTGAAGGGATCGATGTTGCGCGCTGCACGGTCGCCCGGCTGATGCGGCAGATGGGCTTGAAGGGCGTGGTTCGCGGCAGAAGCATCCGGACCACCGTCAGCGATGCCTCGGCCCCTTGTCCGCGCGACCGGGTCAACCGGGTGTTCACGGCGCCGCGGCCGAACGCCTTGTGGGTGAGCGACTTCACCTATGGTGCGCCTCGTCCCGGATGGTCCGGGGTGCATATGTCTGGAATGCGATGAGAAAGGAGGAAGGAGAATGCCTTGCCCCCTGCTGTGAGGGGGCATGAGCCCAAGCGGCGGTGACCTGCCGTCAACTGGCAGGG
>NZ_JALJRK010000223.1 GCF_024519725.1 Microvirga sp. Mcv34 | reverse complement strand
CCCCGAAGGAGTAGGTCGATCACGTCGTTGACATGACCAAGCGACCTATAGGTGTCATTGCAATGTAGAAATGGCACTCAGCGTGCAAAGTAGAAATGACACCAGTGTATAGTTCGAGTCATTTAGCGCTGACCTGTCTCCTGAACCCAGCACAGCTGGTCAGGGTTGCTGTGCTGGGTTCAGGAGACCTCCAGCAAAAGCGGAAAACGGAATGAGGTTTCTAGCGGGATACCATCCGATCCGAGATGGCCATGCCGCTCTTCAGCTGACCTTGAACATGTGACGCTCGCCCTGTCCCCGCCGACGCGGCGCCTTGGCCGAGCGCTGCTCGTCCCGCTCTTGCTGGATCTGCGCCACATAGCTGAGGACCTCACTCAGCCGCTTGTTCTCGACGATCGCGGCCTGGGTGACCCGCCGCAGCTTGTCATAGGTGCGGTAGGGCAGATCAAGGCCCTTGTGGCGGATCGCCAGCCTCCCGTCCGGATAGTCGATCACCGTGACCCGCTGGCGGGCGAGGGGACGCGTGATCTCATTCGGCTCGAGCAGAAACAGGATCTTGTCGTACTGGAGCGTCAGATTGTGCGTGACCGTGCGTTCCTCCTTCCAGGCGAAGACATCCTCCAGCACCATCTCCTGCGGCACCGGACGGTGAGCATCCGTGCGGCTGAACGGCTCCTTGGCGAAACGCCGGTTATGATCGGCCAGGAACCCCGGCAGAAAGGCGTTGGCGGCCTCGATCGTCGAGATGCCGGCAAGCCGCATCTCCTTAACCAAGCGATCCTGGAGCGTGCCGAACGAGCGCTCGATCCGGCCTTTGGCGGCCGGCGTGTTGGCGCAGATGATGTCAATGTTGAGCTCATGCAGGGCCCGTCCGAACTGGGTCATGCCGTCACCACCTTCCGCCTCTGTCTTGCTGACCCGGAAGATGGCGTGCTTGTCCGAGTAGAAGGCGATCGGGCGGCCATGGACTGCGACGTATTGGTGGGTCTCGCGCAGGTAATCGAAGGTGGATTCTGAGGGCACGAAGGCAGCATGCATGAGCCGACTGGTGGCATCATCGATATAAGCCAGAAGCGTGCATTGCGGGCCACGGGCCTCGAACCACCAGTGCTTGGAGCCATCAATCTGGATCAACTCGCCCATCCGCTCGCGGCGATTGCGCGGCTGATGAACGGAAGGAAGGCGCCGGCGGCGATCCAGCCACAGACCTTCCTCCATCATCCATTGGCGCACCGTCTCTCGGGACACGGGACAACCATGGGTCTCCCGCAGCTTCTCAGTGGCCAATGTCGGACCGAAATCCGGATAGCGTTCCTTGATGATCGTCACAACCAGGTCGCGGACCGATGCGGGAAGCCGATTGTTGCCAGGCTTGCCGCGGCGCTTGGACGCCAAGCTGACGGCTCCATGCTCCCGGAAGGCCTTCAGGAGCCGGAAGACCTGCCGACGTTTAAGCTGAAGCAGGGCGCACGCGTCCCGAACGGTGATCCGACGGGCTTCTAAATCCATCAAGACATTGAGCCGCGAAAACTCCTTGTTGCTCATCGACACCACCGCCATCGGCCACGTCCTCCTGCAACCCCGAAAAGCAGGAGAGTGCCATTTGAACTTTGCAAGGGGGTGTCATCTCTATATTGCAGCTACAATAGGTGTTCGCATTTACCTAGAGGTATTCTCAAATCCCTCAGGTATCGTAGGTGGTTAGAC
>NZ_JALJRK010000222.1 GCF_024519725.1 Microvirga sp. Mcv34 | reverse complement strand
TTCCCTCCTGGATCTCCAGGCGGGACTGGCCGGCATAATCCTCGTAGAAGCCCTGCGGCATGACCTCGCGTGCGATGGATTGCAGGGTCGCGAGACCTTCCGAGGTCGTGACGCCCGGCAGAGGCAGTGCCGACAGGGTCGCCGAGTTGAGCTGGTTGAACTGCTCGATGGCCGCAGGCGCCGCATCAGTCTTGAAGCTCACGAGCGCGGAGAGCGGAACCATGGAGCCGTCGGAAGCACGGACATAGTACTCGCCAAGACGCTCGGGATTGAGGCGATCCTCCTGCCGCACCTGGCTGACCACGTCGTAGCTCCGGTTGTCGCGGTCGAACTTGGAGATCGGCGCGCCGCCGACAAGGGCGCCCAGCGTGTTGCCGATCTCGGATACGGCCACGCCCAAGGCGGCCGCCCGGTCGCGATCGACCGTGATGCGGGCACGCGGCGTCTCATACGAGATGGAGTTCTGCACCACGATGAACTTGCCGGATTTCATGGCGCGCTGGCGAACCTGCTCCGCGACCTCATAGGCCTGGGAGGAATCGCCGATGGTGCGCATCACGTACTGGATCGGCAGACCGTCACCGGCGCCGGGCAGGGACGGAGGTGCGAAGGCGAAGGCCTGCAGCCCGGCATTCTCATTCAGGAGGTTCTGAATGTCCTGCTTGGTCTCGGCGCCCTTCTTCTCGCGCTCGCTCCACTCCTTCAGCTTGAAGCCGAAGAAGCCGCCGCCCGCGCCGTCAATGCCGACGATCAGGAAGCTGTCGTCGATCTCGGGGATCTTCTCGGCCGCATTGGTGAACTGCTTGGAGAAGGCCTGCGTGTAATCGGCCGTCGCATATTTCGGCGCATTCAGGATGCCGAGATAGGCGCCCTGATCCTCTTCCGGCGCAAGCTCCGAGGATGTCTTGGTGAACAGGAAGGCCGTCGTGCCAAGAAGAACCGCAACGATGACCAGGGTCACGCCGCGATAATCCAGAGAGCCCTTCAGGCGCCGGGCATACCAGTTCTCGATGCGCGTGAAGACGCGATCGATCAAGGCGGCAAAGCGCCCTTGGCCGCCATGCGACTTCAGCAGCCTTGATGACATCATAGGCGAGAGCGTCACCGCGACGATGCCCGAGATGATCACCGCGCCCGCAAGCGTGAAGGCGAACTCGCGGAACAGCGAGCCTGTCAGGCCTGTCGTGAAGCCGATCGGCGCATACACCGCCGCCAGCGTGATCGTCATCGACACGATGGGTACGAAGATTTCCTTCATGCCCACGATGGCCGCCTCGACGGGCTTCAAGCCCTCCTCGATGTGTCGATGGATGTTCTCGAGCACCACGATGGCGTCGTCGACCACGAGGCCGATGGCGAGCACCATGGCAAGCAGGGTCAGCAGGTTGATCGAGTAGCCCAGCGCGAAGAGGAAGAAGCAGACGCCGACGAGCGAGAGCGGGATCGTCACGATGGGGATCAGCACCGAGCGGAACGAGCCCAGGAACAGCAGGATCACCACCACGACGATGAGGGCCGCCTCACCGATGGTCTTGAACACCTCCTCGATGGAGGCCGAGATGAAGTTCGAGGCATCGTAGACGATCTCGACCGTCATGCCCTGGGGCAGGGTCGTGCGGATCGCGTCGATGGCCTTGGTCACCTCCGCGGCAACCGTCAGCGGGTTGGCCGACGGCGTCGGCGTGATGCCGATGAAGGTGCCCTGGCTGCCGTTGAAGCTGACGATGG
>NZ_JALJRK010000221.1 GCF_024519725.1 Microvirga sp. Mcv34 | reverse complement strand
GTGCACCTCTACGAGAGCGGCGAGCAGCTTCTGGCCGACCCCGACCTGCCGCCGAGCGGATGCTTGGTCGTGGACTATGTCATGCCTGGGATGGACGGGATCGCCCTTGTGGAGCGCCTCCGGCAGCGGCATGTCACACTGCCGGCCCTGCTGATCACGGCGAGGAGCTCCCCGGCCCTGCGGGAGCGCGCCCTCCGCTCGGGCTTCCGCCAGGTGCTGGAAAAACCGCTGGAGGACAGCTCACTGCTTGACGGGATCCGCGACGCGCTGGCGGAGCCCGTATGATGGGCACCTGGAAGGATGTGTCTCCTCGCCGGAGGCCACAGGTACAGGTGAGCACAGGTGTAAGTCGGCTCAGAATGGTTCGGCCCGTCCGTACAGGCGTAACCGGTTGAACAGTCGAAATAAGCAGCCCTGACAAAGGGGTTACAATCGGCACCGGTCGTGACCCGCTCGATCTGCAGAAGGTTACAGGCCAATCAGCGGGTTACGCTGAGTACATGAAGGAATCTGAGTTCAACGCCGAATGACAAATTCCGGGAAGATACTGCGATGCCCCTGGAAAGCGGTAGTCGAGCACATGGAGCCAGTACGGCAGGAGACTTCCACCCTTCAGCCTCGGCGCTACTCCTGCCTTGGTTTGGCTCGAAGGCTGGCAAGCGTCTCGAGAAGCGTTTCATTCGTTGCAGGCTTCTCAACCCAAACCGCACTCCTGAACTCGCGTAAGGCATCTTCGTCCTGTCTGCTGCCGGAATAGACAATGAAGGGTATGCCGCGTTGGGTGAGAGCCGCCGCAATTTCTCTGCTGGAACCGTCATTCAGCATTGTACAGATCACGGCCAGATCCGGAGTGTGTTTCTCAAGCCATTTCAGCGCACTGGCGCGAGCCACGAATGGTCCTGCAACCCCATAGCCAGAGCTTTCCAGAGCATCGTGTAGGAATGAGGCGATCACCATCTCATTTTCAACAATAAGAACGAGAGGACGGCTCTGACGCAGTTCTGTCATTACGGGTGATCCTTCTACAGCTCGACTTCGGTGCCGAGGCTACGTCAAGACAGTTCGCCATGTCGGGCAGAATGCTGAGGGATGTGAGCGGAGCGATGTCGCGGTTGACGCTCGATGACCGATGTGGCCGGTCCGACCGGCACGCCCTCAGCCTCTGCCAGCATTGCGCTCAGATCTCCGGCAACGAGCGTCTCATCCTCGACCAGGAGCACGCGATATCCTGCCAGCATTGCTCCCTCGTCCTTATGCGACGCCAGCAAACGAACACGCCTCACCCAATGCTTCTTGGAACTTGGGAGCCGGTATCTGTCTAATGAGCGTCAGCGCTTGGGAGTTGGTTGGCGATCCAAGCCTGCCATAGAAAAAGCCGACCCGAGAGAAGCCTTCGTCCAGGTGCCTCTACCGCCAATCCTGGCCCGCCATGTTGACCTGGCTTCGATCCGGGCTTCGGCTTACCTCGACTGAGGATGCGAGCGGCTTGGTCTTCTCCGCTTGCGCCGCTTCCTGCGCGTCAGGGCCGTCAACGATTAGGCGTGCGCCCCGCTGATAGGTCAGATAGTTCCAGAACCAGTTGAGTGCGACCACGGCTCGGTTGCGCAGGCCAATCAGAAAGTAGACGTGCGCAAAGCCCCAGAACAGCCAGCCCAAGAAGCCCGTCAGGTGCATGTGATCGAGCCTCACCTGCGGATTCCGACGCAATCCGGACAGGTATTCCGATTTGAAGCCGGACAGCATTC
>NZ_JALJRK010000220.1 GCF_024519725.1 Microvirga sp. Mcv34 | reverse complement strand
ACGACTTCGTCCCAGGCGCAGGCTCCAACTCATACAATGTCACCACAGGACCGGGCCGAACATTGATGATCTCGCCCTTGACATTGAAGTCCCAGAGTACGTTTTCGAGAGTCGCCGCATTCTCCTGCAGCACTTCGACCGGCACCTCGGCGCTGTCCCAGATCTTCGGCTCGGCCAGAAGCTCCAGCGCGGGCAGCTCGAACTCGAACGAAGCCCGCACGGGCGCAGAGACGCCGATCGACACCGAGGCATAGTTGTCTCGGCCGTCACGGCGGAAGCTGTCATTGGCGGCCGCAGGGATGGCCGGATTGCTGCTGACGCGTGGCGGCGGCGTGACGACCGCAGCACGCCGGGTCGGAACCTCGATGACATCGTCGGCATCCGGCAGGTCCTCGACATGATCCATATGCACGTCGACGTCGACCTCGACCTCGACGTCGTCCTCCTCCCACGGCAGAACCTCGGGCTCTACTGGCGGCGGAGGTGCAGGCGGAGGCGAGGGAACACGCGGCGCAGCCGCGACCTGAGGCGCCGCCTTCTTCACGACTGGACCATTATTCTCTTGCTCCGCCGGAACGGGCGCAGCCGCCGCAGGACGCTTCGGTGCGGAAGCCGCCACGGGGATCGGCTCCGCGGGCGCAGGCAGCGTCGGATCCAGGAGGTAGGTCCCCGGCTGCCACATGAAGCTGTAGGTCTGCTGGACGGTGGAAAGCTCGAGAGGAGCGGGACTGCTCTTGGCCGGAGGCGCAGTCGGCTCGGCGGCCTTCGGCGCGGGAGCCGGCTCGGCCATGGCAGGAGTGGGAGTGGGAGCGACCGGCACCCGCTGAGGCACGTCTGCACGCGGCCTCGCGGAAGGCACCCGCCTGGCCTGTTCCGGCGCCTGCGAAGGAGTGCGGGCGAAAGCCCGCGGTGCGCCGTGTCCAACCTCCTGGGACGCCGCCTTGTTTTGCAACGCGAGCAGCCTTTCCTGGACGGCCGGCGCGGGATCAGCCGCACGGGCCGACGCGATTTCCTTTGACTGCCGACCGACAGCGCCTGATGCCGCTGGAGCGGGCGTCTGCATCCGGCGCTCTTTGAGAACCCGCTCGGGCGTCCGCGTGAAGCGGACCTCCGGCGACATGGAGAACGACTGCTCCCACACCTCTCCCCGGGGAGCGCCGTTGGGCCCCCTGTCCCGCAGGGCCCGATCCGCGATGCTATCCCGGACACGGGGCCGGTCCTCAGCCGCTCTCTGTCGGGCCGGCTCCTGCCCGCGTTCGAATTCGTTCATCGGCCCACGCCCGTTCTGCCTGTGAGATTCAAAAGATGTCGCGTGCCGCCCCCCCACCACGGGAGCCTGAGAAAGCCTGGCAGATGGGTCTTTGTCTCCTTGGCCGTCGAAATCAGGGTGCTGTTCGTCTTCCCGGGTGAGAGAGCCGTAACCATGGGTCGCGGAGGGTGGGGACCGTCGTTTGAAATGCATTGTCTGTTATGGTGTTGGGGCCGAACCAGTCAGCCCGAGAGGAGGTTCTCCC
This sequence comes from Microvirga sp. Mcv34, assembly GCF_024519725.1. GTDB lineage: Bacteria > Pseudomonadota > Alphaproteobacteria > Rhizobiales > Beijerinckiaceae > Microvirga. Next base: position 244 of record NZ_JALJRK010000220.1, on the reverse strand, counting down.
CGATTACGCCTGCCAAAGGTAAAAAGAGGATTAGGAGGCGAGCACGAGGCCAGCCACACGGGACTTGTCCCCAGCCGGAAACTTTGTTCGCCTGTATTCAAAAAGCGCCGCACCCTCCTTATATTTCCAAAAGATCACGGCGCTCCCCTCCCCTTCCGTCCATCTTTGACCGAGAGACATTGAAGATGTCGCTTGCAAAGTGTTTTGGAGGGTTTATATGAGCGCCTCCTTCCGGAGGGATCTG
>NZ_JALJRK010000021.1:76191-83343 GCF_024519725.1 Microvirga sp. Mcv34 | reverse complement strand
AGAGAAGGAGCCTCGGACCCAAAAGTGGAAGCCACTTTTGGGTCCGAGGCTCTAGGCGTCATCCCGGGGCTGCGCAGCAGAACCCGGGATCGCTGGACGAGAATGGAGCTACGTCCTGAACGCGATCCCGGATCGCCCGCGGCGTCCGGGATGACGAGTCGGCTCAGCCCAACGTCGCGAGCGCCTGCGCCAGGTCCGCCACGAGGTCGTCCGGGTGCTCGATGCCGATGGAAACGCGGATTGTGGCATCGGAGACGCCGAGACGGTCGCGGGTCGCCTTCGGCACGCCGGAATGGGTCGTGGAGGCCGGGTGGGAGATGAGCGATTCCGTGCCCCCTAAGCTCACCGCCAGCTTGAAGACCTCGAGGGCGTTGAGGACGCGGAAGGCCTCCGCTTCGCCGCCCTTCACGTCGAAGGAGAAGGTGGAGCCGGGGGCGTCGGACTGCGCCTCGTAGACCTCCTTCGCCCGCGAGCCTTCCGGCAGATAGGCGAGGTGGTGCACCTTCACCACGCTCGGGTGCTCGTGCAGGAACTGGGCCACGATCTCCGCATTGCGATTCGCCGCGTTCATGCGCAGGGCCAGCGTTTCGAGCGAGCGGCCGAGCATCCAGCAGGAATGGGGATCGAGCTGGGTGCCGATGGCCGAGCGCAGCAGGCGCACGGTCTTCATCAGCTCCTTCGATCCCAGCGCCGCGCCGGCGATCAGGTCCGAGTGGCCGCCGACGTATTTCGTCAGCGAATAGACTGAGATGTCGGCGCCGTCCTTGAGGGGCTTCTGGAAGAGCGGACCAAGCAGGGTGTTGTCGCAGACGATCACCGGGCGGTGGCCCTGGGCCTGGCCGATCTCGTCGGCAATCGCCTTGATCAGGGCGATGTCCACCAAGGTGTTGAGCGGGTTGGACGGGGTCTCGATCATGATGACCGAGACGCGGCCCTTGCCCTGCGCCTCCTTGGCGGCGGCCCTGATGCCAGCCTCATCCACGCCGTCGCCGAAGCCCACGGCCCCGATGCTCATGTTGGCGAGCGTCTTGGCGATCAGGGTCTCTGTGCCGCCGTAGAGGGGCTGCGAGTGGAGGATGACGTCGCCCGGCCGGGCGAAGGCCAGGATCGTCGTCGCGATGGCCGACATGCCGGAGGAGAAGAGGAGACCGGCCTCCGCCTCCTCGAAGACGGCGAGCCGGTCCTCGACGATTTCGGAATTGGGGTGGTTGAACCGGGAATAGACGAGGCCCGCCGCCTCGCCCTGCGGCGGCTCCCGGCGGCCCGCGACGTAATCGAAGAATTCCTTGCCGTGCTCGGCGCTGTTGAACACGAAGGTGGAGGTCAGGAACACCGGCGGCTTCACCGCGCCCTCCGACAGGGTCGGATCGTAGCCGTAGCCCAGCATCAGGGTCTCAGGATGCAGCTTGTGATTTCCGATTCGGTCCTTGTGATAGCGATTGTAAGCCATAGGTCATTATCCTCCCGGTTTGTTTGTCATGGGCTTAACCTATGAGAGCGATTGCCGAAAGGTGGTGCCAGGCCATAGGTTCGGGATCGTTGGAAGGAATGGTGGAAGAATGGCGCGTTTTGCCGGAACAGATTCGTATGTGGCGACCGAGGATCTCACGGTGGCGGTCAACGCCGCCATCACGCTGGAGCGGCCGCTCCTGGTGAAGGGTGAGCCCGGCACGGGCAAGTCGGTCCTCGCCGAGGAGATCGCCCGGAGCCTGAACGCGCCGCTCCTGACCTGGCACGTCAAGTCGACCACCAAGGCCCAGCAGGGCCTCTACGAATACGATGCCGTGTCCCGCCTGCGCGACAGCCAGCTCGGCGACAGCCGGGTGACGGATATCCGCAACTACATCAAGCGCGGCAAGCTGTGGGAGGCTTTCGCCTCCGAGGTGCGGCCCGTTCTGCTGATCGACGAGATCGACAAGGCCGATATCGAGTTCCCGAACGACCTGCTGCTCGAACTCGACCGCATGGAATTCTTCGTCTACGAGACCGGCGAGACCGTGAAGGCTGCCCGGCGGCCCATCGTCATCATCACGTCGAACAACGAGAAGGAACTGCCGGACGCGTTCCTGCGCCGCTGCTTCTTCCACTACATCAAGTTTCCGGACGCCGACACCATGGCGCGGATCGTCGAGGTGCATTACCCCGGCATCAAGCATCGGCTGGTCGAGGAGGCCCTGAAAATCTTCTTCGACGTGCGCGAGGTCCCGGGTCTGCGCAAGAAACCCTCCACCTCCGAGCTGCTTGACTGGCTCAAGCTCCTGCTCGCCGAGGATATCGGCCCCGAGCAACTGCGCGAGCGCGACACCCGCAAGCTGATTCCGCCGCTCCATGGGGCGCTGCTGAAGAACGAGCAGGATGTGAGCCTGTTTGAGAAGCTGGCCTTCATCGCCAGACGGGAAGGTCGCTGATGCTGCGTCTCCTACTCCTCCGCCACGCCAAAGCCGCCTGGCCCTCGGGCATTCTGGATCTCGACCGCCCCCTCGCGAAGCGGGGGCAGGAGGCGTCCCTCGTCATCGGCAACTACCTGAAGAGCGAAAGGATCGAACCGGACCTCGTCGTCGTCTCGCCAGCACGGCGGACGCAGGAGACGTGGGAGCGTGTCCAGCCCTTCCTCGGCGAGATCGAGACACGCCGGGACGGACGGATCTACGAGGCCCCGGTCGGGCGGCTCCTGGAGGTCCTGCGCGAGGTGGAGCCCGAGGCCCGCACGCTACTGCTGATCGGCCACAATCCCGGTTTCGAGGAGCTGGCGAAGCTCCTCATCGGCGAGGGCGACATGGATGGGATCCTGCGGCTCGGCCAGAAATACCCGACCGCAGGTCTCGCCGTCATCGACTTCGCGTTGGACGACTGGGCCGATGTGGCGCCCAAATCCGGCCGGTTGGAGCGCTTCGTCACGCCCAAATTCCTCGGCAGCGGCGAGGACGATTAGGCCTCTTCGGTCCGAGGAAGGTCCAGGTACAGCAGCTCCTCGTCGTGGAAGACGTCGCCGATGCGGATAGCCTTGCGCTCGATGCCATAGGGCCTGAAGCCGAGGCCGTGATAGGTGCGCCGCGCGCTCTCGTTCGCGAGGCCCACGGCCGCTTCCAGCATGATCACATGCCGGGAGGCGTGGTCGATCACCTGCCGGACCAGGGCCTGTCCCACGCGCTGCTTGCGCCATTCCGGCTTCACGAAGACGCCCCACATCACGCCCTTGTGCCGGGCCTTCACTCGCTCATAAGCGGCAAAGCCCGCCATGCCGACGAGCGCCTTTCCGGCGAAGGCGCCGAAGATCGCGTTCGGGCCGGATGTGGGAATGCGCGCCTCGATTGTCTCGAGCGGCAGCGGCGCCTCTTCCTCGTAGCTCGAGCCAAAGGCTTCCGGGCTGCTTTGCAGCGCCTCCAGCCTCAGATCCCGATAGGCGCGGGCATCCGATGGCCGGAGAGGTCGGATGGAAAACGTGTCGGACATGGGCTCCTGCGGATCGATTACATCCGATGCTTCAGGCTGCCTTGGCGCGCAGATCGTCGGGCGTGACGTCGTTCGGGATCGGGCAGCTGTACTCGCGGCCGCCATTGCGCTCCTTCAGCTCCGCCTTGGCGCGGGCGATGAGGTCTGGATTGCGCAGGCAATCGGCGGCGGTCGCCGCCATGGCCTTGGCGGCCAGCACCATGCCCTTGTGCGCGGCCGGCAGATTGCCCTGGGCCACCAGTTGCCAGGTGTGGAACGGGGTGCCGATGGCGAAGCAGGCCGCGTGGCATTGCACCGTCGGAACGATCCAGCTCACGTCGCCCACGTCGGTGCTGCCCATCATGACCTCCTCGTGGACCGGCATGGCGAGCACGCCGTCGTGCAGAATCTTGGTCCTGAGAGAGAGGTCGTGCGGCTTCACGCTCGCGACGATCTCCTCGTCCGTCAGGGCCGCCTTCTGCAGCTCTCCCGCGAAGGCGAAATCGGCCGCGTCGAAAGCGGGTGGGCCGAGGCGGCGCATGTTCTCGTACATGGCCTCCTGCAGCGCCTTGTTGGGCAGCACGTTCGAGGTGGCATCCGTGATCTGAACCGTGACGGAGGTCTCCGTCATCAGGGCCGCGCCCTCGGCGATCCTCGTCACGCGCTCGAACAGGCGCTCCGTATCGGGCAGATGGGGCGAGCGCACCAGATAGAGCGATTCCGCGAAGGCCTGGACCACGTTCGGCGCGTTGCCGCCCGCATTCGTGGTGGCGTAATGCACGCGTGCATCGGATGGCATGTGCTCGCGCATGTAGTTCACGCCTACATTCATCAGCTCCACCGCATCGAGCGCGGAGCGCCCCACATGCGGCGCCGCCGCCGCGTGTGCGGCGCGGCCCTTGAAGCGGAAATAGGCCTGGATGCAGGCGAGCGACGACGAAGTCTGGACCTCGTTCACCACGCTCGGATGCCAGCAGAAGGCGGCGTCGAGGTCGTGGAACAGGCCTGCGCGGGCCATGAAGGTCTTGCCCGATCCGCTCTCCTCCGCCGGGCAGCCGTAATAGCGCACCGTCCCGGCGATCCCCTCGGCCTCCAGCGCGTCCTTGAGGGCAACGGCCGCAAGCGCCGAACCCGCGCCCAGAAGGTTGTGGCCGCAGCCATGGCCCGGCGTGCCCGTCACGGTCGGGCGGTGCTCGGTCCGGCCTGATTCCTGCGCCAGATCGGGCAGGGCATCGAATTCGCCGAGAATGCCGACGACGGGTCCGCCCGAGCCCCATTCCGTGATGAACGCGGTCGCCATGCCGCCGACATTCTTCGTGATGCGAAAGCCCTCGCGCTCCAGCATGGCAATCTGCTCGGCCACGGCGCGATGCTCCTCGAAGGCGAGTTCCGGCGCGGCCCAGATCCGATCGCTCAGAGCACAGTAATCTTCGGCCTTGGCATCCACATGGCTGGCAATCGCTTCAAGGCTCAGGCGGTCGTTCTGCATAATGTTATCTTATCTCGACAATAGGGCCGGCGCGAACACTATCAGGTTCGTGCCGATAGGGAAGGGAAAGGCCATTCGCTGTCCGCAGGGCGGGGGAGTCAGAACTGCATTACTTGATTTTCACGGGATTCTCGGTGTCTGGCCGCACGTCCTGGCATTGCGACGTCCGGCGCAGGATCGGCCATGACGGCGGAGGGGAGCTCATCACGCGAGCGACGCATCATGCAGATCTGGCGTTCCTCTAAACCGCCTCGTCGGCCACGCCCCTGCGCGCCGGGAGGAACCCGCCGGACTGGCGCGACCAGAGGCCCGCGTAGAGGCCGCCGTTTTCAAGGAGCTCCGCATGGGTGCCTTCCTCGACGATCCGGGTGTCATCCATCACGATCAGGCGGTCCATGAGCTGCAGGGTGGACAGCCGGTGGGCGATGGCGATCACCGTCTTGCCCTCCATGAGGGTCGCGAGGGATTCCTGGATCGCGGCCTCCACCTCCGAATCCAGGGCCGAGGTCGCCTCGTCCAGGATCAGGATCGGCGCGTCCTTGAGGATCACGCGGGCGATGGCGATGCGCTGACGCTGGCCGCCGGAGAGTTTGACGCCGCGCTCGCCCACATGGGCGTCGAAACCGCGCCGCCCGCGCCCGTCAACGAGACGCTCGATGAACTCGACCGCATGGGCCTGGCGGGCCGCCTCGCGCATGGCCTGCTCGCCCGCCGCGGGCCGTCCGTAGAGGATGTTCTCCCGGATGGAGCGATGCAGCAGCGAGGTATCCTGCGTCACCACCGAGATCTGCGAGCGCAGGCTTTCCTCGCGCACATCGGCGATGTCCTGGCCGTCGATCAGGATCCGGCCCTCGTGCGGCTCGAAGAAGCGCAGGAGCAGGTTGACCAGCGTCGTCTTGCCAACGCCGGAACGTCCGACGAGGCCGATCTTCTCGCCCGGCCGGATGGTCAGGTTCATTCTGTCGATGACCTTGTCGCCATCCCCGTAGGAAAAGCCGACGCGGTCGAAGCGGATCTCGCCGCGCGTCACCGTGAGCGGCTTGGCAGTCGGCTTGTCCTGCATGGTCAGCGGACGGGAGATGGTCTTCATGCCTTCCTGCACCGTGCCGACATTCTCGAAGATGCCCATGACCTCGAAGGCGACCCAGCCGGACATGGAGACAATCTGTGTCGAGAGCAGCAGGGCGGTGGTCAGGGTGCCCGCGTCGATCCGGTTCGCGCTGAAGAGCCACACCGCAACAGTGCCGGTCGAGACCAGGAAGATCGCGTTCAGGAAGGTGAGGCCGGCCACATAGAGCGTGTTGATGCGCTGCTGGCTCATGAAGGCATCGTTGAGCCAGCGATAGCCTTCGCTGATGTAGTCGTCCTCGTCCTTGCGGCGTCCGAACAGCTTGACCGTCATGATGTTGGTGAAGCTGTCCACCACCTTGCCGGTCACGGCCGAGCGCGCCTCGCTCGACCTGCGGGAGCGCTTCTGAATGCGCGGCAGGGAGACGGCGAGAAGTGTCGCGTAAAGGATGAACCATCCGGTCATGGGCAGGGCGAGCCGCCAGTCCTGCGTGCCGAGAAGGCCAATGGAGGCCGCGCCGAAGATCAGGATCTGCCAGACGGCGCGGGCCACGGACAGGATCGTCTCGCGCAAGGGGCGGCCCGTCTGCAGCACCCGGTTGGCGATGCGTCCGGCGAAATCCTCCTGGAAAAACCCTAAGGGCTGGCGCACCACGTGCCAGTAATTCTGCCAGTGGACCATGGTGGTGAAGGAGACCGCCAGGGAATGGTTGACCAGGAGCCGGAACAGGATCGTCCCGAGCGGCCGCACCAGGAGGATGATCGTCCCCATGCCGATCAGCAGCGGACCGGCCTCATGGAAGATGCCGTCTGGCGAGGTGTGCGAGATGGCATTGACCAGACGGCCGATGAGCCAGGGCACGAGCGCCTCGACCACGGCCAGCACGAAGCCGAGCGCGAACAGCGCCACGAACAGCCCCTTCGCCTGGGCGATGAAATGCCAGTAGAACCCCCAGAGATTATCCGGGGGCGATTCCTCCGGCGGGGGACGCGTGAAGTCGATCCGGGTCTCGAAAAAGCGGAACATCGGCGCATCTCATCGGCAACGGCTCGAATCAACGGGCCATGGGCGCGCCATGATGCAGTGATCTTTGTCCCTGGGGTGACGAAGGCCCGACAAATTGTTTGATCGGTGACATCACGCGGCGCAGATCGCTTCACAA
>NZ_JALJRK010000021.1:0-76181 GCF_024519725.1 Microvirga sp. Mcv34 | reverse complement strand
CGGGTCGCCGGGGCCGGTTTCCCAGCCGAGATCGGGGAGCGCGATGATGCGCAGGCCGCGCGGGTCGTTGCGGGTCACGACGATGTTGCGGCTTTCCATGTAGGCGATGAGGCGCCGGGCGCGGCCGGGCGAGCGGCTGCCGCAGGCGCGGGCGATCTCGCCGTCGGGCGGGCAGGGCGTGCCTTCCATGGCCGCGCGGGCGATGAGCAGGAACACGCCCTGGAGGTCCTCCGCCAGATCGGCCGCGAAGGCGACGGCGCGGTCCCATTCCGAGCCTTCTGCCGTGGCCGTATCAACGCCGGCGCGGGCGACCGCCAGGCGGCGGCGGAAGGCGTTGAGATTGAGCGGCTCGCCGGAGACGCGGCGGATGCGGCAGCGGACGAGGAAGTCCTGATACAGGACGGCCACGGAGCGGAAGGCGGCTTCCGGATCGTCCAGGATCTCGCGCAGGATCGCATCGAGTGCGGCCTCGCGCTCGGCCTTGGACTGATCGGTTTCCTCCGCTTGCGGCTCCGGCGCGGCGGCGGGCCTCGTGCGGGCGAGCTGGGCCAGGAGATCGTTCGTGGACGGGGCCGGAGGCGGCGGGGGCGCGCGACGCGGCATGACCGGGCGGGCGGCGATCTCGTCCTCGCCCGCCTTGAAGATGAGGTCGCGGGCCTCTTGCCTAGGCTGCTCTGGCAAGGGCATGAGCTTGAAGGTGCCGCTGCGGGTCGAGGTCTCGACCGCGCCGATGCGGATCGGCAGCGGGCGGCGCGACAGGGCAGGGCCGAGGGCCACGAAGTGGCCGCGTTCGAGGTCGCGGAACATCTCGGCCTGACGGCGCTCCATGCCCAGAAGATCGGCCGCGCGAGCCATGTCGATGTCGAGGAAGGTGCGGCCCATGAGGAAGTTTGAGGCCTCCGCCGCCACGTTCTTGGCGAGCTTGGCGAGGCGCTGCGTGGCGATGATCCCGGCCAGGCCGCGCTTACGGCCACGGCACATCAGGTTGGTCATGGCGCCGAGGGAGACTTTTCGCGCCTCGTCGGAGACATCACCCGCGGCAGCCGGGGCGAAGAGCTGCGCCTCGTCCACCACCACGAGCATGGGATACCAGTAATCGCGCTCCGCATCGAAGAGGCCGCCGAGGAAGGCGGCCGCGCAGCGCATCTGCGCCTCGGCGTCGAGCCCTTCCAGGCTCAGGACCACGGAGACCCGGTGCTGGCGCACCCGGGCGGCGATGCGCTGAAGATCGCCCTCGCTGCGGGAGGCATCGACCACCACGTGGCCGAACCTGTCGGCCAGGGTGACGAAATCGCCTTCCGGATCGATGATGGCCTGCTGGACGAGATTGGCGCTCTGCTCGAGAAGGCGGCGCAGGAGATGCGACTTGCCGGAGCCGGAATTGCCCTGGACGAGCAGACGCGTCGCCAGAAGCTCTTCCAGGTCGAGCAATGCCGATTGTCCCCCGGGGGCGGAGGACGCCAACCCCATGTCGATGCCGACCTTCATCAGCCTCCCTCTTGCGGTAATCGAAAATAGTCGGGCACGGTCCTAACACGGCAAGGCTTAAGGAAGTGCCGGGAAACCTGGAGTCCTCCACAGGCGAAATGTGCTTTCCCCAGCCATGACGCCGCAGGTCGAGCGAAACCGGGCCGCCCTCAGGCGATTAACGTGGAGGACACCCGCCGATCTCCGATGCAGGAGAGGATCGATGCCCGTCGCGCCGATTGTCAGGCCTGCCTTTCATGCCGTCCCGGCCGTTTCGGGGGACGCAGGCGGCGGGCCGATGATCCTCAAGGCGGCGGGGCGCTCCGTCATCCAGGAGGATCCCGATGGGCCGATGCTCCCACCGGCGGGAGCATCGCGCGCCGAGACGGTCTTCACGACCGTCGGCGCCTTCCTGCTCCTGATTCTCGCCTGCTCGCTCCTCTGGACGCTGTTCCGCCAGCGCCGTCGATGAAGAGGGCGCTCAGTCGGCGACCACGGCTTCGGCGGCCTTGACCGCGCCACCACGCAGGGGGCGCTCTTCGAGGGCGAGAAGGAACGCCAGCGACAGCCCGAACCCGACGACGGCGGCCATGAAGACGTAGCTGAACACGTCGGCCAGATCGACGCCGCTCTGGGCCGCGACCGCGCCGAGGGATTCGAAGCTCGTCGCCCCGCCCAGGCCCGAGGCGCCGAGCACGATGGCCCCGAAGATCGCCACAATGAAAGCGCCGCCGAGGGAGCGGAAGAAATTGGCCGTGCCCGTGGCGGTTCCCATCTGGTGCGGAGCGACCGCGTTCTGGGTCGTCACCATGGTGACGGGGAGCACGGTGCCGAGTCCGATGCTGATGACGGCCAGGATGATCTCCACGGTCACGATGGAGAGGGACTGGCCGTACAGGGCCAGCACCCCCGTGGTCGCCATGGCGACGATGAGTCCGACAGTCGGAAGCCGCTTGTAGTGCTTTACCTTCGCCATGCTCCGGCCCGACATCGTCGCGCCGACCACCGTCCCGGCCATGAGCGGGATCAGGGCCAAGCCCGACAGGCTCGCCGAGAGGCCCCGCACGGTTTCGAAATAGACCGGCAGATAGATGGTGAGGCCGATATAGGTGCCCATGCCGAAACAGGCGGCGAGCACGGCCATGCGCACCACCGGGTTGTGCAGCACGCCCGGCGGGATCAGGGGCTCCGGCGCCAGGCGCATGCGGACGGCGAAGAGCACCCAGAGCCCTGCGGAAGCGGCGAAGAGCCCGAGGATCGGCAGGGAGGCCCAAGGGTAGCGCAGCCCGCCCCAGCTCAGGGCCAGCAGCAGCGCCACGGTCGCGGCCACGAGGAGCAGCGCGCCGAGCAGGTCGAGCTTGTGCGGACGCTCGAAGCGGGGAAGCTTCTTCAGGGAGTGGAACGCAATGGTCAGGGCGAGCAAACCGAGCGGCAGGTTGATCCAGAAGATGACCGACCAGTGCAGATGCTGGGCGAAGAAGCCGCCGAGGACCGGCCCGAGCAGGCTCGACGTCATGAACACGCTGGCGAAATAGACCTGGTAGCGTCCTCGTTCGCGCGGCGCGACAATGTCGGCGATGATGGTTTGCGCCAGCGCGATCAGCCCGCCGCCGCCGACGCCCTGTAGGCCGCGCGCAAGAATGAGAAAGATCATGTTGGGCGCGAGCGCGCACGCGATGGAGCCGATGATGAAGATCACGATGCCAATCAGCATGGTGACGCGCCGGCCGTAGGAATCGCTGAACTTGCCGTAGAGCGGGGTCACGGCCGTGGAGGTCAGGAGATAGACCGTCACGATCCAGGGCAGGTGCTCCAGGTCCCCGAGTTCGCGCCCGATGGTCGGGAGAGCCGTCGCGATGATGGTCTGGTCGAGAGCCGCCAGGAACATGGACAGCATGACGCCGAGAATGATCGTGCGGATTTCGGTGTGGCTCAAGGCAGGTGCCGGGGTGTCCCGCACGCTCTCGTTCGGTGGTTGATCCATGGTGTCCATCGCGTCCCGGGAAAACCCATCTAGAGGAGAACGGGCCATTCTGTCCGGACTTCTGCTGCAAGTCAGATATGCTCTCAGATCAGGTTCGTTCCATCGTCGGGACTGATTGGGGATTCGCCGGTGCGGAACGGCGGACGGGTCCATCGAGCCATCGCCTGCAAATGAGGCCATGAGCCCTTGAGACTGAACCTAGCGGCTCCATCATCGTTCTGCCTGAAAGCTTTTCCATCGTTTTCGGCCGAAGCGGGGGCTGATCATCATGATGCCACAGACGATCCTGGTGCTCGCCCTCGCTGTGCGCGCCCTGCTGCCGGGTGAGGTCCGCCAGGCAGGCGATCCCGCGTCGCAGACCGCCCAGGCCGTCCAGGCACGCTACGAGCCGGAAACCCGCGAGGTGACCAACTGGCGCCGCGAGGCCATGGGAGCCCTGGAGCCGAAGCCCGTCGTGGCCATGGTGGCCTTGTTCAAGGCCGAACGGCCCTTCGTGACCCGTTGCGTAAAGCTCAACAATTACTGGTGCATCAAGAGCGCCCGCTGGAACGGCGAGCTTGCCACTGACAATGAGGGACATGTGGGTTTCGTATCGGCCGATCATGGGGCCGATGCCGCCGCCACCCTGCTGCGGCGCTACTATCTCGAGTTCAACCGCAAATCCGCCCTCGACATCGTCCGGCGCTGGGCACCCGCCGAATGCAACGTCGCCACCAGCCTCGGTGACATCGCGGTGCTGGCGGTGAAGGGCATCGGCGGGACCGTGCGGGCGCAATATCTGGCATCGCGCCGCAAGAAGGGCGGTGCGGTACGCTATACGGCGAAAGCCGGTCCGGGCGGGAAACCGGGCCGCGTTTCCATGGTGATTCCGATGGCGCCGAAAACCCAGCAATACCGGGTGCCGAGCATTGCCGCAGGGATGGGAGAGAGGCCTAAGCCGTCCCAACCGCCTGTCGCCGTTACACGACGCAAGCCCGCGAAGGAACCGGCGGCTACCGCCTCGGCAGTCCCAAAGGCACCTCCGAAGGTCCAGGTGGCGTCCGCCTGCCCATCCGAGGAGCAGCGCCACCGCAATTACGCGACCCGGATGGTAGAGGGCCTGGGTCTTGGTCCCAGCGATGATCTCAAGCTCTTCTCCCCTGAGGGCAGGCCTCTCCCGAACTTGGCGCACGTGATGCTGGCAATGTCGTCCTTCGAGCTGGGTACGCTGCGCGCGAGCCCTGATCTGGTGGAGGAGGCGATCGAGAGGGCGACTGCCCGGTTGAAGGAAGAGGCGAGGGGCGACGGGAAAAAGACGGACCTCTCCCAGGTGCCGCCGCAGAGCGTGGAGCGCTGACGCCGCCTTGCACGTTAGGACTTCAAGCCCCACCTACGAGCTTGGCTTGAGAGAATTGGGTTCATCTTGGTGTCTGTCATTACCGATCTCGCCTCCCGCGCCGGGTCCGCCGCGCAATCTCTCTGGGAGGTCTCCGGGCAATTGATCCAGCCCTCTCTCCGCCTCGGCGTGACGGGTCTCGCCCGCTCCGGCAAGACCGTGTTCACCACCGCCCTCGTGCATCACCTCACGCGCGGCACGAACCTGCCTGCCTTCCGGGCGTCGGCCGAGGGCAGAATCCGGCGGGCGCATCTGGCCCACCAGCCGGACGACGCCGTGCCGCGCTTTCCCTATGAGGAGCATATGGCGGCGCTCACCGAGAGCCGCCGCTGGCCGCAATCCACCAACCGCATCAGCGAGTTGCGGGTGGACGTTGAGTACGAGCGCAGGTCCGGCTGGCGGACGGGGCCGGCCTCGCTTGCCCTCGACATCGTGGATTACCCGGGCGAATGGCTGCTCGATCTCGCGCTCCTCGATGCCGGCTATGCCGAGTGGTCCCGGCAGACCATCGAGGCGAGCCGCAAGCGCGACCGGATCGCGGCGGCGGGGCGTTGGCACGAAACGCTGAAAGCCCTCGAACCCGCAGGCTCTTCCGACGAGATGCTCGCGTCGCGAGCGAGCGAAGCCTTCAAGGAATATCTCACCGTCCTTCGCGCGGATTCCGAGGCCGTGGCCACCACGCCGCCGGGCCGATTCCTCATGCCGGGTGATCTCGCCGGCTCGCCTGCGCTCACCTTCGCGCCGCTCGATCTGGCCCAGGGGCAGCCGATCGTACCGGGCAGCTTCGCGGCCCTGATGGAGCGGCGTTTCGAGGCCTACAAGACCCATGTGGTTCGGCCCTTCTTCCGGGATCATTTCCAGCGCATCGACCGCCAGATCGTGCTCGTGGACGTGCTGGCCGCCATCGATGCCGGGCCGGTGGCGCTGGCCGAACTCGAGGAGGCGCTCGACCAGGTGTTGATGGCCTTCCGGATCGGGCGCAACACGCTCCTGTCCCGCCTGTTCTCGCCGCGGGCCGATAGGGTGCTCTTCGCCGCCACCAAGGCCGATCACATCCACCATACGGACCACGACCGGCTGGATGCGATCCTGCGCCTTCTTGTGAACCGCGCCTCGCGCCGCACGGAGGCCGCCGGCGCGAGGGTCGGGACCGTGGCGCTCGCCTCCGTGCGCGCGACGCGCGAGACGACCATCCGCGAGGGTCGTGAGACCCTGCGCGCCGTCGCGGGCGTTCCCGAGGCGGGCGAGCGGGTTGGCGACGAGATCTTCGATGGTGAGGCCGAGGCCGCGATCTTCCCGGGCGAGCTGCCGGAGACGCCGGAGGCCGTCTTCCAGGGGGCGATCCCGCCGGGCTCCTTCCGGTTTCCGCGCTTCCGCCCGCCGAAACTGCCGGTCGATGCGGCGGGCCGCATGGCCAAGATGCCCCATATCCGCCTCGACCGCGCCCTTGAATTCCTGCTGGGGGATCGTTTCGCATGAGCCGCCAACCTCGCGCCTTTCGCCTCGACGATCCGAACATCACGGCCGGCGCCGTCCAGGTGACGGAGGAGCCCTTCGACGCCATCGAGGCCGCCGACGGCATCGTGGTGCCCATGGGCGAGAAGCGCCGTGCCCCCTGGCTCGGCATCCTGCTCTCCGCCCTGTCGGGTCTCCTGATGCTGGGGCTCGGGCTCGCTGTGGAGAACCTGATCGTCGATCTCTATGCCATCGCGCCCTGGCTCGGCTGGGTCGCGCTGGGCCTCGCCGTCCTGGCGCTTCTCGCCTTCCTGGCCATCATCGGCCGAGAGGTGGCGGGCATCTGGCGCGAGCAGAAGATCGAAAGCCTGCGCGAGGCCGCCATCGATGCCCTCGCGGTCAAGGACCACAAGGCCGCGAAGGGCATCGTATCCGACCTCCTGAGCCTCTACGGCGCCCGCGCGTCCGCGGCCCAGGGCAGGGCTCGCCTGCGTGGCCTGACCGACGAGATCATCGATGCGGACGACCGTCTCGCGATCGCCGAGCGGGAGCTCCTCGCCCCCCTCGACGCCCAGGCCAAACGGGCCATCGCGGGCGCGGCGAAGCAGGTCTCCCTCGTGACCGCGGTGAGCCCGCGGGCCATCGTCGACGTGGCCTTCGTGATCTTCGCCGCCGTGCGGCTCCTGCGGACGCTCTCGCGCATCTATGGCGGCCGGCCTGGCCTGTTCGGCTTCCTGCGGTTGGCGAAGGCCGCCTTCAATCACCTTGCGGTCACGGGAGGCATGGCCGTGGGCGACAGCCTCATGCAGCAGGTCCTGGGACTGGGCCTCGCGGCGAGGATCTCGGCCAAGCTCGGGGAGGGGGTCCTGAACGGTCTGATGACCGCCCGGTTCGGTCTCGCGGCTCTGTCGGTCTGCCGGCCGCTGCCCTTCATCCGCGAGGAGATGCCCAAGATCGGCGACGTGGCCGGCGAGTTGATCAGCCGGGCCGAGGCCGCCGCCTCCTGACGTCGCCCTGGGACAATACTTTAGAGGTGCGGCAAATCGTTCTGGCCGTGTCTTTCCATGGTGCAAAAGAGGTGCCCGGGCCTCTTAGACAAATCGATGACGCTTAATCTCGTTGTCCCCGATCCTGCTTGCCTATATAGGGGCGCCACGGTTCATCGGGGAAGAACGGCTGAACATGACAGACATCGTGATTGATGAGGGTTACCGTCCGACAGAAGACGAGCCCTTCATGAATGAACGGCAAAGGGAGTATTTCAGGCGCAAGCTGATCCGCTGGAAGCACGACATCCTCAAAGAGGCTCAGGAAACCCTCGCAACCTTGCAGAGCGAGAACGAGAACCATCCTGACCTCGCGGATCGCGCCTCTTCGGAAACGGATCGCGCCATCGAGCTTCGTGCCCGCGACCGCCAGCGCAAGCTCATTGCCAAGATCGACGCCGCCCTCGCGCGGATCGAGGACGGGTCCTATGGCTATTGCGAGGAGACCGGGGATCCGATCTCCCTCAAGCGCCTGGAAGCGCGCCCCATCGCAACGCTTTCTCTCGAGGCGCAGGAACGCCATGAGCGGAACGAGCGGGTCTACCGGGACGACTGAGACCTTCCGTCATCCAATACGAAAGGGCTCCGCTTGCGGAGCCCTTTTTCTTTATGGGGCAGGAAATCTCAACCCTTCTTGGTCGGGTCCAGCGGACGTCCGAGGAGGCGGGCGAATTCCGCCTCTATATCCTCGACGGAGAACGGATCCGTCGGCTTCTGCTGGGCCGCCGGCGGCTCTTTCGCCTGAGGTGGAAGCGGAGCCGTCACGGGCGGGGGAGGCGTCGCGGGACGGAAGGGTTCCGGAGCCGGAGCGGGCCTGGCCGGCGGAGCAGCCTCACGTTCCTCTTCGACAGGCTCTCCGTCCAGACGCTCGTCGGAGGCCGCGACGGGCTCCTCTTCGGGCTGGGCGGGCTCACGTGATTCCTCCTCGTCTCGGAGAGCCTCGGCGGGTTCCGCCGGGGTCATGGGAGGTGGCGGGACAGGGCTCGCGGGGCGCTTCAGGGCTTCTTCGAGCTGCTTGGCCATGTCCGACAGGAGACCGGCCTCCGACGCCGGGCGTGGCGCTGCGACCGGCTGCTCGACGGGTGCCGGCTCGGGCTGACGGACGGGCTCAGGCTGCACCGGCGGGGGCGGGGGGACCGGCGTCGCCCGGGACTGGAACGGCGGAGGCGTGAAGGACGGGCGCGGCTCAGGACGCTCCACGGCCGGCGCCGGAGCCGATGGAGCGTTCTGAAAAGACGGCGACCGCGCCTCAGCGCGCAGGCCCTGGATGGTCGGGGAGGCGGAGACCGCGACCGCGTCCGGCTTCAGCACGGGCTCCGGATGGGCCGGGACCGGGGCGCTCACCGTCGCGACGGGCGAGAGCTCCTCGTCGATGTCGGACTCGTCCGAGGGGCGCCGCACGAAGGCGCCGAGCTGGGCCGCGAGTTGGCTCTCGATGGAAGGGCGTCCGCCGGATTCGACCTGCGGGGCGCGGGGCGCCTGATCAACACTCGGCTCGAAGCGCTCCATGCCGGTATCGTTGGACGGGGCGGGGATGCGGGCTCCCGCAACGCGGACGATGTTGGTCTCGATGACCACGTCGTTGGGACCGCCGATGAGAAGAAGGTGTTCGACATTGTCGCGGCGCAGGAGAAGGAGTTGGCGCTGCCGGTCGAGGTCGTAGACATCGACGATGCCGAGCCGGGGTTGGCGGCTGCCGCGGCCACGATCGCTGCCGGGCATCATCAGGCGGGCGCCGGTCAGCTTGCGGAAGACTACACCGAAGAGCACGAGCAGGATCAGAATGATCGCAAAGGCAATCGCGAATTGGACCGCCCGTGACGCTTCGATACCGAAAAGAGATGACACGTTGTACTCTCAGTGTTTGCAGGCCTTTGCAGGCCCTTTCCGTGTTGGTTGTACCACATTGACCGCCAAAGCCAGCGACAAGGTTAACAGATGGTTAACGGGCCCGGGCTTCGGCGCCAGTCATGTGGATGAGGATCGGTCCTCGATGATGGGACCAAAATGGGTCTGATCCCCTTTTCATCAAGGAAAATAGGGATTTCCTATGGCGAAAACGTCGTGCGATTGAGGTTCGTGCGTTGTGGAGGCCTTGCATCGGCTCACGGCTCCGCCTTAGAGGTCGATCAATAAATGGCGCGTAAGATGAACGACGAAGATCAAGCGGGTGGTTGCAACGTTGCATCCTGTGCTACGGGGCACGTCCGCGCCCGTCGAGGAAGTTGACACTCTATGGCTTATGAGGGCGACACGCCGAGAAGCGCGGCCATCGACCGTTCCGACCGTCCCGGCCATATCGGATGGGTGCTGCTGCTGGCCGGCGTTCTGGTCGGCGCGACCCTGAGCCTCCGGTTTCTGGACATCGAGCAGACGCAGCCGCTGATCCTCGGGCTTCTCGCGTTCTTCGCCATGGCGGGCGTCTTCTTCCTTTTCGCCATGGCGATTGGCGTCGTTCAGTTCGCCGGCCAGACGACGCGGAACGATATCACCAAGCTCATGGCCGATACCTCCGGCGACGGCCTCGTGGTGATCGAGGATGACGGGCGCATCACTTATGCCAACGATTCCTACCTCGCCATCGCGGGCTTGCAGGGTGGGGAAGTGCGGCCCGTGGAGCGCCTGTTCCTGGGCGCGCCCGAAGTCTCCGAGGCGATCTACCGGCTGGCCCAGGCGGCGCGCGAGCACCGCACGGGCTCCGAGGAAATCCGCCTCTCGCCCTCGTTGAACGGCGCTCAGGAGTTCGGCTGGTATCGCGTGCGCGTGCGCCCGGTGCCGCGCCCCAGCGGACGGCAGGCGGCGCTCTGGGCCATCAGCGAGGTGACCCACGAGCGCGAGCGTCAGGAGAACGTCTTCCAGGAACTCCAGCACGCCATCGACTATCTCGATCACGCCCCGGCGGGGTTCCTGTCGGTCGATCCCGAGGGATCGATCATCTATCTCAACGCGACCCTGGCCTCCTGGCTCGACTACGATCTCGCCCAGGTCGGCTCCGGCGGCCTGAACCTCACCGACATCGTGCCTCGCGACGTGGTGTCGTTGATGACTTCGTTTGCCGGCGAGCCGGGGAGCGTCCGCACGGAGACCTTCGATCTCGACCTGCGCCGCCGCAACGGCCAGTTCCTGCCCGTGCGCCTGTACCACCGGATCGCCTTCGGTCAGGATGGGCGCATGGGCCCGTCCCGGACGCTCGTTCTCAACCGCTCGGCCGGAGGAGAGGTCGACGAGGGACAGCGCGCGGCGGAAGTGCGCTTCGCCCGGTTCTTCAACAACACGCCCATCGCCATCGCGACGGCTGACCGGGCGGGGCGGATCGTCCATGCCAACGCGCCCTTCACCAAGCTCTTCGGCGCCTTGACGCGCATGGCCGAGAGCGGAGCCACCGGGGCCTCCATCCTCGACAGCTTCCGCGAGCGAGCGCCGATCGAGGCCGCCCTCAAGGCGGCGGCGGAGAACCGGGGCGACATCCCGCCCCTGGAGCTCCAGACGGCGGGCGACAGCGGCGGCTCCGTCCGAATCTGGGTGACGCCCGTGGGCGATACCGGCGCGGACGGCGAGACGGCCATCCTCTATGCCCTCGATACCACCGATTTCCGCAAGGTGGAGGAACAGCTCGCACAGTCGCAGAAGATGAACGCGGTGGGCCAGCTCGCGGGCGGCGTCGCGCACGACTTCAACAACGTGCTGCAGGCCATCATCGGCTACAGCGACCTGCTGCTGGCCAACCATCGTCCGACCGATCCGTCCTTCCAGGACATCATGCAGATCAAGCAGAACGCGAACCGGGCCGCGAGCCTGGTGCGCCAGCTGCTCGCCTTCTCCCGCCGCCAGACCCTGCGGCCCGAGGTGCTCAATCTCAACGACCGGCTCTATGATCTCTCCATGCTGCTCAAGCGCCTGCTCGGCGAGCGGGTGGAGCTCGATCTCAGCCATGGCCGCGACCTCTGGTTCGTGAAGGCCGACGTGAACCAGTTCGAACAGGTGGTGGTCAACCTCGCCGTCAATGCGCGCGACGCGATGCCGGGCGGCGGCAAGCTCGCGATCCGCACGGCGAACATCTCGGCCGCGGAGGCCGCCCGGCTGAACGTGAGTGCCATGCCGCCGGCCGATTATGTGGTCGTCGAGGTGTCCGACACGGGATCCGGCATGACGCCGGAGGTTCTGGAAAAGATCTTCGAGCCCTTCTTCACCACCAAGGAGGTCGGCAAGGGCACAGGCCTCGGCCTCTCCACCGTCTTCGGCATCGTCAAGCAGTCGGGCGGCTATATCGACGTGGATTCGAAGCCAGGCGAGGGCACCACCTTCCGGATCTACCTGCCGCGCCACATCCCGGAGGTGCAGGAGGCTCCCGAGGAAGCCAAGGCCAACGCGCCCAAGAAGCCTGCGGCCGACATGACTGGGCAGGGCACCATCCTCCTCGTGGAGGACGAGGACCCGGTCCGGGCCGTCAACGCCCGGGCGCTCTCCGCCCGCGGCTATACGGTGCTGGAGGCCGCGTCCGGCATCGAGGCCATGGAGATCATCGAGGAGCGGGGCGCCCCGGTCGACCTCGTGGTGTCCGACGTGGTCATGCCGGAGATGGACGGCCCGACCCTTTTGCGCGAATTGCGCAAGCTCTATCCCGACCTGAAGGTGATCTTCGTCTCCGGCTATGCCGAAGAAGCTTTCCGCAAGAACCTTCCCGAAGGTGAGGACTTCAACTTCCTTCCCAAGCCCTTCAGTCTCCGCCAGCTGGTCGAGACCGTGAAGCAGGCGATGGTGCGTTAGGTCTTTGGACGAAGGTTCTCTGCAGCATTCTGCATGAGGCTTGGCGGACACACTTCGACAGAAGTGAATCCGCCGGATGCCAGCAGCAATGCTTCTACATGATGAAGATGTCCTTATAGGCGAGGGTCTTCTTCATGAGGTTGGCAATTTCGACTTTGGCGCCGGCCCCCGATCCATCGGCATCGTAATAGAAGATGCCCTTTTTCTTGTCATAGATCAGGTAATCGTTTCTGTCTTTCGCTTCTGTCCCTAGCGTGAAATAGCCTTTTTTGAGCTGGCGCGGTGACGACTCCGTTCCGGAGCCGAGCTTCTTGAAGATTGCATTATCGAGCCAGAGTTTGTCCTGCCCGGCCTTGAAATCTTGTATCGTATCGAGATTCTTCTTGCCCGGCTTGGTATCGAAAACGAACACGTCCTTCCCGGTGCCTCCCGTGAGGGTGTCCTTGCCGCCGCGCCCGTAGAGGCGGTCGTCCCCGGCGCTTCCGTCGAAGCGATCCATGCCTGTGCCACCGATCAGAGTATCGTTCAGCGACGAGCCGCCTGCGACCTCATTGGCAACGTCCGTCAGCGTGACCGTCAGGATCTTTTCGATGGTCAGATTGCCCTTATCCTTGGCTTGAACGCGAATTTGGTAAGAGCTTGCCTGCTCGAAATCGAGCGCGGCTCCGTTGGCCACGACCACGGCGTTCCCTTGAAGAACGAAACGCCCGCCGGCATTGTCCAGAAGCGTATAGCTGATCTCATCGCCCTGATCGGGATCTTCTCCCGAAAGGAACCCGACGATGGTTCCGGTGGCGGTGTTCTCCGCAATCGTCGAAGCCGACAGGCTTACGTTCCGGGGAGCCTCGTTCACATTCGTGACGGTCACGGTGACCTGATTCACATGGGAGAGATTGCCGGAATCGGTTGTCTTGACCCAAAGTGTATAGGTGCCTACCTGAGCATCGTCGAGGGGCGCCTTCAGAAGGATCTTGTCAGCCAGATTTCCTGTTCCGATCTCGAACAGGGGATGCCCGCCCGTCAACGGATCGCCATTGGCGTTGGCGACGATCTGATAGCTATGACGATCACCGCTGTTGCTGTCTGTCGTTGCGAGGGTAGCAACTTCCGCATGCAACCCAGCCGTCTCGGCCACGGTTCCGCCCGAGGTAATCCGCACCGCCGTCGGCGCGGCATTCTCGACAAGGTTGATCGTGAAGGATTGCCAGACGCTGAGGCCCCCGGCATCGGTCGACTTGATCCAGACGGTCGCTGTCGTTCCGGTCAGGTTGGCGAGCGTCTGCGCATTATCGACCACGAGCTTGCCGCCCGCGCCGATCTTGAACGGCCCGTTTGCGGCCGCCAGCGTGTCGCTCTGATCGTCCGTCACGATCTGGTAGGTGAAGGTCGTGTCGCCATCCGGATCGAGGGTGCGCAGGGTGCCGATCTCAAAGTTCGACCGGGCTGTCCTGACGATTGTCGCGTCCCGCGCACCGCCAGTGCCGAAGTCGATGGCCGTTGGCGTTTCGTTGACGTTGGTAACGGTGATTGTGAGCTTTTCGATATAGCTGTTACCGAACTGATCCGTGGTCTTGATCCATATGTCTTGAGGCCCGACCTGAGGATCGTCCAGCGCCGCTCTAAGAAAGAGCTTGTTGTAGTCTGCTCCTCCTCCCAATTCGAATAGGGGATGGCCGTCCGGTAGAGGATCGCCTCCCGCATTCGCTACGATTTCATAAATATGTGTGTCGCCGCTGTCGCTGTCCGTGCTTGCGAGTGTGGCAACGGGCGATCCAGTCTGCGCATTTTCGGCAACTGATCCCCCGGAGACGATGCTGATGTCGGTTGGATCGGAATTGAGGTGAAAGCGCCGCATATATATGCCGGTATCGTCACCTACTCCATTACCGTCCCAAGTCACGATCCAATCGCCACCGACAAGGACTGTAACGCTCGGATGGGCTTGCTGACCATCAACTGTCGTGTTGACAAGCGTCTCTGAGCCGAGCTTCGTTCCGTCCGAACGGAACAGTTGCTGGTAAATACCGTACGTATCGGGAGAGCCGGGTTGATCTCCATATCCCTCCCATACAACGATCCAGCCGCCAGCCATTTCGCGACCATCAAGAGGGAACGCAGCTACGCTCGGGTCTTGTTGATTATTCTGTATACTCGTGGCGACACGTACTTCGGCACCGTGTCTTGTGCCGTCCGCATTGTAAACTTGTTGAAAAACATCGAGCGAGCCATTGTTGCTCACCCATGTCACGACCCAGCCGCCACCACTCCCGTCGGCTTTGAAAGGAAGTGCTGTTACCTCACCGCTACGGTAGGCATTGGTTGTCTCGTTAACCTGAATTGGGGTGCCCCTCTTGGTGCCATCATTATTGTAAACTTGTTGTACAAGACCCCTCCCACCACCGGGAGCCGAATTCTCTGCCCAGGTGACAACCCATCCGCCGCCACTTCCATCCGGCTTGAACGGCAAGGCCGTAATATAAGGGTCGAACCTGTAGTCGATGTCCGTTTCACTCGTAATGCTTTCTTCAAATAATTTCTCGCCCGTAGCGGCGTATCGTTGGAGGACGACGACACTGTGATAGGAACTGTCAACTTGGGAACGCCAGACAACGATCCAACCGCCGCCTGTTCCATCGGGATTCAGGGGAAGAGGTGTTACAGAAGGTTCAACTTGGAGTAGATCTGTCGTTGTATTGACGCGGGTTTCACCCCCTCTGCGGGATCCGTCGGCATTGAAGACCTGCTGAAAAATGCCTTCGTCGTCGCTTTGATTAGGCTGAGAGCTGTTTCCGCTCCAGACGACAACCCATCCGCCGCCGCTTCCATCCGAATTGAAAGGTAGAGCCGTTACCAACGGTTCCGTAAGATCGGAGGATGCTGTGATGGGCGTTTCATTGACTTGAAGCGCGGCAGTGACTGGAGCGCCAGTGGAAGAATAAACTTGTTGATAGACATTTTTGTTGGAGTCGCGCCACGTAACGACCCATCCGCCACCTGATCCACTCAGGCTCGAGGGGATAGCCGTTATGGTCGGATGCTTATGGACCTGACTAGGATCGGTAGTAACGCTTACTTCGGCGCCGATAGGAACGATCTTTGGCATGGATTCCGACTTTCAGAATTCTAAAAGCTAAAGATTATAGTAACTTTGTTTCATTTCAAACGAAATTCTGATCCTCCTGCACAGGCAGGAGGGAGGGCAGAAATGGAACAAAAAAAGAACTTGCGGACAGGAACAAAGTGAGTACATATATTCTCTCAACACCGCGTTGAGATTCACTCTTCCTCCTGCCATAAGGATGTTAGGTCATGTCACAGTCCTCCCTGAGACTGGTGGAAAGCTCATCAATGGATAAAGACAAATCGAAAGCTCTCGACGCGGCGCTCTCTCAGATCGAGCGTGCCTTCGGTAAGGGCTCGATCATGCGGCTCGGTAAGGGCCAGCAGCCGGTGGAAATCGAAACCGTCTCGACGGGTTCGCTCGGCCTCGATATCGCGCTCGGCGTGGGCGGCCTGCCGCGCGGCCGCATCGTCGAGATCTACGGGCCGGAATCATCGGGTAAGACCACGCTGGCGCTGCACACCATCGCCGAGGCCCAGAAGAAGGGCGGCATCTGCGCCTTCGTGGACGCGGAACACGCGCTCGATCCCGTTTATGCCCGCAAGCTCGGCGTCAACCTGGACGATCTCCTGATCTCCCAGCCCGATACCGGCGAGCAGGCCCTCGAAATCGCCGACACCCTGGTGCGCTCCGGCGCGGTGGACGTGCTCGTCATCGACTCGGTGGCGGCGCTGACCCCGAAGGCCGAGCTCGACGGCGAGATGGGCGAGGTCCAGCCGGGCCTTCAGGCCCGCCTCATGAGCCAGGCCCTGCGCAAGCTCACCGGTTCGATCTCGCGCTCGAACACAATGGTGATCTTCATCAACCAGATCCGCATGAAGATCGGCGTCATGTACGGCTCGCCGGAGACGACGACGGGCGGCAACGCCCTGAAGTTCTACGCGTCCGTGCGCCTCGACATCCGTCGCGTCTCGACGCTGAAGGATCGCGACGATCCGATCGGTAACTCGGTGCGCGTGAAGGTCGTCAAGAACAAGGTCGCTCCGCCCTTCAAGCAGGTCGAGTTCGACATCATGTTCGGCGAGGGCGTGTCCAAGGTGGGCGAGCTCATCGATCTTGGCGTCAAGGCCGGCATCGTCGACAAGTCCGGCGCCTGGTTCTCCTACGACAGCCAGCGCCTGGGCCAGGGCCGCGAGAACGCCAAGCAGTTCCTGCGCGACAACCCTGAGGTTGCCGGCAAGATCGAGGCGCTCATCCGCCAGAATGCCGGCCTGCTCGCCGACCGCATCCTGGAGCAGGCGACCCCGACCGCCGATGATCTGGACGAAGGTTCCGCTGAGTAAGGCGGGGCCCGGATCCGGTGATCCGATAAGGCCACGCACGACAGAGGTTTTGCTCTCCTTCAAGGGCAAAGAGAGGCCGTCGCGAGAGATCGCGGCGGTCTTTTCATGTGAAGGCCTTCGGGCTTACTGCGTCGTCACCCGCCAGACGGTGTTGCCGAGATCGTCTGCGACCAGCAGGGCTCCGGTCCTGTCCACGGCGACGCCCACGGGGCGGCCGTGGACGCTGTCTTCGCCGGCGAGAAATCCCGTCACCACGTCCTGCGCCTTGCCGCTGGGCTTGCCGTTCTGGAAGGGCACGTAAACGACCTTGTAACCGTTGAAATGGTCGCGGTCCCAGCTGCCATGCTCTCCGATGAAGGCTCCGCCGCGATAGGCGTCAGGCAGGCTGGTGCCCGTATAGAACGCCAGGCCCAACGGAGCGACATGCGAGCTCAGCGCGTAATCCGGCACGATGGCGCTGGCGACGAGGTCCGGCCGCTGCGGCATGACGCGCGGGTCGACATGCTGGCCGAAATAGCTGTAGGGCCAGCCGTAGAAGGCGCCTTCGTTAACGGACGTGAGGTAGTCCGGCACGAGGTTGGGCCCGAGTTCGTCGCGCTCGTTGGCGACCGCCCAGAGCACCTTGGTCTGCGGCTCGAAGGCCAGGCTCGTCGGGTTGCGGATGCCCCCGGCGAAGACCCGCGACCGGCCCGATGCCC
This sequence comes from Microvirga sp. Mcv34, assembly GCF_024519725.1. Lineage (GTDB taxonomy): Bacteria > Pseudomonadota > Alphaproteobacteria > Rhizobiales > Beijerinckiaceae > Microvirga. The sequence goes on along the minus strand of NZ_JALJRK010000021.1, from coordinate 58,985 downwards.
GGTCCACCTCCCACACGGCGGCGCGGTCCTTCTCCGCTTCCATACCGTTCTCGGTGATGTTGCTGTTGGACCCGACGCCCACGTAGAGCAGCGACCCGTCGGGGCTGGCCGTGAGGGCTTTCGTCCAATGGTGGTTGATGGGCCCGCCGGGGAGGTCGGTGAGCTTGGTCCCCGGTTCCGTGATCTGCGTCTGACCGTCCGTGTAGCGGTAGCGCAGAATCGCGTCGGTGTTGGCGACGTAGAGATCGTTGCCGACCAGAACGACGCCATAGGGCGAGTTGAGGTGGTCGATGAAGACGGTCTTCATCTCGGGCACGCCGTCGCCGTCGGCATCACGCAGGAGAGTGATGCGGTTGCCGGCTTTCGTGTCACCATGGGCGTAGGACATGATCCAGCCCATGATGAGGTCCTTGGGGCGCTGGGTCGGCTCGGTGCCCGGACCGCCGGATTCCACCACCAGCACGTCGCCGTTGGGCAGGGGATAGACGACGCGGGGATTGGCCAGGTCCCGGGCCATGGCCTGGATCTTCAGGCCGGCGGCGACCTTCGGGGTTTCGTTCGCGCCCCAGCCTATGGGCTTCGCCAGGTGCATGGGCGGCACGAAATATTGCTTCGGCTCGGGCAGGACCGGGTTGGCGCCGATCTGGCTCTGCGGGTCGAAGGTCCCCTCGTCCTGGCAGCCGGCGAGGGCCAGCATGGAAACGCTCAGGAGGGCAGTCCAGGCGGGAGCGGTGCGCGATCGTGCCGTCATGACAGGACTCCCACCCGGTGGCGATAGACCATCGACCAGCCCAGCCAGCCCGTCACGAGCATGAGGAGCACGACGACGGCGGAGAGGACGAGACCGGTCGGGACGACCGAGGTCCAGGCGTCGCGGCTGTGGACGAAGGCGTTGACGAGGGACAGGCCCAGGACGAGCAGGTTGCCGAGCATGTGCGGCCATGCGGGCGTCTGGGCCCGAATCGAGCGGCTGCTCAGGAAGTCGATCAGCCCCGCCAGGGCCGCGAGGCCTCCCATGATCAGGCCGACGGTCAGGAGCCAGGCGGAGAAGTTCGACCACATGATATCGGCGGTCCGCCAATAGGCGATGTCCGTCACGAGGGCGCCGGTGAAGCAGACGATGGGGAAGGGCACCAGCATCGGATGGATCGGGTGGCCCGCGATACTGGCCTTTGACGCAGGGTTACGTTCACTCATGGCGGCCTGTCCTCGGTCTATGGTCCGAAGTTGACGGCGGCCGGGGACGAAGGTTCCCGGATCTCGCCCTTACGATCCCGGCCTCAAGGTCGCACTTTGGACGAAGCGCCACCTCGACAGGGAAAGCCGGGACGTCTAGAAACGGCCGAAACATGAGCATGACGGGCGAACGAGCCCATTACTCCGAGCTAAGAGTTCCATGAGCGGCGTCAACGAAATCCGGTCGGCCTTCCTCGATTACTTCGCCAAGAACGGCCATGAGGTCGTGGCCTCGAGCCCCCTCGTGCCGCGCAACGACCCGACCCTGATGTTCACGAATGCCGGCATGGTGCAGTTCAAGAACGTCTTCACGGGAGCCGAGAAGCGCCCCTACAGCACGGCTGCGACAGCGCAGAAATGCGTTCGCGCGGGCGGCAAGCACAACGATCTCGACAATGTGGGCTATACGGCGCGCCACCACACCTTCTTCGAGATGCTCGGCAACTTCTCCTTCGGGGATTACTTCAAGGAGCGGGCCATCGAGCTCGCCTGGGGGCTGATCACCAAGGAATTCGACCTGCCCAAGGACAAGCTCCTGGTCACCGTCTACCACGATGACGACGAGGCGGCGAACCTGTGGAAGAAGATTGCCGGGTTCTCGGATTCCAAGATCATCCGCATCCCGACCTCGGACAATTTCTGGCAGATGGGCGATACCGGCCCCTGCGGCCCGTGCTCGGAAATCTTCATCGACCAGGGCGACAAGCTCTGGGGCGGCCCTCCCGGCAGCCCGGAGGAGGACGGCGACCGCTTCCTCGAGTTCTGGAACCTCGTGTTCATGCAGTACGAGCAGATCGAGCCCGGCAACCGCATCGGCCTGCCCAAGCCCTCCATCGACACCGGCATGGGGCTCGAGCGCATCTCGGCGATCATGCAGGGCGTGACCTCGAACTACGACACGGACCTGTTCCGCACGCTGATCGAGGCCGTGGCCCATGCCACCGGAGTGGCCCCGGAGGGTGAGCGTAAGGCCTCGCATCGGGTGATCGCCGACCACCTGCGCACCTCCTGCTTCCTCGTGGCCGACGGCGTGCTGCCGTCGAACGAGGGCCGCGGCTACGTGCTCCGCCGCATCATGCGCCGCGCCATGCGCCACGCCCAGCTGCTCGGCGCGCGCGACCCGCTGATGTACCGCCTCGTGCCGGTTCTCGTGCGCGAGATGGGACAGGCGTACCCTGAGCTGATCCGCGCCGAGTCGCTGATCACCGAGACTCTGAAGCTGGAGGAAACCCGCTTCCGCAAGACCCTGGAGCGCGGCCTCTCCATCCTCGACGAGGAAAGCCGTTCGCTCACCAAGGGTGAGAACCTTTCCGGCGAGACAGCCTTCACGTTGTACGACACTTACGGCTTCCCGCTCGATCTCACGCAGGACGCCCTGAAGCCGCGCGGCATCGGCGTCGACACGGAAGCCTTCGACGCCGCGATGCAGCGGCAGCGCGAGATGGCGCGCGCCGCCTGGTCCGGATCGGGCGAGGCCGCCACGGAGACCGTGTGGTTCTCCGTCAAGGAGCGCACGGGCGCGACCGAGTTCCTGGGCTACGACACCGAAACGGCTGAGGGCATCGTCCTGGCGCTTCTGAAGGACGGCCAGGAGGTGACGGAGCTGAAAGCCGGCGAGACCGGCCTCGTGGTGCTCAACCAGACGCCGTTCTACGGCGAATCCGGCGGTCAGGTCGGCGATACCGGCGTGATGCAGGGCGAGGGCGCGCGGGTCTTCGTGACCGGCACCGAGAAGAAGCTCGGCGATCTCTTCGTGCACCATGTCACCGTGGAGCACGGTCCGCTCAAGCTGAACCAGTCCCTGGAGCTGACCGTCGATCATCAGCGCCGCTCGGCCGTGCGGTCCAACCACTCGGCCACCCATCTCCTGCACGAGGCGCTGCGGCAGGTCCTCGGCGACCACGTGGCCCAGAAGGGCTCGCTGGTGGCCCCCGACCGCCTGCGCTTCGACTTCAGCCATCCCAAGCCGATCGAGGATCACGAGCTGAAGGAAGTGGAGGAGATCGCCAACAAGGTGCTCCTCCAGAACGAGCCGGTGGTCACCAAGCTCATGGCCGTGGACGAGGCCATCGAGTCCGGCGCCCGCGCACTCTTCGGCGAGAAATACGGCGACGAGGTCCGGGTCGTTTCCATGGGCAAGGGAGAGGCCAACAGGGCTTTCTCGGTCGAACTCTGCGGCGGAACGCACGTGAACCGCACGGGCGATATCGGCGTCATCACCATTGTGGGCGAGGGCGCGGTCGCGGCCGGTGTCCGCCGCCTCGAAGCGATGACGGGCGACGGCGCCCGCCGCTACCTTGCGGATGAGAGCCGCAAGCTGCGCGAGGTCGCAAGCCTTCTCAAGACTCCGGTGGACGAGGTCTCGGCCCGCCTGTCGGCGCTCCTGGAAGAGCGACGCAAGCTGGAGCGCGAACTCGCCGAAGCGCGCCGCAAGCTCGCCATGGGCGGTGGTGCCGCGGGCGGCGGCGATCCGGTCAAGGACGTGGCCGGCATCAAGCTCATGGCCCGCGCGGTCACGGGCGTCGAGATGAAGGACCTCAAGAGTCTCGCCGATGAGGGCAAGAAGCGCCTCGGCTCTGGGGTCGTGGCCATCGTGGGCGTGGCGGAGGACGGCAAGGCCGGCATCGTCGTCGGCGTCACCGAGGACCTGACGGGCAAGGTCGATGCGGTCGCCCTCGTGCGGGTCGGCTCGGAGAAGCTCGGCGGCAAGGGCGGCGGCGGTCGCCGCGACATGGCCCAGGCCGGCGGTCCCGACGGGACCCAGGCCGAAGCGGCTCTCGCCGCCATCGAGGCGGCGCTCTCCGACGCCGCATGAGGCCAGGCGCCGTGGCGAGGGTTCATTCACACCCAGCGCGGCGCAGGATCTACGAAATCCTCGAACGCAGCAGCGCGAGCGACTCCGTCGTTCGCGCTGTTCATTTCGGACTGATCCTCCTGATCGCCGTGAATGTCGCGGCCGTGGTCCTGGAGAGCGTCCCGTCGATCCGGCAGGGCTACGGCCCACTCTTCTTCGCCATTGAGATCGTCAGCGGGTTCATCTTCACCGTGGAATACATGGCGCGCCTCTGGTGTGCGCCGGAGGACCCGCCGTTCCAGCACATGCGTCCCTGGCGGGCGCGCCTGCGATGGGCGCTGCATCCGCAATCCATCGTCGACCTGCTGGCGATCCTGCCCTTCTATCTGGCCTATTGGGACGTCGAGAGCCTGCGCACCCTCCTGCTGCTGCGGCTGTTCCGCTTCTTTAAGCTCGCGCGCTATTCGCCAGGTCTCGCGAGCCTCGCCGAAGCCATCTACGCGGAACGGCGGGCGCTGGTCGCCTGCGGGGTCATCCTCATCGGCGCCATGCTCCTCGCCGCCTCGGCCATGAACCTCGCCGAGCGGGAGGTGCAGCCCGACAAGTTCGGCACGATCCCGGAGGCGATGTACTGGGCCATCGTCACCCTGACCACGGTGGGCTACGGCGACGCGGTTCCCGTGACGCCGGTCGGGCGGGTGATCGCGGCCGTGACCGCCGTCATGGGGCTCATCATGCTGGCTCTGCCGGTCGGCATCGTTGCGAGCGCCTTCTCGCGGGAGATCCACCGCCGGGACTTCGTGGTGACCTGGAGCATGGTGGCCCGCGTGCCGCTCTTCGCCGATCTCGACGCCCACGAGATCGGCACGGTGATGCAATGCCTCCGCTCCCGCAGCTGCACGCCGGGGGAGGTGATCGTCCGCAAGGGCGACGAGGCCCATTCGATGTACCTGATCGCCTCCGGTGACGTGGAGGTGGTGCTGCCGGGCGAGCATGTGAGGCTCGGGCCGGGCGACTTCTTCGGCGAGATGGCGATTCTCAGGCGACGGCGCCGCTCCGCCACCGTGAAGGCATCGACCCATTGCCGGCTGCTCGTTCTCGATGCCGACGACCTTCATGAGCTCCTGGAGGCGAACCCGTCCATCGCGGCGCACCTCCACAAGGTGGCTCAAGCTCGTGGAGCGAAGAAGATCTCGTAGCAAAGCCCTCGGCGGTCTCAATCGTGGTCGGGATGCTGGCGTGAGGCCATTTTCTTCAAATCCTCCGGGCTCGCATAATCCTCGGTCCGCTCGCCGGGCAGGGTGTGCAGCATCTCAAACGCGCGGAGTTTGCTCTCGAGGCCGTACTGGATCTCCGGCGTGACCCGACCCGGCTCGTCGAGGCTGCCGATCGACACGGTGATGCGATCCTGCTCCACATAGGAGAAGGTCAGCGGCGTGCCGCAGTCGCGGCAGAAGCCCCGTTCCACGGCCTCCGAGCTCTTGAAGATGCCGGGCTGCCCCGTCGTCCAGACCAGGTCGCTGCGCGGAACGCCGGTGAGCGGAGCGAAGTAATTGCCGAAAGCCTTCTGGCACATGCGGCAATGGCAGATGCTGGCATGCGTCGGCTCAGACAATAGCGCGTAGCGGACCGCGCCGCATTGGCAGCCGCCGGTCAGCGTGGGTTTTAAGTCTGCCATGATCTTCTTCCTCCTCCAAGAAGTTACGACGGCGGCGTCCAAGCATACTCCCGCAAGGCAAACCATAATCCACCGGGATCCTCGTCCTTGGCACCGTTCGCCAGCCACTCGCGCACGACGTTGCCAATGATATCTTCGGCGGTAGAGCCGTATTGCCGCTGCACGATCCACTCGTGCTCGCCGTCAAGTCCGCCGCCTACCACCGGCACGGCGCCGCGCGAGAGAAGTTCGGCGATGCAGCGGCGCACGAAATCGATTAGCGCATCGCCTTCGAGTTTAAATCCTTGGCGACCTCCAGGCACGATCTGCCACAGGCCCACGGCATCAATCGGCAGTTCGTCGGCGACCCGCTTGATGTGTTCGCTCATTGGGGTCCCATAATACCAATGCTTCGGCTCTTCGGTCATTTCTGATGCACCTTGTATCCATTTGGGACGAGGGGATTATTGCTCCGGATGACGTCGAGCGTTACGCCATATCGCTCGCTCCATCGAATGCCGAAAACGGAGCCGTCTGGCTGCTGATACCATTGGCCTCGGTAGCCGACGGGAGACGTAATAATCTGCGAACCAGGTGTTACTGTTATCAGCATTTCTCTGAATACTGATGTCGGAATGGTGTAAATGCCATCCGACGAGCCTCCGCGTGAAAGCGGCGGGGCGTCCCCTATCGGTCGGCAAACAGGCTCCTGTGCCCTCAATTCCCGCAGGCGCGCGGTGGCTTGCAGGGCGGTGGCCTGATGGGCCAGGATTTCGCCTTCGACGCCTTCGTAGAGGTTAGGCCGTGGCTTCCAGTTCGGATCGCGGCGCTGCACTTCGCGCACGAGCGCCGTTGCACGCGCCTCCGTCGCTGCAAGAAGTGTTTCCTGAGTGGGAGAGGTTTCGTAGGTCCGCCCGCGAACGGTGCGGATTCCTCCACTTCGACGGGCAGGCCAATTTACGGTCTCGACACGGGCTTCGTCCCCACTCCCACCTTCTCCCACCCATCGTCCACCGTTGGGACTTCCAGCCGGAACGCGAGGCTGGTTCGGGTTGAAGCGCTTGAGTGCGAGTGCGATGCGCAGGCTCCGGGGTTCTAGCTGCGCGATGGAGAGGGCTCTTCGGGCGCCGAGCAATTCGCGGTGAGAGGAAGGTGATAAGGACATAAACTATCCATAAGTTCTTAAATATCTATATATTCTCAGAACAAAGTAGCAACATTGTCAAGCTTGCTGCGGCGACCCGTGCAACAAAAAAGCCCGGCATGAAGCCGGGCTGTGGGTCGGTCGCTGTCTTCCATTCGTCATGGCCGGGACAAGGCCCGGCCATGACGGGCGAACGGGCTTTACGCCGCCATCGCCTTCTTGAGGTTCTCGTCGATTTTGTCGAGGAAGCCGGTGGTGGAGAGCCATTTCTGCTCGGCACCGACCAGGAGGGCGAGGTCCTTGGTCATGAAGCCGGCTTCCACCGTGTCCACGCAAACCTTCTCGAGAGTCGAGGCGAAGCGGGCGAGATCGGCGTTGTCGTCGAGCTTGGCGCGATGCGCGAGGCCGCGGGTCCAGGCGAAGATCGACGCGATCGAGTTCGTCGAGGTCTCCTTGCCCTTCTGGTGCTCGCGGTAGTGGCGGGTCACGGTGCCGTGGGCAGCTTCCGCTTCCACCGTCTGGCCGTCCGGCGTCATCAGCACGGAGGTCATCAGGCCGAGCGAGCCGAAGCCCTGCGCGACCGTGTCGGACTGCACGTCGCCGTCGTAGTTCTTGCACGCCCACACATAGCCGCCCGACCACTTGAGGGCCGAGGCCACCATGTCGTCGATTAGGCGGTGCTCGTAGGTGATGCCGGCGGCGTCGAACTTCGCCTTGAACTCGTTCTGGTAGACTTCCTCGAAGATATCCTTGAAGCGGCCGTCATAGGCCTTGAGGATGGTGTTCTTCGTGGAGAGATAGACCGGGTACTTGCGCATCAGGCCGTAGTTCATGGACGCGCGGGCGAACTCGCGGATCGAGTCATCCAGGTTGTACATCGCCATGGCGACGCCGGCGCCCGGGAACTTGAACACTTCCTTCTCGATGACCGTGCCGTCCTCGCCCTCGAACTTGATCGTCATGCGGCCCTTGCCGGGCACCTTGAAATCCGTGGCGCGGTACTGGTCGCCGAAGGCGTGACGGCCGACGATGATCGGCTGGGTCCAGCCGGGCACGAGGCGCGGAACGTTCTTGCAGATGATGGGCTCGCGGAAGATCACGCCGCCCAAGATGTTGCGGATCGTGCCGTTGGGCGACTTCCACATTTCCTTGAGATTGAACTCCTTCACGCGGGCCTCGTCCGGCGTGATGGTGGCGCATTTCACGCCGACGCCGTACTTCTTGATCGCCTCGGCGGCCTCGACGGTGACCTTGTCGTTGGTGGCGTCGCGGTGCTCGACGCCCAGGTCGTAGTACTTCAGGTCGATGTCGAGATAGGGGTGGATCAGCTTCTCTTTGATGAAGTGCCAGATAATGCGGGTCATCTCGTCGCCGTCGAGTTCGACGACCGGATTGGCAACCTTGATCTTCGCCATGATCTCACCTTGCGCTTTTTGGGCTGGAACGGTCCTGCCGTGCGGCAGGATGGTTGCGGGGGCTATAGCGCGGTTAGAGCCGGGGGGGAAGGTGGGGGCGGGTTAGGAATTCAGCGCTTTCCCGCCTGCGAGCGCAATTTCGGGGTCTCGGTGCACAGGGCCGCGCTGAACAGCGAATTCACGGTCGCCGCCTTGCTCCGGATCGTCTCGGCGACTTTCGGACTTCTGACGAGGGAAGCCGTTGCCCTGAGGATGGCCCGGTCGCATTCGCAGGCGCTGCGCCCGAGCTTCTCGTAGCAGAGATCGTGAGCCCGGCAGGCGGCGTCCAGGGCATCGATGGGAGCGGCCCGGTTCGCATCGCCCGCGCCGCACCAGTTGCCGTGGAACAGCGGCGCTGCCGGTCTGACCGGGACAGCCGCGGGGCCCGCAAGCGCAGGGCTCAAGAGGAAGGGAATCAGGCAGAAACTCGCCGAAAGGGAGCGCAACAAGGGCACTCGGTACTCCAGACAGCCGCGGTTCGTCGTGATGTTGTGACGTCCGAACGACAGGAAATAAGAGAATTTGGTGCGTGTCGGTTCCCATGTTGAGAAAACTTGCCACGCCGCGTGTGCTGCCGCACGGAAAGCCAAGCCTGTCCGTAGTTCAGATGCCTCCGGTCCGAGGACGTTATTCCACGATCATGTCTCGCACGAGCTTGTTATGGTGATAACATTTCATTGATTCCTTGGACGCGAACACATCATGGGGAGCTGACATGCGTCTTGCTATCATTCTTGGAACTGCGGCCCTGGTTCTGGCGGGCTGCCAGACGGCCGAGCAGTCCATGGCCAATGCCGATTCAGTCTGCATGGAATCCGGCCTGAAGCCCGGCACGAAGACCTTCGAACGTTGCCGCAACGCGAATTACCGCAACAACGTCGCGCAATCGAACGCGGCCGCCAGTCAGGTGGCCGTCGGCACGGCGGTCGGCGTCGTCGGGGGCGCGGCTCTGGGCGCTGCTTCGGCACGCCCGTACTACCATTGCGGCTGGGGCTGCTGGTAAGCGGCGGGGCCGTAACCAGGGGGTGCCGCAGGGCCTCTCCGGGCTTTCCCGGAGAGGCTTTTTCATGAGGTGTCCGAGAGCCGCAGGACTTCTCGATAGACCTAGTCGCGGCACCGGTTTTGGCGGTATGGGAGGCGATCCTTCATCCAAGCGGACCAAGCCGCCATGACCCGCCCGATCATCATCCTCGTGGAACCCCAACTGGCCGAGAACATCGGCATGGTGGCCAGGGCCATGGCCAATTTCGGTCTGTCGGACCTGCGCCTTGTGTCCCCGCGCAACGGCTGGCCCAAGAAGGGTGCGCATTCGGCGGCCTCGGGCGCGACCCATGTGCTGGAAGGGGCGACGCTTTACGATACGGTCCGCGAGGCCATCGCGGACCTGAACTTCGTCTTCGCCACCACGGCCCGGGAGCGGGGGCAGATGAAGCGGGTCTTCGCGCCCGACGACGCCATGAAGGAGGCGCAGGGGCGCCTTGGGGCCGGGCAGGGGATCGGCATCCTGTTCGGGCGGGAGCGAACGGGGCTGGAGAACGACGAGGTGTCCCTGGCGGATGCCATCATCACCTTCCCGGTCGACCCGAAATTCTCCTCGCTCAACCTCGCGCAGGCCGTCCTGCTGGTCTCGTACGAATGGTACAAGCTCGCCACCGGCGGCGCGCTGCCCTTCGAGGGCGGACGGCAATCGCCCCCGGCGCCGCGCGAGATGGTGACGTCGTTCTTCGACTATATCGAGACCGAGCTCGAGGCGGTGAACTTCTACCCTGAGGACAAGAAGCCGACCATGACCCGCAACATGCGGGACATCTTCCACCGGCTCGAAATGACCGAGCAGGAGGTGCGCACCCTGCGCGGGGCGATTCGAGCCCTTGCGGAAGGCAGACGATTGAGAAAACCTTAATCTAATCGTGGCCTTATAACGATTAGGCCCTATCTGGCCGGTTGTGAAAAGAGTTCGAGACGACGATGCGCCGCTTCCTGCTGCCTGTTCTGCTCCTTGGCGCCTCCCTCGTAGCCCCGGCGGCTCACGCGGCGACGCCGCCGCAACAGCCCGCGCAGGGGCCTGGCGGGCGCGAATACCCGGCGTCTGAGGTTGTCAAGCGGGCACTCGGCACCGCGAGCAGCGGGACCTTCGTGTTCCATGGAAACGACGAGCCCTCGCAACCCCGCCCCGTGGTGGTGTTCCTGCATTCCTGGGGAGCCGTGAACCCGGGTCTCTACGGCGGCTGGATCGAGCACCTGGCCCGCAAGGGCAATCTCGTGCTCTTCCCCCGCTTCCAGGAGGTGAACCGTTCCCGGCCCGCCGACGCCTCCAATCTGTCCGAGGACCTGATCCAGAGCGCTCTCGCTGAGCTGGCGGACGACCCGAAGGCCAGGCCCGACACGAAGAGGGTTGCCTTCATCGGCCACTCGGCGGGCGTGCCCATCGCGCTCAACCTCGCTGCCGGAGTGAGTTCCGGAAAGGTTCCGGCGCCGAAGCTGGTCTTCGGCCTGATGGCGGGTGGCATCGCCTCGAACGAGAAGGAACGCGGTATCCTCCTGCGCGATCTCTCGGCGGTCAATCCAGACACCATGATCATCACCATGAGCGGCGACAGGGATTATGTGCCGAGCGATCGCGCGTCTCGCCTGCTGCTCGAGCAGGCCAGCGCCGTTCCCTCGTCCCGCAAGCTGTTCATGCGCGCCGCGTCGGACGACCATGGCTATCCGGCCCTGACGGCGACCCTCGCATCGCCTGGCTCGCCGAAGGCCGAGTACGACGCCTCCGCCATCAAGCTGCCGCCCGATCCGCCGCGCGATCCGAAGCAGAAGAACACCTGGCGCTGGAGCGCCGACATGTCCCTCAGCGGGCCGCAGACCATCCTGACCCAGCAACTCGGCACCAACGCCACCGATACGCTGGACTTCCTCGCCTTCTGGAAGACCTTCGACCTTGCTTCCGAGGCGGCCTTCGCCGGCAAGGAAGCCTCGGCCCTTCTGCGCGATCCCAAATTCGTCGACATGAGCACCTGGAGCGATGGCTGGCCGGTCAAGCGCCTCTCGGCGCAGGTTCCGAAAGCGGCCAAGCCGGAAAGCAAGGACGAGCCGGCGCCGCGCCGCAAGCTGAACATGGCGCCTCCGGAAACCAAACAGGGATTATCAGACTTTCTGACCAAGTCGCGTTCGTAAGGGTTGGTTATGCGTGTCGATCTTCTGGCGGGGGTCACCTATAATCCCGCCGTCATGCCGTCTCCCGTCCCCACCATCCTCGTCTTCGATTCCGGGCTCGGCGGCCTCACGGTCTTTGCCGAGGTTCTGAAGGTCCGCCCGGATGCGCGCTACGTCTATGCGGCGGACGATGCGGGATTTCCCTATGGGCGCTTAAGCGAGGCGGTGCTGGCTGAGCGTGTCGTCGCCGTGATGGAGCGGCTGATCGGCCTGCACGATCCCGACATCGTGGTGATCGCCTGCAACACGGCCTCCACCGTCGCCCTGCCTCACCTGCGCCGGCGGTTCTCTGTTCCCTTCATCGGCACCGTTCCGGCGATTAAGCCGGCGGCCCGAACGACGCGGACCGGGGCCATCTCCGTCCTGGCCACCCCCGGCACCGTGGCGCGGGACTACACCCGCGACCTCATCGATACCTATGCGGCTGGCTGCAAGGTCAATCTCGTCGGCTCGCGGCGCCTTGCGGGCTTCGCGGAGGCTGAACTCGCGGGCATCCCCGTGCCGGATCACGACCTTCTGGAAGAGATTCTGCCCTGCTTCGTGGAGGATGAAGGTCGAAGGACGGACGTGGTGGCCCTGAGCTGCACCCATTATCCGCTGCTGCTCGCGCGCTTCCAGGCCCTGGCGCCCTGGCCGGTCACCTGGATCGACCCGGCCCCGGCCATCGCCCGCCGGGTGATCCAGCTCATCGGCGAACCCGTGCCCGGCCACGAGGCCGACGACGACGAGGCCATTGCGGTCTTCACCGACGGGGCCGGAATCGGCGCCCCCTTGCGGTCCGCGCTGCATGCGCGCGGGCTGTCGCAGGTGGTCATGGAACCCTGGCCGATGCGCCTCAACGGCGAATAAAACCAGACGCACGAAAGTGTGTAGGGCATCGCCCTATCTCTCCCCTCGGCGCTTCCTAAATACGAAGCTTGAGTCCACGCGCGGGAGAGCTCCATGGTCGAGCCGAAACCGACGTCGGGGCGCAAGTCCCGAGGCCTCTTTGCCGTTCTTCTTATTCTCGTCCTCGCCGCGGGCGGCTGGGGAGCTTGGCGTTGGAATGAGGTCCGGACGGCGCAAAACGCGGCGGCCGCGCGGCCCGCGGCGCCGGCTCCTGTTCCGATCCAGGCGGCCTCCGTCGAGGCGAGCGACATCCCGATCTACCTGACGGGGCTCGGCTCGGTGCAGGCCCTGAACACGGTGACGGTCCGCAGCCGGGTCGACGGCCAGATCGAGAAGATCGCGTTCCAGGAAGGGCAGACGGTCAAGGCGGGAGACCTCCTGCTCCAGATCGACCCGCGCCCGTTCCAGGCCGCCCTGGACCAGGCCGTCGCCAAGAAGGCGCAGGACGAGGCTCAGCTGGTGAGCGCCAAGGCCGACCTCGAACGGACCCGCCAACTCATCACCCGCGACTTCGCATCCAAGCAGCAGCTCGATGTCCAGCAGGCGAACGTGAACTCACTCAACGCCCAGATCCAGGCGGATCAGGCGGCCATCGACAATGCCACCACGCAGCTGAGCTACACGACGATCCGGGCTCCACTCACCGGCCGAACAGGTCTGCGCCAGGTCGATCAGGGCAACATCGTCCATGCGGCCGATACAAGCGGCATCGTGCAGATTGCCCAGATCGAGCCGATCGCCGTCATCTTCACCGCCCCCGAGGCGGAGTTGTCGGGCATCCTGAAGGCCCAGGGCGAGGGACCCCTCAAGGTCTGGTCCCTCTCCTCGAACGGCAAGACGCCGCTCGCCGAGGGCGAGCTCACCCTGGTGAACAACCAGGTCGACAGCGCCACCGGGACCGTGCGGCTCAAGGCTCAATTCCCCAATAGGGATCATAGCCTCTGGCCCGGGATGTCGGTGGATGCGCGCCTGCTCGTGCGCACGCTGAAAGGAGTCGCGGCAGTGCCCAGCACGGCAGTCCAGCGCGGCCCGCTGGGGCTCTACGCCTATGTCGTGAAAGCCGACGACACAGTCGAGATGCGCCCCATCAAGGTTGGGGTCATCACCGGCGACAAGGCAGTGGTCGAGGAGGGACTGGGCGTCGGGGAAAGGGTCGTCACGGCCGGGCATTACCGTCTCCAGCCCGGGGCGCCCGTGCGGGTCACGAATGCCGGGGAAGAGCATGTCGCCGCCGGGGAGATGAGGAGATGAAGTGACATGAGCGCGGGATTTCCAGGAGGCGGCGTCTCGGCACCGTTCATCCGCTATCCGGTCGCCACCACGCTGCTGATGATCGGGATCCTGTTCGCCGGTCTTGCGGCCTATCCCTTCCTTCCAGTGGCGCCGCTGCCTCAGATCGACTTTCCGACGATTCAGGTCTCGGCGACGCTGCCGGGCGCCAGCCCGCAGACCATGGCCTCGTCGGTCGCTCAGCCCCTCGAACGGCAGTTCGGCCAGATCCCGGGCGTGACCCAGATGTCCTCGGCGAGCGCGCTCGGCTCGACCGCGATCACGATCCAGTTCGATCTCGATCGGAACATCGATGCGGCCGCCCAGGACGTGCAATCGGCCATCAATGCGGCCAGCGGGCAGTTGCCGAAAAATCTGCCGAGCCCGCCGACCTACAGGAAGGTCAACCCAGCCGACACGCCGATCCTCATCATCTCCGTCACCTCCGACGCCCTGCCGCTCACGGAGGTGAGCGACAATGCGGATACCAAGCTCGCCCAGCAGGTGAGCCAGATATCGGGTGTGGCCCAGGTGGTCATCGGCGGCCAGCAGAAGCCCGCGATCAGAGTGCAGCTCGATCCCACGAAGCTGGTGAACAAGAACCTGTCCATGGAGGACGTGCGCGCGAAGCTCGCCATTTCCACGGTCGATGCACCCAAGGGCTCCATCGACGGAGAGACCCGCAGCTTCACCATCTATGCCAACGATCAGCTCGTCTGGGCGGAAGAGTGGAACGACGTCATCGTGGCCTATGCGGAGGGCGCGCCTATCCGGGTGAGGGATATCGGCCGGGCGGTGTCCGGCCCCGAGAACAGCAAGCTCGCCGCCTGGGCCAACGGCAAGCGCGGGGTGTTCCTCATCGTCTTCAAGCAGCCGGGCGCCAACGTGATCGAGACGGTCGACCGAGTGAAGGCCCAACTGCCCCGGCTCGAAGCCGCGATGCCGCCTGCCATCAGGATCGGGGTCCTGAGCGACCGGACCCAGACCATCCGGGCCTCCGTGGCCGACGTGCAGTTCACGCTCCTGATCACCATTGCCCTCGTGGTGTTCGTGATCTTCGTCTTCCTGCGGCGGCTCTGGGCGACGGTCATTCCCAGCGTGACGGTCCCCCTGGCCCTGCTCGGCACCTGCGGGCTGATGTATCTCGCGGGCTACAGCCTCGACAACCTCTCGCTCATGGCGCTGACGATCTCCGTGGGCTTCGTCGTGGACGACGCCATCGTGATGCTCGAGAACATCGTCCGTCACGTGGAGAACGGCGAGACGCCGATGAACGCGGCCTACAAGGGGGCCGGGGAGATCGGCTTCACCATCCTGTCCATCAGCGTGTCCCTGGTCGCCGTGTTCATCCCGCTCCTGCTCATGGGCGGCATCATCGGCCGGCTGTTCCGCGAGTTCTCCATCGTCATGACCATGACGATCGCCGTTTCGGCCATCGTGTCGCTGACGCTGACCCCCATGATGGCCTCCCGCCTTCTCAAGCCGCACGGACCCGAGGAGAGGCACGGCCGGCTCTATCGCTGGCTCGAAGCGTCCTTCACCGCGATGGAGCGCGGTTACGAGCGGGGGCTCGATGCGGTGCTGCGCCATCGCTTCCTCACGCTGCTCGCCTTCTTCGCGACGCTCGCCGCGACGGTCGCGCTGTTCATGGCGATCCCGAAAGGCTTCTTTCCGCAGCAGGATACGGGCTTTCTCGTCGGCACGTCGGAAGCGGCCCAGGACATCTCGTTCAAGGACATGTACGAGCGCCAGCAGGCGCTCGGCGAGATCGTGGGAAGCGATCCGGACGTCGCGACCTTCGCCATGTCGATCGGAGCGGGCAACGGAGCGTCGACCCTCAATACGGGCCGATTCTATATCAGCCTCAAGCCCCGATCGGAGCGCGGCGCCTCCGCGTCCGAGATCATCGCCCGCCTGCGGCCGCAGATCGACAAGGTGGAGGGGGTCCGCCTGTTCCTGCAGGCCTCGCAGGACATCAACGTGGGTGGGCGCCAAGCCCGCACCCAGTACCAGTATACCCTCCAGGACGCCGACCTGGATGAACTGAACGACTGGGCTCCGAAGATCCTGGAAAAGCTCCGTACCCTTCGCGAGCTGCGCGACGTGGCAACCGACCAGCAGGTGAGCGGCACGACCCTGACCCTGACGATCAACCGGGACCAGGCCTCCCGCTTCGGCTTCACGCCGCAGCAGATCGACGACACGCTCTACGATGCGTTCGGGCAGCGGCAGGTCACGCAGTACTTTACCCAGCTCAACAGCTACAACGTGATCCTGGAGGTCCTGCCGGAGCTGCAAGGCGATACGGAAACCCTGAGCCGGATCTACCTGAAGTCTCCGACCTCCGGGCAGCAGGTCCCGCTCTCGACCTTCGCCAGCTGGACGACGCGCAAGATCGCGCCCCTGGCAATCAACCACCAGGGGCAGTTTCCCGCGATCACGATCAGCTTCAACCTCGCGCAGGGCACCGCCCTGGGCGAGGCGACCCAGGCCATCCAGCGGGCCGTGGCTTCGCTCAACCCGCCAGGATCGCTCGCCGGGACGTTCCAGGGCAATGCGCAGGCCTTCCAGGCCTCGCTCGCGACGGTGCCGCTTCTCATCCTGGCAGCGCTCGTGGTCGTCTACCTGATCCTCGGCATCCTCTACGAGAGCTACATCCACCCCATCACGATCCTGTCGACGCTGCCCTCGGCGGGGCTTGGCGCCATCGCGACGCTCATGCTGTTCGGGTTCGACTTCAGCCTGATCGCCTTCATCGGAGTGATCCTGCTCATCGGCATCGTGAAGAAGAACGGCATCATGATGGTGGATTTCGCCATCAGCGCCGAGCGGGACGAGGGGCTCAGCCCCCGCGACGCCATCCGGAAGGCGGCGATCCTGCGCTTCCGGCCGATCATGATGACCACCATGGCGGCGCTTCTCGGCGGCGTGCCGCTCATGCTAGGACACGGCACGGGCTCGGAGATCCGCCAGCCCCTCGGCTATGCCATCGTGGGCGGTCTCGTAGTCAGCCAGGCCCTGACGCTGTTCACGACGCCGGTCGTGTATCTCTACCTCGACAGCCTGTCCCTGGCCGTCCGCTCCTGGTGGTCCGGCCGCCATTCCAAGGCCGCGGAGACGCCGGAGCCGCGTGCCCAGGCGGCCGAATGAGGCGGGTTCCTTGACAGGCCGGCCCGTCTCGACTAAGGCAATCCCGTTCACGCGGTCCTTAACGGGGCCGCGTAACTTTTTACGCTCCCGTGGCCCGGTTCCGGCCGGCCTGTCGTCCCGTCCCTCGAGACGGTCCTTTGGACCTTCTCGGGCATGAAGGGAAGAGGAGGGCGCGTTCCTCGCAGATTCGACAACAAGAGGAACAGCGATGTCGAAGCGCATTCAGGCCAAGCACAAGCTTGACCGCCGCATGGGTCAGAATATCTGGGGCCGCCCGAAGAGCCCCGTGAACCGCCGCGAATACGGCCCCGGCCAGCACGGCCAGCGCCGCAAGGGCAAGATGTCCGACTTCGGCACGCAGCTGCGCGCCAAGCAGAAGCTCAAGGGCTACTACGCGAACATCACCGAGAAGCAGTTCCGCCGCTACTACGCGGAGGCGATCCGCCTGAAGGGCGACTCCGGTGAGAACCTGGTCGGCCTGCTCGAGCGCCGTCTCGACGCGGTCGTGTACCGCGCGAAGTTCGTCGCCACCCCGTTCGCTGCCCGTCAGTTCGTCAACCACGGTCACGTGAAGGTCAACGGCCGCCGCGTCAACATCCCGAGCTATCAGGTGAAGGCCGGCGATGTGATCGAGGTGAAGGACAAGTCGAAGCAGCTTGAGGTCGTCGTCGTGGCGTCCCAGCTCGCCGAGCGTGACGTTCCGGACTACATCGAGGTCGATCACTCCAAGATGACGGCCCGCGTGACGCGCATCCCGACCCTGTCGGAAGTGCCGTACCAGGTCCAGATGGAACCGAACCTCGTGATCGAGTTCTATTCGCGCTAATCCGCGAAGAGCCGGTTTCGAAAACGAAGAAGGCCGCCCTCGGGCGGCCTTTTTTATTGCCTGACGCGCCGGACGTGGATGCGAATCCACGTCCGGCTTTTACGTGCGGATGCCTTACTGCTGCGAGGCGGGACCGCGAGGTCCGTGGCCCATCATACCGGGGCCGTGCTCCATCATCATTCCCGCCCGGCGACCATGATGGCCGTCGCGACCGCCCCGGCCGCGACGCTCGCCCCAGCCGCCGTTGATGGCTTCACGCATGAGGCGCGGTGCGATCCGCTTCTGGTCCTCGCTGAAGCTGTCCCAGAGCGGGCGAAGCGCCTGGGTCAAAGCGGCGGAGCGCTGGGCGCTCTGATTCAGCATCGTGCTGCGCTGCTCGAGGCGCTGCATCATGTCCATGGACCGGCGCTGGTCGCGGTTCTCACGAAACTGCTGCATGCGGGTGTAGCGCTCCGAGGCCGAGGTTCGGATCGCGGTTTCCACCGGCGCCCACAGGCGCTCCTGGTCGGGGGACAGCTTCAGGCCGGCCTTGATCGCCGCGATGCGGGCATCCACGAGCCGGTTGTAATCGTCCTGGCTCAGGCGGGGACGGCGGTTCTGCTGGCCCTGGTCCTGACCGGCAGCCGGCGCGCTCGGCGCAGGATTCTGCTGCTGTGCGAACGCGTAGGTCCCGGATCCTGCAAGCAGGGCGGCCAGAGCGACGGTTGCAAGGGTTTTCATGAATATCCTCCGTGTGGCGATAGGACAAGATTGCTCTCATCCTGCTCTCGCCCAGGTGACCGCCGCATGAACTTTTCGTCATGTGGACAAGGCCGGAGGAGGCGTACCGGGCAGTCCCATCGCCATTCGGGGCTCCGCCGCGCGGCCCCGGAGTGACAAGGAGAGAATAATCCGGGCCTCTACAACTGCTTCAGGAAGCCGGCGAAGCGCATCAGGCCCTCGGGCCAGGGGCCATGGCCGCTCTCGGTGTTCAGGTGACCGGCATCGCCCGCGTCGACGATGGCCGCGCCCCAGGAATAGGCGATGTCCTCGGCCTTGGCGTAGTCGCAATGCGGATCTGTCCTGCTGGCGACGAGAACCGACGGAAAGGGGAAGGGCTCGCGCGGGATCGGCGCGAAGGCCCGGTCGATGGCCGGGATGAAGTCCGGCCGCTCCACGTCAGGCAGGCTGACCAGGAAGGCACCCCGCGCCTTGCTGTTCGCGAGCCGGGGCGCCGCATGGGCGATGGCCAGCACGCCCAGGCTGTGCCCGACGAGCACGACCGGCTTCTCGGCCCGCTCCACGTCGCGCGCGATTCGCTCGACCCAGGCGTCCCTGTTGGGGGCGTCCCAGTTCTCCTGCTCGACGCGCCACGCGGTCGAGAGCTGGCGCTCCCACCGGCTCTGCCAATGATCTTCGCCGGAATTGGTGTGGCCGGGAACGATGAGGATTTCGCAATCGGAGGTTTTCATGACCGGGAGATAAAGACCCGCACTGGCAGGTTCAAGCGCTCCGCTTCGATTAGGGGCAGTCCCACTGGCAGGACCGCGCGCATTCCGGTAATAAAATATTATAACAATAACTTTACCGGACCTCACCCCAAAGCTGCTCACCGCATAACGCGTGAGGTCCGCTGTCGAAAGAGACGGAGATGCTGCGTCAGATCCCGGCCTGGGTGCTTCTAGGATGCACGTTTCTGACCTGCGCCGCTGCTTGTCAGGCTGGCGATACATTCATCATTCAGAAAGGGAAGCCATTCGTCGATCTGCAGGATCCAGCCCTGCTTTCCATGCTTGAGGGTCGAGGCTTTCGCCTCGGCACCATTCTGGATCAGTCCGATGCGCAGACGACGGAGAGGCTTTCCGAACTGAGTCCGGCCTTTCGGACCCTGCGTGGACATATATCACGAGACATGGATGCGCTGAAATCCGAGATGAAGGCGAATGGACGGGACTTGCAGCAAAAGGTGCTGTGGAACGTCGGCCGGAGCTTCAATCCCGACTGGCTTCGTTCGCCTCATGCCCAATTCCAGCTCGTAGGCGTTATCAATCGGCAGGACAGAGCAGATTTCGCAGAGCTGACGCGACCTCGGGAGAGCTGCGGCGAGGTGAGGTTCATCTACCGATTGAGCTACCGGACGACGCGCGGCTGGCTTTCCAGCCTTACCGGTGGCGCCAAGCCTTCGGCTTCGCGAATGCCGTTCAACCTGAATGTCGTCTACGAAAGGCCTCGATCCGCCTTCCAGAATTGCGCAGTAGCCGCGCGGACAGCATTGCCGCAGCGCGATTTCACGCGCAGAGAAGAGTTTCTTGACTGGCTGATATCTGGAATGCTCGATCGAAGCGCGCTGCGCCTCAAACAGATTGAGGTAAATGCCCAGATTGCTCGACTGCCCTCTGAAATGGAACCTGAACTCGGAGGGCAGGCGATCTATCTCATGCGGATCTTCAAGCCGGTCTCCACCGGTGGCAAGTTTGATCTTATTCCCCAGCTTCTCGAGAACACGCCCGATGTCGAGCGCATCAAACAGGATTCCGCATTGCAGCGGGATTTGATCTCGTACATCAGATCCAACATCCCAGCCATCGATCTCGGTGTGTACCAGATCCCCGAGAAATTCCTTGCGACCAAAGCCCTGACATACTCGACCTTTGGCAGTGCGAGGCTTGCTAACCATCCTTTCTCGGCTCTGCTGAAGCCTGAGGAACTCGGGCGTCTGCCCTTTCAGAAAACGAAGCTTGTTCGCTCGCCGCGGGGTGTGATCGCACGTCTCGACAATGGTACCTGCATGGGCTGCCATCAGTCAGGGGCAACCGCTGGGTTTCATTTCTTCGGCCTCGATGACGAGAAGGCCTCGCCGCACAACCGAGTCAAACAGGGCCATTCGGCGCACTATTATGCCGAGTCCAAGCGGAGGGAGGCCTATATAACCGCCCTGTCCATGGGGCGCGAGCCGATCCGCTTCCGCCCCCTTTCTGCGGCGCCGAGCGCAACCTGGGACGGGAACGGCCCTGTCTACCAACCTGCAAATCTGGCCAATGCGTGCATCATGCCGGCCTCTGCGTCGCATCTGTCATCGGCATGGAATTGCCGCGCGGGAACGGTCTGCACCTCGATTGCCGAGAATGGTCGCCTGAGCGTGGAGTTCGGGCAATGCATTCCAGAACGGAGGATCAACATCAGTGCCGGGCTGGCCTGTTTGGCGGGGCGGATCAAAACCGCATCGAAGCCCTTCAATGACGTCATTAATTTGAGCGACGCTCGACGACCGAGCCAAGGACTTGTTTCTGCAAAACATAGCTGTCTCGAGCCTCGCCTTGGAGTCCCAGGCGGCCTGAACTACAGACGATGCCAGCCTCACGATCTCGCCTTCGACCGGTTCGCAAATGGCAATGTGCCGGACGAGATTTGCGGAATGGGCGGCGGGGCAGCCTTCGACCAATGTGCCGCCACAGGCGACTTCACGTCCTGTCTCGATATGAGCATCGTGCGGCAGAACCGACAGATCTGCGGGAAGGACCGATTCTGCCGCGAGGATTATGCCTGCCAGGCGCTCCCTGACGATCTTCCCGGCTCGTCCAGCGTCAAAAAGGATTGGGGCTACTGCTCGCCAACCTACTTTCTCTTCCAGATGCGTCTCGACGGGCACCCGGACCCGTTCTGACCGGCCCTCAAGCGCTCCGCTTCAACTCCATGTTCTGCTCCGCCTCCTTCAGCACGGCCTCCCGCTCCGCGATGTAGTCGCGTGTGACGGGCACCACGTCGTTGCGGCGGGCGAGCTGGACTTGGAAGACGACGGCATCCTGCCAGCGGAAGGCGGATTCGGACATGGCGAGGTAGCATTCCCACATCCGGCAGAAACGCTCATCGTAGAGACGTAGGACCTCCTCTCGATGGGCCATGAAACGCTCGCGCCAAGCCTTCAGGGTATAGGCGTAGTGCAGCCTCAGCACCTCGAGATCGGCCACCACGAGCCCCGCGCGCTCAATGGCGGGCATCATCTCGGACAGGACGGGCAGGTGGCCGCCGGGGAAGATGTATTTCGTAATCCAAGGGTTGGTCGGGTAGGGCGTACCCGTTCTCCCGATGGTGTGGAGAAGCATGACGCCGTCCGGCTTCAGAAGACTCCGGCAGGCCTGGAAATAGGCATCGTAGGAGGATACGCCCACATGCTCGAACATGCCGACCGAGACGATCCGGTCGAAGGCGCCTCTCGTGTCGCGGTAATCCTGAAGCTCGAACCGCACTCGGTCCTGAAGGCAGGCGGTCGCGGACCGCTTGCGCGAGGCCTCCAGCTGCTCCTCCGAGAGGGTGATGCCCTTGACGGAGCCCGCTCCGGCGACCTGGGCCAGATAGAGCCCCATGCCGCCCCAGCCGGAGCCGATATCGAGGACGCTGTGGCCTGGATCGACCAGCAGCTTGGCTGCGATGTGCCGTTTCTTGGCCATCTGCGCCTCTTCGAGGCTCGCGTCGGGGTGGTCGAAATAGGCGCAGGAATACTGGCGGTCGCTGTCGAGGAAGAGGGAGTAGAGCCGGCCGTCCAGGTCGTAATGGTGGGCGACGTTGCGCTTCGACCGGATCGCGTCGTTCTCCGCCCGGCGCAACATCCAGGCCCGGATCTTGCGCAGGCGATGGAGGGGGAGCTCGTCGAGTTCCCCATGGGTATCCTCGAGGAGGAGCTGGAGCAGGTCGAGGATATTGCCCTTTTCGATGACCAGGCGGCCATCGACGAACAATTCGCCGAGTTTCAGCTCCGGGTGTAGGCAGAGGGCCATCTGGGCCGCTGCATCCGTGAACCGGATCTTGACCTGCGGTTCAGCCCCGTCGCCGAAGCTGAAACGCTTGCCCCTGGCCGTTATCATTTCCAGGGTGCCGTGTTTCACGGCCCGCGTGAACGCAAGATCGAGAAGTTTCTCCGACAGCATGGCAACAATCCCCGCGCCGTTGATCTCCTGACTGGGGATTGTCGTTCACTCTGGAAAAATTTCCACCCCCGAGCTATGCGCCGCCTGCGCCGAAGACCCGCGCGAAGATCGTATCCACATGCTTGAAGTGGTAGCCGAGGTCGAAGCAGGCCGCGATCTCGTCCGCGGACAGGTACTTCGTCACGTCGGCATCGCTCTTCAGGAGGGTCAGGAAGTCGCCTTCGCCGCGCCAGACCGGCATGGCGTTCCGCTGGACGAGCCGATAGGCGTCCTCGCGGGACGCGCCCTTCTGGGTCAGCGCCAGGAGAACCCGCTGGGAATGGACCAGGCCGCCGAGGCGGTCCAGGTTCTTCTGCATGTTCTCGGGGTAGACCACCAGCTTGTCGATGACGTTGGTCAGGCGCGCGAGGGCGAAGTCCAGGGTCACGGTGGCGTCGGGGCCGATCATGCGCTCGACAGAGGAGTGGGAAATGTCCCGTTCGTGCCAGAGCGCCACGTTCTCCATGGCCGGCATGGCATAGGCCCGGACCATGCGGGCAAGGCCCGTCAGGTTCTCGGTCAGCACCGGATTGCGCTTGTGCGGCATGGCCGAGGAGCCCTTCTGGCCGGCCGAGAAGAACTCCTCCGCCTCCAGGACCTCGCTCCGCTGCAGGTGGCGCACCTCCGTGGCGAGGCGCTCGATGGAGGACGCGATGACGCCCAGCGTGGCGAAATACATGGCGTGCCGGTCGCGGGGGACGACCTGGGTCGAGACCGGCTCGACCTGGAGGCCCATCTGCTCGGCCACGTATTCCTCGACGCTCGGG
The DNA here is from genome assembly GCF_024519725.1 of Microvirga sp. Mcv34. Taxonomy (GTDB): domain Bacteria; phylum Pseudomonadota; class Alphaproteobacteria; order Rhizobiales; family Beijerinckiaceae; genus Microvirga. Next base: position 35,647 of record NZ_JALJRK010000021.1, on the reverse strand, counting down.
TCGATATTGGCGAAGGTGCCGACCGCCCCCGAGATCGCGCAGGTGGAGATTTCCCGCCGCGCCTCGATCAGGCGGATCTTGCAACGCTCGAACTCGGCATAGGCCTGCGCCAGCTTGAGGCCGAAGGTGGTGGGCTCCGCGTGGATGCCGTGCGAGCGGCCGATGGTCGGCGTCATCTTGTGCTCGAAGGCTCGGCGCTTGATGGCCGCGAGGAGCTCGTCGAGGTCGCGCAGCAGCAGGTCGGACGCGCGGGCGAGCTGCACGTTGAAGGTGGTGTCGAGCACGTCCGAGGAGGTCATGCCCTGGTGGACGAAACGGGCCTCGGGGCCGACGATCTCGGCCAGGTGAGTCAGGAAGGCAATGACGTCGTGCTTGACCTCGCGCTCGATGGCGTCGATCCGCTCCACGTCGAAGGTGGCCTTGGAGCCCTTCTCCCAGACCGTTTCCGCCGCCTCCTTCGGCACGACGCCGAGATTGGCGAGCGCCGTCGTGGCATGGGCCTCGATCTCGAACCAGATGCGGAACTTGGTTTCCGGCGACCAGATGGCCACCATCTCGGGACGGCTGTAACGGGGGATCATGGCTTTCCACTTCCACGCGGGTGATATGCCCGCGCGGTAGCACGATAGCCCTGTGATCTCAACGCGCCTTTGCTGCCGCCTCGCGAATGGCCGCCATGTTGGCCGCGTAGGCCGACGGGCCGCCCTTGAAGGTGGCGGAGCCGGCAACGAGCACGTTGGCCCCGGCTTCGGCCACCAGCGGCGCGGTCTCGGGCGTCACGCCGCCATCGATCTCGATATCGATGTCCCGGTTCCCGACCATCTCCTTGATCCGGCGCAGCTTGTGGCAGACGGATGGGATGAAGGCCTGTCCGCCGAAGCCCGGATTGACGGTCATCAGGAGGATCAGGTCAACCTCGTCGATCACCGGCTCGATGGAGCCTTCATGGGTGCCGGGATTGAGGACGATGCCGGCCTTCTTGCCGAGCTTGCGGATGGTCTGGAGCGAGCGGTGCAGGTGCGGCCCGGCCTCGGCATGGATGCTGATGATGTCCGCACCCGCGTTCGCGAAGGCTTCCAGGTAGGGATCGACCGGGGCGATCATCAGGTGGACGTCGAAGGGCTTGGACGTATGAGGGCGCAAGGCCTTCACCACGTCGGGCCCGATGGTGATGTTCGGCACGAAATGCCCGTCCATCACGTCGATATGGATCCAGTCCGCGCCGGCGGCGTCGATGGCGCGGATTTCTTCTCCGAGCTTCGAGAAGTCGGAGGCGAGGATGGAGGGGGCGATGAGGAGCGGGCGTGTCATGCCGCGCCGGTAGCACGAGCCTTTTCCCGCCGCAACGGGGCATTGAGCCACCTGCCAGAACCAATTCAAGACCACTTGGCTGGGGAGAGGTCCCATTGCGACAGGAAAGTCATGGACGGCATTCCGTCAACGGGAGTAAAGATGGCCCCGTCACAAGGATACGAGTTCGCTTTTCACACGAAGCGACGTGAATGGGGCAGGGTCTTCATGCGTAAGGATGTGGTTGTTCTTGGGGCCGGCATCGTCGGCGTGTCGATTGCCGTGCACCTGCAGAAGCGGGGCCGGTCGGTTCTCCTGGTCGACAAGCGCAAGCCGGGCGAAGAGACCTCTTTCGGCAATGCTGGCCTGATCCAGCGCGAAGGCGTCTATCCTTACGGCTTTCCGCACGATTTCGGTGCCCTGCTGCGCTATGCCCTGAACAACACCATCGACGCCCATTACCATTGGGCCGCGATCCCGAAGCTCGCGCCCTTCCTGTGGCAGTACTGGATGCATTCCCGCCCCGCCCAGCACAAGGCCATCGCCCGGATGTACGCGCCTCTCATCGAGCGCAGCGTCACCGAGCACATGGCGCTGGCGGAGGAATCCGGATCGACGCATCTGATCCGCCCGACCGGCTGGATGAAGGTGTTCCGCGACGAGAAGAGCCGCGACGAGCAGTTCAAGGACGCGGAAGCCGTCAAGCGCGATTTCGGCGTGAACTTCGATGCGCTCGACACCCGGTCGGTCGCTGAGCGCGAGCCGCATCTCAAGGTGGAGACGAAGGGCGGCATCCATTGGACCGACCCGGCCTCCGTGTCCGATCCGCACATGCTGACCATGGGGTATGTCGGGCTCTTCGAGAGCCTCGGCGGCGAGCTGGCGTCGGGCGATGCTCGGACCCTTGAGCGGACATCGACCGGTTGGCGCGTGCAGACGGAGAAGGGGCCGGTCGAGGCCCGCGATGTGGTCATCGCCCTGGGCGCCTGGGCCGACGTACTCACGACGAAGCTCGGCTACAACCTGCCGCTCGCGGTCAAGCGCGGCTACCACATGCACTACAAGCCCGCGGGCAATGCAGTTCTCAACCGCCCGACGCTCGATTTCGACCGGGGCTATTTCCTCGCCCCGATGACGAAGGGCATCCGCCTCACGACGGGAGCCGAATTCGCCAACCGGGACGCGCCGAAGACCCCGGTTCAACTCGCCCGGGCCGAGCCCATCGCCCGGGACTTCTTCCCCCTTGGGGAACGCGTCGATCCGGAGCCCTGGATGGGCATGCGCCCCTGCACCCCGGACATGATGCCGATCATCGGCCCGGCGCCGAAGCATAAGAACCTCTGGTTCGGCTTCGGCCACGCCCATCACGGCCTGACCCTCGGCCCGGTGACGGGTCGGCTCCTGGCCGAGATGATCACTGGCGAGACGCCTGTCGTCGATCCGAAGCCGTATCGGGCGGACCGGTTTTAGCCGCGGGGCTTTTGTGATTGCCGGTCGCGCCGGGGAATGCGTGATCAGGGAACTTGATGTGAAATAGAGTTTCGTGTCTGCTGGGCATGTATTCTGGTCCCGAAGGACCATGCAAGGCAGGTGATCTTTGAAACTCTTTTTCGCACCCCTTTCACCCTTCGTCCGCAAGGTTCTCGTGACCGCCTACGAGACGCATCAGGAGCATCTCATTGAGCGGGTGAACAGCGCTCCTCATCCCGTCAATCGTGATGAGGCCATTGCTCACTACAATCCCCTCGGTCAGGCGCCGACAGTCGTCACCGACGAGGGTGAGGCGCTCTATGGGAGCCGCGTGATCTGCGAGTACCTCGACGCTCGCTCAAACGGTCTAAAGGTCTTTCCGGCTGCTGGCTCTGATCGATGGGAAGCCTTGGTTCAGCAGGCCCTCGGCGACGGCATCACGGATGCGGCGTTGCTCGCCCGCTATGAGCAGACCGTACGTCCTGCCGAGTTGCGCTGGGAAGCCTGGCGGGACACGCAACTGACGAAGGTCACGGCAGGCCTCGATGAGGTGGATCGGCTGGCAACAACCTTCGGCGATAAGGTGATCATCCCGATGATCACCATTGCCTGCGCGATCGGCTATCTGGATTTCCGCTTCGGCGATCTGAATTGGCGCTCGGGAAGGCCACATGCATCGCAATGGTATGAGCGTTTTGCCGCTCGACCCTCGATGATGGCAACACGACCGGAGGCGTAAAGGCTGAGGCCCGTGGGCTGCCTTTTTCAATCAGGTTGAGCTGTCGTCGGCCCATCGGTCCCGCCAGGCAGGCTGTGCGCCCGGATAGGGCAGGGCTGTCGCTTCATAGACGCCGCGCGCGATGGCGCGGGTCAGCGCGTCGGCGGCAAGCGCGGTGAGTTCCGTGAACTCCGCCGCCTCGTCCTGGAGCGGCTTCCGTCCCGTGGCGGCGGTGAAAACCGTGTCGCCGTCGAACAGGGCGTGGGAAAAGCGTAGGGCCCGGGCAAGGCCGGCATGAGACGCGATGGCGAGGCGCTTGGCCTGCGCCTTCGTCAGGACCGCGTCGGTCGCCACGAGCGCTATGGTCGTGGCCGGTTGCGGGCCGCCTTTCCAGATGAGCCTGCGTTTTACCGCGTCGACATGCTCGGGATGCCCATAACCGCCGAATTCCGCACCTTCCTCCAGGGCGCCGGCCCAGAAATACGGGCCGTCGCCGATGACCGCCGAGGCGATGCTGTTCACCACCACGAGCGCCCCGATAGTGTGCCCCGCGGACGTGACGGCGCTAGCCGAACCGAGGCCGCCCTTGAAGTTCGCCGTCGTGGCGCCGTAGCCGCCCCCGGACGTGCCGAGGGCGAAATCGAGGCCTGCCTGGCGGGCCGCTTCGTAGCCGAGCTCCCGATAGGGCGGGTAACGGCCCCAATCCTTGTTGCCGCCGTTGATGAGGTCGAAGATGCAGGCCTGCGGGACCAGGGGAACGAGCGCCTCACGGACGGCAAAGCCGATTCCCTGTTCACGAAGGTAGGCCTGAACCCCGCTGGCCGCGTCGAGGCCGAAGGCGGAGCCGCCGGAGAGCGCAACTGCGTGGATGCCTGGCGCCATCTTATCCGGGTCGAGCAGGTCGGTCTCGCGGGTCGCCGGAGCACCACCCATGACGAAGGCCGAAGCGACGGCCGGCTCGTCGAAGAGCGCGACGGTCACGCCGGAGCCGAGGTCGGCATCCTGCGCATTGCCGATCCGAAGACCGGGAACATCGGTGATGAGGTTGCGGCGCTGTGTCATGCGGTCAAGCAAACCGAATTTCGGCGGCCTTCACAAGCTGGAGAACGGGCCTTTCACCGCCTTTCTCAAGCGGTCGCGACAGGATAGAAGGCTTCCATGCTCAGTGTTTCCTATCCGGCCGCGGCGCTCGGCGGCCTCATCAGTTTTTTAAGTCCCTGCGTCCTGCCGCTGGTGCCGCCCTACCTGTCGTTCCTCGCCGGCACCACCTTCGACCGGCTGAGCGCGGGCGACGACCGGGCCGTGCGGCGGCGCGCGATCCTGGCGGCGCTGCTGTTCGTGGCGGGCTTCTCGACCGTCTTCGTGCTGCTCGGAGCCACCGCGTCGGCCCTGGGCCAGGCGATCCGGCAATATCTCGATGTGCTGAGCACGGTGGCGGGCATCGCCATCATCGTGATGGGCCTGCATTTCCTCGGGCTCTTCCGCATCGGCCTGTTCTACCGCGAGGCTCGGTTCCAGGTGACGAAGCCCGTGGGGCTCTGGGGCGCCTACGTGATGGGCCTCGCCTTCGCCTTCGGCTGGACCCCCTGCATCGGCCCCGTCCTGGCCGCGATCCTGACGGTTGCCGGCTCGGAGGACAGCGTGTCCTACGGCGCCCTCCTGCTCGCCGCCTATTCGGCCGGGCTCGGCATTCCCTTCCTGCTCGCCGCCTTCGCCATGAAGCCGTTCGTGGCGCTCCTGAAGCGCATGCGCTCCCGCTTCGGCATGATCGAGAAGGTCATGGGCGTCCTCCTCGTCCTCACCGGCATCGCCTTCCTCACCGGCTGGATCGGCAACATGTCGTTCTGGCTCCTGGAGACGTTCCCGGCGCTGGGGCGGCTGGGGTAGGGCCTCACAGGAATCGGGTCGTCCAGAGATCTGATGTTTGGCATTCAGGTGATCCCAAATGGAGATCACCCATGTCGTTCCAAATCCGCGGCCTCGATGCCGAGCCTTTTGCGCCTCTGTTCGACCTGAATGAAGCCGGCCTCAGTGCGATCGGCGCCGAGCGCGTCCATGCCGATGAAGCCGATGCCTATCCGTGTCGCGTATCCCTGACCCGCGTCGCCGTCGGGGAGGAGCTTCTGCTGCTCAACCATGCCCACCAGACGACGGCGACGTCGCCCTACCGCGCGGCCGGCCCGATCTTCGTCAGCCGCTCAGGGAAAACGGGGCTGTATCGGGGCGAGTTGCCGCCGATGATGCGGGAGCGGCTCCTGTCCCTGCGGGCCTATGATGCGAAGGCCTTCATCGTCGATGCGGAGGTAGCCGAGGGGGACGACGTTCTGCAGGTGATCGAGCGCTTCTTCGCCGACCCGCACGTTGCGCATATCGACGCCCATTTCGCCCGGCGCGGCTGCTTCGCGGCGCGGATCGGGCGGGCCTGATCAGGCGTCGCTCCCGACCCTGTGCCCGGCAGCGTTCAGGGCCGCCATGGCCTTGTCCGCGGCGTCCGCCTTCACCAGCACGTAATCGGTGCTGAAGGTGGAGGTGGCGAAGATGCCGATACCGGCGCCGGCCAGCGGCGCGAGCACGGAAGCCAGGATTCCCGGAACACTGAAATCGAAGCTCTGCTCGATGCGGAAGCAGCGCCAACCGGCATCGATGTCGGCTTCCGGCGGAGCTTGGTCGAGGGGGCAAACGAGCGTCGTCTCCTCGGCAGCCTGGACGAGCAGCGTGAAGCCGCCGGGTGCAGGTGCCGCGACGGGCGTGCCGGACTGGAAACGGCAGACGGCGTAAATGCCCTTGAGCAGGGACAGGTTGAGAGCGGGCATGGTCACCATTTCTGAGAAGGCGGTCGGACGTTCAATTCTTACGTCATGGTCTCCCACGTCATCACCGGCCTCGTGCCGGTGATCCCGATTGGAAGACTGCGGCGCTTCACGGCAACCTCATGGCCGGGCTTGTCCCGGCCATGAGGTGGGGTGTGCTGTTTCCGTAATCACGCGCAGCGGAGGAGGCGGGAAACCATCGAACGCCGCCTGATCATGGATTCCATTTCCGTACTTCGAGCGCCCGATATGAGGTCCAGGATCATCCACGATCCATAAGAAAACCCGCCCTGTCGCCAGGGCGGGTTTCCGAATGTCGGCTGTCGGGCCGATCAATTACATGGACATCTCGTTGCCCGTGTAGTCGATCTTGCCGTCGGCGCCCTTCTTCCAGACGTACATGACGTAGTCCGGACGGGTGATGTCGCCCTTCTTGTCGAAGGAGAGATCGCCGATGACGGTCTTGAAGGGCTTGCCGGCCTTCATGACGTCGGCAACCTTCTTGCCGTCGACGCTGCCGGCCTGCTTGGCGGCTTCCGCCAGGATCTGAGCGGCCGCGTAGCTGTAGAGCGTGTAGGCTTCCGGCTCGTAGTTCTTGGCCTTGAACTTGGCCACCACGTCCTTGGCGTTCGGGTTCTTGCGCGGATCCGGCGAGAAGGTCATCAGGGTGCCTTCGGCGCCCGGGCCGGCGATCGAGACGAACTCGGCCGACACGATGCCGTCGCCCGACATGAGCGGGGCGTTCAGGCCCTGGTCGCGCATCTGGCGGATGATGAGGCCGGCTTCCGTGTGGAGACCGCCGAAGTAGACGACGTCGACGCCAGCCTGCTTCAGCTTCGACACGAGAGCGGAATAGTCCTTCTCGCCCGGGTTCACGCCTTCATAGACGACTTCCTTCAGACCCTTGGAGTTCATGGTCTTCTGGGTCTCGTCGGCAAGGCCCTTACCGTAGGGGGTCTTGTCGTGAATGACGGCGACCTTCTTGCCCTTGAACTTGTCGGCGAGGTAGCTGCCGGCAACGAGGCCCTGCTGGTCGTCGCGACCGCAGGTGCGGAACGTGTTCCACATGCCGCGCTCGGTGAACTGCGGGTTGGTCGAGGCAGGCGAAACCTGGACGATGCCGGCTTCCTCGTACACGGAGGAGGCGGGGATCGACACGCCGGAGTTGAAGTGGCCGACAACGAACTTCACGCCCTCGGCTGCGAACTTGTTCGCCACCGACACGCCCTGCTTCGGGTCGGACACGTCGTCGCCGACGACAACCACGAGCTTCTGCCCGTTGATGCCGCCAGCGGCGTTGATGTCTTCGACAGCCTGCTCGACGCCGTTCTTCAGCTGGGCGCCGAAGGCCGCGTTCGGGCCGGTGATGGGGCCAGCGACGCCGATCTTGATCTGGGCGCTGGCGGCGCTGGAGAAGGCGAGGCCAAGACCAAGCGCCACGCCGGTCAACAGCAGTTTTTTCATGAGGTCACTCCTCTGGGTGGTTTTATAGGCCCCCCTTCCTTTGGGGGCCGGTTTGACGGTAGATCCGTCATCCAAGGTAACATCATGCTGTTTTTTAAGCGGATGTCACCTGGGAATTTTCAAGGCCGGAGCGTCGGACCCAAAAGTGGAAACCACTTTTGGGATCAATCCGATGCACCGTCTTCTTAAAGCGGTGTTTCGTTCGGTGCGGAAAGCGTGATCCACCTTTCCGCACAATGCGTTTAGCCCTTGGTCGCAGACGCCTTTTCCCGCCAGGAGAAGGGGCCGGTCCGCTCGTAGAGCCAGCGGTATTGGGTGGTCATCATGCGGGCGCGGCGGTATCGGAAACCCAGCGCCCCGATGATCAGCAGCACGATGGTGTCGACGGCATAATAATGGATCGACAGAAGCGTGCCCCCGAATAGGGCGAAGTGGATGAAGCGCACCGCGGCGCCGAGGATGAACAGGTAGACGATCAGGGTCCAGAACGGACGCCAGGTGAGGGCGATGGCCCGCCCGGTCATCCAGGCCGCCCAGCCGCCCATGATCACGGTGATGAGAAGAAAGAGCCAGATCGAAGGCTCTTCGTAGAGGATGCCCTGCATCAGTGATGCCCCCCTTCGAGATAGGCTGCCCGGACTTGCGGATTCTCGAGCAGTTCCTTGCCGGTGCCGCTCATGGTGATGTTGCCCGTCACCATCACGTAGCCGCGATGGGCCAGCTTGAGGGCATGGTAGGCGTTCTGCTCCACCAGGAAGACCGTCATGCCGTCCTTCTGGTTCAGCTCCTTGATGATCTCGAAGATCTGCTTCACGATCAGGGGCGCCAGACCGAGCGACGGTTCGTCCAGGAGGAGGAGCTTCGGGCGGCTCATGAGCGCCCGGGCGATGGCCAGCATCTGCTGCTCGCCGCCCGACAGGGTGCCGCCACGCTGCTGCAGGCGCTCCTTGAGGCGCGGGAACAGGGTGCAGACCCGCTCAAGATCCTGGTCGAAATGCGCCATGTTGTGCAGGGACGCGCCCATCTGCAGGTTCTCGAACACCGTCATGCGCGGAAAGATGCGCCGGCCTTCGGGAGACTGGGCGATCGACATGCGGGCGATCTCATGGGTGGCCATCTTGGTGATGTCCTGGCCCGCATAGGTGATCTTGCCCTCACGACAGCGTGGGTTGCCGAAGATCGTCATCATCAGGGTGGACTTGCCCGCCCCGTTGGCGCCGATCAGCGTGACGATCTCGCCTTCGTGGACATCCATGTCGACGCCCTTGAGGGCGATGATGTTACCGTAATAGGTCTTCACGCCTCGGACGCTGAGAAGCGGCTGGCGGCCCGCATCGATGGCGGCCTGTTGAATGCTCGTTGCAGCGGTCATGCGCCGATCTCCGCTTCGACCTTTTCGACTTCCTCGTCGGCCACGCCCAGATAGGCGGCGATGACCTTGGGATCGTTCCTGACCTCGACGGGGGCGCCGTCCGAGATCTTGGTGCCGTAATCGAGCACCACCACGTGGTCCGAGATCTGCATCACGACAGACATGTCGTGCTCGATCAGGAGGATCGACGTGCCATTGTCCTTGCGGATCGACAGGAGCAGCTCGTTGAGCTCCAGGGACTCGCGCGGATTGAGGCCGGCCGCCGGCTCGTCAAGGCAGAGCAGGAGCGGGTCGGTGCACATGGCGCGGGCGATCTCCAGGCGGCGCTGGTCGCCGTAGGGAAGGTCGCCGGCCGGGTCGTCGGCGCGGTGCATCAGACGGGCCTTCTCCAGCCAGTACTTGGCCTTCTCGATGGCCTCCTTCTCGGCCTTGCGGTAGCCCCCGATCCCGAGAATGCCCAGGAAGGTGAAGCCCGAGGCGATCATGAGCGGGTTGTGCTGGGCCACCAGCAGGTTCTCGAGCACGGTCATGCCGGAGAACAGGCGGATGTTCTGGAAGGTGCGGGCGACCTTGCCCTTCCAGTTGATGTCGTAACCCGGCAGCCGCTCCAGGAGCAGGTGCGAACCGTCCGGCTTGCGAAGGGCGACCATGCCCTCCGACGGCTTGTAGAAGCCTGTGATGCAGTTGAAGACCGTGGTCTTTCCCGCTCCGTTGGGACCGATGAGAGCGGTGATGTCGCCGCGCCCGGCCTGGAAGGAGAGGTCGTTGACGGCGACGAGGCCGCCGAAGCGCATCGTGAGATGCTGTACGTCGAGGATGGGATCCTGCAGCCAGCGCATTAGCCGTGTCCTTCCTTCACGAGCGAGCCCGAAATGGCCTTGCGCTCTTTCAAGATCACCGAGGGTTCACGTTCCGAGATGAGGCCGCGCGGACGCCATACCATCATGGCCACCATGCCGGCCCCGAAGAGGAGCAGGCGGTATTCGTTCGGGTCGAAGCCCGATCCGAAGATGGCTTGGAGGAAGGTCAGGTTGCGCAGGATCTCGGGGCCGCCGACCAGCACGATGGCCGCGATGGCGACGCCGATCTGCGAACCCATGCCGCCGAGCACCACGATGGCCAGGATGATCGCCGATTCCAGGAAGTTGAAGCTTTCCGGGGAGACGAAGCCCTGGCGGACCGCGAAGAACGAGCCCGCGAAGCCGCCGAACATGGCGCCGATGGCGAAGGCCGTCAGCTTGGTGTTCGTGGTGTTGATGCCAAGGGACCGGCAGGCGATCTCATCCTCGCGCAGGGCCTCCCAGGCTCGTCCCACGGGCAGCTTGCGCAGGCGCATGGTCACGAAGTTGGTGATCAGTGCCAGCACCAGGATCAGGTAGTAGAGGAAGATGATCCGGTGCATGCCGTTGAATTCGAGCCCGAAGGTCTGCGCGAAGCCGCCTTCGCCCGCGGTAAACGGGATGCCGAAGAAGGTCGCGCGCGGGATCGACGAGATGCCGGCGCCGCCGTTGGTCAGGTCCACCCAGTTGATGAGGACGAGGCGGACGATCTCGCCAAAGGCAAGGGTCACGATGGCGAGATAATCGCCGCGCAGACGCAACACCGGGAAGCCGAGGATCATGCCCCAGAACGCGGCGAGGATGCCGGCGAGGGGCAGGCAGATCCAGAACGACAGGCCGAAGGTGGTCGAGAGCAGGGCGTAGGAATAGGCCCCGACCGCGTAGAAGGCCACATAGCCGAGATCGAGTAGACCCGCGAGGCCCACCACGATGTTCAGACCCCAGCCGAGCATCACGTAGGTGAGGATCAGGATGCCCAGGTCAACCCAGTAGCGCGACTCGTTCAGGCCGCCCTGGATCAGGTAGATGATCACCGGGAAGCACAAGGCCACCCCCAGGAAGAAGGGAATGGCGAACTTGGAGACGTGCTGGAACGCGCTCGGCTCCGCATGGACCGGCTCCGTCGCCTGGTGCGAGCTGGGCGTCGCCTGGCGATAGGCCCTGGAGGCCGTGAAGGCGTGCAGCACGAGGCGCATGCCGAACACGATGGCGCAGATGATCGCCACCAGTCCCCACCGGGGGGTGAGGAAGAGGTCGGCGCCGGACTGGTCCGTCTTGTAGGCGAGGATCGGGATCGACAGGCCCAACATGATCAGGGCCGTCTTCAGCGAATCCTTCAGGGCGGCACCCAGGTCGAAGGCCCGCGTCACGGCCTGGGTCTGGCCCGCGGTGGTGATGGAAGGAGCGTTCATGCTTTCAGGCCCCTTAAACCTTCTCGACCTCAGGCCGTCCGAGAATACCGGAGGGCATGAAGATCAGAACAATGGCGAGGATCGAGAACGCGGCCACATCCTTGTACTCGATCGAGAAATAGGCCGACCAGAAGGTCTCGATGAGGCCGATGATCAGCCCGCCCAGGACCGCACCCGGCAGGGAGCCGATGCCGCCCAGGACCGCTGCCGTGAAGGCCTTCACGCCCGGGACGAAGCCGTCGTTGAAGCTCACCACGCCATAATACAGCAGATACATGGTGCCAGCGACGGCCGCGAGCGACGCGCCGATCACGAAGGTGAGGGAGATCGTGCGGTCCACGTTGATGCCGAGAAGGGCGGCCATCTTGCGGTCCTGCTCGCAGGCGCGCTGGGCGCGGCCGAGGGAGGTCTTCTGGACGACGTACCAGAAGATCGAGAGCAGCACGGCCGTGACGACCATGATGATGATCTGCTTGTAGGACAGGGCGACGTTGTAGCCGCTCTCGCCCTGAAACAGCACGATCACGTCCTGGACCATCGGCGGGGTCGGCTTGTTGCGAGCGCCCTGGGCCACCTGGACGAAGTTGGACAGGAAGATCGAGACGCCGATGGCCGAGATCAGCGGCGCTAGTCGGAACGAGCCCCGCAGGGGCCGGTAGGCGATCCGCTCGATGGCCCAGCCCCACAGGGAGGTGAGCACCATGGCGATGATCAGAACGAAGAACAGCGCCAGCACCACCGACGAGATCCCGAGCCAGGTGGTCAGGATCAGGAAGAAGATCAGGGCGATGAAGGCGGACAGCATGAAGACGTCGCCGTGGGCGAAGTTCACCATGCCGATGATGCCGAAGACCATCGTGTAGCCGATGGCGATGAGGCCGTAGATAGACCCGAGAGTCAGCCCGTTGATGAGCTGCTGCACAAAAATTTCCATGTCCTACCCTTGCCCCTCTGGAATGGGGTCATTCTTGGGAAACGCTGCAGGAAAGCACGATGCCAAAGCAACGCCAAGCCTGTCGTAAGATGTTGGTGTCTCTAGCAAACGGAATTTCGTTCGACAACTTTCTGTTAAGTTTCCTATTCCCGCTTATGATGGAATAAGCGGCAGGGGCTGATGCAATACTGGGCAAGTCCCGTTCTGCCTACCGCTTCCAAAGGCTAAGGCCAGGAACCATATGAGGCCGAACGGCCTTGTGCTCTGCCCTGAAAGCGTGGAAGAGGCTTGTCTGGAACATCATGTTGAAGTCTCAAGCCTCTCCCGATTCCGCCGCCACAGGTGCCGCCAGCCCCGATGCCGTTCTCTTTAGGGAAGGTATGAGCCGGGTGACGGCGGCCGTTCACGTGGTCACGACCGACGGCGCGACAGGGCGCGCGGGCTTCACGGCCACGGCCGTCACCACAGTGACGGACAGCCCGCCCTCGCTCCTGGTCTGCGTCAACACCAGCTCCCGCTCGGCCCAGTCGCTCTTGGCCAACCGGGTGTTCTGCGTGAATACCTTGAGCGCCGAGGATCAGGCGCTTGCGGACATCTTTGCAGGGCGCACCGGGCTCCAGGGGCAGGAGCGCTTCACGATCGGGGAATGGGACAAGCTCGACACGGGCGCGCCCGCCCTTCGGACAAGCCTCGTCTCCTTCGATTGCCGCATCGCCGAGGCGCGGATCATCGCGACCCATCACGTCATTATCGGTGAGATCGTCCGCATCCGGTTGGGCGACCGTCAGCCGACACTCGTCTATCAGGGACGGCACTACCGAAAGCTCTGAAATCTGTGGACAAATGGAAAGGCCTCCTCACCCGCCGTCGCCGGCACATGAGGAGGCCTCCCGGTCCTGAAGGCCACAGGATGGCCTTCCTCAGGGGAACGGGCGAGGAGCCGGACGGTTTCAGCTCGGCCGTATTGGAAATCCGAAAAAGAAAAAGCCCTTCACGGGGGCTGTGAAGGGCTTTGAGGGTCTCGAAGACCTGGGGGCACATGGCCTTCGTGATGGAATAATGCCCGCAGGTAGGCTTGGTTCCGGACCAGATCATTAAAAATCCGTTAACCGAACCGAGCGGCAAGGGCACTTCGGCCAAGGCTGGAACCATCCCGCCCGCTCATCCTTGAAACCCAGGAAGAATTTCAAGGAAACCCGATGTTCAAGCTGATCAGAAACATTTTCATCCTCCGTCAGGCCTGGAAGCTGATGAAGCGTCGGCGCTGAAGCAGGCGCAGACGCTACCTGCCTCTCGCGGGCCCTGGCGCGTAGGGGCTCCAGCCCGTGACCTGCACGAAGCCGTCGCTCGCCGCGACGACCATATGTCTGCGGTGCTTGTGGACGAGAGTGCCCGGCCGGTAACGGTGCGGCTCCTCCCAGCCCGTGGCCTCCCATACATAAACGTAGCGGGACTCGATCTGGGCGAAGGCCTCGATCGACCCGAAGGCCCGGATGGTGCGCATGACGTCCCGGACGCTTCCCGCCCAACGGATCGTCCGCTGCGTCTGGGTGATCCGGGGCCAGTAGCTCCCGGGACCCTGCGGGCGCGCTTCTTCCCAAAGCCGAGGAAGATCCTCGGACAGCTGCAGGGAAATATCCTTGGCGGCGATTTGGCACTTGGCGAGAAGCGTGTCGTGCGTCTCCGTCCCGCTTAAGGAAAACCGTGCCTGGGCCACGATGGCGCCCGTGTCGAAGGAGGGCTCCAGCCGGTGGGTCGTCAGGCCCCATTCCGCGTGGCCGTCCAGGATTGCCTGGAAGAGCGGGTAGGGCCCGCGTCCCATCGGGAGCGGGGAGGGATGAAAGTTGACAGCGAAGGGAAGGTGACGCTCCCAGCCGGTGACCAGCCAGGGATAGCCCGCCACGACGAGGGCCTGGCACCCCAGGGCCCTCAAGCCGGCCAGATCCGCCGGGAGGATCCGCGACAGCTGGATCGGCAGCCTCAAGGCGCGGGCGCGGGCGACCGTGACATCGTTGAAGTCGTAAATGCCGTCGCAGGGCCGGCTGAAGAGTTTGACCGGCTCCCAGCCGCGGGCGAGCAACGTCTCGAAAACATCTCCGAGAAAATCGATTCCGGCGAAGGCAAAGCGCATTCCCGGTGATCTCCTTATCCAGTGTGCCCGGCTCACACGTGTTTCCAGGCAATCAACGCAACATCGCAGGAATGTGCAACCCCGTCGGCTTGCGGGAACTTGGAATCACACTCAAGATTTAGCCTTGAGCATAGGGCAGGGAACCGCCTGTGCCATTGGGGCGGATACCTGTCTTTAGGGCTCGCTGGAGCTTGAGAGAAGGAGTTCGCATGGTATCCCAGGACTTCATCCGCCAGATGGAAGGCTACGGGCTGACGACCGCCAAGATCCTCTACCGCATGCCTGATCACCCGAGCTTCCTGCAGACCTATATCTGGCAGGAATACGATCTGGCTCCCCGGTTCCCCGTCCTCATCGACTTTCTCGACTTCTGGAAGCGCGAACTCGCCGGGCCCTTGCATTCAGTCACCGTCTCCCATGCCCATCTGATCAAGCCGGCGGAATTCCGGGCGGTCCAGGGTGAGATCAACATTCATTGAGCCATGTGGCCTCAAACCCTTGGCCCCGGACCTTAAGTCAGGTAGAGAGGCGCCCTGAGCATCCCCGAACCTGCCAGGGCTCCTTGTTTTCCAACGCGCGCACTTCCCAAATTCTGCTCGCCCTTGCCTCACAGCCCGGCGAGCGCCTCACCGTGCGCCAGATCATGACGGTGCTCCAGGACAGGGCCTTCGCTCTGCTGATCGTCCTCCTCGGCCTGCCGAACTGCCTGCCCATGCCGCCGCCTATTCCCCTGGTCTGCGGCCTGCTGCTCGCCCTCGTCGCCATCCAGATCACCTTCGGCCG
This sequence comes from Microvirga sp. Mcv34, assembly GCF_024519725.1. Taxonomy (GTDB): domain Bacteria; phylum Pseudomonadota; class Alphaproteobacteria; order Rhizobiales; family Beijerinckiaceae; genus Microvirga. The sequence continues at coordinate 20,424 of NZ_JALJRK010000021.1, read as the reverse complement.
AGAGGCCCCCTGGCTGCCGCGCCAGCTCCTGAACCGGTCCGTGGCCCGCACCGACGTGGAGCGGGCCGTCGGGCGGGCGCTCCCGGTCTTTCGCCGGCTGGAGCGCATCTCCCGTCCGCGCATGACCTTCCTCGACACCCCCGTCTCCATGCGGGTCATGGGCGCGGTCATCCTGATCCTGGCCCTGGGCCTGCTGTTCGCGCCCCCGTTCGTCGGCCAGATCCCCCTGGGGCTGGCCGTATGCCTCGTCGGTCTCGGCCTCGTGGAGCGCGACGGCCTGGTCATCATCGCCGGCCTGGTCATCGGCTCCATCGGCCTGACCCTGAGTCTCGGCTTCGTCTACGCGATCTTTGCCGGGATCGAGACGCTTTTCTAGGAGGCGCGGCGGCCGGTCTCGCTGACGCTCAGATCAGGCGCAGGCCCTTCAGGCTGGCGTACCCCTCGCGGCCCACGATGATGTGGTCGTGGACGGTGATCCCCAAGGGCTTGGCGACCTCAATGATCTCGCGGGTCATCTTGATGTCGGCGGACGAGGGGGTCGGGTCGCCGGACGGGTGATTGTGCACGAGAATGAGGGCGGAAGCGGAGAGTTCCAGCGCCCGCTTCACCACCTCGCGCGGATAGACCGGCGTATGGTCGATTGTGCCCGATTGCTGCACCTCATCGGCGATGAGGGCATTGCGCTTGTCGAGGAAGAGCAGCCGGAACTGCTCCTTGTCCATGAAGGCCATGGCGGTGCGGCAATAATCGATCACGGAGGTCCAGGAGGACAGGACCGGCCGCTTCGCCACCTCGCCCTTGGTCAAGCGGCGGGCGGAGGCCTCGACGATCTTGAGATCGGTCACGACGCTATCGCCGATCCCATCCACCTCCATGAGACGGGCCGGGGCGGCTGCCAGCACCTCGGCGAAGGTCCCGAAGCGCTTCAGGAGTTCCTTGGCGATGGGTTTCACGTCCCGGCGCGGAATGGAGCGGAACAGGACGAGTTCCAGCAGCTCATAATCAGGCAGCGGATCTCCGCCCGTTTCCATGAAGCGGGCGCGCAACCGGTCGCGATGGCCGTGATAATGGGGAGTCTCGTCGCCGCTCATGTTTATATTTCAAATGATCCGCGGCTAATCGCGCTTAAGGAACTCCTGTAGCCTATGTTGAATGCATGATGGCTCGAGTTTTTGCAACTCTATTTCAGACCTTGATCTGTTTGTCCGGAAAACATTCCGGAATATCCTTTGTTGGGAGTTCCATAAGTTTGCTCGAAAATCAGTTGGCATACACGCATGCCGGCTTCCAAGACTATCTTGTGTGGGCCGAAATTAAACATCTCTAGTTGTATGTTTCCACTGAACCCACTGTGAATTGTTGGTGCGGTAACATGAATACCAACGCCGAGGCGGGCCAAACTGCTCTTTCCTTCAACTCGAGCAGCAATTCTCGAAGCCTCGGGCAGCATAACTTCTTCTTTTGTCCATGCGAGGACAAAACTTTGAGGATTTAATGTATATGTATCCTGCGAAAGTACGTTCTGCATCTGCAGAAGGTCTTTATATGAGTAATCTGCGGAACCAGGATGAACGGTCATCCCGGGAATGGCTCTCCACTCTGCAAATGCATTCGAAAGAGTTAGATCGAGAGTAGTTGAACTCAGCGCCAATTTCATGTTTGGCGCTGGTTCAATAATTATCTGTTTCTTGGCGAGCGCGATTTCAATTTCTCGATCTGTTAAAATCATAGCCCACCATTGCTTGTTTATTCTGCCGGATGAAGTTCAGGTGCTTTGATTGCTTCGGATTTGGGCACCCAAATGCGCCAACGTCCTGCAGCGGATTCACGAGGAAGTTCAACTAGCAGTTTATCATCCTCATGCAAGAGCGGTGTGCCAATTTCTACTCCCTCTCCATGCATGAGGCGCTTTGAAAGGATGACCTCTTCCTGGCCATCGATTGTACGAATGCCAACAACAGCTTCGGATGGACCTGGGCCATTTGCGAGTAAGTTAAATTTAATCAGCATTGCGCGGCCTCCGATGGGAACAAAATGTGAACATACTGTAACTTGCGAGAGTCGTCTACGTCGCACAACTCAACTTAGGAGCCCTTGGTTCAGAAAGACTCGGTGGATAACAAACCTTAGCCGTACGAAGTTCGCCCGGATAGGGATGAGCGAAAACGATCAACAAGCGATTAAGCTCGCATCTTGCAGGTATGAGTTGTTCCTCTCGAAAAGGTTCAGGCGGCCGCGTAAGGCGGCTTGTCCAGGCCCTTCGGCGAGAAGGTGAAGACCTCGACGCCGGTTTCCGTAACGCCGACCGTATGTTCGAACTGGGCCGACAGGGAGCGGTCGCGGGTCACGGCGGTCCAGCCGTCGGCAAGCACCTTCACCTGGGGTCGCCCGAGATTGATCATGGGCTCGATCGTGAAGAGCATGCCGGGTTTCAGCTCCACGTTGTAGGCCGGCTCCACGTAATGGAGGATTGTCGGCGAGTCGTGGAACACGCGGCCGAGGCCATGGCCGCAGAAGTCCCGCACCACCGAGCAGCGCTCGGCCTCGGCATAGGATTGGATCGCGGCCCCGATATCGTTGGTTGTGGCCCCGGGCTTCACCGCAGCGATGCCGCGCATCAGGCATTCATAGGTGATCTCGCAAAGCCGCTGGGCCCGGCGCGGCACGTCGCCCACATAGTACATCCGGCTCGAATCGCCGTGCCACCCGCCGAGGATCAGGGTCACGTCGATATTCATGATGTCCCCGTCGCGCAGGGGCTTGTCGTTGGGGATGCCGTGGCAGACCACGTGGTTGATCGAGGTGCAGATCGTCTTGGTGTAGCCGCGATAGTTCAGGCAAGCCGGAAGGGCGCCATGGTCGCGGATGAACTCGAAGGCGAGCGTGTCGAGAAATTCGGTCGTGACGCCGGGTTTCACGTAGTCGGTCAGCATGTCGAGGCATTCGGCCGTCATGCGGCACACCCGCCGCATGGCCTCGAAATCCTCCGGCCCGTGGAGCGGGATCTCGGCGGAGCGCTTGCGCTCGACAACGTCGGTTTCGGTCATTTCCATTCCTTGAACTCTTGTCCGGAATGTAAGGATCGTCGCGCGTGACGCAAGTTAAAGCGTCGGATGGGTTCATCCGGTGCTTCCTTTATAAATGAGAGCATCGTTCTAGCGGAAAACCGGGACTCACTTTTCCGCACGATGCTCTAAAGACCTGCTGTCCCGCTTGCGATTGGCGCGCGGGGGTGTCATGAGCAACCCTATTCATTCCCATTCGACGGCCGTGGATTCCCGCTTAATGAATGATTCTCGCCCTTTCGGCGATTTTGCGCCTTCAGGACTCGCCCGCTGGGTGATCGACCGCACGCGCGGGCTGCCCGAGGGATGGGCCGGCCGCCGGGTGGCCCTGATGCTGCGCCGCCTGGCGATGAAGACCCTGAAGGGCCTGCCGCTCGACCTGGAGACCTTCGGCCTGCGCATGCGGCTCTACCCCTACAAGAATGTCTGCGAGCGGCGCATCCTGTTCACGCCGCAATATTTCGACGTGGACGAGATCAAGCTGCTGACCTCCCGGATCGCGGACGGCTTCACCTTCATCGACATCGGGTCGAATGTCGGCTGGTACGCCCTCTCGGTTGCTCGCGAGGCCGACGCCGTTCCAGTGCGGATCCTGGCCGTCGAGCCCCAGCCGGAGATCTTCGACCGCCTGATCTACAACATCCGCCAGAACCCCTCCTGCACCATCAAGGCCGTGGATTGCGCGGTGGCGGACAAGACCGGGGAACTGACCCTCTTCCTCGATCCCCTCAACCGGGGTGAGGCCAGCCTGAAGATCGTCAATTCGAGCCAGACCGACGCGATCCGCGTCCCGGCCGTGACGATGCTGGAGCTCCTGAAACGGGAAGGTCTGACCCGGGTCGACGCGATCAAGCTCGACGTGGAAGGGGCCGAGGACCTGGTGCTCGACCCGTTCTTCCGGGATGCTCCCGCGTCCCTCTACCCCTCGCTGTTCATCATCGCCAATGTGCCGGATCGCTGGCAGATCGACGTCGTGAAGCTCCTGGAGGGCAAGGGTTACCGGGAAATCCTCAAGAACAAGATGAACCTGGCCTTCGAGCGAGGCTGAGGTTTTGCCGGGTCGATGTGCCCCTACGCCATCACTGGCCTTGTGCCGGGACTCGCCTTATCGAGATGGCTGGTACAAGAGCGACCATGACGTCGGAGGCGCTCACCGAGGCGTCACAATCTCCACGGGCCGGTCGATGGTCACTTCCTCCGGGGTGATGCGGCAGACATAGGCGTAGGATTCCACGCCGGCCGCCAGGGCGTGGCGGAAGGCCTTGTCGTAAGCCGGATCGATGTCGCGGGCCACGTCGAAACGCTCGGCATCCATCTGGATCACATAGACGAGGGCTGCTCTCGCGCCCTCGGCCACCATGTCGGCGAGCTCGTGGAGGTGCTTGGCGCTGCGCGCCGCGACGCAATCCGGGAACTCGGCGAAGCCTGCCTCCCGCATCAGATGGCAGTTCTTGACCTCCAGGTAGCAGGGCGGCTCGCCGTCCTTCTCGAGCAGAAAGTCGACCCGGCTGTTCCTGCCGTATTTCACCTCCGGCCTGACCCGCTCGTAGCGCGCGAAGGGGGCGAGGCGCCCCTCCGCCAGGGCTTCCGCGACCAGGAGGTTCGGCCGGGAGGTGTTGATGCCGATGAGCTGGCGCGGACCGCCGCCGGCCGCGATCTCGATGAATTCCCAGTTGTACTTGAGCTTGCGGTTCGGGTTCGTCGCCCGGGAGAGATAGACCCGGCTGCCGGGCTCCTTCAGGCCCATCATCGCGCCGGGATTGGCGCAATGGGCCGTAACCACCTCGCCGCTGTCCAGCGCGACATCGGCCAGAAAGCGCTTGTATCGCTCGATGAGGCGGCCCTCGAGCAGGGTTTCCTGAAAACGCATCGGAATCCAATGATTGAATGGGACCTCCTGGTAGCAGGGGAGGCGGCGGGGGTTCAACTGCGACCGAAGCGAGGGGAGGACAGGGAATGAACGCTTGCTTCCGCTTGAGAATTGCAGCTTCTAACGCTAAACGCCCCCAAAAGGATCGCTGCGCATGGCCGTTTCCGTTACAGCCGCCCTTCTCATCATCGGCGATGAGATCCTCACGGGCCGCACCAAGGACAAGAACATCGGCTACATCGCCGAGTACCTGACCGGGATCGGCATCGACCTGCGCGAGGTGCGCGTCGTGCCCGACGTGGAGGAGGAGATCGTCGCGGCGGTCAATGCCCTGCGCGGCCGCTACACCTACCTCTTCACCACCGGGGGCATCGGCCCGACCCATGACGACATCACGGCGGATTGCGTCGCCAAGGCCTTCGGCGTCGGGATCGGGCAGGATCCCCGGGCGGTCGCCATGCTGCGGGAGCGCTATACGCCGGAGGAGCTGAACGAGGCCCGCCTGCGCATGGCCCGGATCCCCGAGGGGGCCGATCTGATCGAGAACCCGATCTCCAAGGCGCCCGGCTTCCGGATCGGCAATGTGTTCGTCATGGCGGGCGTGCCGTCCATCATGCAGGCCATGCTCGATATCATCGCGCCCACCCTCCAGACCGGCGCCCGCATGATCATCGAGACCATCGAGGCCGAGGGGCTGGCCGAGGGCATCTATGCCGAAGGCCTGAGCCAGATCGCCTCCTCCAACCCGGCCGTGTCCATCGGATCCTATCCGTCGTTCTCGACGAGCGGCTTCCGCAACCAGATCGTCGTGCGGGGCAAGGACGCGGAGGCGGTGGCCGGTGCCGCCGCCGCCGTGCGCGAGCTTCTCGGCCGCCTCAAGGGCGACCGGGCGCCCCTGTAAGCGTTATTCGTTTCACCTGACAGCCCTACAAGAGCAGAACCATGTCCCCGACCTCTCCCAAAGCCTTCCCCGTCTCCTGGGATCAGTTCCACCGCGACTGCCGGGCGCTCGCCTGGCGCCTGGCCTCCGCCGGACCCTTCGAGGCGATCGTCTGCATCACCCGTGGCGGGCTCGTGCCGGCCGCCATCGTGGCGCGCGAGCTCGACCTGCGGCTCATCGAGAGCGTCTGCATCGCGAGCTACCACGACTACAAGAACCAGGGCGACCTGCAGGTGCTGAAGGACATCGCGCCCTCGATCAAGGCCGTGGGCGACGGGAAGGGCAAGGGCGTCCTCGTGATCGACGACCTGACCGATACCGGCAAGACCGCCAAGATCGTGCGCGACATGCTGCCGAACGCGCATTTCGCCGCCGTCTATGCCAAGCCCGCCGGACGTCCCCTGATCGACACCTTCGTGACGGAAGTGAGCCAGGACACCTGGATCTACTTCCCCTGGGATATGGGCCTGGCCTACCAGGCGCCGATCCGCGAAGGCTCGGCCGGTTAACAGGATCGAGAGGCGCCCGTGACGGAGTTCGACATCGCGCGGACGCGCAAGAGCCTGTTCGGCGCCCTTCTCGACGCGCGGGACCTGTTCGGCCGGAACAAGGTCGCCCTCGAGGATCTGGAGCGCCAGCCGATCACCTTCGGGCGCCTCGTCCTGGGCTCGCTCGTCCTCGGGCGCAAGCTGGCGGGCCTGACGCGGGAGCGCGAGACGATCGGCGTTCTGCTCCCGAACGTCCAGGCCATCGCCGTCACCCTGTTCGGGCTCAATGCCTTCGGGCGCGTTCCCGCCTTCCTGAACTTCACGGCCGGGCTCAAGAACCTGAAGGCCGCGTGCGAGCTGGCTGGGATCGACACCATCGTGACCTCCCGCCGCTTCGTCGAGCAGGGCAAGCTCGACGACCTCGTGGCGACCCTGGGGGAGGGACGGCGGATCCTGTGGCTGGAGGACGTGCGGGCCGACCTTACGAGCCTCGACAAGCTGCGCGGCCTCGTCGATTCCTGGATGGCGCGGCGCGTTCATGCGGGCGCGAAGGTCGAACCCGACGACCCGGCCGTCGTGCTCTTCACGTCCGGCTCGGAAGGCGCACCGAAAGGCGTGGTGTTGTCGAACGCCAATCTCGTCGCCAACGCCTATCAGGTGAAGGCGCTCGCGGGCGACGTGCTGCGGCCCGACGACGTGTTCTTCAATGCCCTGCCGATCTTCCATTCCTTCGGCCTGACCGCAGGACTGCTGACGGCGGTGCTCAACGGCATGAAGTCCGTGCTCTATCCGAGCCCGCTCCATTACCGCCAGATCCCGAAGCTCGTGGCCGGCACGCATGCCACGATCATGCTCGCGACCGATACCTTTCTGCAGGGCTATGCCCGCGCGGCGGGCGAGAACGATCTGGCGAGCGTCCGCTACGTCATTGCCGGGGCCGAGCGGGTGAAGGACGAGACGCGCAAGCTCTGGGCCAAGCATGGCACGATCATCCTGGAAGGCTATGGCGCGACCGAATGCTCGCCGGTCATCTCCGTGAGCCTGCCGGACCGCAACAGGCCCGGATCGGTCGGGCCGATCCTGCCGGCCATCGAATGGCGCCTCGATCCGGTCGAGGGGATTCACGAGGGCGGGCGCCTGCACGTGCGCGGTCCGAACGTCATGAAAGGCTATCTCGATCCCACGGCGCCGGGTGGCCTGCGCCCGCCCGTGGACGGATGGCATGACACAGGGGACATCGTGACTGTCGATGACGGTATCGTCACCATCCGGGGGCGGGCAAAGCGCTTCGCCAAGATCTTTGCGCATATTTAGAATACCGAAGGAAGTCTAAGAGCCTAGTTGACCTAGGCTTTTCTGGCTGTCACGCTTCCTTCTGCGAAGGAAGGCGCCTGGACAGCCCGCGGCCTTTCCCCTCGCAACTGCAGGAGGAAACGCTGTGGCGGTTATGATGGACACGTCGTTGCGGTGGCAAGACTGCTTTGGACCAGAGATGGTCGAGGCAGTCTCCCAGATGACTTACGCCCGGCGCTACGGGATCATTCCGTTCCTCGAGTGGCTCATTCAAGCGGAACCAGACAGCCTCGCCGACCGGGTTCGCCGCTGCTTTGCCGGTGCACCTGGCGACGAAGTCGAGAGCCTATTTCCCGACGGCATGTCACACGAGCGCGCATTCGTCGACGTCCTCAACCAGTGGCGCGACGCGTACAGGGTTTCTGGGGAGAGCCACCTCACCGAAGGCACCCGGATGTACCGGGCCCACTCCGTCAGGCATGCCTTGGAAATCCTCAGGGACCGGGGCGTGCGCGGCATTCCGGAGAATTTCAACCGAAAATGGATCAGGGTAGGCACTCCTCCAACCAAGGAGTTCCCAAGCTTGGGAGCCGCCGACTGGCCCGAGCTGGAAGGCTACGAAGGGTACGAGCGTGAGCGCCGCGCCATGGAGCTCGTCCGTTCGTCCTTCGTCTCGCTATTCCTTTACTACGAGGAGCTATTCAACCTTGGCCAAAGCCTCCTCCGAGGCGACCCGCCTATGCCGGACCAAGATCCACAAGCCCGCGAGGCCTTGCGCAACGGGCTCCTGATCTTCCGGGATCATATTCGCGAGACCGGCTCCTTCAAGCTTCCGAGGCGGGTCGCAGATTACGTCCTGCCACGTGATCCAGCATTATGGTACCAGGCCGGACAGTTCGATACGGCAGGACTGTGGGACCGAGCCGCGGTGATGAATATGGCGTACCGCGGCTGCTTCGGACCCTTGGCTCCCGCGATGAGCGGCGCTCTGGGCGTCCTGATCTGCGATACCGGCTGGAACCTCCAACCTGCACGGGACCTCCACCAAAATCCTTTCGTCTTCCGCTCCGCTAGAGGCTCGTATATCGCAGAGGCCTCGTTCATCGAAAGCTTCAAGAGGCGGGCCGGGCACCATGTCCTGGCCTTCCTTGGCGAGAACCATCGTCTGGACGAAGGCAGGCTTCGTGTGGCTCTCGATCAATGGGACCGAACCGTGGAGGCCTATGATCCCGCCCGCCAACTCGACGGTTACGCATGTCTCGAAGCCACAGGTGGCGGCAGCACGCTTCCGGCTGCGGACATCCTTGAGCGCTACATGCGAATGGCAAACGCCCTCAGGGCCGAGTTCGGGCATTTCTCACACGACCTTTTCGGCGATCGGTTCTGGATCTTCATTAATGGCAACCTCCAGCCGAGAACCTACGCGTCGGACACGCGGGTGGTTTCTCCCGCAGTTTATCCGAAGGGCTCCGTGCTGGCCCGTCCCGGCTTCAACTTCAAGGCCATCCGGAAAACCTACCTGATCCTCCGGCGGCAGGAGACCGGCTCGTTCGACGCCGTCAGGGCGGCGGCGGGGCATGCCAGCTCGTCGGTACTCATGCCGCACTACCTGAACACGCCGGTGGTGAACGCGGAGCTGGACGCCAGCATCCGGCAGTTCCAAGACGCGATGGAAGCCATCGTCGTGCGCGATCTCAATCAGGAGCATGTCGCCCTGCAGCTCGACAAGCCGGCGGCGGACCTCGTGCGCTTGCGCCGGACGGCCGACAGGGCGGGCATCACCGCAGCTCTTGGTCTGCTCGACGAGGCCCCGGACGATGCGGGACCGGCTCCTCCTGCGCTGCGTTTCGAGCCGGACGATGAGCGCCTCGGCGAACTCTACCTGATCCACCGGAAGCTTCGGGAAATGCAGGCCTATTACCCGAACCGCGCCCGCTTCAGGCTAGAGTTCCTTCCGCTCCTGGCGCTGGCGAAGGCCATCGGCAGGGAGCTGTTCCGCAAGCACCTCGGGCCGCGGTACTGGCAGGCCGCTCGGCGGGCCTCCTTGGCGCTAAGATCCCAGCAGATCGTGCTGCCGAGCCTGGAGGACTAAGATGGCCAACGGCTTCTTCCTTGCGGACCACGACCGGGTGCTCCGGGGCTACAACCGCCCCAAATGGCTGGTCTCAACAAAACCCAGCGCAACCTCGGAGGAAGTGTTCACCGAGGACGCGACAGACCTGCGCCACAACTATTGGACTATCCGGAGCGAAGACCCCGACAAGGTGCTCGATCCGGACCTTCCCTTGGACTTCGCCCAACCCGTCGATGTCGACGGCATCCTCCTCACGCACGAGCCTCTCGCCCGAGACCTTCTTACGGCGAAGATCTTGGCGATCGAAGCAATCCGCGGGCAGTACATGGCCATGGACACCGCCAAAGGGCTGACCGACAAGCTCCGGCACGTCTTCTGGATCGTCCGCTGGCGTTTGGCGCTAGGCCTCGGTGAGATGCGGCAGATCGGACCGTCCTTGTTCGAGGACTACTGTGCACGCCTGAAGCAGGGGGTGGTGGCTCTCGTCCCAATGGACGACCGCCTCCAGCGTCTTGAGGCGCAATTGCAGCGCGGAGAGTGGTCGTGGCCGACCTATGTGCATAGCAGTTCACCGAGGATCGATTTCAGCGCCGTGGGTGTGAAACTCGGGGTGCCGCGACAGATGCTCATTTCGCCCTGGATGCACCCACGGCTCACAGCGTTGATTGAGCGAACCAATCCGGAACTCTATTTCAGCCAGGCCGCAAATCCTGAGCCTACGGATTGGTATGAAACCTCCTTCAGCGATCCAAGACCCACCGTCAGCTATGTCACAAAGGCTCTGATGGCGTGGAAGAGGCTGGCCTATTTCTCGGACATCGGTTTGCTTTCTCATGACCCGCTTGGCTTCGACCCTTTCGCAAAGGTAAGTCTCACAGCACGGGCCAGACAACTCGGGCGCTCCCCTGGCGCCGGAGAAGGGCGGACCGGCACCCCGGGTCCGGAGCAATGGCTGGCGCTGCTTGATGGTGCGGCCCGATGGGTCCTCGATTACTCCGGTCCCATCCTGACGATCTGCAGGCTGGCGCGCGAGGTGCAGGGCGATCCGGGCAAGATCAGCAAGCAGAAGAAGAGGATGGCGGCGTTCCGGCAGGCCGTCGATGCCATCATCGCCGAGCACCTCCCGCCCAGCCAGCCGGGCGTCCCGCGGCTCGTGCCGCAATGGCGGCGGAGTGGGCGCAACAGTCCCGCATATGCGGACGGGATGATGCTGGAGGAGGCGCTCGGCCACGTGGTCACCGCGTGCCTGATCCTGATCGCGGGATTGTCGGCGCGGCGCCGCGACGAGGTGCGCAGCCTTCAAGCCGGCTGCACGGTGAAGGATCCGTTCGGGAACTGGTGGCTGTCGAGCTACATCGAGAAGACGATCCGCGACATCGAGCAGATCCCCGTCCCCGCCATGGTGCCCGTGGCCGTCCGTCTGCTGGAGGAGCTCAGCGAGTCGGCACGGGAGAGCACCGGAAAGAACTGGCTCGTGAAGATCCACAGGCCCTCGTTGACGCAGGTCAGCGACGAGGACCAGGGCCGCGTCTACATCGAGACCGCCCTCCGCTTTACATTGAATGACTTCGCGGAGGTCGTCGGTGCGAGCAAGCAGAAGGACGGCGTCGTCTGGAAATTCGCACCGCACCAGCTGCGCCGCGCCTTCTCCGTCTACTACTATCACGGAAACCGCTTTTCCTCGCTCGACGCGTTGAGCCGCTTCCTGCTGCACTTCGACCCCGAGATGACCCGGCGGTATATTACCGAGGCGATCCCCGGCGCGCTGACGCGGCTGCGGGAGGTGATCGACGCGCGGCTGAGGATCGCGGAGGAGATGGAGCAGCCAAGGCAGGACGCCGTCCTCACGTCGGCCCGGGCGGCATTGATCAGCCTTGAAGAGCGGGCGCGCGAGCACGAAGACGTGCGGCAGGAGGCCTTCGTCGAGCGCGTCCTGGACATGTACGACGGGGCCGAGAGCCCCATCGGCCTCGGCGCGGCGGCGCTCTATGACGAGTTGGAAAAAATGATCGAGCGCGCGCGCCGCTCCGTGCTGATCAGCGGCCGCTCGAACCTGTCGCCGGACCGGGAACGCGAGGCGCTGGTGCGGCTGCTGCGCGACGCCGCTCCCAACCGGTACATCGAACCGCATCCGGGCCGGCACACCCACTGCGGTTGCAGGCTTGGCGACCCGTCCGACCTGGCGGACGCCGTCTGCCTCCGCAACAAAGCCGAGGAGAGCGGTCCGGACGGCGCCCATCGGCCGGACTACGCCTTCGCGTCGACCGAGGATTGCCTCTCATGCCGCCATTGCGTCGCGTTCGGCGAGAACGTGACGGTTATCAACCGCAGGATCGAGCGGATCACGGAGGCAGCCGAGAAGGCACCCGCAGAGCCCAGCCGAGTGGCGGCGAAGGCCAAGCTCGCTTCGCTCAAGGCGAAAGTCGCCGCCGCGAAGGCGGCCGTGCACGGAAAGCACCGGGGGTGATCATGAGCAGGAGCGAGTCACCTGAGGAGAAACAGCGCCGTGTCCTGGAGGCGTTCCGGGCCAAGGTCGAGATCCTGGAGCGTTGGGCGGCAGAAGGGGTGCCGGAGAGCAGCGAAATTCCCAAGACCCATGCTGCGTTGCGCCGATGGGGAGGGCCCGACGGGAGCCTCGCCCAGTGGTCGGACCCCCTGATCGACCGGCCGAACGTCGGGAAGTACCCCGACCTCACCGAACGGTACCAAGAGGCGCTAAGAAACATCGAGCTGCGGTTGCGGAAGTCCAAGCGTGGCCGATTGGGAGACCTGGAGGGCGAGCTGGCGGTCCTCCGGCGCGAGAACGATGCTCTCCGCGCCCAGAACGCCTCGTTGATCGGCCTCCTCGACCAGCGCGAACGCCGAATCGTCATGCTCGAGGATTTGGCGCGGGCCCATAAGCTGCCGGTCCCGCCGCCTGTCACGGCGACCTCGCCCAGGTCCCCCCGTCGGGCCAAGCATTGACGGCGTAGCGGGGCTCCAACGGGATACGGAGCCTATCGCCAGTTTTCTCTGGGGCCTCGACGTTCGCGACGTTGTCCTGCAGGTTGCTCCGCTGCGTCCGATCCTGGTTTGGAAACCGCGGAGGCCAGGGAGCTGCCGCAGCTGCCGGATGGCACCATGGTTCCGTGGCAGAGCCTCCGCCAGTTGGTCCTGAATGCCCTTGCCTGCCATGAGGGGACAGCACCTCATCCTCCTCAGACGCATCTTGGGCCAGAAGCGTCTTGGCGTGCCCAAGCTCCCTCGACGGATGCAGCAGGAGCGGGGTCGGTTCGGCCTCGACGCGGGCCGCATCCCGGATTGGTGTCGGACCTGCTCTTACGCCTCCAATATGCGCTGCGGAGCCATCTGCACGGAAGGCGAGCCAATCGCCGGGCGTGTAGGCGACGTCATTCCAGCAGCCAAAAGGTCCTTGACCAGCTGCTTTCTGAACTATCTCCTCTCTTGTACGCAGCAGGATTGTCGCTGTCGTATAAGGATTATAGTGTTACGAGGGGCAAGCGTGCGCAACACCTACCAAACGGCTCCGCCGACTGCCTCTTCTTTTGCCCGTCAGCTTGGGGTAGAGCTGCTGTCCGCTTCATCCCACTCTGCTGTGGAGTGACCCTTGTCCGCTTCCATCTCTCCTCGAAATCAGCGTTGTGCCCGCGCGCACTCGCACCTGGGCCATCCGGCGAGCTGGTCTCAGGTGACGCCATTTAAAAGGCTGAGCCACGATCACCGCGCGTTCTGACCAGGATGCTTCACCAAGGCTTGATTGACAGCAAACCCGATCCAAGGGGCCGGGCAGAAACCGGGCTAAATCGATGACTAACGTTGGTGGTCCGGCGGGTTCCGGTTCGGCCTCAGTTTACGTAAGTTCGACCGGCGCTCCCTCCGATCCGGTGCTTGCGAAGATCCTGGTCGTCGATGACGATCCCAGAAATCTCCTCGCCGTGGAAGAAGTGCTGCGCTCGCCGGGGATCGAGATCGTCACAGTCGATTCCGGTGAGGCAGCCTTGCGACAAGTGTTGCAGGACGACTTCGCCGTTATCCTGCTCGACGTGCAGATGCCGCGGCTCGACGGCTACGAGGTGGCCGGTCTGATCCGGGCCCGGCCGCGCTCGGCGCGGGTGCCGATCCTCTTTCTCACCGCCGTCAACAAGGACGACGTGCATGTCTTCAAGGGGTACTCGGCAGGCGCGGTCGACTACGTGTTCAAGCCGGTCGAGCCGCTGATCCTGAAATCCAAGGTCGAGATCTTCGTCGACCTCTACCGCAAGACAGAAGAGATCCGCCGGCAAGGCGAGGAGGAGCGGCGGCTGCTCATGGAAAATCTGCGGGTCCGCAGCGAGAAGCTGAAGGCCGAGCAGGCCCTGCGCCGCCGCGAGGAGCATCAAACCCTTGTGCTCCAGTCGCTGCCGATCACGCTCTATACCGCCTCGGTCGAGGAGGACCACCGGCAGCTCCATTTCACCAATGAGAGCGTCGAGCACATTACCGGTTTTCCACCCGAAGCATTTCTCGGGCGTCCGGATTTTTGGTCGTCGCGGCTCAATCCCGACGACCGCGAGCAGGTTGTGAACCAGCTCCGACGGCTGCCTGAGGAGGGCATGGCGGCCATCGAGTACCGCTGGCGCTGCGCCGACGGGACCGAGCGCCACTTCCTCGACCAGATCGTCGTCATGCGGGACGATGACGGCCGCCCGCGCGAGTTCTTCGGCATGTGGTTCGACATCACAGATCGGAAGCAGATGGAGCAGAACCTGCTCCACGCCAGCAAGCTGGAGGCGATCGGCCGTCTCACCGGCGGCATCGCGCACGACTTCAACAACATGCTCAGCGTCGTCATCGGCAATCTCGACCTGTTGAAGAAGACCATTCAGGGCGACGAGAAGGCCGAGAGGCGAGTGCGGATGGCAATGGAGAGCGCACAGCATTGTGCGGACCTCACCTACAGGCTGCTCAGTTTCTCGCGCCGCCAGCCGCTGCAGGTCTCGACCATCAACGTGAAGGCTCTGCTGCCGGGCCTGCTCGATCTGATGCGGCGGACCCTTGGCGAGCGCATCAACGTGAGCCTTCGCTCGGAGCATGAGGTCTGGCCCATCCAGGTTGATCGCGCGCAATTCGAGGCAGCTCTCCTCAATCTGGCTGTCAATGCCCGTGATGCCATGCCGGACGGAGGAGATCTGACGATCTCTGTCGAGAACAGGGCCATCAGTGAGAGAACGAACCTGCCGGCCGGCGAATACGTCGTCGTCGAGGTGTCGGATACTGGCACCGGCATGCCGCCCGAGGTGATTGAGCGCGTGTTCGAGCCGTTCTTCACCACCAAGGAGAGTGGCAAGGGCACGGGTCTCGGGCTCAGTATGGTGTATGGCTTCATGCAGCAGTCCCGGGGCCATGCCGAGGTCGACAGCGTCCCGAATGCCGGAACGACCATCCGCCTCTTCATGCCTCGTTCGGAAAAAGCGGCCGCGCGGCCGATCGAGACCCAATCCGCGACACCCGGACCCTTCGGCGCCGAGCGGACCGTGCTAGTCGTCGAGGACGATCCCGCGGTACGCCAGGTGGTGATCTCGAACTTCCGATCCCTGGGGTTCGACGTCGTCGAGGCTGCGACCGGCGACGAGGCGGTTCGCGTGTTGAAGGCGAACCGGCATGTGCGCCTCGTATTCTCGGACGTACGGATGCCGGGGACGCTCACCGGCATCGACCTGGCGCGACTGATCAGGCGGGACTGGCCCGACATCCGCGTGCTCCTGACAACAGGCTACGTGGATGGCGACACCACGGTCGGGGACGTTGATCTGCTCTACAAGCCCTACCGGCTGGCCGATCTCGCCGAGAGGGTCCGGTCCGTGATGGAAGCTCCCCGGACCAACGAAAATGGAGCGCTTCCGCACTCGGCAGCGTCCGCTGCGGAGTAGCCGCTCACCCCGGGAAGAACGGTAAACGTATGTGGGACACCATGGCCGGCCCGCCCGAACCGTACCGCCAGCATTGCGGAGTTCCAGCGAGCCGCGCTCTGGACGATATTGTGCCGGTGGTGGGTCGACCTCGAATGTTGCGGCGAGAGTGTGACGCCCTGCCAAGTGCCGTCCCGAAACCTCACCCATGGCATCTGAGTTCTCGTACGGATTGGATGGCCCGGTACACATCGAAGGCCGCGAAAGCGCCACGGCCGTTCAGGAAGAGGGTTGAAGAGGTTTCACAGGTCTTACCGATGGGGCGCAGCATGTTCTTTGTCGTGACGGGAATCGGGGAGCAGGGAGCCGTAGCGGTCACATGCGAGACCGCTACGGCTGCGGCGGAGAAGGCTCGAGCTCTGCTTGTCGAGGGTGCACGAGATATCCTCATCGCCGATGCAGACGGGCTGCAGCATGCGCCAGCTGACTTCGAGAGGCTCTTCGTTGCAGGAGCATCAACGACGAGCCCGCCTCAATAGTCCAACGATTGGAAGTCGGGTCCTAAGGGAAAGGTACTAGGAAGCAGCCTTTCGGGGCGGAGGGGCCTGGACTAGGGCCAATCAGGCAGCACACCCTTCCAGACCAAAAGCCTGCTAGACGGCCCCCGAGTTTCTCGTGCTCCACTCCTGAGACTACGGCCCGCCGCCAGGTAGCCGTACGCCGGGACAGGGATAGCCGTCGAGGACCCTTCTATGGCCGTTGTCGTATGTGGACAGCCGGAGGCATAGGTGGAGGCCGCGTAGGCATCGGAGGCTGCTTCGATCGCCGCAAACCCCTCCCCAGCGGTGCCATGCCTTCGTTCACCTGACGGATGGACGGAAGGCATACACGCAGGCTCGGCCATTCACCGAAGCGCCCCCCTCACGGGAGGCGCCCCAGTTCTCGTTCCTTGCGGCGAAGCGCAAGGAGAAGGTCAATGTAGCCGTCCGGGACCGGCTCCTCCATAAAGGGGCGATAGACCAACCGCAGTCTGCGGCCGATCCGGCTCTGGCTTGCTCTGTCGAGCTGTCCTCGTCTGTCGTCCTGTCGATCGCTAGCCATGGCGTCTCCCAAGTTCCTGTGAGGGAGAGCATGTAAAAGCATGGTTAATCAATCACTAATGCCAGCCCTCGGGACCAAATAGACAATCTCTTCCAAGGCTTGGCTTGCTGTCTCATTCCGCAACATACGATCCGGTCTCCCCGGTGCTCGACCGGCCCCATGGCGTGGTTAAGGCCGCGGCCGCGGTCGGAGGCCAAGCTTGAGGAACGTACCTTGTTCGAGCTCGTTCACGAACGAGATTGCAGCGTACCTGTGCGTAGTACCGATGGATGTTGTTCTCACCCTAGCGAGCCTGAGTGCGATCCAGAGCCGGATCGATGACATCGCCGACCAAGCTGGGGTCGAGGGAGCCGCGCGCCTGAGCGTAGACGAGACGTTGGCTGCCTTGCCATGGCCCTTCCGGCGACGTCTTGTGCTGACACTGCAGAGCCTGAAAGCCTTTTCTCCGGATCCTGGCATACGGGATGCGGCTGGGTTCTTCCAGCTGAAGGCTGCCGGGGTGTGGGCCGCCATGCCGTAGGAAGGCCACCGGGATGGATGACCCTCCCGGACCACAGCAGTCGTTGAGCGTGACGTGAAGAACCCGGCGGCAGCCCGTCCCACAAGGCTCTGACAGCCAGGGTTCGCCGGCGAACACTTGGCATGGGACGACCCGCCTGTCTCTGGCGGCTGATCGAACGGGAGGCTCCGCCCAGAACCGAACCGGGTGCTTGGACCTACCATATCCGGCTAGGCGGCTATGTGGTGCACATTAGCTGGGACCGGCCTGCCGATGCCCCGCGCTGTGGAGCCGGTGAAGATCCGTTCACCGATGGCGAGTACGACGACGCGAGAGTTCGCGAGGGTCGACGCCTACGACCGGGCCACGCCAATTGCCTGATCCTCTATGGAGCATCTCGCGCGGTGGGCTGAGGCGTCGTGGGTGTGGCAGGGATCTCCGGCGGCGAGGTTGGGGGCACCCCGACCGGCTCGCCGGGAGAAGGGATGTCTCCAGGCATCGTCGGCGGCACCCCGACGGGCTCGGGCTGCGGCCCCTCGGGAGGGGTAGGCGGGCTGACCGGAGCCGGATTGGGATCAGCCGGCGTCGGCTCCGGGTAGGGCTGGTTGGGCAAGGGAATAGGCATGTACATGACGCTCCGCTGGCTGTCCCCAGGGAGCAAGCGCCAGCCCCAGGGCGGGTTCCGACCGGAGCGCCACGACAGCAACCAACACCTGCTCGGGCTTGCTCGCGCGAACGTGAGAGAGCCCGAAGCTGCCGCGAGCGCGCTGACGACGCCTGGTGCTTGGCTCCGCTGCGGTTACAACGATCGAGGTGGCAGCGCCTCACGGGCGGACCTTGATCGCCGTGCCACCGGCCTCGGACATCGAGCCGTGACGCTAGCGCCCCTGGCGGGCGACATGGCTGATATCATGCCTGGAAATCCCGATATCGGACAACTCCCGGTCCGATAGCACGGAGAGCTGGCGGGCTGTTTCGCGCGAACGGAGCCATTGCCGAAAGCTGGAGAGAATGACGGACAGGAACATGACGCAACCTCAATAATGCACGCACACAATGTGATCCGCGCAGCGCGAGGGCCGCGAGGCCAAAGAGGCCACCAGAACGGTGGCCGTGTTCAGGGAAGAAACCCACCACGAGAGGTCGTGATGGAGGAGGGGCATTTACAGCGCCTCCAGGGCCCAGACAAACCCGGAGGCGGTCAGCCCTGGCATGCCGAAGGAGCATGGAACGGAGCTGAAGCGTTCACCTCTCGTTTACCGCCCCTGAATGACTCGAGCGGAAACCTTGCTGCGGATTGTCGCGGCCGCCCCGGGGCTGAATCCGACCTCCATCAGCTCGCCTTCCAAGTCATTGAGGCTATAGGGCTCCAGCGTGACGAGACGCCCCGCTTCCTCCCGCTCGACCAAAAGGGTATTGCCGTCCTCTCCCTCCAGAACCCCGGGATAGTCATCAACAGTCGTTGTCGTGACCCGTACTGTCGGGTCTCCCTCATCCTCGTGGTCCTCGCCATCGGCGCTCTGGTAGACCTTCACGGTGACCAGGCGCCCCTCCACCTCGCCTTCGAAGACCGTGTTCCACTCACCCATGTTCCCCTCCTCAATGAAGAATCGGATGGCCTCCGCACGAGTTGATCGTGAGCGTATAAGCATCAAAACGCCACAAGGCGAAAGCGCGACCGTGCGGCTGCGCTGCGACTTGGCTGGCAGCCCGGCCTCCTATCCCAGGAGCGTGACCTCGCCGCAGAAGCGGAACGCAAGGGCCGCTTGGCTTCGCAGAGCAGGCACGGCACCCGGGTAGACTGCAGAATGGTCCCCGATCCGCTCAGTGGACACCGACGGAGGCAGGACCGAGCGGCCGATGGTCCGGGTGCCGTCAAATCGCCAATGTTCGGCATATGGTCCGGCTCCTGGCCCTGCCCGGTGTTCCCTCGCAACAATGTCGCTCCGAGGGCTGCAGGCGCCGGCTGGGCCGTCCATCTCCTTCAGGCGATGCGAGCGATCTCCGAAGGTGATCCGGCCGGTCGACGCCACTTCCGCGCCTATCTCTGCGGCCCCATCAGCGTGAAGGCGTGCTCGGCGCAGAACACGTGGCTGTGCAGGTTCGCGATCCACTGCCGGCCCGCCGCCGTCACGTTCAAGTAGCCTACGGCCTGCTCGAGATGGGGCGAGACGCTCGTCCAGTAGAAGTCCGGGTAGCGCTCGACCAAGTCGGCCGGGGAGGCGTAGCCGAGCTGGCGGTTGAGGCCGATCTCCTCGAACTCGTAGAACAGCGCATTCGCCTTCTTCAGGTAGAGTGGGTCGCCGAGCTGGCCGATCAGGTCGGCGGCCTGCACCAGCCGCCCCTCGCGGTCCTCCGGCGCATCGGCGCCAGGCTGGCCCGCCGGGAACCGAGTAAACTCGATCGCCCGCGCCACCCGTTCGGCATCGAGCGTCGGCGACTGCCCGAGGCGCTCGGCGACGAAGAGCTTGGAGCGGTCGACATGATACGGGGTCAACGCCGCGTCTGACGCACCCCGCTCCAGAGCCACGGTCCGCCCGCTGGCATCGACTACGAACCTGTCCTTGCCATCGTTCTTCAGGATGCCGCGCACATAGCCGATGTCGTGCAGCAGACAGGCGACAATAAGGTGCGAGAAGTCCTCCGGCTCCAGGCGCTCGGTCAGCATGCGTCCGTGCAGGATGTCACGGCCGACCAGGGTGACCAGGAACGTGTGCTCGACGTTGTGGTAGAGGGCGTCGCTCTTGCCGAGGCATTCCAGCGCCACGCGAGCGATGCCGTCGAGCCGCTCCGCTTCGTCCTGGTGCGCGGATCCGAACAGCCGCCGGAAGTCGTCGGCGAGATGCCTGCCGAGTTCATCGGCCACGATCGCGGGCATCGTCAGCATGCGAGCCTCCCTGGATGCGACGCGCCTTCGGCATACGAGTATAGCCCAAGTCCTTCCGGGGCGACGACAGAAGCACCCGAACATCTCCCCCAGGGCGCATCAGGCACTTCCGACAATTGGCCGGAGCGACCGTCGGTCCGGAATAACGCCGCCCGGCCTACACCGCCTTGATGCGTGTCAAAGACCGCTGGCCCGGGTGCCGGAGAGGTCAGGTTACCCGCTCCCAGGATGCAGTTGAGACGGTTCGGCATACCAGTCGATCCTCAGCGATGCGGTGACAGTGAACACGTGCTGATGCCGCTCGTCCCGCACGTCGATG
>NZ_JALJRK010000219.1 GCF_024519725.1 Microvirga sp. Mcv34 | reverse complement strand
GGTCTCGGCGAGAATGCGGGCCTTCTCGGCGGGCGACCATGCGTGCCGTAGCCGCCGCCCGGTGATGAGCTCGATCCGCTCGTAAGGTCTGGCTTCATCTCTGACTTCAAGCCTGGCATCAGGTCCGGCATCTTCCACAGTCACCTCCCGCAAACAGCGTCATGCTTGCGAGAGTGAAGGCGAAACTGATCCGGCAAAAGGTGGGGCGCTCGCACCGGTTACCCTCGGTCTGAGGCCCAGTCTCTGGAATCACCAATGTACTGCCTAAGCCCTCACCTGCTTCCTCATCGGCGTCAGCGTACAGATCGAATCCGATTTGCTTCCTTTCAGCCTTTGACTTGGAAGCCCGCTTGCGACGCACAGGCTCAACAGGTTCAGGATTGCCGGGAACAGGCTTGATTATGCTCGGCAGAATGCGCGGGGTCGCCAAAGGTTCAACTACAGCTTGAGACTCTGTCTGAATCAAGGCCGAGGTCTCATCTTGCGGCACCACGGCGAAAAGGCGCCGAGGCGGAAGGTGGTGACGCTGATCTGGAATGCGGGATTTCTTGATCTCGACGGAAAAAGGCTTTTGATGACGCTTCATATTATCAATGGCTTTGGGGGGAAGCACGTTGATGGACGTGCTGGAGCGATGAATGGCAGCAAAGCCTTGCCTGACAGTCCAATCTGCCCTCATTGCAGGCTTTAGGCACATCCGGAGTTCTACAGCACGTTGCCCGCCCTGGCAAAGAGAAGCGCCTCGTGCTTGGCAGAGGCGCTTCCCCTCCAGGGAGAATCGGCCCCCAGCCGTTCCTTCAAGGACCGATCCAGAATGCCCGATAACTAGCGCTTTGGCTGTAGCGAAATCGGCACAGGCGCAGACGATGTGAGCCAAAGGCTCAGTTGAGCAGGACTGCAAACGAGACGGCAAATCGTACGGCGTCTGCGTGATCGCCGCCGTAATGACAGGAGGGTAATCAGGAGGCACAGTTCCTGTCAGCGGCATGATGAATACCAAGTCCCTGAAGAGCTGACTCGTTTGTGATTTTCCAGAGTGGGGTGAGTGTGATTCAGTTTGGTGAACCCGGGAGGTTCGCCATGCCGATCCCACTCCGCTCTGACTTTGATGCGTCTCAGCTTCGTGCGTTGGCCAGGAAGACGAAGGATGGCCCGCAGGCCCGCCGCCTGCTGGCCTTGGCGGCGATCTACGAGGGCGCCTCGCGCACCGAGGCAGCCCGGATCGGCGGGGTGACGCTGCAGATCGTGCGTGACTGGGTGGTCAAGTTCAACGCTCACGGCCCCGAGGGTCTGATCGACCGCAAGCCGCCGGGCCAGCCCTCACGGCTCACGGATCGCCATCGCCAGCATCTGGTGCAGATGATCGAGGCCGGGCCGGTCCCGGCGGTGCACGGGGTGGTGCGCTGGCGCCTGGTCGATCTGATCCAATGGCTGTGGGACGAACACCGGATCCCAATCTCCAAGCAGACGCTCAGCCGGGAGGTGCGGGCGCTGGGCTATCGCAAGCTCTCGGCTCGCCCGCGCCATCACGTCAAGAGCGACGCCGCGGTAGCGGCTTTTAAAAAAGTTTCCCCGCGCGTCTGGCGGAAATCGCGAGCAACGAGGCCGATGGCAAGCCGCTAGAGATCTGGTTTGCTGATGAGGCACGGGTGGGTCAGAAGAACAAGATCACCCGCCGCTGGGCCAAACGCGGGACGCGTCCCTCGGCCCCGCGGGATTTGAGAACCGCCTCCACCTACATCTTCGGGGCGATCTGCCC
>NZ_JALJRK010000218.1 GCF_024519725.1 Microvirga sp. Mcv34 | reverse complement strand
GCATCGGGCCTCCTCATGGGTTGAAGAGACATCCCGTAGCCGGTTGAGTTGTCGGTCGAAGCTCCCGGCACCTCCGAAAAGGTGCTCACGATCCTCTGAAATCGTTGCTCACGATGCCGCGAAATCGCTGCTCACGATCCTCTGAAATCCGTGCTCACGATGCGGTGAAATCCGTGCTCACGATCACGCGAAACGCGCAGTTCAGCCCAAGGCGGTGGCTTATCCCACCGATGCCCGCCTGATGCACCGGGCGCTGATCAAACTCGTGGACCTCGCCAGGAGGTGTGGCGTCAGACTGCGTCAGAGTTATCGAAGAGTGGCCAAACACGCCCTGATCCGGATCGGCCGCTATCAGCATGCGCATCAGTTCAAGCGGGCGAACCGCGAGCTGCGGTTTCTGCGTGCCCGGCTTGGGCGGGTGATCCGGGACGTGCGCCGCAAGATCCAGGGCGATGCGGCCCTGGAGGAGCGCCTCAGTCCGCTGCTGGCCTTGGCGGTCAGGGTTCGGCAGCAGACCCAGCGCCAGCGCGGGTCCAAGGTCTACGCGCTGCATGCGCCGGAGGTGGAGTGCATCGGCAAGGGCAAAGCCCGCACACCGTATGAGTTCGGCTGCAAGGTGAGCATCGCCACGCCGGTGACACAGCCCAAGGGCGGTCAGTTCGTGCTGCATGCCCGGGCCTTGCACGGCAATCCGTATGACGGTCACACGCTGGCGACTGCGGTCGCCGATGTGGCGGCGATGACCGGGGTTGAGGTCCAGCGCACCCATGTCGACAAGGGCTATCGCGGACACAATCACCCGAACCGCTTCCAGGTCTGGATCTCAGGCCAGGTGCGCCGGACCACAGCCGCCCTCAAACGTGAGATGAAACGACGGGCAGCGATCGAGCCGGTGATCGGGCATCTGAAAGCCGAGCACCGGATGGGCCGCAATCATCTGAAAGGCCGTGAGGGCGACCGCATCAATGCCGTGCTGGCGGCGGTCGGGTACAACTTCTCACTCCTGCTGCGGTGGCTGGCAGCACTTTTGTGTGCCTTTGTCCTGGTGCTGGTTGGATCCGGTCCATCGCCTCGACGGGCGTGAGTCACGCCACCAGACAATTCTTCACGGACGACTACCCCTTCCCCGCCCGCTAGTCCTTGGCCGATTGTGGTGCGGCATGGACGTGCACCGGAACCACGGTCGACCAGCGGTCGAATGTGAACGTCAGCTCAACCACCTCTCCCTCCTTCAGCTCTCGATCGAGCGGACCAAGTTTTAGCCGGAGATTGTCCTTGTTGAACGTTGCCCACTCGCCTGCTCCAAGGCTAAAACCGTCGCTGTGGATCGATCCGGACCCAGCATGGACATCGAATGCGCCGCGCTCCCCGAGCTTCGTCTCGACCCGTGTCATGCGAATCTTGGTGGAGCTTTTGTTCTCGAGACGGAAGACCACGTCGGTGTAAGAGCCACGGGCAGCGGGTTCGATGGCCGTGTCGACGATCGCGATCTCTCCAGCAATATCACTGATCTTATCCGCGGCGACAGGATGCGAAGCCGCACCGGCCAAGATCACTAGCACTCCCGCTGAAAGCTTCGATCGATGCTTAAACATGTGTTCCCTCAAATTGCATTCAGGTTTGTGGAACTCTCTCCTGAGGAGGAGCCGGTTGGCTCCTCCGACAATTTGCAGGCCTACGCGGCGGGCCCTTGAACAGCCAGCTCCAGCGGTGTTCTCCTGATCTTCCGCTGGTTCACTCGGCGGCCTGGCTGAGCGGCTTGTGCTGAACCTCATGCTGTTCCGGTG
>NZ_JALJRK010000217.1 GCF_024519725.1 Microvirga sp. Mcv34 | reverse complement strand
GCCCATAGTAGCGGGAACAGTCCTAGAGACTGTCACCGACGTGTCAGTCAACTTGAACGATACTCTGCCCAATTAGGCTCAGCAGCTAAGGGATCCGACCTCAACAGCCCCAATCTCTCAGCGATGCTCTCTTCAACGTAGAGGTTGGGGCCGATCATTAAGAGCCGAATGTCGCTGTGCTTCAAGCGTTGGGTTCAACTATCATTCAGAGAATGACATGCGGCCTTGAGCGAAGAAACTTGCAGCGCTTTCAACTCGGCGGTACAGAGCCAATATTATCTTTGCTACGACCAATGCGTTCTGATCGGCTAGTTCTTTCACGACACTGAAGTCAATAGTCCCGAGCTTGTTGCTCAGTGCCTCTGCCTCCGCGAATATATATCCCGCAGTCGCATCGTTCTTATCGTACTTGTTACCAGGCATTTGCAAGTACTTATTGCGTGACAAATATGCGTACAGTTTGGCGTACGCCTCGGAGATCGAATTTCTATCGTTAAGATAGTTCCTCACGATATTCTCAAGGTCCGCAAATATTTCCGCTTTGCCGGTGATATCGACGATTCCAGGAGACGCGTATTTGATCCTCTCAAGCCCTGGCCGCTCGTCACGAGGCATATTGTCGTTGAGGCCATGGAAAAAGTGCACATAGCTAAAGCCGCCCTCGAAAGCTCGCTCACGATAGGTCTTAACGATGCTGTTTTTGATCTTTTGGTCTCTATTGGGATCTGACCAGTTCTGCAGCGATGCTACGAAGGCATAGATATCAGAGTATCTTTGATAGAACTGGCCGAACTCTGGCATCTCCCATTCGCCGTCAATAATGAGGTGCTCCTCGTCTTCAGCTCGTCCCCCGATGTCGAATTCTTCGGTGTGCTCCGTTGAGAACAGGCGCGGCAACGGCAGATGCTCTTCAGGCACCAAGCCGCTGAAAGGTGTCATCGTGACCTTATTGTCCTTCATTGCCATGAGGTCGAAGTAATACAGCAGACGGTCTTTTGGATACGTGAAGAGAAACCGTAGGTCTGTTGTTCCGTCTAAGTAGCTCTCCCAGTTCCTCGAACTGACTGTCACTGCCAAGAACAGAGCTTCGTCGGGATCCTCTGACGGGACAGCAACGGCTACCACATGCGCCTTCTGCGCACGCAGTGCCAGGAGCTGCGGTTCGTCCAGGTAAATGAGCGTCGCTAGGTACTCAGCTTTTCGCTTCCGTTGCTGCATGTCAGAGGTCCTCACACGCTTTGACAGCCGCCACTGGATCGAACGTGCCATACATCCAGAAATGTACGTGCTCGGTCTTCCTATTTACCTGTGACCTACCAGCACCTACCGGCACGTTAAGCTTTGCAAGGCGCGGGTTTGAAATGCGTGCTTTGGGGAGTCGCGACGCCAGCTTCGCAACTTTATCACGCGACAAAAACAGCGAGCAAGAACTGAAGTCGCAATCTGAAACCGTCGGCGGTTTCTTCCATCCCAATCTTGCATGCGACCAGAAGTCCGCCGCTGCTGGAGGGTTATTCCCTACCACTCTCCAAACACCGACCAGCGGCTGGTCAATCGCATCGTTCGGCGGGCACTGCGCTGGAAGATTATCAAGATATGGCATCGTTGCGCCTAAAAATCGTTGGCGCGACCTATATCATCAATGCGGGGTCGAGCAAGGATATAATCCCTACTCTGAACCTGAACTTTGGTTGCCCTCCTACCGGTTTGCGCATCCTACATCGTCTCAGGCGCAGGATTTGCGGATAGGGAAAGAATAGAAGCTGGAAATTGAAACTTTGTACTCCCACCGAGGGCCGCTTACATAGAAGCATTGCTGGGAGGCATGTATGTCTGTGT
>NZ_JALJRK010000216.1 GCF_024519725.1 Microvirga sp. Mcv34 | reverse complement strand
AACTTGGAATCAGCACAAGGCTGCCAAGGGCCTCCTGGCGCCGGCTGCGTGACCGACGGACAGGACCGTGTCCGATCCCACAACTTGCGACGCCTCGCGAAGCGCGCCCCTCGTCGGATCAGGCTGCGCAATGATATAGCTAAGGTTACGCCACCTGTCAAGAACAAAGTAAGAACATAACGCTGCGCCGCTCATCCCGCGCCGTCATGGCCGCACCTGTTGCGGCCACCCACGTCTTTGCAGCGATGCGGCTCCTAAGCGTGGATGGCCGGGTCAAGCCCGGCCATGACGTGGAAGGGCCGTCCCAGGACCGACGTGAGTGTCATCGCCGGCGGCCGAAGTCTGGGAAGGGGCTCCACGATGACGCTCAGCGCTAAGGATTCCCTTCTCCTCAGATAGCTGCGCCATCTCCGGCCGGGAATGACAGCAGGGGCAATCTTCCAAGCGAAGTGGCCGGGTCAAGCCCGGCCACGACGGCGATGATGTCACGCGGCCTTCCAGGCCTGTTGCGCGGTCAGCTTCTCGGCCTGCTCGTCCGCCCGCTGCGCGGCCGGGCGCGTGACGTGCCGGGCGATATAGGCTTCGAAGGCCGTGCGCTTCTCGATCATGCCCGTCATCATGCCCCATTGCAGGTGGCTCGCGAGCAGGACGTCGGCGGCAGTGAAGCGGTCGCCGGCCACATAGGTCCGGTCCTGGAGCCAGGCGGAGAGCGTGTCCAGCACGCGCTCATAGGAGCCGTAGCCGAAGCGGGCTTCCATGTCGGGCGAGGGGTTCCAGCCGAGGACATGGTTGGAGGCTGCGGGCTCCAGGCAACCTGCCGTGAAGAAGAGCCAGCGGTAATACTCGCCGCGATGCTCGGGCGTGGGCGCGAGGCCCGCCTCGGGGAAGGCATCGGCCAGATAGGCGCAGATGGCCGCGGCTTCCGTCACGATCGTGTTGCCGTGCCGGATCGCCGGCACCTTTCCCATGGGGTTGATCGCCAGATAGGCCGGCGCCTTCATGGTGGTCTCGTAGTCCAGCACCTCGATGGTGTAGGGGCAGCCGATCTCCTCCAGCATCCAGTGCACGATGCCGCCGCGCGATTGCGGATTGGTGTAGAAGACGAGGTCTGCGCTCTTGCTGTGCGTGCTCATGGTGATCTCCCTGGTGTCGTGTGAACGGGAGATGGAATAGCGCACGCCACTGTCAGATTCTGGCAGCAGCGTGTTCCGCCATTCCTTCATGAGCTGGCGGCGCGGCCGGGGCAGGCGCTCGGGCAGGATCTCCGCCGCCTCGACCCGGTCGGCGCGGAAATGGCGGAAGCTGCCGCGCAGCTCGCACCAGGCCGCCAGCACGCGGGTCGATTCGAAGAAGCCCAGCGATACGGGCCACACGACCCGCGCGGTGCGCGCGCCCTTCTCGTCGGTATAGGTGAGGGCGAGCTTGCGCCCCTCGTTCAGCGCCCGCCGCAGGAGCGCGAGCTCGACCACCTGCGGCCGCTCCCAGCCATGGCCGACGACCATGGCGTCGTCCTCCATGCGCTCGCGCAGCTCGGCGGGAAGCACGGCGGCCACTTTGGCCATGACGTTGCGGGCTGCCTGTCCCATATCCGCGTCGGTGCGCCGCCCGACCCACTGCAGGCCGAGCGCCAGCGCCTCGATTTCCTGGGCGGAGAACATCAGGGGCGGGAGCAGGAAGCCGGGCTTGAGCACATAGCCGAGCCCCGGCTCGCCCTCGACCTGAGCGCCGAGGGCCTGAAGGGAGCCGATGTCGCGATAAAGCGTGCGCAGCGAAATTCCCGCCTCCCGGGCCAGCACCGCGCCGCTCACGGGGCGGCGGTGACGGCGGAGGATCTGCAACAGGTCGAAGAGGCGTTCGGCGCGGGACATGGGGCGAGCCTAACACAGGATACTG
>NZ_JALJRK010000215.1 GCF_024519725.1 Microvirga sp. Mcv34 | reverse complement strand
GTCTCACTCACCCGCAACGCAAGACAAAGCCATCCCGGACAGGCGGTCCCCATGATCGTCGTCCCGCGGCCTCGATCCAGGGCCACAGGCCGAGCCTCGCCCCATGCGGACGGCGCACCAGCACGATGTGGGCGGCCTGCACGAACAGGGTCCGCAGGTACTTGTTGCCGCGTTTGGAGATCTTGCCCAGGATCGTGCGGTCACCGGTCGACTCCTGCTTCGGCACCAGCCCGAGCCAGGCGCCGAAGTCCCGCCCCTGCTTGAACCCAGCCCCGGTGCCAACCGCCGCCACGACGGCAGACGAGATGATCGGCCCCACGCCCGGCACACTCATGAGGCGATGGCAGTGCTCGTCTTGCACCGCCAGCGCTTCGATCTCGGCTGACACGGCACCAATGCGCTCGTCGAGCTGACGCCAATCTTCAGCCAAGTCGGCAATGAGGCGAATGATGCGCAGCGACAGGGTCAGGTTCGTGATGTGATGATCCCATTGCATCCGGCAGGAGATGTAGGCCTCGGCACCGGCCTGCCCGTCAGCCGGGATCTCGATCCCCGCCTGCCGCAGCCGAAGAAGGGCAGCGTGGTAGCGTGCTCGCCAGCGGTCTCGGGTCTGCTGATCTGGTTGAGCCTCCCGGTCCAGTGCTCCATGGGGAGGAAGGTGTTCTCCAAGGTGGTGACCAGCATCATTGACGCTTCCCACAGCTGCGCGACGGCTCCTGCCTCCTTCAGCCAGCGGTACTTTTGATCATCCAGGGCGCTCTTGATCAGGCCCACCGTGTCCGATGCGACCAGCGTGGAGGGGACACCGAATGGTATGGGTAACTGAAGCGGAATTAGAACCACGCCGCAGATAATTGTGAACGGACCCACCACCCGGTCGTTGAGCTTGTGCTTGGCCTCAGGCCCGACCTCGACGACCTCCCCCAATCATCTCGTGCCCCAGGACGTCGCCGGGCAGCATCGCTGGGATGAGGTTGTGGAACAGGTGCAGGTCCGAGCCGCAGATGGCGCAGCTCGTCACCTTGACGATGGCGTCGCGCGGTTGCTCGATCTCAGGGTTCGTGACGGTGTCGCAGCGGATATCTTCCTTGCCGTGCTAAACCAAGGCTCGCATGCTTTCCTCCTTCATCCTGCCAAGATGTAGAAGCCCGCGCTTCCGGGAATGCTTCGGACCGAAGGGCATGTCTCTGCGGGGTGGTTTGTCGGATTCAAAAAACCTCAAACGTGAGCGAGCCTGACCACGTGCTAATTTAGTTGTCTGGATGCGAGACCTCCTTGGCGTGAGCGACGACCTGGAGGGCTGGCGGCAAAGCATCTGAATCGGGCGGCTTGTAGCGGCGGTTGGCCAGCTTCGGCTCGGCGGTCAGTCGCCGTTGCACGACCTGTTCAGGTGAGACGCCCTTGAGCACGCGCTGACGTCTCCGGTTGTAGGCTTGGTTGAAGCCCTTGAGCAGCGTCTCCAGATCCCGGTGACTGTAGATGGTGATACCCAGCACCTCGCGCTGTACCCGTCCGTTGAAGCGTTCGACGAGACCGTTGGTTTGCGGCGTGTAGGGTTTGGTCTTGCGATGCTCCACCTTCAGCTTCCGGCAGGCATCCTCAAAGCCATCGGCGGTGAAGCACGAGCCGCGATCGGTCAGCACGTGCGTGACCCTGAAGGGGAAGGCGCGCACCGCCTCGGTCAGGAAAGCGACCGCGCTGGTGGCCAGCTCGTCGTCCTTGACTGCCAGGTGCACCCAGCGCGAGCAGCGGTCGATGGCCACATACAGAAAGCGCTTGCGTCTCTCGCCATTGGCGGTCCGCAGCTTGGGTAAGTGCTTGATGTCGATGTGGATGAAGCCGAGATCGTAATCCTTGAACGTGCCGCTCTTGCGTTTGCGCTGCTGCGCCGGCGGCAGGCGGCCCAGCCCCTCAGCCTTGAGGATGCGGTAGACGGCATCGCGGTTGAGATGCGGCAGGAAGTGCG
>NZ_JALJRK010000214.1 GCF_024519725.1 Microvirga sp. Mcv34 | reverse complement strand
GGCTATCCTGGAAAAGGTCGCCCGTGCGAAACAAGCGTTAGAGTCACAACACTAGTAACCACTCGCTCCGATTTGTTTGGACAACACCGGCGCTATCCTATTTGGTAAGTTGCCCAAGACAGATGAATGTTATGCTCTAACCCCGAAGGTTGGATCGGTCCAATGAGTACGTCACGTCACATAGTCGCTCTGCTTCAGAGCCACATTGCCGGCGACGATGATCGATTCATGTCGGTGGCGACACAGCTTGCTGCGCATGAGGCTCGCCAAGGGCACGGGAAGCTCGCCCAAGAGCTGCGGGAGCTAATCGATTCGGCTAAGGGCCGGAGCTCCACGGTCGCCCGTCGGGGCGCCGGCCCTGTACCTCTAGCTCAACCGAAAGGGGAGCTGAGTGGCCTTCTGGCGGCCCGCTACTCCGACATCCGCCTCAACAGTATGGTTCTCGCTCCTGATCTGCATGCAAAACTGGAGCGGGTCATAAAGGAGCAGCGCCAGCAGGAGCGCCTTCGGGCACATGGGTTATCGCCTCGGCGCAAGCTCCTGCTGGTCGGGCCGCCGGGTTCGGGCAAGACGATGAGCGCCGCCGCGCTCGCGGGCGAGCTCAAGCTGCCGCTGTTCACGGTTCTCTACGATGGACTGATCGGGAAGCTGATGGGCGAGACAGCGACCCGGCTCCGCCTTGTCTTCGACGCAATTGGCTTACAACGCGGCGTTTACTTTTTCGACGAATTCGATGCGATCGGCGCCCAGCGAGCCGGGCAGAACGATGTCGGCGAAATTCGCCGTGTCTTGAATTCCTTCCTCCAATTCTTGGAGAACGACGACGGGCCAAGCCTGATCATCGCAGCCACGAACCACCCCGAGCTCCTTGACCGGGCGCTGTTTCGCCGGTTCGACGACGTTATCACCTACGATCTGCCGACGCCGGACATCGCCGGCGGCATCGTGGAGAATCGGCTGTCTACGTTCAGCCTCAAGACCGTTGAATGGAGCGGCGTTCTCGAGGCAATGGCAGGGCTGAGTCAGGCGGAGATCGCCCGCGCGGCCGACGAGGCCGCTAAGGGGGCGGTGCTGAGCGGGTCAAACGAGATCAGCACTGCTATGTTGATCGCCGCCCTCCAAGAGCGCCACACCGCGAACACGTCCCAATAGTCAGATGGCGAAGGCACCCCGGAACCGGCCACACTTCCTGATGCAGGGTGGCGGCGAAAGCGAAATCTACACCTCACCTCGTCGCGGCAGCAGCGGACTACCGCCAGCGCGTGCTCGGGCGGCGCACGCCGCAAAGCTTGAACAGGCGCTCGGGCAGGCGATCGCCGGAGCACGGCAGCAGCTCCTAACGCGCGATCCGCAACTCGCAGAAGGCGAAGCCGGCTTCTACCTCGATTTCGAGGTGCCGGTGGAGCATCAGGCGGCTCTGGACGGGCTGGAAAACCGGCCGAGGAAGATCGAGCTGGTTGCCGTCCACCCGCCCACAGAGGACGCCGAGACGGTGCGCGCCACGGTGTTCGTGCCCGAAGCGCAGGCTGAATACTTCACGAACAAGGTTGAGCAGTACCGGAACGAGGAGACGGCGGGCGGCAAGCCAAAGAACCAGAATCTGGTCGCGCGGATTGAGGACGTGCGGCTCTCGGCGCTGCGCTCGCTGTTCACAGACGCGGACGATCTCTTCCCAGGCGACGGTGTTAGGGTCTGGTGGGAGGTATGGCTCCGCGACCGGCGGCTGCCCAACTTCCGCGCCGTCGCTGCGCGTCTCGAAGTCACGGTGAAGCCGCACCTCGTGAGCTTCCCTGAGCGCGATGTCGTGCTCGCGCTCGCCGACACGGAGACCATGGCGCGGCTGGTAATGAACACGGACGCGGTTGCGGAGCTTCGGGCGCCCAAGGATAGCCCCGCTGTTTGGTGGCGGAACGTTGTTGGGACCGGGTGCGTTGGGCGATTGAGAACTATACTTGGCGCTTCGATGGCTCGCGACGCC
>NZ_JALJRK010000213.1 GCF_024519725.1 Microvirga sp. Mcv34 | reverse complement strand
CCCTTACAGCCTGAACGCTGACCTCGCCTCAATCGCTCCAACGCATTCGCCAACAGTATCAAAAAGATGGAGAGCACTTCTTTGACCCAGGAGGATCTCCATGCCCCACACACGTTTTACGCAAGAGTTTCAGGATGAGGCCGTGCGGCTTGCTCTGACCAGCGGCCGCAGCCGGCGTGAGGTTGCCGCGGATCTCGGAGTTGGCCTGTCGACCCTGCGGCACTGGCTCGATCGCCGTCGCGAGCGTGAGATCGATGATCCGCCCGAGGAGCGCCAGGAGGACATGGCCGCCGAGCTGAAGCGGCTGCGGCGCGAGAACGAGATCCTGCGTCAGGAACGGGAGATCCTGAAGAAGGCCACGGCTAATGGCATGGACCGGCCGTGCTCCCGGGTGGAGCATGGGAGAGCGGGATTGTCCCGCAGGCAAGGAGCCATGCCATGTCACACCAGACCACAACTGAGGCTATCACCACGATCGGGATTGACCTAGGCAAGAACACCTTCCACCTGATCGGCATGGATGCTCGCGGCAAGATCGTGCTGCGCCGGAAGGTCTCGCGCGGGCAGTTGCAGTCCTGCCTGGCCGGTCTGCCTGATCGGCCTGGAGGCCTGTGCCGGAGCCCATCACGTTGGGCGGCAACTCGCTGCCCTCGGCCACGACGTGCGCCTGCTCCCGGCCCAGTACGTCAAGATGCCATGAGGAGGTGAGCGGCGACCGGCTCTCTGCGAGAGTAAGGACGCCAACTCTTTCTTCCTGGAGGCGACAGGCCATGCAAGCGACCGACCCCACGTCCACCCGCAGCAATTGTTCCGACTCGGCGACCATCTTTGTGTCTCTGGAGCTCAGTCGCGCCGTCTGGCTCGTGACGGCCTTGTTGCCGGGAAGCAACCAGAAGATGTCGCGCCATCAGGTGCCAGGCGGCGATCTGGCGGGGCTGCTGAGCCGCTTCGCGGAGCTGCAACGCAAGGCTCAAGCCCGCACGGGCGAGTTCGCCCGGATCGTGGTGATCCAGGAAGCAGGGTTGGACGGGTTCTGGATCCATCGTGTGCTGGAGAGCGAAGGCATTGAAAGCCATGTCGTAGATCCCGCCTCGATCGCCGTCTCACGCCGGCATCGCCGTGCCAAGACCGATCGGATTGACGGCGAGGCTCTGGTGCGCACCCTGCTGGCCTACAAACGGGGCGAGCCGCGTGTCTGCGCCATGGTCCGTGTGCCGACCCCGGACGAAGAGGATCAGCGGCGCCTCTGCCGGGAGCTGAAGACCCTCGTCAGCGAACGGGTCCGGCATGTCAACCGTCTCAGGGGGCTGTTCTTCTCGCAGGGCATTGCCGACTACGACCCGCGGCGTCCGGACCAGCGCGCAAGGCTCGACGAATTGCGCACCGGCGACGGACGTGCCTTGCCGCCCCATCTCAAAGCTGTGGCGCGGCGTGAACTCGAGGTCATTGAGCTGCTGGATCGGCAGATCGAGGCCGTGAAGGCCGAACGCGATGCTCTTCTGGCCGCAGCGCAAACGGCGGAGGTGCCCTCGAAGGCGGTTGGGATACTGCTCGGCCTCAAAGGGATCGGATCCGGCTTTGCCGGGGCGCTGTGGTCGGAAGGTCTGTTCCGGCACTTTGACAATCGGCGGCAGGTGGCAGCCTATGCGGGTCTGGCGCCGACGCCCTGGAAGAGTGGCCGGATCGATCACGAGCAGGGCGTGTCGAAAGCCGGCAATCCCCGTCTGCGTGCCATCCTGGTCGAGATGGCGTGGCTCTGGCTGAGGCATCAACCGGGGTCGGCGCTTTCGCTGTGGTTCCATGATCGGGTGCGCCGCCTGGGCGGGCGGATGAAGAAGGCCACGATCGTCGCGCTGGCGCGAAAGTTGCTGGTGGCTCTCTGGAAGTACGTGACCCAAGGCGTGGTCATTGACGGAGCCGCCCTGAAGGCGGCCTGATCCTGCCTGCACAGAATGCGGATTTCGCGGATCGTGAGCAGCCGTTTCACGCGATGGTGAGCGCTCATTTCATGGGATCGTGAG
>NZ_JALJRK010000212.1 GCF_024519725.1 Microvirga sp. Mcv34 | reverse complement strand
AAGGGGATCCAGGGTTCGGAGCGTGCAGATGGATTCCCTTCCCCTCCGCTGCGCTTCGACCGGGAACGACACTCTCGTCACTCAATCGCCTGATCCTTTCGATGACTTGATCGAAGCCCGCGCTTGGGTCCATAACGTCGGGCCGAAACAGGCCGGGCTGTCATCGGTTGAGCGTTCCGCTCCCATCGGGCTTCGGCGTGGAGGCGATCCATGGTGTTGACCAACGAGGACGTGGTCGATCTGGTGGCGTTCCGGCACAAGCTGCACCGCGCGCCGGAGCTTTCCCGGCAGGAGGTTCAGACGGCGCGGGACGTTCGCGCTTTCCTCGCCGCCACGCGCCCGGACCAGATTCTGACTGGCCTCGGCGGCCATGGAATCGCCGCCATCTACGAAGGCAAGGAGCCGGGGCCGACCGTCCTGGTCCGGGCGGAACTCGACGGGCTGCCCATCCAGGAAATCTCCGATCTTGCCTATCGCTCGGGGACAGCCGGCAAGGGGCATCTGTGCGGCCATGACGGGCATATGGCGATCCTGGCGGGTCTCGCCCGCGTTCTCGGCCGCCAGCGTCCGCGGCGTGGCCGCGCCGTCCTGATGTTCCAGCCGGCGGAAGAGGACGGTTCGGGTGCCGCCGCCGTCGTGGCCGATCCGCGCTTCCGCGAGATCAGTCCGGATTTCGCCTTCGCCCTGCACAATCTCCCGGGTATGCCCTTCGGCCACGCGGCGCTGGTGGAGGGACCGGTGAGTTGCGCGTCCCGGGGGATGCGCATCGTTCTGGACGGCAAGACCGCGCACGCATCGATGCCGGAGACCGGCGTTTCTCCCGTCGCCGTCGTGGCCGAACTGCTGCCGGCGCTGACCGCTTTAGGCCGTGGCGGCCCCTTGGACGACGGCTTCTCCATGGTGACGATCACCCACGTGAAGATCGGGGAGCCCGCCTTCGGCGTGGCTCCGGCCCGCGCGGAGATCTGGGCGACCCTGCGCACCTTGACCGATGCCGGGATGGAGGACCTCTGTGTAAGCGCCGAGCATCTCGTCCTCAGCGCTGCGCGGGAGAAGGGCCTGAGCGTCGAGATCTCCCATGACGACATCTTCGCCCATTGCGAGAACGCGCCGGAAGCCGTCGCCCATCTTCGCCGCGCCCTCGACGAGGAGCGCGTGCCCTACGACGCGGGCAACCTGCCCATGCGCGCCTCGGAGGATTTCGGCCGCTTCGGCCAGAAGGCCCCGGCCGCCATGTTCTTCCTGGGCGCGGGAGAGAATCATCCCAGCCTGCACAATCCTGACTACGATTTCCCCGACGACCTGATCGGCATCGGCGTTCGCGTGTTCATGCGGACATTGCGGAATCTGCTGGGGTAGCGGCACAGATCGGAAAGGCGCGGGGCTTCCCAGAAGCGGGATGGCCG
The DNA here is from genome assembly GCF_024519725.1 of Microvirga sp. Mcv34. GTDB lineage: Bacteria > Pseudomonadota > Alphaproteobacteria > Rhizobiales > Beijerinckiaceae > Microvirga. The sequence goes on along the minus strand of NZ_JALJRK010000212.1, from coordinate 631 downwards.
GAACAAGGCCGGCCATGACGTGGTGGGTTTCGCTCCGACGAACCATACGCCGGAGGGCGCCCCCTTAAAGCGGCAAGTCCCGCAGCGATGACACGGCCTGCATCACGCCGCGCAGTTCGGCGAGGCCGCGCAGGCGGCCTATGGCAGGGTAGCCGGGATGGGTGGGCTTGCCGACGTCGTCGAGAAGTTCGTGCCCATGGTCCGGCCGCATGGGGATGCGCCAGTTCCTGTCGCCCGCGTCCTGCCGGCGCTTCTGCTCCTCGAGCAGCACCGTGACCAGGGCGACCATATCGGTGTCGCCGCCGAGATGGTCCGCTTCCATGAAGGAGCCGTCCGGGTCCTTGGCGACGTTGCGCAGATGAGCGAACCAGATCCGGTCCGCGTAGCGCTTCGCGATGGCCGGGACGTCGTTGACCGGGTTGGCGCCGAGCGAGCCGCTGCACAGCGTGAGGCCGTTGGCGGGCGCATCGACGGCCCCGAGGACGAAGGCGATATCGTCCGCGTTCGACACGATGCGCGGCAGGCCCATGAGCGGACGCGGCGGATCGTCCGGGTGGATGCACATGCGGATTCCGACCTCTTCCGCGGTCGGGATCACCTCGCGCAGGAAACGGGCGAGGTTCTCGCGCAG
>NZ_JALJRK010000211.1 GCF_024519725.1 Microvirga sp. Mcv34 | reverse complement strand
AACACGCGGCCAGCCTGAACCCCGCCTTGCGACGTGCTTTGAAATGCGCGCTTACGGTTGGTCTTACCCAAGCGCAGATTGATACGGCATGTGGCAGCGCGGAAACCAAGCTGCCGACCGACCTCATCCCGCCAGCAAGCTGGCCCTGTGTGGAAGAAGCCGACTAGAGCATGAGCGGTCTCGCCGGCCATGTGGAGACTGTCTTTGCTCCAACGGGCGTTGTCTGCCCAGTTGACGCTCCTGTCATAAGCGGACTGGACCTTCCATCCTCCAAGACAATAAGCCTTTCGGAAGACTTGGCGTCAGCGGTGGTGGAGCGCAGACTGCGGCTATCGCGTGAGGACCGCCATGACCGTCAACCGTGCATTGCTCAAGCAAGCCCTGAACGAGTTGGTCCGCCTGAAGATCGGTGCGTCGGGCCAGACGTTGGTCCTGTCCCACCTCTATACCTTCGCCCTTGAGGAATGGGCCGACCGGCTTGGAGTCGAACCGCGCAAGCTCGAGAAGCTCGTGCTCGTCAAGGAGGCATTGCCGACCCAAGTGCTCCACTGACGCCATATCCCGCCTTCCGCTTTGAAAGTCGCGGTCCACGCCTGATGATGCGCTTTATGTGGAGGGGCAGGAAGGTTCCGACATCACTGGATCCTGAACGTCTCGGCAGGCACCCTGATCGTTGGCGTGAGCCAGACAAGGGGTGTCGCCTGCTCCTCAAACGGGAAACGCCGGGCGAAACCATAGGGTGAGACCACGGTGCGTGGCATCCAGGTCCGCAGCTGATCCGGGACGCAAACATCACGAAGTTCTAAGCGCGCTCTGAGCATAAGCGCGAGATCGCCATTGCCGCTCATCATCGTCGGACCCGCCGTTGACCTTACCCCGGTGGCAGTTACGCGTTCGGCCTGATGCTACACCTGATGGAGGCAGGACAACCAGCTCGGTCGAGTCGAGATCAGCGGGTAGAGGGAGGGTAGGGCAGCATCAAGCATATCACGCACCCTGCCATAACACTCGCACGCCCCTGCTTCGAGTCCGACGGGATCTGTCACCGTGATGCCGCCTTTGGCCTGCCTGATCAGCCCTTTGGCCTGGAGCTTCGATATCACCGCACTGACGGTAGTCCGCTGCACGCCGAGCCGCTCGGCGAGAAACTCATGCGTTAGGGCGAGCGTCTCCCGATTGATCCGATAGTGAATCGTGAGAATGAAGCGGCAACTGCGGGCCTCGACTGTGTGGAGGGCGTTGCAGGCGACGGATTGCAGGACGCGCGCCATCGTCGCTTCCGCGAATTGGCGCACCAGCCGCTGAATGTTCGGGCGCTCTCCCATCACCTTGCGCATCGTGTCTATGTCGATCCGGGAGGCCGAGCCAGCCAGTTGGGCAATGTAGCGCCCGAAGGACTGGCGAGTGACCCCGGCTGCGACGAGACCTGCGACTCCTTCCAGGCCATAGAGCGACATCTCGGCTGAACTGCCGTCCTGCATCACGGCGACCAGCGAGATCACGATATCATGCGGAAAGTAGGCGTGGTGCATCGTGTCGCCGGTCTCATAGAGGACCTGCCTGCGTTTGAGATGCACGAGTTCCAGGTGCGGCTCCAGATAGGCGAAGTCCTCCGGCTCCAAAGCAGCCAGGACGCGGTTCTCCCGATGATCTTCAGGTGCTTGCACCGGTCAAATCAGAGGAACGCAGTCGTAGACAAAATCTTGAGCCAACTCATGTTTGGTCTTGAAGAGCCGGTTGGCAACATGGGCTCTCCTTAACCAGCGGACTCCAGCTCTGAGCAGAAGAAACTCAGGGATCACGTCAGGTAAGACCTCAGGTGGTCCCGTTTGGCGTCCTAGACAGTGCTTGTCCAGCAGACCCCAATAACGGGTCGCCATTCAAATCAAGAAATGTGGAATGCCGAGGTCTCTGGGGAGTTCGCTGACAAACACCCTAGGTTCGATCCCGAGCACTACAGCGCTGCCTCCGGACATGAGCTCGGCCAACGGCAGAAGCTTAGGCTTACTAGCCGGCACTCGCACTTGCCATAATGGTGATGGTGGCAGTGGCCACCATGCA
>NZ_JALJRK010000210.1 GCF_024519725.1 Microvirga sp. Mcv34 | reverse complement strand
TGAGGACGCCTGCCGTCAGCTGAAGGTGGAGCACCGCACGACCAAGCCGTATACGCCGCAAACCAACGGCCTCGTGGAGCGCTTCAACGGCCGGGTACAACGTGAAGTGCTGGGCATCATGTCTGGATGCGAGACCTCCTTGGCGTGAGTGACGACCTGGAGGGCTTGGGGCAAGGCACCTGGATCGGGCGGCTTGAAGTGGCGGTTGGCGAGCTTCGGCTCGGCGGCCAGGCGGCTGCGCACAACCTCATCCGGGGATCGCCCCTTCAACACGCGCTGGCGTCTTCTGTTGTAGGCCTGGTTGAAGCCCTTGAGCAGCGTCTCCAGATCCCGATGGCTGTCGATGGTGATGCCGAGCACCTCGCGTTGCACCCGGCCGTTGAAGCGCTCCACGAGACCGTTGAAGCGCTCGACGAGACCGTTATCGGGTATGAAATCTGCGGTGCCTTCTCGTCCGGCTGCTCTCCGTAGGAGAACAGTGTTATGGTGAGCCCATCTGGGACACGGGGCACCGGGAGCACGAAAGTGCGGGCAGGCCGTCGACAGACATTGGGCTGAGAGCCCGAACTCGTTACATGGCCGCCCCTTGCGACTTGCCCGGATGCGCTGCGAGCGCGGATCAGTAGATGTCGTGCAGCCCGCCAGCTCCCGTTGACAACGAGCACAGCTCGGAGGGAGCAGACATGCGCATCATCGGACTGGATATCCATCGCGCCTTTGCTGAGGCCGTGCTTTGGCAGGATGGCCAACTCAAGCGGCTCGGCCGCATCGACATGCGACGTGATCGCCTAGAAGCCTTCGCCGCGACATTGCATCAGGATGATAGTGTGGTTGTGGAGGCGACTGGCAACGCAGCCTCGGTCGCTACCGTGATCAGCCCGCATGTGAAGCGGGTGGTGATTGCCAATCCCATGCAGGTGCGGGTGATCGCTCATGCCAAGATCAAGACCGACACCATCGATGCCGGTGTGCTGGCGCAGCTCTATGCCAGCGGCTTCCTGCCGGAGGTCTGGATTCCTGACGAGCCGACCCAGGCGTTGCGCCGTCAGGTGACGCGCCGCAATCAGATTGTGCGCCAGCGCTCGCGGCTCAAGAACATCATCCAGTCGATCCTGCACGCCCATCTGATCCCGGCCTGCCCGCATCAGGATCTGTGTGGGCCTAAGGGGCGGTCTTGGCTGTCAGAACAGGTCCTGCCGGACGATGAGCGCTATGCGGTTGAGCGGCATCTGCGGGAGTTCGACCGGCTGGGCGACGATCTCCAAGTAATCGAGCGCGACCTCGCGCGCTCCGCTCTGGCGGACGAGAGCGTCGCGCGCTTGATGACCATCCCGGGCGTCGACATGGTGGTTGCCCTCGCGCTGGCGGCAGCCATTGGCGATATCCAACGTTTTGAGGCACCACAGAAGCTGGTCAGCTACCTGGGTTTGAACCCGAGCGTGCGCCAGTCCGGTCCGGGGCCCGCCTACCACGGCCGGATCACCAAGCAGGGTCGCGGACACGCCCGGGGCATGCTGGTCGAGGCCGCCTGGGCTGCGGCACGAGCCCCTGGTCCCCTGCGGGCGTTCTTCCTGCGGGTGCGCAGCCGGCGCGGTCAGCACGTGGCGGCCGTGGCAACGGCCCGCAAGCTGGCGGTGCTGATCTGGCATCTGTTGCGCAAGGGTGAGAGCTATCTCTGGGCTCGTCCGGCCCTGCACGCCAGGAAGATGCGCGACCTCGAACTCAAGGCGGGACATCCGGCAGTTCGCGGCCAGAAAGGAGCGGCTCACGCCTACAATCTCAAGAGCCGCCGTGACCAGGAGCGGCGCTGGGTTGAGCAGGCCGAGGTGGCATATACGCGCTTTGTCGCTGGCTGGAGCCCTCGTGGCCCGAGATCCGGAAAGGTGCGCACGGGCGCTCTAAAGGAGGAGCGACAATAATGGCTGCGCGGCAGGGTTTACACCTCACACCCTGCTCTTTGCCACAGAGTCACCCGTGCGCCAGAGGAGAATACACCAGTTGACGCAAAAAAGCTCTTGTCGATCACATCAGTGGTTTGCGGCGTGTAGGGCTTGGTCGTGCGGTGCTCCACCTTCAGCCTCCGGCAGGCCTCCTCG
>NZ_JALJRK010000020.1:11324-87772 GCF_024519725.1 Microvirga sp. Mcv34 | reverse complement strand
TCCCGGCCACCGCCTCGGCCGAAGACGTGCTGGCGCTCAAGCCCGACGGCGTGTTCCTGTCCAACGGCCCCGGCGACCCGGCGGCGACCGGCGAATACGCCGTTCCGGTGATCCGTAAGGTGCTCGACGAGAAGATCCCGACCTTCGGCATCTGCCTCGGCCACCAGATGCTGAGCCTGGCCGTGGGCGCCAAGACCAAGAAGATGCACCAGGGCCACCACGGAGCGAACCATCCGGTGAAGGACAAGACCACCGGAAAGGTCGAGATCACCTCCATGAACCACGGCTTCGCGGTGGATCCGGAAACCCTGCCGCAGAACGCCGTGGAGACCCACGTGTCCCTGTTCGACGGCTCGAATTGCGGCATCTCGCTGACCGACCGTCCGGCCTTCTCGGTGCAGTACCACCCGGAGGCCTCCCCCGGCCCCCAGGACAGCCATTACCTGTTCGACCGCTTCGTCCAGCTGATGGATCGGAAAAAGACGCAGGCTTAACAAATCTGTGAGGGCTGGCGCCGCGACAAACACGTCGATTGCGCCAGCCGCCCAAATCACGGTAACCGATCATTAACCATAAAAACAAAATGATTCCGGACCTTGGTTTGGGGGTTTCATCAAATGGATTTCGATGACGATTCCGGCGAATTCAGCCGATTGCACAACCTGTTCACCTTCCATCTCGGCATCGCCGTCACGCTATCCTGGCTGACGTCGCTCTACGCCGCCCTCTACGCACCCTGGGTGCGCAACATCCGCCCGCTGATCGACCCCGGCAATGCGGGCCCGGTCGAGAGCACCTGGTCGTATCTCTTCATCTTCCCGGTAGTGCTCACGACGGCGTGGCTGATCTCGATCTTCGGCCAGAACCTCTTCGCCAAGTTCCGCATCTTCAAGAGCCAGATCGTCGAGTTCGCCATCGCGGCGGTGGTGGCCTTCGGGATGTTCTACCTGTCCATCGACCGCGCCGTCGCGGCCATGTTCATCGGCATGTGACGCCAGGCGGGATTTCACGGTCCCGCTCGATCTTTCGTGAAAGCCATGCGTTCCCTCCCCGGTTCGAAGGGAGAGACGCATGGCCGAGGCTAAAGGATACGGCGACCCGCGGGGCTATAACGCGCCGCTCGGCACGGAGACTTATGTCTTCCGCAGCAACGGCATCGTGCCGAATTCCTCCCTGCCGCTGATCGTGCGGCGCGGAGCGATTTCGCCCTCCGAGCACGACGCCGTCAGGACCTTCAAGGCGACCTTCGCCAGGAACGGCTGGACCAATGCGTGGCTGAACGGCATCCACGATTTCCACCATTACCACCCGAACACTCATGAAGTGCTGGGCATCGTGTCCGGCTCGGGTCAGGTCCGCTTCGGCGGCGAGGACGGCGATCTCGTGGCGGTGAGCGCCGGCGACGTGGTCGTCATCCCGGCCGGGGTGGCCCATGCGCGCATCAATGCGAGCGACGATTTCTCCGTGGTCGGCGCCTATCCGGGCGGGGCCGATTACGACACGATCCGCGACGATCCGGTGGCCCTCGCGGCCTCGCAGAAACGGATCGCCCAGGTGCCCCTTCCGGAGGCCGACCCGGTCGACGGTGCGGACGGGCCGCTCATGAAGCTGTGGACCTGAACGCGATAAGGCCCCCTGCCCCGGAAGGCAGGAGGCCCTTGCCCCTACGGCTTGTTATTCTTCTTATCAGACCGACAGCGTGACCTGCACGTTGCCGCGGATGGCGTGCGAGTACGGGCAGACCACGTCGGCCTTATGCACCAGATCCGTTGCCTGCTCCTGCGACAGGCCCGGCAGGTTCGCCTTCAGCTCGACCACCAGGCCGAAGCCTGCGCCATCGTCACGCTTGCCGATCCCGACCTTGGCCTCGACATGAGCATCGGCCGGAAGGGCGATCTTGTTCTGCGCGGCGACGAATTTCAGCGCGCCGAGGAAGCAGGCCGAGTAGCCGGCCGCGAAGAGCTGTTCCGGATTGGTCCCCTCGCCGCCGGCGCCGCCGAGCTCCTTTGGCGTGGAGAGGCGAACCTCCAGCTTTCCATCGTTCGAAGCGGCAACGCCTTCGCGTCCGCCCTGGGCTGAGGCATGGGCTGTGTAGAGAGGGGTCATCGGGATGCTCCTTGAGGAGCCGGACGAGGATCCTCGCCGGCAAATTGCACGCTTACAATTCAATTGCGCGCAATCTATGTTAGACACATAACGGCGAATTAAATTGTGCGCAACCTATTTCTTTCGTAGATTGGTTTCGCGGAGGAGACGATGACCACAGACCTGACGAACTTGGCGCTCGACAATCAGCTGTGCTTCGCCTTCTATTCCGTCTCCCACGCCTTCAACCGGGCCTATCGCAGGCTCCTGGAGCCCCTGGGCCTGACCTATCCGCAATACGTGGTGCTGCTGGTGCTCTGGGAGCAGGACGAACTCACCGTGAAGGAGATCGGGGAACGGCTGTTCCTCGATTCCGGGACCCTGACCCCGCTGCTGAAGCGCCTTGAGGGCGCGGGGCATATCCGCCGCACGCGCGACAGGAAGGACGAGCGGCAGGTCAGGATCCACCTGACCGAATCCGGCCGTGCCCTGCGCGAGAGGGCGAAGGAGGTTCCCTTCCAGGTCGGCTGCATGCTGGGAATGTCCGCCGACGAGGCCCGCGCTCTGACCCAGGAGGTTGCGAAACTGCGCGGCAGGCTCCATGACTCGGCCTCGCTCCCGCCCGATCCCTGACGTCAACGAGGACAGCCTTTCGATGAACTGGCGCGATTACTGGAACCAGGACACGCCGATCTACGTGAACGAGCGGCACAAGCTCCTGCATTACCGCCTGATCGCCAACGACATCATCGGGCTCATCCCCTCGCCGGATGCGGTCGTGCTGGATTACGGCTGTGGCGAGGCGCTTGTGGCCGACAAGGTCGCGGCCCGCTGCGCGAGGCTCTACCTGAGCGACGCCGCGCCGCTCGTGCGCGAGCGCCTGAACGAGCGTTTCCGAGGCAATGAGCGGATCACGGTCCTGGCGACCGACGATGTCGCAGGCCTTGCGGATTCCTCGCTCGACCTCATCGTGGTGAACTCGCTCGCCCAGTATCTCTCCCTCGACGAGTTCCGCGGCCTCCTGAAGCTGCTGCACGGGAAGCTGAAACCTAGCGGAAGGCTGGTTCTGGGCGACATCATCCCGCCGGATCTCAGCCCTCTCACCGACGCGAAGGCGCTGCTCTCCTTCGCGTGGGAAGGCGGTTTCATGAGGGCCGCTCTCGGCGGCCTCGCCCGTACGGCCTTCTCCGAATACCGCAAGATCCGCGAGGAGCTGGGCCTTGCTCAATACAGCGAGGAGGAGATCGACGACCTCCTCGACGATGCGGGCTTCGTGCCAGAGCGCGCCGCGCGGAACCTCGGCCACAATCAGGCCCGCATGACCTTCATCGGCCGCCCGGCTCAGGCCCTCGACGCGGACGACCTCGCCTAGCGCATCGTTCGGATGAATCCCAAAAGTTCAAATCTACTTTTGGGTCCAATGCCCTAGCGCTGATCGCTCATCAGCGACAGGCCGAACACGCCGAGCCCCGCAACGGCCAGAGCCGCGCCCACCCATCCGGTCGAGGCGAAGCCGTAGCCCGCCGCGATCGCGAGGCCGCCGAGCCAGGCGCCGAGCGCATTGGCGATGTTGAAGGCGGAATGGTTGAGAGCGGCCGCCAGGGTCTGCGCATCGGCTGCCACGTCCATCAGGCGGGTCTGGAGGGCGGGCCCGATGGCGACGCTGCAGCCGACAAGGAACACGCAGGCCGAGAGCAGGTAGGGGTTGTCCGCCGTCAGCCAGAGCAGGGTCATCACCACGGCGCTGCAGGCGAGCACACCGCCGATGGTGGCCATCAGGTTCCGGTCGGCGAACCAAGCGCCGACGAGATTGCCCACGATCATGCCGGAGCCGAATAGGGCCATCATGAGGGGAACGGCGCTCTCCGGCATCCCGGCGACCTCCGTCGCCGTCGAGGCAATGTAGGAGAAGACGGAGAACAGGCCGCCGAAGCCCACGGCCCCGATGCCGAGGGTGAACCAGACCTGCTTGCGCTTGAAGGCGCCGAGCTCCCGCATCGGGCTCGCCCCCTCCTGGACCTTGTCCTTCGGCAGGAAGAGCCAGATCAGCAGCACGGTCAGCGCGCCCATGACGCCGACCGCCCCGAAGGCGAGCCGCCACGTCAGGGCCTGGCCGAACCAGGTGGCCACGGGCGTGCCGAGCAGGGTTGCGACCGTCAGGCCCAGCATGACCCGCGCCACGGCCTGGGTGCGCTTGTTCGGCGGGACCAGGGAGGCCGCCACGAGCGCGGCCACGCCGAAATAGGCGCCGTGCGGCAAACCGGTGAGGAAGCGCAGGAGCACGAAGGATTCGAAGCTCGGCGCCACGGCGCTGACCGCGTTCCCGACGGCGAACACGGCCATCAGGACGAGGAGAAGCGTCTGCCGGGCGAGCTTGGCCGCCAGGACGGCGATGATGGGAGCGCCGACCACGACCCCGAGCGCATAGGCGCTGATCGCATATCCGGCCTGCGGCGTCGTGATATGGAACTCCTGCGCGAGGTTCGGCAGTAGGCCCATGATGGCGAACTCGCCGGTTCCGATGCCGAAGCTGCCGACCGCGAGCGCCAGCTCGATCAGAGCGACGGCGAGGCGTGAGCGCGGAACGGCGGGAGCCCTGCCCTGTGCGAGACAGGCCTCCTCGGCAATGGCCATATCGGACATGAAGCCCCCAAGCTTCTCATGCGGTGCGAATGTGGGATGAGCGGCGGAGCGATGTCGAGACGCTCCTGCTGCCTCCATATTGCATCGCAAAAAGATTCGCGGGATTCGGCGGAACGCAGGCCAGGGCTGCGCTGGAAGCCTGGAACCTGTCGAACGGGATCCTCGCCTGCCCAGGGCCTATGCAAATGTCCATCTTTTGTGCGCCATGAAGCTCCACAGCATCACGACGCCGGTGGTGATGACCTGCGAGGGCAGGTAGGGACCGTCGAGCCACACCGTGAAGGCATGCATCAGGAACCAGGTCACGAGGAAGCCGACGAAGGCCACGAGGGCGAAACGCCACGTGGCCTCCCGATGGGGCCGGTCGCTTTCATAAGTATGCTTGCGGTTAAGCACATAGGACACGAGCCCTCCCGCCACATAGCCGGCAAGCGTCGCCGGCACGGGATGCGTCCCGGCGCCCTCGACGAGAGCGATGAGAAGCCCGTAATGAACCACGGCAGCCGCCACGCCGACCCCGAAGAAGGCGGTGAATTGACGGGCGAGCCGATGAAGGGAGCGGGATGCGGTCACGCCCTCTCGATAGCGGCTTCCCGGGCGCCCGTCACCTCATTCCCTGCAGGCGCCCGGCGATTCTGCGGGCAATGGCCCGGGGGGCGAATTTCGCCGCGACGGCCCCGATCCGGTTGCCCGCTCCCGGGATGACGATGGCCCGCCCGGCCTCGTAGCCGTCGATCCCCGCGCGGGCCACCGCGGCGGCGGACATGGCGTCTCCCGTGAAGAAGCCCGCCTCCCTCGGCCCCGCCGTTTCGGAAAATTCGCTCTCGGTCGGTCCGGGGCAGAGGGCCGTCACGGTCACCCCATGCGGCCTGGCCTCGTCGTGCAGGGCCTCCGAGAGAGACAGGACGAAGGCCTTCGTGGCGTAATAGACGGCCATGTAGGGCCCGGCCTGGAAGGCCGCGATGGAGGCCACGTTCAGGATCCCGCCCCGCCGGCGCTCGATCATTCCCGGGAGCATCAGGCGGCAGAGCGACGTCAGGGCCGTAACATTGAGGTCGATCATGGCGAGCTGCTGTTCGTGCGGGAGAGAGGCGAAATATCCCCTCAGGCCGAATCCCGCATTGTTGACCAGGGTGTGGACGGCGATTCTCCGCTCCAGGAGCATCTCATGGAGGTCCCGAGGGGCCTGCCGGTCCTCAAGGTCGAGGGCGACGACCTCGACGGCAACGCCATGGGCCCGCCCGATCTCGTCGCTCAGGGATTCCAGGCGCTCGTGCCGCCGGGCCGTGAGAACCAGGGAATAGCCCCGGCCGGCGAAAGCCCGCGCCAGTTCGGCGCCGATTCCGCTGGACGCTCCCGTGATCAGCGCCCAGCGCGGCTCCTCCGTCATGACCATCTTTTCCCAGTTCTCCCGCATGGCGACAGCCTGCGGCTTGTACCGCATGGGCATTGCCTGTCTAAATCATGGCTCAGGCCTTTGAATTTGCTCAAGGTCCGTGTAAGAGCCTCTCTCAACCTACAATCAGATCACATCCCGGCTGCGCTTGAAGCGCCGTAGCTCTACGGCCGCGCGGCTGGACACGCCTGGGTGGCCCAATGCCAAAGCGGACAGACATCTCCTCCATTCTCATCATCGGCGCCGGTCCGATCATCATCGGTCAGGCCTGCGAGTTCGACTACTCGGGAACACAGGCCGTGAAGGCCCTGAAGGAGGAAGGCTACCGCATCGTCCTGGTGAATTCGAACCCCGCGACGATCATGACCGATCCCGATCTCGCGGACGCCACCTACGTGGAGCCGATCACCCCCGAGATCGTCGCCAAGATCATCGAGAAGGAACGCCCGGACGCGATCCTGCCCACCATGGGCGGCCAGACCGCGCTGAACTGCGCCCTGTCGCTCAAGAAGATGGGCGTGCTCGACAAATTCAACGTGGAGATGATCGGCGCGACGGCCGAGGCCATCGACAAGGCCGAGGACCGGCAGCTCTTCCGCGAGGCCATGACCAAGATCGGCCTCGACACGCCGAAATCCCGCCTCGCCAACGCGTCGGCCCTCAAGAAGGCGGACAAGGAAGCCTATCTCGCCGAGCTCGCCCGCATGGAAGCCATGGACATGCATCCGGGCGACAAGAAGCGGATGATCGCTGCCTACAAGCTCAAGTGGGATGCCGGCGAGAACGACCGTCGCAAGCGTTACCAGGAGCACGCCATGGGCGAGGCCCTGATCGCGCTGTCCGAAGTCGGCCTGCCGGCCATCCTGCGCCCGTCCTTCACCATGGGCGGCACCGGCGGCGGCATCGCCTACAACCGCGAGGAATTCCTCGACATCGTGGAGCGGGGCCTCGACGCCTCCCCGACCAACGAGGTGCTGATCGAGGAGAGCGTGCTCGGCTGGAAGGAGTACGAGATGGAGGTCGTCCGCGACAAGGCGGACAACTGCATCATCATCTGCTCCATCGAAAACTTCGACCCGATGGGCGTGCATACGGGCGATTCCATCACCGTCGCCCCGGCCCTGACGCTCACCGACAAGGAATACCAGATCATGCGCGACGCCTCCCTGGCGGTTCTGCGCGAGATCGGCGTCGAGACCGGCGGTTCGAACGTGCAATTCGCGATCAACCCCGAGAACGGGCGCATGATCGTGATCGAGATGAACCCGCGCGTGTCGCGCTCCTCGGCACTCGCCTCGAAGGCCACGGGCTTCCCCATCGCCAAGGTGGCGGCGAAGCTCGCCGTCGGCTACACCCTCGACGAGATCGCCAACGACATCACCGGCGGCGCGACCCCGGCCTCCTTCGAGCCGACCATCGACTACGTGGTCACGAAGATCCCGCGCTTCGCCTTCGAGAAGTTCCCCGGCGCCGAGCCGACCCTGACCACGGCCATGAAGTCCGTGGGCGAGGCCATGGCCATCGGCCGCTCCTTCCCGGAATCGCTCCAGAAGGCCCTGCGCTCGCTCGAGACCGGCCTGACCGGCCTCGACGAGATCGAGATCGAGGGCATCGGCAAGGGCGACGACAAGAACGCCATCAAGGCGGCTTTGGGCACCCCGACCCCGGACCGGATCCTCAAGGTCGCGCAGGCGCTGCGCCTCGGCATCAGCCATGACGAGGTCTACGAGTCGTGCAAGATCGACCGCTGGTTCCTCGAGCAGCTCCAGGACATCGTCGACCTGGAAGCCAAGGTGAAGGCCCACGGCCTGCCGCAGACGCCGGGCGCCTTCCGGCACCTGAAGGCCATGGGCTTCTCGGATGCGCGTCTGGCCGTCCTGACCCACAAGACGGAGGCCGAGGTGCGCGAGGCGCGCCGGGCCCTCTCCGTCCGGCCGGTCTTCAAGCGCATCGACACCTGCGCGGCGGAGTTCGCGTCGCCCACCGCCTACATGTATTCGAGCTACGCCGCTCCCTTCGCCGGCCAGCCCGCCGACGAGGCCACGCCTTCGGACGCCAACAAGGTCATCATCCTCGGCGGCGGCCCGAACCGGATCGGCCAGGGCATCGAATTCGATTACTGCTGCTGTCATGCCTGCTTCGCGCTCAAGGACGCGGGCTATGAAACCATCATGATCAACTGCAACCCGGAGACGGTCTCGACCGATTACGACACCTCTGACCGGCTCTATTTCGAGCCGCTGACGCAGGAAGACGTGCTGGAAATCATCGAGACCGAGCGCTCCAAGGGCACCCTCCACGGCGTGATCGTGCAGTTCGGCGGCCAGACCCCGCTGAAACTCGCCCGCGCCCTGGAAGAGGCCGACGTGCGCATCCTCGGCACCTCGCCGGACGCCATCGACCTCGCCGAGGACCGGGACCGGTTCAAGCGCCTGCTCGACAAGCTGCACCTGAAGCAGCCGAAGAACGGCATCGCCTATTCGGTGGAGCAGGCCCGCCTGATCGCCGCCGATCTCGGCCTACCCTTCGTGGTGCGCCCAAGCTACGTGCTCGGCGGACGGGCCATGGCGATCATCCGCGACGAGACCCAGTTCGAGGATTACCTGCTCGGCACCCTGCCCAGCCTGATCCCGTCCGACATCAAGGCGCGCTACCCCAACGACAAGACGGGCCAGATCAACACGGTCCTGGGCAAGAACCCGCTGCTCTTCGACCGCTACCTCTCGGATGCGATCGAGGTGGACGTGGACTGCCTCGCCGACGGCAAGGACGTGTTCATCGCCGGTATCATGGAGCATATCGAGGAAGCGGGCATCCACTCGGGCGATTCCGCCTGCTCCCTGCCGCCCCGCTCGCTCTCGCCCGAGATCATCGTCGAGCTGGAGCGCCAGACGAAGGCCCTGGCCCTGGGCCTAGACGTGGGCGGCCTGATGAACGTGCAATACGCCATCAAGGACGGGGTGATCTACGTGCTGGAGGTGAACCCCCGCGCCTCGCGCACGGTGCCCTTCGTGGCCAAGGTCATCGGCGAGCCCATCGCCAAGATCGCGGCCCGCATCATGGCTGGCGAGCCCCTGGCCAAGTTCGCCCTGACCCCGAAGGAACTGCCGCATATCGGCGTCAAGGAAGCGGTTTTCCCGTTCGCCCGCTTCCCGGGTGTGGACGTGCTGCTCGGGCCCGAGATGCGCTCCACCGGCGAGGTGATCGGCCTCGACCGCAGCTTCGGCGTGGCCTTCGCCAAGAGCCAGCTCGGCGCCGGCAGCCAAGTCCCCAAGACTGGGGTCCTGTTCGTGTCGGTCCGCGACTCGGACAAGGCCCGCATCCTGCCCACCGTGCGAATGCTCGAGGAGATCGGCTTCCGGATCATGGCGACGGCCGGAACCCAGAAGTTTCTTGAGGAAAACGGCGTCAAGGCGACGCGGATCAACAAGGTTCTGGAGGGCCGTCCGCACGTGGTGGACGCCATCAAGAACGGCGATATTCAGCTGGTCTTCAATACTACCGAAGGGGCAGGCGCCCTCTCGGATTCCCGTTCGCTACGACAAGCTGCCCTCTTGCATAAGATACCTTACTACACCACTCTTGCAGGAGCGATTGCCGCGGCCGAGGGCATCAAGGCGTACCTCAGCGGCGATCTCGAAGTCCGGGCGCTTCAGGAATACTTTGCCTGAGGCATCCGGCCTCACATTGGAACTGCGAAGCTTCTGGTAAGTTTTCGTTGACATGCGAGGGCGCTGGAAACAGCGGCCTCGTACCTCTTTTTGGACGAGACAAACGATGGACAAGGTCCCTCTGACGATCAAGGGTTTTGCGGCGCTCGAGGAAGAACTCAAGCGCCGGCAGCAGGTAGAACGCCCCCGGATCATCCAGGCGATCGCGGAAGCCCGCGCGCTTGGCGACCTGTCGGAAAACGCCGAATACCATGCCGCTAAGGAAGCCCAATCCCTCAACGAAGGGCGGATCCTTGAGCTCGAAAGCCTGATCTCCCGCGCCGAAGTGATCGATATCGCGAAGCTCTCCGGCGACCGTATCAAGTTCGGCGCCACGGTGAAGCTCGTGGACGAGGACACCGAGGAAGAGAAGACCTACCAGATCGTCGGCGAGCCCGAGGCGGACGTGCGCTCGGGCCGCGTCTCAGTCGCCTCCCCGATCGCCCGCGCCCTGATGGGCAAGACCATCGGCGACACGGTGGAGGTCTCGACGCCTGGCGGCGGCAAATCCTATGAGGTCGTGGGCGTCCAGTTCGGCGCCTGACAAGAAAAGGGGGCAGGAGCGATGAGAAATCCCATGATGTCCCCCTTCTCCAGACGCAGCATCCTCAAAGCTTTCGCCTGTGCCGGCCTCGCCGGCGCAGGTTTTTCCATGCCTGCCCGAGCCCAGGCCTTCCCGCCGGCGTTCTCGTCCTTCGCGGTCGATGTGAGCGCCCTGAAGGACAAGGGCCTCGGCCCCTTCGCCGATCTCCTCGGCGCGGCCGCGCTCGATGAGCTGCAACGCTCATTCGCCGACCGGGTCGATCCGCGCGGCCCCCGTCTGGTGCTGGTGCTGACGAGCGTCACGATGACGGCGTTTGCCGACGGCGGCACCGGGTACCGAAGCAGGGGCGAGGGAAACAGCGGGCACGACGCCCTGGAAGGCCAGGCCCTGGCCGTGGGCCGCAGGGGCGAAGTCCTGGCCGCCCATCCGATGCTGGCCGTGCGCGACGTGAACACCAGCTCGCTCACGCCGAACGAGCAGGGCCGCGCCGTCATGATCGCCCAGCATTACGTGCGCTGGCTCAGGCGGCAATTGGTGAATTGATCAGATGGTAGGATTTAAGATTTTTTGCTTCTCGTCGTCCGCCAGAACCAGCGGATAGAAAGATCGCGGCACGAGAAGGGCATGCCCCCTAGGCCCCAAGAGCGCCAATGCGCGGCTCTCATCGAGAAGGATGGGAATCTCATAGTCCCATTGTTCCGGCGGGAGACCATGTATTCCCTTCAAGACGCGCATTCTTTGCCTGCCTTCCCTTTCCTGCCCATCTGTCAGGTATCGAAAGGTATACTCACGCGCATAATTCGGATTCACGATCTGGCGCACCCCCATGATCGTCACCGCAATAGGGTGTGGATCCTGACCCATGGCACGGTAATGCCGCCACTCCGAAAGGCTCTTCATGAGGGCTGTGAATCCTAAAGAACCCAACCCGATGCCGATCAGGCAAAGTCCCACGAGAACGATCCATCTCTCCGCTATACGGTTGATGAGCCAAGACAGAGCGACTCTGTCAGGGTTCTCGGGATCGATCTTGAGCCGCGCCCTATCCTTCGGCTCCATTCCCGCGAACACCAGAGCCAAGATCTCCGTGGTATGTGTAGCTCCGCCGGGTGTCCGATAAGTCAGGTTCAAAGAACAATGTGACAGGGGGAGAAAGGATATCTTAGTGTGGCACGTTCCCTTGAACGACTCGATCGGAACTTCCTGACCTTTGTCCCAGATCTGAGGCTCACGGAGCAGGTCCCAGCCGAATACCACGCCAAGGAAAGCAAACCCTCCGATCATGGAGAGACCGATTAGCGCGGTCATCGCAAAAGAGAAGCATTGTTTCCAGCCCAAGCGGACATGGATTGGGCGTTTAGGAAAAGTGGAAAGAGTGCTCATCGCGATTGAGATCTGGTTAATGTTATTTCATATGAATCACTTTAGATTTCAGTTTTGGCCAGGATCGAGAGCCGTCTTTTCACAGGAAATGCGTGGCGTTGTCACCCGAACGCTAGCATCGCGCCTCTGAAATAACTTTACTCGGCCGCCGCGACTACATCCTCGATCGGCACCAGCGGCTCGTCTTTGACCAGGTCGAGGGTGAACACCGGTGCGCAGCTCGGCAGGAAAGTCGGCTGGACCGAGGCACAGTCCCTGGCCTAAGCATCTGGAGCGCAGGTTCCAAGCCGAATTCTCCGAAAAAGAGCCTCAGACCAAGTCATTATATTAAATTGTTATATAGTTAGTATAGCATCCGCCGCTCTGAACATCTTCGGAGAGATCCATGTCTATCAATGTCGTGCGCCGCGGAGGCGAAGTCCTGGCCAGCCACCCGATGCTGGCCGTGCGCGATGTGAACACCAGTCCGCTCACCCCAGACGAAGAGGGCCGCGCCGTCATGATCGCCCAGCATTACGTGCGCTGGCTCAGGCGGGAGATTTGATCCATCGTGGATGACCCAGGCTCCCCTAGAGGCGCGGTTTTGCTCTGATCGAGGATCGGAGCACAGAAGATTTCACGGGATACCGGAATGCAAAGTGGCAAACTCGACCACAGGAACGTCCGGACGAAGTCGAAGAAGTTGTTGAAATACTATATCATAATTATAGACTGCCCCAAATTGTTTTTCAGGGGTCAGCATGTCCTACAATCTCGTTACCGCCGGTGGGGAAACTCGCCTTAACACCACTGTTGCAGGCAATCAGTCCAACGCTTCCTACACCTTCCTCCCCGATGGACATATCGTGGCGACTTGGTCCGGTGCAGGTGTTGGCGACGAGAGTGGTTCGTTCCAGCAGGTCTTCGATGCCAAATGGAACCGCATTGGCGGCGAAACGCGCGTCAATGTCGGCACCGAAAACTGGAATGGC
This sequence comes from Microvirga sp. Mcv34, assembly GCF_024519725.1. Lineage (GTDB taxonomy): Bacteria > Pseudomonadota > Alphaproteobacteria > Rhizobiales > Beijerinckiaceae > Microvirga. Next base: position 75,040 of record NZ_JALJRK010000020.1, on the reverse strand, counting down.
GTCTTATCGACCACCGCACTCGGTGACGGTCGATGGATCAGCTTCTGGCTGACATCGAATCAAAACGGGCCTTCTGACATTCTCTTCCGGGTCTTCGGTGTGGATGGCACTGCCGGCCCTGACGTTCGCGTCAATGACACGGTCGGCGGGGCCGCCGGGACCACCGGCCAACGCAAGATCCTGAAACTGGCGAATGGGAACATGCTTGTGGCTTGGGCCGGCAACAGCACGCGGAGCGGCCAGGAAGATGATTCCGGAATGTTCTTCCATCTGCTCGATGCCAATGGACATACGATCCGCAGCGAAACCCGTATCAACGCCCCCACGGACGAAGCCATATTCTATGGGACCGTCGAGACCCTTTCCGACGGAGGGTGGGTCGCCGTCTACCGATCCCGGGTCGATACGACGAACAACCTTATTGATTTCTGGCAGCAAGCCTACAACGCGGACGGCAGTACGCGCGGAAGCGCGGTCAAGCTGACCCCCGCAGGCGGCACGACGACCAGCAATCGGTTTTCCTTCAAGGAGCTGGCGAACGGACAATGGGCAACGTTCTGGCAAGAGGGCGCCACATCCGACATCTACTATCAGGTGTTCGGATCGGATGGAGCATCGGTGCGTCCCAAAGAACTCGCCACCGCCTCGGCAGAGGGGATCCAGTCCCTTCCGATTGAGAGCTCCGGTAGAATTCCCATTTCCCTTCCCAATGGCGGATTTCTTCTGCTTTGGAAGGGAAAGGGTACCCAACCGGGTCAGGAAGACGACAGCGGCTCCTATTATGAGCGCTTCGATGCCAATGGCGTAAAGCTGGAGGAGGTCCGAATCCATACGACAGCGGCAGGAACGCAAAGTACGGCTGTTGCTTACAACACATACCAGACCGTCCAGAACGGGCAGCATATCAAGGACAAGACAGTTTTCCTCTGGACCGGCAACGGAACGCAGCCGGGCCAGGAGGATCCGGACGGCATCTTTCTCCAGATGGTCGGTGCCGATGGGATCAGGATCGGCTCGGAGGTTCGCGTCAACACGACCACCGCCGGCATCGCCGATGATTACGAATTTATACCCTTGAATGTGGATGGGCGCTTCGCGGTCACATGGTCAGTCTATAATAGCTCGAACGATCAGCCGGACATATTCGTGCAATTGTTCGACGGGAATGGCACGAAGATCGGCTCGGAAGTTCGCGTCAGTGCCACGCCAGGAAATTATTATGATCTGCGCGGTCGGGCTCTTCCAAACGGCAATTTCGTCCTGGTTTGGCAGAAGTTTGGCCAGCACGGCGACGATATCTACCAGCAGGTCTTCGATGCCAACGGCAACCGCATCGGCGGCGAGACCCTGGTCAACACGACGCCGGCGGCATCGCGGTCTCTATCGACATTCGAGGTGCTGTCGGATGGAAGCTGGATCGTCGGGTGGGAGGGCAATGGGACCCAACCGGGCCAGGAGGACGCCTACGACGAAAACACCCAAGAAGGCGGCATCTTCTTCCAGCGTTTCAGCCTCAACGCCGATCCCACGGGCCTGACACTCTCCGGCTCGATCCAGGAGAACGCCGCGGCAGAGGCCATCGCCGGCACCCTCGCGGCCGTCGATCCCGACCCGACCAGCACCTTCACCTACAGCCTTGTAGACGCGAACGGCGCACCCGTGGCACATCCGCTGTTCGAGATCGTCGGAAACACGGTGCGGGTCAAGGCCGGGGCCAAGCTCGACTTCGAGACCGCCGCGGCCCACACCCTGCGCGTCAAGGTCGCCGACGGCCTCGGCGGCAGCTACACCCAGGACGTGACCGTCACCGTCACCAACGTGCTCGAGACCACCCCCTTCCGCAAGACCGGCACGTCCGGCAACGACAGCCTGCGCGGCGAGCTCGGCAACGACATCCTCACCGGGCTGGCCGGCGACGACATTCTGGGCGGCGATCTCGGCAAGGACCGCATCCTCACCGGCACGGGCCGGGACATCGTGGTGTTCGACACCAAGCCGGGCAAGGCCAACCGCGACACCATCACCGACTTCGATCCGAAGAAGGATGCGATCCACCTCGACAACGCCATCTTCACCAAGCTCGGCAAGAAGGGCTCGGTGCTGTCGCCGGCCAAGATGAGCAAGGGCTTCTTCGCCCTCGGCAGCGCGCACGACCGGAACGACTATGTGGTCTACGACAAGAAGACCGGCGTGCTGTCCTACGACAAGGACGGCAGCGGCGCGGCGAAAGCAGTCGAGATCGCGGTATTCACCAACAAGCCGGCCCTGACGGCGGCGGACTTCTTCGTGATCTAAAGCGGTGTCCGCCGAGGGGGCGTCACGCCCCCTCGGCCTCCGCCACATCGGCGATCGGCACCAGCGGCTCGTCCTTGATCAGGTCGAGGGTGAGCGCCGTGCGCACGTTGCGCACGTTCGGCAGCGAGGTCAGCTCGGATACAAGACCCTGGAAGGAGGCGAGGTTCGGGGCGACGCATTTCAGGATGAAATCGATGTCGCCCGAGAGGGTCCAGCACTCGCGGACCATGGACCAGTCCTTCACCCGCTGCTCGAATTCCTGCAGCTCCTTCTTGCCCTGGACGTCGAGCTGCACCATGGCGAAGCAGACGATCTCGAAGCCGAGGTTCTTCGGGTCGAGGATCGCCCGATAGGCCTTGATGATCCCGGCGCTTTCCAGCGCCCGTACCCGGCGCAGGCATGGCGGTGCCGACAAGCCGACCCGGCGGGCGAGCTCCACGTTCGTGATGCCGCCGTCGGCTTGCAGTTCTCTCAGAATGGCCCAGTCGATGGAATCGAGGCGTCCGCGCACGGTAACTCCGCTCATGTACGACCGGGCAAGGGAACCGGCGGCCCGCCTTTGCCTGACCATACGGCATCAGGTCAAAAAATCTCGTCTTGGCTGAGTAGACCGTGTAGAGGGTCTACACAAGAAGGACAGGCGATTAAGTCGCAACGAACTTCATGAACTCCACAGGCTCATTGATCGAATGTTGCGCAAGGATAGCGGCCTTATCACCTGGGTGCTGACCGATGGCAAGGCCGGGGACGAGCTGCAGGCCCTGAGCGTCACGGAGGCCCTCGGCCTCACGCCCGAGATCCGCCGGGTCAAGCCGCGGCCGCCCTTCAGCTGGCTCATGCCCTGGGGTCCCATCGACCCGCGCGAACGCCCGAGTATTACCGGCAGCCCTATCGCGCCGCCCTACCCTGACCTTCTCGTCGCATCGGGCCGTCGGGCTGTCGCCTATTTGCGCCACGTGAAGAAGGCCACGGGCGGAAAAGCCTACACGGTGTTCCTCAAGGATCCGCGCACGGGCCCGGACACGGCCGATTTCATCTGGTCGCCCGAATACGACCGCCTGCGCGGCCCCAACGTCCTCAACACCCTGCCCCCACCGCACCGGGTCACCGCCGGCAAGCTCGAAGCGGCCCGGGCCCGTCCCGATCCGCGCCTCGCCTGCCTCTCCCGGCCGCGCGTCGCGGTCCTGGCCGGCGGCAACTCTCGCCATCACCGCTTTACGGACGAGGACGTCGCCCGCTTCATCGGGCACCTGACGGCCCTGGCCGAGACGGGAGCCGGCCTGATGGTCACCGCCTCGCGCCGCACGCCACCGGCCCTGCGGGAGGCCTTGACGGGTCTGACTGCCCGTCACGGCGGTTTCTTCTGGGACGGCAGCGGCGACAACCCCTATGTGGACTTCCTCGCCCAGGCCGAATTCATCGTCGCGACGGCGGATTCCTCCAATATGATCGGCGAGGCCGCCGTAACGGGACGGCCGATCCTGGTTTTCGAGCCCTCCGGGGGACACCCTAAACTGGATGTTTACATGCAGGCCCTTAAAGCCCATGGAATTGTGCATCCGTTCGAGGGTCGTCTTGAAGGACAGCCCTATGAACCCCTAAATTCAACACCCAAGATCGCGAAGGCGATAGCCGAGGACTTCGGGCGCCACCGCCGCGCCCTGGGCCTGCCGGACATCGCCCTATCACTGGAGACCCCCTGATGGCCCATTCTCACGCCAAGCTCATCATCATCGGCTCGGGGCCTGCGGGCTATACGGCGGCGATCTACGCGGCGCGTGCCCTTCTCGAACCCGTGATGATCTCCGGCTTCCAGCCGGGCGGGCAGCTCATGATCACCACCGATGTGGAGAACTATCCGGGCTTCGCCGACGTGATCCAGGGTCCCTGGCTCATGGAACAGATGCGCATGCAGGCCGAGCATGTGGGCACCAGGATGATCTCCGACCACATCACCAAGGTGGACCTGAAGCAGCATCCCTTCCGGCTCGAAGGCGATTCCGGCGATGTCTATACTTGCGACGCGCTGGTCGTCGCCACCGGCGCCCAGGCCAAGTGGCTGGGCCTGCCGTCGGAGGGCCAGTTCCAGGGCTTCGGCGTGTCGGCCTGCGCGACCTGCGACGGCTTCTTCTATCGTGGTAAGGAGGTCGTGGTGGTGGGCGGCGGCAACACGGCCGTCGAGGAGGCGCTCTATCTGGCCAATCTCGCCTCCAAGGTCACTCTGGTCCACCGCCGGGATTCCCTGCGGGCCGAGCGCATCCTGCAGGATCGCCTGTTCAAGCATCCCAAGGTCGAGGTGATCTGGAACTCGGCCGTCGACGAGATCTGCGGCTCGGAGAACCCCTCCTCCGTCACCCATGTACGGCTGAAGAACCTGGTTTCGGGCGAGGCCTCGGAGTTCAAGACCGATGGTGTCTTCATCGCCATCGGCCACAAGCCGGCGACGGAGCTCTTCACCGGTCAGCTCGACATGAAGCCCGGCGGCTATCTGCTGACGAAACCCGGCTCGACCGAGACCAATATTCCCGGTGTCTTCGCGGCTGGCGACGTGACGGACGACATCTACCGGCAGGCCGTCACCTCGGCAGGCATGGGCTGCATGGCGGCCCTGGACGCGGAGCGTTACCTGGCGGCTCTCGAAGCCACCCAGGAAGCCGCCGAATAGGTTTTATTAACAACTGGTTAGTCCTTAGGCCGATTTCCAGTTGCATCGGACCCTCGGCTCATAAGAGATAAGAGTTGCCTTGCGTCAGGAGCATGTGAGGCATGAGGGGAATGCCGTGGACTGGGATAAAATCCGGATTTTCTATACGGTCGCTGAAGCAGGCAGCTTCACCCGGGCCGGAGACGATCTGGGTTTGAGCCAATCGGCCGTCAGCCGCCAGATCAGCGCCCTCGAGCGCGAATTGCGCGCTCCCCTCTTCCACCGCCATGCCCGCGGCCTGATCCTGACCGAGCAGGGAGACCTGCTGTTCAGGGCCGCCCGCGACATGCGCATGCGGCTGGAGACCACCAAGGCCCGGCTCGTCGAAACCAGCGAGCGGCCTTCGGGCGAGCTGAAGGTGACGACCACCGTGGGTCTGGGCTCTATCTGGCTCGCCCAGCGCATCGCCGAGTTTCTCGACCTCTATCCGGATGTCCGCGTCGAGCTGATCCTGTCCAACGAGGAGCTGGACCTCGCCATGCGCGAGGCCGATGTGGCCATCCGCCTGCGCCGCCCGGCCCAGCCCGACCTGATCCAGCGCCGCCTCTTCACGGTGCATTTCCACGTCTATGCCTCGGCGGATTACCTGAAGCGGTTCGGCGAGCCCAAGACCCTGGAGGATCTGGACGAGCACCGGATCGTTTCCTTCGGCGGCGACCAGCCGTCCTATCTCATGGCCGTGCACTGGCTCTCGACGGCTGGACGCGAGGGACGCGAGCCGCGCCAGTATCACTATGTCGTGAACAACATCACGGCCCTGAAGCTGGCTGTCGAGACCGGGGCGGGCATCGCCGTGCTGCCGGATTATGCGGTGGTCGGCAATCCGGACCTGATCCAGATCCTGCGGGACGTGGAGATGCCATCCCTCGACAGCTATCTCGTCTATGCTGAGGAAATGCGCTCCGTAGCCCGCGTTCAGGCCTTCCGAGATTTCCTGATTTCCAAGGCTCAGCGCTGGACGTTCTGAGGCGAATCCCCGCCAAGCTCGATAGCTCTTCCAATTTTGTCCGTCAGATGACGCGAGCCATGCGCTTTGTGCAGCCCTTTTATGAGGCATGCTGCATTGCAAATAGGCGCTTAGCGGCCGATATCACCCGTGGCTGATTTCAACGCGGCAGTGCTTTTCTTCCTCCCGGCGCTGCCGTGTCGGCCGTTCCCTCTGGAAGGTTTTGACTTTTGTCGGACCTCTACTTTAGCCGGGCTTCGCGCCCGGCTTTTTTTTGCCCTGAGCCCGCGATCAGGGTCGGTCCTGATTCACCTCTTCCTTGAGCGCGCGGCGCAGGACCTTGCCCACGTTGGTCTTCGGCAAGGTGTCCCGGAATTCGATCCGGCGCGGCACCTTGTAGCCGGTGAGGTTCTCCCGGCAGAACTCGCGCAATTCCTCGACGGTGAGGGCCTGATCCCGGCGGACCACGTAGGCCACAACCGTTTCGCCGGAATGCTCATCCGGCAGACCGATGACGGCGGCTTCCATGACACCGGGATGCTTGACGATCACGTCTTCGACTTCGTTCGGATAGACGTTGAATCCGGACACGAGGACCATGTCCTTCATCCGGTCGACGATCTTGATCTGGCCGTCGGGCAGCATCACGGCCACGTCGCCGGTCCGGAACCAGCCATCCGCCGTCATGACCTTCACGGTCTCGTCCGGCCGCTGCCAGTAGCCCGCCATGACTTGCGGGCCCTTCACGCAGAGCTCGCCCCGCTCGCCGGGAGGGAGAGCCGTTCCGTCACCGGCGCGGACGGAGACATCCGTCGAGGGCAGCGGGTAGCCGATGGTGCCGGTGAACTCCTCGATGTCGAGCCGGTTGGCGCAGACCACGGGCGAGGTCTCCGACAGGCCGTAGCCTTCGACGATGGGCTGCCCGGTCACGGCCTTCCATTTCTTCGCCACCGCCTCCTGGGTGGCCATGCCGCCGGAGACGGCGAAGACCATCTGGGAGAAATCGACCTTCTCGATGCCCGGCGCATTTGCGAGCGCATTGTAGAGCGTATTGAGACCGGACATGAGGGTGATCCGGCTCTTCTGCAGGGTCTTGACGAAGCCCGGGATGTCGCGCGGATTGGCGATCAGGAGCTGGCACCCGCCGATCCGCGTCATCAGCATGGCGCAGACCGTGAGGGCAAAGATGTGATAGAGCGGCAGGGCCGTAACCATCAGGTGGTCCTGCCGGTCGCCAAAGAATGGCCGCATCCAGGCCTCGCACTGGATCACGTTGGCGGCCACGTTGCGGTGGAGCAGGGTCGCGCCCTTGGCGACGCCCGTGGTGCCGCCGGTATATTGCAGGAAGGCGACGTCGTCGGGCGACACGGCCACCGGCTGTGGCTTCTGCCGCCCCCCTTGGACGATGACGGACTTGAAGGCGACGGCCTGCGGCAGACTGAAAGGCTTCACGGCCTTCTTCAGGTGGCGCGAGACCAGGTTGACGACGGCCCCCTTGAGACCGAGGAGATCGCCCGGCGTGACCAGAACCACCCGGTCGAGTCTGAGATCGGGCAGGGATTCCTCGACCGTCGTGGCGAAGTTCTCCAGCACGAACAGGAACCGCGCTCCGGAATCCTTGAGCTGATAGGTCAGCTCCCGCGGGGTATAGAGAGGGTTGACGTTGACCACCGTGCCGCCGGCGAGCAGCACCCCGAACAGGATCGCCGGAAAAGCCATCACGTTCGGCAGCATGATCGCCACTCGGTCGCCCTTCTTCAGGCCCTGGGCCTGAAGCCACGCGGCAACCGCATCGGCTTCCCGCCCCAGGGTCGCGTAGGTCATACGCGTCCCGAAGCTCTCGACGGCGGCCCGGTTCGGGTACTCGGCGACGGCTTGGCGGAAGATGTCGTTGAGGGTGCCGATCCTGGCCTCGTCGATCGTCTTGGGAACCTGCGCCGGGTAGGAATCGAGCCAAGGGCGGGCGGCATAGGCATCCGTCGCGCCTGCCGTGGCAGGGGCCGGGGTCGACACGGTCATCATTGTCCTCCGCTGCGGGGCGAGGTTGGTTTCCTGGGAGATGGCGTCTCCATAAGAATATAACTTGGCGCGGGCGAGCCCGTTTGTCGATGGAAATAGTTTAGAGATGAACGATTGGATGAGAGGCCACCACCTCTCCCCGGTGGGGAGAGGTCGAGCGCAGGGAGGATGAGGGGTTACGCCCTCTCCGGATGGACCCGTACCCCCTCACCCGCGCCTCCGGCGCGACCTCTCCCTCAAGGAGAGGTAAATCCACGTCATAGGCGGTCAGCTTCACGCCCGAGGAAGTGAGCCATCTCCCTAACTCTCAATGAGCCTTCTGCAGCACCATGTCGGCCGGGCGGCCGCTCAGCTCCGCCATGTGGTCGAACCGGGTCGAGAAGGTCCCGACGCCGGCCGTAGCCGAGCGCAGCTCGACAATCAGATCGCCGATTTCGGACTCCGGAATGGTGGCGCTCAGGACTTGCCAGCCGGACCAGCCGGGGCGCTCATCGTACCCCTGGATCTGTCCGCGCCGTCCGGTCACGAGGGCCGTCGCCTTGGACAGGGCCTCGGACGGGATCGTGATCTCCACCGACAGCACGGGCTCCAGCAGCACGGGCTTCGCCTTCGGCAGGGCCTCCGCCAGAGCGAGCTTGGCGGCCGCCTGGAAGGCCGCGTCCGAGGAATCCACCGTGTGGTAGGAACCGTCGGTGAGCATCACCGCGAGGTCGACCACGGGGAAGCCCAGCGGCCCGCATTTGAGCGCATCCCGCACCCCCGTTTCGACCGACGGGATGTACTGGCGCGGCACCACGCCCCCCGTGATCTGGTCCTGGAACGCGAACCCCTCCCCGCGCGGCAGCGGCCTGATCTCGATCATCACGTCGCCGAACTGGCCGTGCCCGCCGGTCTGCTTGCGGTGCCGGCCGCGGGCGGCGGCGGGCAGCTTGATCGTCTCGCAATAGGCCACCCGGGGCTTCGCCGTCTCGACGCCGACCTGGAAGCGCGAAGCCAGCTTCTCCACGGCCACGCGCAGGTGCATCTCGCCTTGCCCGTGGAGCCGGATCTCCCCCATCTCGGGCCGGTTTTCGATCACGAGGGACGGGTCCTCCTCGGTGATCTTGGCGAGCGCGCTCGACAGGCGCACGTCGTCTTTGCGGTCCTTCACCTTGAGGGCCAGCACGTAGACGGATTCGGGCGGCGCGGGCGATACGATGGCCTCGGGCCTGGCCTTGCCGGCCGCGAAGGCGTCCCCGGTGGCAATCCCCTCCAGCCGGCCGAACCCGACCGTGTCGCCGGCCACCGCTTCCGCCTTGCGGTTGAGCGCGCTGCCGAGAAGCGTCGCGAGGCTGCCGATCCGCGCCTCCGCCCCGCGCGAGCCGACGACAGTGTCGCCCTCGTGGAAGGTGCCGCGCAGGACCCGGGCGATGGTGAGTTTGCCGCCCTGCCCCATATGCAGGGTCTTCATGGCTTGGGCCAGGGGCGCGCCCTCCTCGGGAACGCCGAGGCGGGCACGGGTCTCCGCCAGGGTCGGCGCCTCGTGACGGAGGGCCTTCAGGAGCCGCGTGATGCCGTTGCCGCGCTCGGCCGAGCCGATCAGGGCCGGCACCACATGACGCTCCTTCAGCTCCTTCGACAGGTCGTCGAAGATCTGGTCGCGCGGCGGCTCGATCTCCGAGATCAGCTCCTCCATGAGCTCGTCGTCGTAATCGGCCAGGCGTTCGAGCATGGCGAAGCGCGCTTCCTTCTCGCGGGGCAGCTCGCCCTCGGGCAGGTCCACGATCTCGCTCGGTGCATGCTCGCGATAGATGAAGGCGCGCTCCAGGGCGAGATCGATGAAGCCGACGGCGATGCCGTCCTTCCAGAGGGGGATCTGGCGCAGGAGCAGGGGCGTGCGCGAGGCCTGCTGCAGCAGCGCGAGCGTCTCGCGGATGCGCTGGGTCGCGGTGTCGATCTTGTTGATGAAGAGGAAGCGCGGGATATCCGCCTCCTCGAGCTCCCGCAGGATGATTTCAAGGGCCGGAATCTTGCGCTCGTCCGCCTCGCAGACGACGATCGCCGCGTCGCAGACCGGCGTGACGTTGCGCATCTCGTGCAGGAATTCCGTCGAGCCGGGGCAGTCCACGAAGGTCATGCTCTCGCCGAGGAATTCCACCGTCGCCACGTTGGGCTCGATGCTCATGGCATGGGCGCGGGCCTCCGCGCTCGCATCTCCGACGCTGTCGCCGCTGGACACGCGGCCCGCGCGCGAAATCGCTCCGGTGCGCTCCACGATAGCTTCGAGAAGCGTGGTCTTGCCGCTCTGAAACGGGCCGACGATCGCGATGCATCGCGGGCCCGAACCTAGTCTGCCGTTGGGTGCCATAGGACATCATCCTCCCTGCCCCCATTCATCGGCGCGCTCTTGCGGGACGCGTTGCCATGAATGCTCTGCCTCTCGTCGTGGAATGGCAAGAGGATTGTGCTTGGACGGGAGGACGTGGGGGCGGGTGGAGAATGACACCCTCGACGTCATCATCGGCACGAGGCCGGTGATGACGCAGGATGGAATTTCATCTTTGGGATGGAACGCTCCCGCCTATCGCGCCCGTCGCAGTTCGAAATCGGCCACCCCGAGGGCGAGGTTGAGGCCGGTCTGGCCGCTGACGGATAGGGGCTGGAGAGAAATGCTCTGGTTCGAGCCGCCGACCAGGACGTTGGCACCGACGCCGGCACCGGCCGTCGCCTCGGCGGTCCCGCCCACATAGCTCCCGGCGAGGGAGCCCGGCGCGACGCTGCCGCGGGAGAACACCGCCCATGTCAGGATGCCCCGCCGTGTTGCCCCGATATCGAGCCCGAACCGGCGGATCACGCCCACATAGCGCTCGGGCCGCCCGCGCCGGGGATTGAAGGTACACAGCGTGGTCTTCTGCGAGGTGACGATGAGGCCGATCCCGCCCGAGACGCTGCAGGACAGGACACCGACCCGCCCCCGGTTCTGAGCCTGGGCCTCGGTGGCACCAAAAGCGGCAAGAAGAGCAAGGGCGGCAACGGGGAGAGCGGCGCGACGCATGATGAGCTCCTAAGCTTGGTCAAGCTTAGCGCTTAACGGCGCAAGCGCGGCGCCGTTCCACGGAGAGGATGTCTATCCTGGGTTAAGGGGACGGAAATCACGCTTCTCCCCTGCACGTCCGGTGTGCGCTCACGCACCCGATCCCCTCCGTTCAGAGAGTAGTCCACGCCGTAATCGGCCTAGCTTAGCAACTCAATTCATGAGTGGCTGTAGGAGGTCCATGATGTTCCTGTCCGTGCAATCCGTCTTCCGTCCAACCAGCGCCGATATCCTGACGCGGATCTCGACCACGACCAGTGGAGCAGAGGCGAACGAGAGCAGCAGTAGTCCTCACTTCAGCCCCGATGGGCGCTTCGTGGTGTTCGAAAGCAGCGCCACCAATCTGATCGTCGGCGACACCAGGGATGACCGCGACATCTTCCTCAAGGACCTGAGCATCGGCACTGTCACTCGCATCTCCACCACATCGAACGGTGCCCAGGCAAACAACGACAGCTTGAACCCTCAATTCAGCCCCGATGGGTGCTTTGTGGTGTTCGAAAGCATGGCCACCAATCTGGTCGACGGTGACGACAGCAATCGTAGTACCGACATTTTCCTCAAGAACCTGGTCACCGGCGCTATCACGCGTCTTTCGACCCCGGTTGGAGCCGTTGAAGTTCCACAATTTGGAAGACAGTTTGACAGCTCCGATGCGCGGTTCAGCCCGGACGGACATTATGTGGTGTTTGCAAGCAGGGCCCCCAGCCTAGTCACCGGCGACACCAACAACACAATAAACGACATCTTCCTCAAGGATCTGACCACCGGTGCCGTCACCCGCCTCTCCACCGCCGCCAATGGAAATGCAGCGAACGACGACAGCTTTAATCCTCAGTTCAGCCCGGACGGCCACTTCATGGTGTTCGAAAGCTCGGCTTCCAACCTGGACGGCGATGGCACCAGCACGACAGACCGTGATAGCCGCGATATCTTCCTCAAGAACCTGACCACCGGCGCCGTCACCCGCCTGTCCAATGGGTCAGGCGGAACTGAGACCAACGGAGACAGCTCGAACCCTCAGTTCAGCTCCGACGGACGCTATGTGGTGTTCCAAAGCCGGGCCTCCAATCTGGTCGGCGGCGATACCAATGGGCAAACGGATATCTTCCTCAAGGACCTGAGCACCGGTGCCGTCACCCGCCTCTCCACCTCCGTCATGGGGGTCGAAGCAGATGACTTCAGCGCGGAAGCCCAGTTCAGCTTGGACGGACGATACGTAACGTTCGGCAGCTTCGCCTCCAACCTCATCGCTGGCGATATGAACGACGCGTTCGACATCTTCCGGATCGATCTGTTCTACAAAGAACATGCGGCGGCGATCGCCGAGGGCTGTTTCCTTGAGACGACGCTCGCGGTCGGTAATGCCTCCAGCGCCAGCATTGCCTGGGGCGACGGCACCAGCAGCGTTGTGACACCCACCGCCGGACGCGCCGTGTTCAACCACGCCTATGCCTCGACCGGCCCAAAGGCCGCCACCGTCACCATAGTCGAAGGTGCGCTCACCTGGAACGTGGCCCATACCATCGACGTCGGGACCGGTACCATGGTGCGCAACACCGCGCTCGCCGACACGCTCTCGGGCAGCGCGGGCCACGATACTCTCACCGGCGATGCGTTCCGCAACTTTCTCAACGGAGCAGGCGGCAACGACCGACTCGATGGCGGTGCAGGTGCCGACACCATGGACGGCGGGACAGGCGCCGATATCATGGATGGCGGTGCAGATGCCGACACCATGAACGGCGGTGCGGACGCGGATGTCGTGAATGGCGGAGGCGGCGACGACCGGCTAAGCGGCGGGCCTGGTCAGGACAGACTCACCGGCGGCGCCGGCCGCGACGTGTTCGCGTTCGCAAACCGGGAGACCAGCTCGTCCAAGGCCAAAGCGGACATCATCCTCGACGTCTCGCGCCGGGAGGGCGACAAGATCGACCTGTCCGCCATCGATGCCAACACCCGCAAGCGGGGAGACCAGAAGTTCAGCTTCATCGGCAAGAAGGACTTCAGCAAGGCCGGCGAAGCGCGCTTCGAGAAGACGAAGAGCGCAACTTACCTCTACCTCAACACCGACAACGATAAGGCGGCGGAGGCCGTGATCAAGCTCAAAGGCTCGCTCGAACTCAGCAAGGGCTGGTTCGTCCTGTAGGGGACGGGGCGACACCCACTCACGTCATCACCTGCCTTGTGCCGTTGATGACGTGAGACGATCACGACAAGCGCAGGTTCACCCGTCTTGATGCTCGCCGCGCTTGACGACGCGCATGGCCGTGATCGTCACGGGGCCGGCGCGCAGGAGGTTCATGGCCGAGACGATCATCTCGGCCAGGCGCTCAGGCGGGATATCCTCGCCCTGGATGTCGAGGAGGAAGTCCTTGGCCTCCACATAGCCGCCATTGGTGAAGTCGACGCGGGCGTCGAACTTCACCCGGTGCGTGGAGGCCGGATCGGCCCGATAGGGCTCCGCCCCGGGATCCGGATGGAAGGTCCGGGGCAATGTCATCTGCACAGCGTGCTCCCTGGAGATTATCTCATCAATCTCTGACCTCATCCTGGGGAGCAGCACAGCTGCGTCTCGAAGGATCATCCAGAGTACGCTGGAGGCGCCCTCGTCCTTCGAGACGGATTGCTAGCGCAACCCCCTCAGGATGAGGGCTTTAGGGGAGCCTGATGAGGCTCCCCCCACTCTTACGCCTTAGCGCAGGCTTCCGCAGAAACGCTGGATGCGGTTGCAGGCATCCTCGAGCGCCGCATTGGACGTGGCGTAGGAAATGCGGAAGTTCGGGCCGAGGCCGAAGGCCGAGCCGTGAACCGCCGCGACGCCCTCGGCTTCGAGCAGCTCGGACACGAAGTCCTCATCCGTCGCCAGCACCTTGCCCGAAGGCGCCGTCTTGCCGATCGCCTCCGCGCAGGACGGATAGACATAGAACGCGCCTTCCGGCATCGGGCACTTCAGGTACTTGGACTGGTTGAGCATGGAGACGACGAGGTCGCGGCGCTCCTCGAAGGCCTTCTTGAAGACCTTGAGGTGATCCTGCGGCCCGTCGAGCGCCTCCACGGCGGCCCATTGCGAGATCGAGGCGGCGCCGGAGGTCTGCTGCCCCTGCACGAAATCCATCGCCTTGATGAGGTGATCGGGACCGGCCGCGTAGCCGATGCGCCAGCCGGTCATGGCATAGGCCTTCGACACGCCGTTCATGGTGAGCGTACGCTCGTAGAGGTTCGGCTCGACCTGGGCCGGCGTGACGAACTCAAAATCGCCGTAGGTCAGGTGCTCGTACATGTCATCGGTAAGCACCCACACATGCGGATGGCGCATCAGCACGTCGGTGATCGCCTTCATCTCCGCGCGCGAATAGGCCGCGCCGGTCGGGTTCGACGGCGAGTTGAGGATGATCCACTTGGTCTTAGGCGTGATGGCGCGCTCGAGCGGCTCCGGCTGGAGCTTGAAGTCATGCTCCATGGTGCAGTCGACGAAGACGGGCTTGCCGCCGCAGAGCCCCACCATCTCAGGGTAGGACACCCAGTACGGCGCCGGGATGATGACCTCGTCGCCCGGGTTCAGGGTGGCGAGCAGCGCGTTATAGATCACCTGCTTGCCGCCGGTGGACACGATGGTCTGCGAGGGCTTGTAGTCGAGGCCGTTCTCGCGCTTGAACTTGCGGGAGATGGCCTCGCGCAATGGCACGATGCCGGAGACCGGCGTGTACTTCGTCTCGCCGCGGCGGATGGCCGCGATGGCGGCTTCCTTGATGTTGTCGGGCGTGTCGAAATCCGGCTCGCCGACGGAGAGGCTGATCACGTCCCGCCCCTGAGCTTTCAGATCCCGCGCTTTCTGCGTGATGACGATGGTTGCAGACGGCTTGATGCGGGAAAGGGCGTCAGACAAAAAGCCCATGGGAATCCTCCGATTGGGGCGTTAAGAAGGGAACCGTGACGGCGGCGGACCCTAATGCGGCCAAGCCGCCCAAGCAAGCGAAACAGCAAGCAAAAGCAGCCCGTCGCGAACGGGCTTTCGAGGAGCCGCCTTTTCCGATGACCATATCCGTCACCCGCCGCCTCGCGCTCGGCCTCGTCGCCGGCGCGGCCCTCTTCGCCACCGCAGCCTCCGCCCAGGACTTCCCGACCCGCATCATCAAGATGGTGGTGCCCTACCCGGCCGGCGGCCCGACCGACGTGATCGCCCGCATCGTCGCGGAGGAGATGGGCAAGGATCTCGGCCAGAACGTGATCGTCGAGAACCTGGCCGGCGCCTCGGGGGCGGTCGGCACGCGCAGCGTCGCCAAGGCGGAGCCCGACGGCTACACCATCGTGTTCGGCAATAACCAGACGCACGGCAACAACATGTTCCTGCTGAAGGAGCCGGGCTACGACGCGGTGAAGGACTTCGCGCCGCTCGCGGGCGCGGGCGCCTTCGAGCACGTCTTCGTGGTGAAGAACGACCTGCCGGTGAAAACCATTCCCGAGCTGATCGAGCTCGCCAAGAAGGATCCGGGCAAGCTGAACTACGGCTCGACCGGCGTCGGCTCCGGCTCGCACCTGGCGACCGAGCTCTTCATGACCCGAACGGGCATCAAGATGACCCACGTGCCGTTCCGGGGCGCCGCGCCTCTCGTGACGGAGATCATGGCGGGCCGTATCGACGTGTCGAACTCGACCCTGCCCAGCGTGCTGACCCAGTTCCAGGGCGGCCAGATGCGCGCCATCGGCATCGCGAGCCCGCAGCGCAACCCGCAGGCTCCGGACGTGCCGACCCTGCGCGAGCAGGGCATCACCGATGCCGACGCGGAATCCTGGGCCGCCTTCTTCGCACCGGTGAACACGCCCAAGCCCGTCCTCGACAAGCTGTCCGGCACGATCATCGCGATCCTCAACAAGCCCGACGTGAAGGAGCGCATCACCAAGCTCGGCTTCACGCTGAACGTGCGCGATCCGGAAGCGTTCAAGCCCTATCTCGCCAAGGAGATTCAGACTTGGGCCGAGATCATCAAGGCGGCGGGCATCAAGGCCGAGTGAGGCCACTGCTGTCATCCCGGACGGCGCAAGCCGATCCGGGATCGGCTTCAGAAAAGCGCGCCATTCTCGTCACACGATCCCGGGTTCTGCCGCGCAGCCCCGGGACGACCGAAAAGGAGACCTCTCGTGCCGTACCACCAGGGCCGTCTCATCGACCACATTCACTTGCGCGTGTCTGACCTCGAGTCCAGCCGGCGGTTCTACCGGGCGGTCCTGAACGCCATCGGCCGCGACTTCACCTCGGAGAGCCCGACGCATTTCGCCTCCGACGAACTGTGGGTGGACCGGGCGGACGGCCCGGTGTCGCGGGTGCACCTCGCCTTCCAGGCGCAGGACAGGGAGGCCGTCCACGCCTTCCACGCGGCCGCGCTCTCTCATGGCGGCCGCGACAACGGTGGGCCGGGAGAACGGTCCTATCACCTGGGCTATTATGCCGCCTTTGCCTTCGATCCGGACGGGCACAATATCGAGGCGGTCCATCATGGGCCGACGGAACGCTCGGCGGCGTCGGTCGAGCTGAGCCGCAAAGCTTGAGCATACGCTGCCACAATGGTTAATAATTAGTTAATACGGACACTTAGCCGAAAAACCGGAAGCAGCGCTTTCGGATAAGGCGGGAACTTTCTTGAATCGCACAAGTTTTTCTTCTGCAGCTCCTGATCGGCTGCTGGGAATGGACCGATGAAGACTTTCCGACCAAGGCACACTACCCGTGTTTCCACCCGTGCCCACCGGCTCGACCCGCGCCAGGAAAGCCGTTGCTCGCTGGCCCTCGTCATGCTGCTGGGCCTTGCCACTCTCTCCGTGATGGCCACCACCCAAACCCTGTCGGCCAGGGACACGAAAACCATCCACGTCCATTCGCTGCGATAACGCGTGAGTGAACGGCGGCCCGGTTGACGGCCTGCCCCAGACGTTTAGCTCTCCGGCATGACAATCGACGGAGAGAATCCCAGATGCTGAGCCCCCGAATTGCCCTGGCCTGCGCGCTTGCTCTCGGCGCCGCGTCCCCCGCCCTGGCCCAGGACACCCAGCGCCTCCGCACCGACAAGGTCGAGGTGATCGTCGAGACGCTCGCCCGCAACCTCGAGAATCCCTGGGGCCTCGCCTTCCTCCCCGACAACCGCATGCTGGTGACGGAGCGCCCCGGCCGCCTGCGCATCGCGGAGGCCGACGGCACCCTGTCCGAGCCGATCCGTGGCCTCCCGCCGATCGCCGCGCGGGGACAGGGCGGCCTCCTCGACGTCGCCCTCGACCCGAACTTCGCGCAGAGCCGCCTCGTCTACCTGAGCTTGGCGGAGGACCGCGGGGAAGGCCGCGCCGGCACCGCCGTGGCCCGTGGCCGCCTCAGCCAAGACGGGACCGCCCTGGAGGAGACGCAGGTCATCTTCCGCCAGGAACCGGCCCATACGGGCAACAACCACTGGGGCTCGCGCCTGGTGTTCGACCGGGACGGCAACCTCTTCGTGACCCTGGGCGACCGGTTCGACCTGCGCGACCAGGCACAGAACCCGGCCAACCATCTGGGCAAGATCGTCCGCATCAAGCCCGACGGAGCCCCCGCTCCGGGCAATCCGTTCCTGAACCGGGAGGACGCCCGTCCCGAGATCTGGTCCATCGGCCACCGCAACCTGCAATCGGCCGCCCTCCACCCCGTCACCGGCGAGCTCTGGACCGTGGAGCACGGCGCGCGAGGCGGCGACGAGCTGAACATCCCGCAGAAGGGGCGGAACTACGGCTGGCCGGTGATCTCCTACGGGGTCGATTATTCCGGCGCGAAAATCGGCGAAGGCACGAAAAAGGCCGGCATGGAGCAGCCGGTCTTCTACTGGGACCCGTCCATCGCGCCTTCCGGCATGGCCTTCTACACGGGCGACCAGTTCCCGGCTTGGCGCGGCAGCATCCTCATCGGCGCCCTGTCCGGCAAGTTGGTCGCTCGGCTCGAAACCGACGGCAACCGGGTCACGGGCGAGGAGCGCATGCTGCAGCAGCTCGGCGAGCGCATCCGCGACGTCCGTCAGGGCCCCGACGGGCTCGTCTACCTGCTGACCGATTCCCGCAACGGTCGCATCCTGCGCATGAAGCCGGCGACATGAGGGGCGTAACGCTCACCCGCCCTCCCACGTTATAACCGGCATGAAGCCGGCGATGAGGTGGAGAGTATGGAGCGTCACCCCCGCGGCCCGAACAGGATGAGCGCCGCGCCGGCCAGGCAGATGCCGGCGCCCGCCACGTCCCAACGGTCGGGGCGCGCGCCCTCGGCGATCCAGAGCCACAGGATCGACGCGACAATGTAGACGCCGCCATAGGCGGCGTAGGCCCGGCCTGCGGCATCGGCAGGCGCCAGGGTCAGGAGATAGGCGAAGAGGGCGAGCGCCCCCATACCGGGCACGAGCCAAAGCGGCGACTTCCCCAATCGCAGCCAGGCCCAGAAGGAAAAGCACCCGGCGATCTCGGCGAGCGCCGCGCCGGCATAGACGAGGAACGTCATCGCTTCGCCAGCGGACGAGTGAACGAGGCGAGCCCCATGGGATCCTTCGCCATCACGACGTGGCAGCTCGCAGTGCTTTCGGGATCACGAGCTTCAGGCCTGACCACACCGCATCCACCGCGCAGACCTTCACATCCACGAGACCTCGGCCCAGGGCGGCGGAGCGTATCACGTCCTCCGTTACGTCGGTCGGCACCTTCGCGCTCTTCTTCGGCCATGAAACCCAGATCATCCCATTCGGCACGATGCGCTGCTTGAGACCGTCAAGCAGCTTCCCAAGCGGCTCTGCCTCAACAGTGAACAGGTGCACGACATCCAGGCCATGGGGTAAGGTGTCCGTGAACGCCGGTTCAAGCCAGGCCTCTTGCAGGTCCACGCTGCCCGCCAGCCAGGAAAGGTCGTTGGGGAGCCCGATGAAAGCAGCCCGCTGACCATCCCTAAACCCGAGCTTCTTCGGCAAGGGCGTTCCGGAATAGCCCGCGCTCATGCTCAGCGCGCCTGGAAGATGAAGGCCGCGCCCGTGGCGATGAGGCCGAAGCCGACGAGATGGTTCCAGCCGAGGGGCTCCTTCAGGTAGAACACCGAGAAGACCGCGAAGACCACGAGGGTGATGACCTCCTGCATGGTCTTGAGCTCGGCCGCCGAGTAGACGGACGAGCCGATCCGGTTGGCCGGCACGGCGAACCAGTATTCGACGAAGGCGATGGCCCAGCTCGCCATGACGGCGATCCAGAGGGGCGACGTCTTGAACTTGAGATGTCCGTACCAAGCGAAGGTCATGAAGACGTTCGATGCGACCAGCATCAGGACGGGTGTCGTATGGGGGCTCATGGTGGTTCCGGTACGGGCTCAGATCGACAGGGCGCTCTGCCCTAATCGTCCTGATGGGACTGTCAAGCCAATGAACGTCGATCGGCCGGATTACGATGAAGAGACCGAACGCCGCAGGCTCAGCAGCTGGCCGATCGCGCCGCGCGCCCAGCCTGCTGCGCGGGAGCAGCCCGGCAGGCTTCCCTCAACCGTCCCAGGACCTCCTCCCCACCGGCGATCTGCGGGTTCGACGGATCGAACCCTTCCCGTTTCTCCCGTTCCGTGACGAGGCCGCGGGCCGTCTCGAAGGCGGCGTCGAAGCGGACCTCGCTCCTCAGGGCTCTGTTGAAGAAGGCATCGCCGAAATAGGTCCAGGTCGCCCCGTCCCGGCAGCCGAAGGATGGCTTGTCGGCCGCCGCCGCCGTGATGACGAGGGTGCGGGGGTCCGCCAGCTCCCGGGCGAAGACGCCCGAATAGCAGGCTGAGACGATCAGCACCCGATGCTCGGCCCGGGTCCGGTCGAGCAGCTCCCGGACATTGTCCGGCGTGACGAGAAGCGCGTCGCGCCCGGCCACGAGCCCGATCCCTTCCGGGCCGCCATGCGAGGTGAGGACGAGCACCACGATGTCCTCGGCGGGATCGAGCGCCTTCCCGGCCGCCGCGGCGGCGGCCATCAGGGTCTCGGGCATCGCGCCGGCGCGGCGCTTGGTGTTGACCCGGACGATGGAGCGCCCCTTCCCGTCGAACTGCGTCTCGAGGATACGCGCCGCTCCCCGGGCCTCGCTCTCGAACACGCTCTGCGGCCCCCAGAGGCCGAACGACAGGATATAGACGTCGGTCTGCCCCGGACGTTGTGGCGCCAGTTTGCCCGCCTCGGCCCTGCGAGCCGGCTGGCCGTGCGCCTCATGGAATGGGCCGATGGCGAGCGAGAGTCCAACCAGACAGAAAGCGAGCAAGCGGTGCATGACAGATCCCAGCCTCAGTCCAGTTTAGGCGCAGACCGCCGCGAAAGCCAAGGATCGCCCCTTAGGCCGGGCCGACGCTTTAAGCTGAACCGAATGCCCTTTTCCGGGTTTCCCTGTCAGGTCAGTCACGCGTTACATGCCAAGAGGGTTTTATGGACATCGCGCTCGATAAGGTTTGCGAACTCATTCTCCGGGTCAGGGCCATCGATGTGAAGGAAGGCATCACGGATCCGGCCTCGGGCTCGAACCCTATCGACGACGGCAGCGTCGACGCCCTCACCTCCTCGCCGGACGACGCGACGGAGGAGGAGATCCGCGACGTGATCACGGGTCTCAACGACGACGAGCGCGCCGACCTGATCGCCCTGGTCTATATCGGCCGCGGCGACATGGAGCCGGAGGAATGGGGCGCCGCCGTGCGCCTCGCCCGCGAACGCGAGGCGGCAAGCTCGCTCTCGACGGCCGACTGGCTCATCGGCATTCCCAACCTGGCCGACCTCCTCGACGAGGGCCTCAACGCCATGGGCCGCAGCTGCGCCTGAGGCACGGCGGAGCCGCCATCCGGAACCAGGATCGATACCCGTCGCGATCACGCGATCGGCATCGTCCGTCCGGGGCGGCGCCCTATTTGTGACATGGATCGCGCCAATAATCCTGCCTACTCCCAAAGGAGAATGCCATGAGTCCGCGCCTACCCCCTGAGAGCCCGGACGACGACGGGCAGAGCGAGTTTCTTCAAACCGTTCACGACGCCGCGAACGACCTCGCCCCCCTGACCGATCCGGCGGAAGAACAGCCCCTGGCCGAGACGCAGCCGGACACGCAGCCGGACACGCAGCCCAATACGTCTCCGGACGAAACCCAGGTCGATATCGACCGGGTGGAAGCCTACATGAGGGGTCCGACGGCCTTCACCGCCTGATCCCGTCCCCTCTCTCCCTGCCTGCCTCGCAGGCCGGCACCCGGCCCCGCGCAGGGGCGCTCTCCCGACAACCGAACGCTTCCTAGAGCCATCGGACCCCGACGTGAAGCCGCGTTCGGGGTCCGGTCCGATACCTCCTGGCTCATCGGCGGGGAGCGCCGGGCCGTGAGCGCGTCTGCACCTTATAGGTGTATTTTGACTCTATTCATTTTTAGGTTGTAGAAATTCGCAACGTCCGGTTTGTCCGGCCTCCTCATGTTGCGTAGTCGATGTCTCCTGCCTCCTCTGTCGACGCTGTCGACGTCTTCATCAACCGGTGGACCTCGCGGGAGGGCGGCGCGGAGCGCGCCAATTACCAGATGTTTCTGGCGGAGCTCTGCGATGTGCTCGGCGTGCGGCGCCCCGACCCGGCGGGCGCGGAGCGGGAGCGGAACGACTACGTGTTCGAGCGCGCCGTCCGCCCCCGGGACGGAGACGCGGCGACCGCTCACAAGCGCATCGATCTCTACAAGAAGAACGCCTTCATCCTCGAGGCCAAGCAATCGCGCCTGCCGGGCAAACAGAAGGCCATTCCGGGCCAGCTTTCCATGCTCGCCGAAGAGCCCGCCGATCTCGGTCGCCGCGGCATCGCGCGGGGATGGGACGTGATGATGAAGAATGCGCGCCAGCAGGCGGAATCCTATGTCTTCCTGCTCGATCCGGACCATCCTGCGCCGCCCTTCATCATCGTGTGCGACGTGGGCCATTGCCTGGAGCTCTATGCGGATTTCACCGGCACGGGACGCGCCTACAGCCATTTCCCGGATCGTAACGGCTATCGCGTCTACCTGCAGGATCTGCGCACGGAGGCGACGCGCACGCTTCTGAAGCGAATCTGGCAGGAGCCCCACGGGCTCGATCCGTCCAAGGAGGCGGCCCGCGTCACCCGCGACATCGCCAAGCGCCTCGCGCAGGTGAGCAAGTCCCTGGAGGAGCGCGGATGCGACGCGGAGGACGTGGCCCATTTCCTCATGCGCTGCCTCTTCACCATGTTCGCCGAGGATGTCGCGCTGCTTCCCCCCGACAGTTTCAAGGCGATCCTGGAGAAGAGCGTCGTGGACCCTGAGCACTTCCCGCACCGGCTCAAGGCGCTCTGGCAGCAGATGGAGAAGGGAGACGAGTTCAGCCATGTGATCGAAACCCGCGTGCGCCACTTCAACGGCGGCCTGTTCAAGGACACGACCGTGTTCGACCTCGGCCGCGAGGAGATCGGCGAGCTGCTGGCGGCTGCGAAGTACTCGTGGACCGAGGTCGACCCCGCCATCTTCGGAACGCTCTTGGAACAGGCTCTCGACAGGACCGAGCGCCGAAAGCTCGGCGCCCATTACACGCCGCGCGCCTACGTGCAGCGCCTCGTGCAGGCCACCGTCATGGAGCCGCTGCGCGACGACTGGCAGACCGCCCTGCGCAAGGCCGAGCACGCCAAGGAAACCGGCGACGAGAAGGCGGCGATCGCCATCGTGCACGCCTTCCACCGCCGTCTCTGCACCACGCGGGTGCTCGACCCCGCCTGCGGCACCGGCAACTTCCTGTATGTTTCGCTGGAGCTGATGAAGAAGCTCGAAGGCGAGGTGCTGGAGACACTGGCGCAGCTCGGCGAGCCGGAAAGCATGGGCCTCGACCGGGAGACCGTCGACCCGCACCAGTTCCTCGGCCTCGAGCTCAACCCGCGCGCCGCGGCGATCGCCGAACTCGTGGTATGGATCGGCTTCTTGCAGCAGCATTACCGCAACCGCACGGGTCACCCATCCGAGCCGATCCTGCGCGCCTTCCAGACCATCAATTTCGGCCGGCGCCAGGGCTACGACGCCGTCCTTACATGGGACGGCTATCCTGTGCCGCAGGTCATGGAGAAAGACGGCAAGCGCATCGAAACCTATCCGAATGCCCGCCGTCCCGAATGGCCGGAAGCGGAGTTCATCGTGGGCAATCCGCCGTTCATCGGCGGCAAGGATCTGCGCGCCCGCCTCGGCGACGCCTACACGGAAGCGCTCTGGGCAGCGCACAGGCACATGAACGACAGCGCCGATCTCGTCATGTATTGGTGGGACCACGCGGCGGAAATCCTGACCGCGAAGAACTCACTCCTGCGCCGCTTCGGCTTCGTGACCACCAACTCGATTACGCAGGAATTCTCACGCCGCGTGATGAAGAAGCGCATGGAGGCGAAGACGCCCGTGTCACTGGTGATGGCGATCCCGGATCATCCATGGACGAAGGCGGCGGCGGACTCAGCGGCAGTGCGCATTGCGATGACGGTCGCAACGAAGGGCGAGCAGGATGGCGTGCTTTTAGAGGTTACTTGTGAGGATGCACTAGATACAGACCAGCCATATCTACAATTTAGCTCCTCTATAGGCAGGATAAATCCAGATCTTTCGATTGGTCATGACCTGTCCAATCTCCAAGAGTTGGAAGCGACTAGAAGCTTGGCTCATAAGGGAGTGCAGCTAAATGGTGAAGGCTTTATCCTTGATGAGAAGACGGCACTTAACTGGAGCAGCCATAGCCTCCTTTACGCCGGGCTGATCAAAAAGTTCATCAATGGGCGAGATGTTGTTGGAGCTCCAAGAGGAGTGTTCGTCATAGACACAGATGACTACTCCGATGAATTTCTCCGAAAAAACGCACCAATTATCTACAATCATCTTCTAGGCACAGTTAAGCCGGAGCGAGACTTAAACCGGCGCGACATTCGTAGAATAAAGTGGTGGAGATACGGGGAGCCCGCTCCGCGCCTTAGAGAGGCGCTTGTTAACATCAAGCGATATATTTGCACCTCTCGAACTGCAAAGCACAAAATATTTAGCTTCTATGACAAGGACTTTCTGCCAGAGAGCAAGGTAATCGCAATAGCCATTAACGATAGTTTGCATTTAGGCATTCTATCCTCCCGTCCTCATATCACTTTTGCACTTCATACTGGCGGATGGCTCGGTGCTGGTAACGACCATACGTATAATCACACGGAGTGCTTTAATAAGTTTCCCTTCCCCGATCCATCCGAGACCCTGAAGGCCGAAATCCGCGCCGTCGCGGAGGAACTCGACGCGTTCCGCAAGTCTCGCCAGGCCGAGCATCCGAAGCTCACGCTGACGCAGATGTACAACGTGCTGGAGAAGCTGAAGGTGATGGAGGCGGCGCGCACTGGATCCCCCTCCTCCTTGTGGGGAGGGGCTAGGGGTGGGGGTGCCGGCGCCAGCATCTCAGAGCATGGCGCCGGCACCCCCCTCTCCATCTCTCCTCCACAAGGGGGGAGAGGGCTCGCGGCGCCTGATCATGGGTCCCCTTCCTGCGCCTCCGGCTCGCCGGGGATGACACAGGGCGAGCCGGTCGTGCTCACGCCCGACGAGGAGCGCATCAAGGACCAGGGGTTGATCCTCATCCTGAAGGAACTGCACGAGCGACTCGACCGGCTCGTGTTCCAGGCCTATGGCTGGCCGGATAATCTCACTGACGAGGAAATCCTCGAACGGTTGGTGGCGCTGAATGCCGAGCGGGCCCCGGAAGAAGCGGCCGGGCTTGTGCGCTGGCTCCGGCCCGATTACCAGATCCCGCGCTTCGCCAGGGGCACGGCGACGAGGACCGAAGAACTCGACCTCACGGCGAATGTGGTGGCCATCGACCGCTCTCTCCCGGCCTTTCCGAAGGATCGGCACGAGGATTCGCTCGCGGTCGAGCACGCCCTTCTGTCGGCCGGCCGGCCCATGGATGCGGCTGCGCTGGCGCGCGGCTTCAAGCGCGGCGGCAAGCGCATCGAGCCGCGCGTCGAGCAGGCCCTCGTGACCCTCGTCCGCTATGGCCGCATCGCCACGACGCCGGACGGACGCTACCTCGCCCGCAAGGTTGCGTAAGATGCAAGAAGGACCCTGCGAGGGCCCTTCTCGTCTGTCGTATGGCCGATGAAGCTCAAAGCTTGCCGAGCTTGAGGAACTGCGTCTCGCCGGAGGAATTGTCGACGCCGTCGTTGTCGGTGACGATATAGGCATCGCCCGCCGCATCGATGGCGAAGCCTTCGACCTTGTCGAGCACGTAGCCCTTGGCGGATTTGAGATCCGGCAGGAGATCGCGCACCAGGGTCTTCCGCACGAGCGGCAGCTCGCCGCCGGGCGTGACGGGCTTCATGTCCGCGAGGGACACCGCATAGAGCCGCTTCACCTTGGCCTTCTCGGCAATCTGGTTGTCGCGCTCGATGATGATGACGCGGTCGCCCGCCGCGGTGATCTCCGACAGGCCGATCCAGCCGGCTTCCGCGCTCTCGAGCGGATAGCGCACGGCGCTCCAGCTCTTGTCGGACGGCTTGTAGGCGAGAAGCTTCACGGCGTTCTTGCCGTCGTCCGCCCATTCGCGCTGGACCGCGAGCCAGACGATCTCCTCAGACCCCGAGCCTGTCACGGTCACACCTTCGAAGCCGTAATTCTTCGCACCTTTTTCGAGCTCCGCCGGGACGTTGATCTCTTCCTGGATCGCCCCCATGGCATCGGTGCGGATGAGCAGGTTCTTGACACCTTTTTCCAGATTGCCCTCAGAGGCGAGCCAGAACCCGTCCCGCGCCACGGCGATGCCTTCGAGGTCGAGCTTCTCGGCGGCGGCGCCGTTGCGCGTCACGAGCGTCTCGGCCGTGATCAGCGCGGGCTTCTTCGTGGCGTCGATGGTGAGGATGCGCGGCGCCGCGCTGTAGAAGCTGTCCGTGATCGCATAGAGCTTGCCGGCCTGCGTCTTGTCGGCGGCGAGGCCGGACAGGGCGCCCCAGCCCATGGGCAGTCCCTCGGCGTTCTTCGCTGAACGGATCGTCGGATAGGCAGGAGCCGCGCGCTCGGCGCGCTGGTAGATCATCACATGCGGAGCGGCACCTCCCTCACCGTGTAGATCCGTCTCGCTCGTGGACACGAAGAGATTGCGCGACGGGATGGCGAGAAGGCCCTCCGGGCCGATGCCGGAGGGCAGAACCTGCAGGAGTTCCGGCGCCGCGCCCGTGTCGCGGTAAACCGCGACGACCGAACCGCGCTCGGAGCCGACGAAGATGAGAGTGTCGTTGCCGAAGCGGCCCGTCTCGATGCCTTCGATTTCGACGCCCTTCTTGTTGCGCTTGTCCGGGTAATGGCCGAGCGAGACGATCTCGTGCTCCAGGCTCGCGCCGGATTCGTAAGCGACGCTGCCGTCCTTGTTGAAGATGGTGAAGCCGCGCGAGCCGCCCTTCCAGTCGCCCTCGTTCGCCGTCACGAAGCGATTGCCGTCGATCCAGTGCACCGCATCCGGCTCGCGGGCGACCTTGTCCATGGCGCCGGTCAGATCGATCTTGCCGTCCTTCTTGGTGTCGATGTTCTTCAGGTCGACGGTGCCGGCGGAGAAATGCGCCTCGACCTTGCCGCTCTTGCCGTCGACGATGGCGATATGGTTGTTCTCCTGCAAGGTCACGACGACCTTGCCGTCCTCGGACACATCCACGAATTCCGGCTCTGGGTCCTCGCCGGCGACGGCCGCGAGGCCCGTCAGATCGACGGTCCTGAGAGCCGCGCAATCGAGCGCGTCGCCGTTGAGGGACGCGACCACCAGGGCGCCGGCGGGCAATTGCGGAAGCGCGCCGTCGTTGATCTCCTCGTTGCGCTCGTTCTCGATGGCGACGGCGAGGATGCCCGCATGGGCGGCCACGGAATCGGGCTGACCCGGCAGCGGGCATTCGGCCACGATCTTGCGGTTCGCGAGGTTCACGGCCACGAGCTTGCCGCTCGGGTTGGTGAAGCTCTCAGAAGTATTGACGGCCACATAGGCCTTCCCGCCCACGACCTTCACCGAGGTGGGCTCGCCGCCCACCGCAAGCATCCCGCCCGGTTGAGGGGAAGCCGGATCGGTGATGTCGATGAAGCCCAGCGCCTTGCGGGGGCTGTCCGTGTAGACCAGCAGCTTGCCGTCTTCGCTCGCCGAGATGATCTCGGCCACGGTCTCGGCCTTCTGGTCCGAGTCCTTCGGCAGGTTCGAGGTGATGGGGAAGCTGGCGATGCGGTCGAAATACTCGGCCGCGGAGGCGCTGAGCGCCGTGCCGGAGAGGAGTGCAACGGCGAGCGAGCCGGCGAGGAAAGAGCGGTGCATGGAGTCCCCACGAGACGGTCAAGATTGGCCGGCCCCTCATGCGCCCCGTCCATGACAGGCCGATGACAACTGATGCTGCAAGGGAAACTGAACTGTTTTGCACCGAATCTCCCACCAGGGCGTTGTCGAGACCGGAGCCAATCGATAGCTGTTGCACATCGAGCCCCGTAAAGCTTGACCGATTTCGACAGGAGCCTTCATGAGCATCGGCCTGATCGCCTTGCTGGACGACATCGCGGCCATCGCCAAGGTCGCCGCCGCCTCGCTCGACGATGTCGCCGCCCAGGCTGCCAAGGCCGGCGCGAAGGCGGCCGGCGTGGTGATCGACGATGCCGCCGTAACCCCGCGCTACGTGACGGGCTTCTCGGCCGCCAGGGAACTGCCGATCGTCGGCAGGATCGCCTTGGGCTCCCTCAAGAACAAGCTGATCTACCTTCTCCCGCTGGCTCTCATCCTGAGCTTCTTCGCCCCCTGGGCCATCACGCCGCTGCTCATGATGGGCGGCGCCTATCTGTGCTACGAGGGTTCGGAAAAGGTGTTCGGGGCCCTGTTCCCCCATGGTGCCCATGAGCATGAGCGGGCCACCCAGATAGCCGGGAATGTCGAGGACGAGAAGGTCAGCAGCGCCATCAAGACCGACTTCATCCTCTCGGCCGAGATCATGGCGATCACGCTGGCCAGCATCCCGGTGGGGTCGACCTGGATGCAGGCCGCCGTGCTCGCCATCGTGGGCATCGGCATCACGGCCCTGGTCTATGGCGGTGTCGCCCTGATCGTGAAGGCGGACGATATGGGCGTGGCGCTCGCCCGAACCGATCGCCCGCTGTCGCGCCTGCTGCGGCGCGATCCCGAGAGCGCTCCCTTGCACACGGATCGTCTGCTGGCGCCCCTCACCCGGGCGTTCGGCCGCGGTCTGGTGAAGGCCATGCCGGGTCTGCTCAAGACACTCGCCATTGTGGGCACCGCCGCGATGGTCTGGGTCGGCGGCGGCATCATCGTCCATGGCCTCGAAGGCTACGGCTTCACCGGCCTCGGCCATGCCATCCACGCGATCGCCGTGGCCGCCGGCCACACGGTCCCGAGCATCGGCGGCGCGGTGGAATGGCTCGTCTCGGCCGCCGCCTCGGGCCTCGTCGGCCTCATCCTCGGGGCCATCCTGATCCCTATCGTCCACTTCGTCGCAGTGCCGCTGCTGAGGGCCCTGCGCGGCGGGGGACGGAAGGCCGGGAAGCCTACGGTATAACCGTCTGCACTCTTCCCTTATCCAACGGTTCGTACCATATTCGTTCTATGGCCAAATCACCCAAAAAGCCCAAGCTTTCCACCGGGAAGGCGTCCAAACCTGATCTGAAGCCCCTGGCCCCGCACTTGGCAGAACTTCTCAACCCGGCGGTGAACCGGGAGCGGGAGGCGGCCGAGGGCTTTGCCGAGCGGGCGCAGGAAACCTTCATCCATGGCGACATCACCGATGTCGACCCGGCGCTGGCCAAGAAGCTCGGCCTGAAGGGCCCGGACGACGGGCCGGACGTGGCCAATGAGCTGGGCGACATCGTCCCTGAATCCGGCTTTTCCGCCACCGTCGACGCGCTGTCGCGGCTGCTCACGGAAGGCGATCCGCGCTTCAAGAACGGCAAGCCCTGGGTGCCGCACCGCCCACCCCGCCCCGAGAAGTCGGAAGGTGGCATCCCGTTCAAGATCAAGTCCGATTTCACGCCCTCCGGCGACCAGCCCAATGCCATCCGCGAACTGGTGGACGGCGTGCGGCGGGCCGAGCGTGACCAGGTCCTCCTCGGCGTCACCGGCTCGGGCAAGACCTTCACCATGGCCAAGGTGATCGAGGAGACGCAGCGCCCCGCCCTCATCCTCGCGCCGAACAAGACCCTGGCCGCCCAGCTCTACGGCGAGTTCAAGTCGTTCTTCCCCGACAACGCCGTGGAGTACTTCGTCTCGTATTACGACTACTACCAGCCCGAGGCCTATGTGCCGCGCTCGGACACCTTCATCGAGAAGGAAAGCTCCATCAACGAACAGATCGACCGCATGCGCCACTCGGCCACGCGCGCGCTCCTCGAACGCGACGACGTGATCATCGTGGCGTCCGTGTCATGCATCTACGGTATCGGCTCGGTCGAGACCTATACGGCCATGACCTTCTCCGTGAAGGTGGGCGAGCGCATCGAGCAGCGCCAGCTCATCGCCGATCTCGTGGCCCTGCAATACAAGCGCATCCAGAGCGATTTCGCGCGCGGCACCTTTCGCGTGCGCGGCGATGTGATCGAGCTGTTCCCGGCCCACTTGGAGGACCGTGCCTGGCGCATCGGATTATTCGGCGACGAGATCGAGAGCATCGTCGAGTTCGATCCGCTCACCGGCAAGAAGACCAATGACCTGCAATTCGTGAAGGTCTATGCGAACTCGCACTACGTGACGCCGCGTCCGACCCTGCAGCAGGCCGTGAAGGGCATTCAGGACGAGCTGCAGCACCGCCTGCAGGAACTCGCCCGCATGGGCCGCCTGCTCGAAGCGCAGCGCCTGGAACAGCGCACGCAGTTCGACCTGGAGATGATCGAAGCCACCGGCGTGTGCAACGGCATCGAGAACTATTCGCGTTACCTCACCGGCCGCAAGCCTGGCGAGCCGCCGCCGACCCTGTTCGAGTACCTGCCCGACAACGCGCTCGTCTTCACCGACGAGAGCCACGTGACCGTGCCGCAGATCGGCGGCATGTATCGCGGCGACTTCCGCCGCAAGGCGACGCTCGCCGAATACGGCTTCCGCCTGCCCTCCTGCCTCGACAACCGCCCTCTGCGCTTCGAGGAATGGGACGCCATGCGGCCGCAATCGGTCCACGTGTCGGCGACGCCTGCCAAGTGGGAGATGGAGCAGACCGGCGGCATCTTCGTCGAGCAGGTCATCCGTCCCACCGGTCTCGTCGATCCGATCGTGGAGATCAGGCCGGCGCGCAGCCAGGTCGACGATCTCGTGCACGAGGTCAAGGAGCTCTCCGCGCAGGGCTACCGCACGCTCGTGACCACGCTCACCAAGCGCATGGCCGAAGATCTCACCGAATACATGCACGAGAACGGCATCCGCGTGCGCTACATGCACTCGGACATCGACACGCTTGAACGCATCGAGATCATCCGCGACCTGCGCCTCGGCGCCTTCGACGTGCTCATCGGCATCAACCTCCTGCGCGAGGGACTCGACATTCCGGAATGCGCGCTCGTGGCCATTCTCGACGCGGACAAGGAGGGCTTCCTGCGCTCCGAGACCTCGCTGGTGCAGACCATCGGCCGCGCGGCGCGTAACGTGGAAGGCAAGGCGATCCTCTATGCCGACAAGATCACCGGCTCCATGGAGCGTGCCATCGCGGAGACCAACCGGCGCCGCGAGAAGCAGCTCGCTTACAACGCCGAGCACGGTATCACGCCGCAGAGCGTGAAGAAGAACATCGCCGACATCCTCGAGAGCGTCTACGAGCGCGATCACGTGTCGGTCGATACAGGCCTCGCCGACCGGACTGTCGGCCACAACCTCAAGGCCGTGATCGCCGACATGGAAAAGCGCATGCGCGAAGCCGCCGCGAATTTGGAATTCGAGGAGGCCGCGCGCCTGCGCGACGAGCTCAAGCGCCTGCAGGCGACGGAGCTCGCGATCAGCGACGACCCGATGGCGCGTCAGAGCGATGTGGAGAAGGAAGCCGGCAAGTACGGCGGCTCGCGCAAATACGGCCGCAGCGCCAACCTGCCGCCGAAGGGCCTGCCGCCCTCCGGCGAAGGTGCGACGGCCGGCGACGAGGATTCCGATTCCTACGGCCCGACCGGCAAGGGCCGCTCCGATGAGGGCACCCGCATCCGCAAACCCGGCCTCGACGAGATGGGCCCAGGGACGGACCGCGAGGTCCCGCTGAACTACCGCGAACGCCCGGCCGCCCGCTCGACGCAAGGCTTCGCCGGACAGAAGCCGAAATACAAGGGACGCAAGGGCCGGTAGCCACGTATTCTGTGAATGTCATCGCCGGCCTTGTGCCGGTGATCTCGATTGCTTGAAGCGCCGAGCCCTCCCGCATCGGGATGGCCGGAACGAGGCTTGCCACATAAGCAAGAGGAAAAGACATCCTAACACGGTCAGCACTGTGGACTGCATTTTCAAATGAGAGAAGTCTGTGATTGACGCGTGAAAGCTCTCACTACTTCTTTCTTGGCAGCAAAACCTTGGCGAAACGTGATCCGTTTGGACCAAAGCGCTCCTGTGCAATACGACAAACCTGCTCGTCTTTCATGCTGGCGAATTCTTCACGAGCGCGTGCCTCTCCTCTCGCCTGATCGGCAAAGAAGTTTTCGGTCATCCTTCTCTCACATCCACCTGCATAAATCTTGTTGGAAAGGCAGTAGGTAAATGCAGCATCAAGGAATCTGTGCTGCGCAAGCTTCGGACAGCGCGATGCGAGATATGAGGCTTCCCCATAGAAAATTGCGGGGTTCTTCTCATCTGGAATTCGGGAAACGCTTACGCAACCACCCAGAATCACGATGGCGGCAGCACCAGCAAGATTGATGAATTTCATGATCTCAGTTTTTCATCACATGAAGATTATGCCGATGTTGCAAGTCAGCAATCCTCGACAACAATGATAATATATAACATCTAATTTTGATAATAAAGTGGAGACATCACCGCCAGTTCACCGCGAACGCCTCCATCGGCTCGGTGAAACCTTTCACGACGCGGCTCCCGAGATCCACGAAGGAGAAGCGGGGTGCGACGAGGGTCGTGATGATCTCCGACACCACGATGCTGTCGGGCTCGGCGCTCTGGCACAGGCGGGCGGCCCGCTGCACCGTGGCGCCGAACAGGTCGTTGTGGTCGGCCACGGGTTCGCCCGCGTCGAGGCCAATGCGCACGCTCAGCTTTTCGCGGCTCGCCAGGTTGAAGGCCTCGAAGGCCTGGAGGATTGACCGGGCGGCATCCACGGCGGCGGTCACATCGTCGAAGGCTGCCATGATCCCGTCGCCGGTATGCTTGACCTCGCGCCCGTTCTTATCGCGCAGGGCCCGGCGGACCATGGCGTCATGCGCCCGCACCATCTCGACGGCGCGCGTATCGCCGAGGCGCGCGGTCATGGCGGTGGAGTCGACGAGATCGGTGAACATGATGGTCCGCAGGGCCGGATCGACTTCGCCGTCGGGGCGGTGGACCGCCGGTTCCGGATCTGAGATGCGGCCGAGAAACGCCTCGACGGCCGACAGGTCGACCTCGATCACGTCGCGGGCGACCTCCCCATGCGCCTCGTCGTGCACCCGCATGGCGGTTTCGATGTCGGGGGCGTCGATGAGGCAGAACGCGGTGCCGCGGGTATCGTCGAACCAGTAGGTCAGGAACCGAACCCCGTAGCGTCCCTGGACCTCCAGGTCCTGCTGGTGCACCTGGGCGATGTCGGCGGCGGTCAGCCCCTTGAGCTCGTGCCGGTCCAGGAAGATGGGCATGGCGGATCTCCCTCCGTGCCCCCGGCGCAGTCTACACCGTTCGACTGGAGCGGGCGATGCCCCTTTCGTTCTGTCCCGAACGGATGAGGCGAGAGCTCACTCATCCGTTCGATCCGCAGGTTGTTGACGGCGCGGGAGACGCGCTATGTAACTCCTCTGCCTCATGCCCTGCTGGAGAGTTCGATGGCCTATCTGCCCGCTGAGACCCGCTACGACGAGATGCTCTACAACCGGTGCGGCCGCAGCGGGCTGCTCCTGCCGGCGATCTCCCTCGGGCTTTGGCACAATTTCGGCGAGGACAAGTCGGCCGCGACGGCGCGGGAGATCTGCCGGACCGCCTTCGACCTCGGCATCACGCATTTCGACCTCGCCAACAATTACGGCCCCCCTCCCGGCTCGGCCGAAACCCTGTTCGGCGAAATCCTGCGCAAGGACTTCCACGACCTGCGCGACGAACTGGTGATCTCCACCAAGGCGGGCTACCGCATGTGGCCGGGGCCTTACGGGGAATGGGGCAGCCGCAAGTATCTCCTGTCGAGCCTCGACCAGAGCCTCAAGCGCATGGGGCTCGACTATGTCGACATCTTCTATTCCCACCGCTTCGATCCGAACACGCCGCTGGAGGAGACCATGCTGGCCCTCGATTCGGCCGTGCGGCAGGGCAAGGCGCTCTATGTCGGCCTCTCGTCCTACAACAGCCAGCGCACCCGCGAAGCCCTGGCGATCCTGCGCGAGCTGAAGACGCCCTGCATCATCCATCAGCCGAGCTATTCCATGCTCAACCGCTGGATCGAGGAGGACGGGCTGCTCGACACTCTCGACGAGCTCGGCATGGGTTCCATCGTGTTCTCGCCGCTGGCGCAGGGCATGCTGACGACGAAATATCTCAACGGCATTCCCGACGAGAGCCGCGCGGCCCAGGGGAAATCCCTGCGTACGAGTTTCCTCAACGAGGACAACATCGCCCGCATCCGCGATCTCAACGGCATCGCCGAACGGCGCGGCCAGACCTTGGCCCAGATGGCCTTGGCCTGGGTTCTGCGCGGCGGACGCGTCACCTCGGCGCTCATCGGCGCGAGCCGTCCCGAGCAGGTCGTCGACTGCGTCGGCGCACTCAAGAACCTCTCCTTCACGGCCGACGAACTCGCCGAGATCAACCGCTACGCCGGCGAGGGCGGCCTCAACATCTGGGCGGCCTCGGCCGAGCGGAAGGGGCCGTCCCGGTAATCCACGGAAAGCCTCAGCTTTTAGGCGTATACTCCTTCCGAGGGACTTGAGAAGTCGGTTAACAAGTGGTTAATGCCAAGCTTCATTGGCCACTTGACCTAAGGTCACCCCATGAATTCCGTCACCGCCCTCGACAACCGTCGGAAAGACAGGCGTTTTCCCACGCATCACCCGGCAAAGATCATGCTGGGTCCGGAGGCGATGATTTCGTGCCTGGTGAAGGACATCTCCACCGGCGGGGCCAGGATCGCGGTCAAGCGGCACATGGACCTGCCGGAGAGCTTCGAGCTGTACATCGCGGCGCACGACCTTCAGGTGCGCCGCGCACGGGTATGCTGGCGCGACGGCGATTTCGCCGGAGTCGCGTTCAGCGCCGAGGAGGCTGATCTCGCACCGGCAGCCGAGGCCCCCGAGGCGCTGCGGTTCGAGGTCTGCCTCGAACAGGCCGCCATGCCGGTCCATCTCGCGGCGAAACCGGCCCGCAAGAACCTCAAGCTCTATCGCACCACGGCCTGATCGGGGCCCGGGCCCCGGCTTTTCAGGAATTCAACGCCGCCCGAACAGCCGCTCGATATCCGTCAGCTTCAGCTCGACATAGGTCGGCCGGCCGTGATTGCACTGGCCGGAGAGCGGTGTCGCTTCCATCTCGCGTAGGAGCGCGTTCATCTCCTCGGGCCGCATGCGCCGTCCGGCTCGGATGGAGCCGTGGCAGGACATGCGCGAGAGCACGGCGTCGAGGCGCTCCTCCAGCGGACTCGATGCCCCCTGGCCCCATTCCGCCAGAGCATCGGCCACATCCTGCACCAGCGCCTTGATGCGCCCACCCGCGAGCGCCGAGGGCACCTCGCGCACCAACAGCGCGCCATGACCGAAGGGCTCGACCACGAGACCCAGGCTTTCGAGCGACGAAGCCTCGGCCAGCACCCGGTCCGCATCGACGGGATCGAGATCGACCACCTCGGGGATCAGCAGCAATTGACGGGCGATGCCCGAGGCGGCGCGCTCGCGTTTCAGGCGCTCATAGACGAGGCGCTCATGGGCCGCGTGCTGGTCGACGATGACGATGCCGTCCTGCGTCTGCGCGACGATATAGGTGCCGTGCAATTGCGCGCGGGCGGCGCCCAGCGGCGCCTCCTCCGTCTGAGGCTCGATCTCATGCAGGGTGGCGCGGCTGTCGGCCGAAGGGCTCGCGAAATCGGGCAGGTTCGCCTGCCGCTCGCCGAGGCCCGAAGCGGGCGCGTAGGAGCGCTCCGGCCCGTCGAGTGGTGCCTGCCACTGGGCGAAGGCGCTGGTCGGGCGGATCGCATGGGTGCGGTGCGGATAGGCCGGGCGCGGCGGCAGCCCGCCCTGCGGACGCAGGCTCTCCAGCGTGCGCGTGCCGCCGGTCGAGGACGCCCGGAAGGCATAGCGGGTGATCGCTTCCTTCAGCGCGCCGACGACGAAGCCGCGCACGAAGGCCGGATCGCGGAAGCGCACTTCGGTCTTGGCCGGATGCACGTTGACGTCCACGGCACGGGGATCGAGATCGATCATGACGGCGAGCACCGGATGCCGGTCGGAGGCCATCACGTCCGCATAGGCGCCGCGCACCGCGCCGAGCAGCAGCTTGTCGCGCACCGGCCGTCCGTTGACCACGAAATGGATCGCCGTCCCGGTGCCGCGATGATAGGTCGGCAGGCTGGCGAAACCGGTGAGCCGCACGCCCTCGCGCTCGACCCCGATGGACATGGCGTTCTCATGGAACTCCGCGCCCAGCACCCGCGACAGGCGGCGCAGGAAACCGTGCTCGCCGGGCTCCTCCGGCGGATAGGTGAAGGCGGTGATGTGCTCGCCCGAGAGCGTGAAACGGATCGTCGGATGCGCGATGGCGAGCCGCTTGACGATCTCGGCGACGGCCTGCGCCTCGGAGCGGTCGCTCTTCAGGAACTTCAGGCGCGCGGGCGTGGCGGAGAACAGGTCCGTCACCTCGACGCGGGTGCCCTTCGGCGCGGGCGCGGGACGAACCGGCCCCTTCACGCCCGCCTCGACCACGAGCGACGAGCCGGTCTCGGCCTCCGCCGTGCGGGTGACGATGGAGAGGCGCGCGACCGCCCCGATGGACGGCAGGGCCTCGCCGCGAAAACCGAGGGTGCTGATCGTGAACAGATCGCCGTCCGGCAGCTTGGAGGTGGCGTGGCGCTCGACCGCCAGTTCCAGATCTTCCGGCGTCATGCCGCGTCCGTCGTCGACGATGCGGATCAGGCGCCGCCCGCCGGCCTCGACGGCGATCTCGATGGAGGTCGCGCCCGCATCGACGGCGTTCTCGACCAGTTCCTTGACGGCAGCCGCCGGACGCTCGACGACCTCGCCCGCAGCGATGCGGTCGACGAGGATGGGATCGAGGCGGCGGACATGCATGCGAAGGGTCGCGCGTTCGGATTCGGGACAGAGAACATAGGGGCTCCCAGCGACGGAAACCAGAACGCGCGGCGTTATTCCCCAGGCTCTCTTCCGCCGTCAGCCCTGCGCGAGGTATTCCTTCGCCAGGATCTTGGCCTCTTCCACGGCAGGCTGGTCGAACGGATCGACGCCCATGGCGTAGCCGGCCAGGATCGTCTCCAGCATGAAGTGCATGAGAAGCTCGCCCAAGGCGCGCTCGTCCAGGGTCTCGACGTGGATTTGGCGGGTCGGTCGGCTGTTCTTGGCGAAGGTGTCGGCCATGGCGCGGCCCTGGGCGGCCACGAGGTCGCCGATGGTCTTGCCCGCGAAGGCCGCCTGGCCGGCGCGCTTGGCCAGCGCCTCGTTCATGATCGGGCCCTTGCCGGCGACGCCGGTGGTCAGCACCGTGAAGAGCTTGTCGTTGGGGCCCGCGAGATAGAGCTGCTGCTGGCTGTGCTGGTCCACGGGACCGATGGCCGCGACGGGCTGCGTGCCCTTGCCGTCCTTGCCCACGCTCTCGGCCCAGAGCTGAACCCACCAGCGGGTGAAGCGCTCGAGGCGGTCCGCATAGGCCATGGTGACCGCGATGCCCTTGCCGGCTTTCGCCGCCGCGACGTTCAGGGCGGCCCCCAGGGCGGCGGGCGCGTCTTTGGCCGCCGCTCCGTTGCGGAAGGGCTCATAGGCCTCGGCCGCGCCCCGGCGGATGGCCTCGATGTCGAGCCCGAGCGCGGCAGCGGGCAGAAGGCCCACATTGGTCAGGACCGAATACCGTCCGCCGATGCCGGTGTGGTGATCGAGGAAGCGTACGCCCTCGGGCTCCAGGAGGTCGCGAATGGCGTTCTTGACCCCGTCCCTGCGCGGCTCGGACACGCCGAGGAACACATCCTTGGGATGCGCGCGCAGGCCCGCCTTCTCCAGGGCCGTGAGCACGGCGATGGTCTGCATCAGCGTCTCGCCCGTGCCGCCCGATTTCGAGATCGCGACGAACCGGGTCGAAGAGAGCGGCAGCTTGTGCAGGACGCGGTCGAACGTGATGGGATCGAGATTGTCGAGGAAGTGGATGCGCGGGCTCTCGGTGAAGCGCCCGGTGCCGGGCACCGCGTAATCCTTCAGCTGCGCCAGGGTCTGGCCGCCGAGGCTCGATCCGCCGACGCCGAGAACGACCACGTCGGTGGCATCGTCGCGCAGGAAGGCGGCGGCCTCGCGGATGCTCGCCAGATCGTCCGTGGTGCGAGGCATGTGGAGCAGCGGCAGCCGGCCCGATGCATCGTCCTCGGCAAGCCGCTTCATGGCCTCCCCGACGAGTTTAAGCGCGTCGTCGAGCGCCGCCTGCGCCAGACCGCCTCCCCCGATATTGGTCTCAAGGGCAAGATCGATCGATTGCTGCAGGGCCATAAGCGTACTCCGACTCGTTCAAAGCAGGAGCGGAAGATTAGGGCAGAGACGGCCCCGAGGCTAGGGCCGCCCGCTATCTCTGACCGGGATGACTACACGCCGGCCGGCCGGCCTGCGATCACCGTGAACATCCGGCCATCGCCGAAGATGCGTTCGGCGGCCGTGCGGATGTCGGACTGCGTCACGGCACCGACCAGTCCGTTGCGGCGGGCGATGTAGTCGATGCCGAGGCCCTCGAAGGCGATCTGCGCCAGGGTGTGGGCGATCTTGGTCGAGGTGTCGAACCCGAGGGCGTAGGAGCCGATGAGGTAATCCTTCGCCTTCTGCAGTTCCTCGTCGGACGGGCCTTCGCTCGTCAGCTTCGCCATCTCGTCGGCGATCACGTCAAGCGCCTCGACGACGCGCTCGTTCTTGGTCGCGGTGTAGCCCCAGGTCATGCTCGCCGAGCGGTAGCTCACGAGCGACGTGCCGACGCTGTAGGCCAGGCCGCGCTTCTCGCGCACCTCCTGGAACAGGCGCGACGTGAAGGCGCCGCCGCCCAGGATGTGGTTGAGCACGTAAGCCGGAATGAAGCCCGGATCGCGCCAGGCGATGCCGTTCATGCCGAAGCGGATCACCGATTGCGGCACGTCGAGATCGACCACGATGCGCGAACCCAGCTTCTGCAGCGAAGCGGGCTCGATGATGCCGAGCGGCTTCGCATCCGGCAGGGAGCCGAACACCTTGTCGAGCAGAGCCGAGAGGTTGTCGCCGCCGATCGCGCCGACGACCGCGACCTTCACGCGTCCGCGCGCAATGATCGACCGGTGCATGGCGATGAGATCGTCCCGCGTGATCGCCGCCACGCTCTCGGGCGTTCCGGAGGTCGGCCGGCCGTAGGGATGGCCGGCGAAGCCTTCCTCGAAGAAGCGGCGCGTCGCCATGACACCCGGATCGTTCTGCTGGTACTTGAGGCCCGCGATCGTCTGGGCCCGCACGCGCTCGATGGAATCCTGGTCGAAGCGCGGCTCGGCGAGCGCGAGGCGCAGGAGTTCGAAGGCCTCGTCCGCATGCTTCACCAGCGTCTTGAGCGAACCGCCGAGCGCATCGTTGCCCGCGTTGAAGGACAGCTCGATGGCGTTCGCCGCAAGCCGTTCCTGGAACGCATCGGAATCATATTCGCCCGCGCCTTCGTCGAGCAGGCGAGCCAGCATCTGCGCCACGCCGGGCTTGTCCGCAGGATCGTGCGCCGAGCCGCCTTCGAAGATGAAGGAAACGGCGATCAGCGGCACGACGTCGGATTCGACGTGCCAGGCCTCGACGCCTTTGGCGGAGGTCAGCGCCTTCACCGTGGTCGGCGACGAGGACATGGTTTCGACAGAAGCTGTCATGATTACCTCGATTCTTGCGCAGGCGGATTTCAGGAAGCCGGCTTCTGCAGATAGCCCGTGACGGAACGGCGGGGGATGAGATAGCGCTCGGCCGCGGAGGCGAGATCGTCCTTCATGACGGTCTCGATCTCGACCGGCCAGCGGCGCACCTCCTCGATGGTCTCGCCGATGGCGAGCGCCGAACCGTAGATGCGGGCGAGAGAGGATTGGCTGTCGGTGGAATAGATCGTCTCGGCCACGAGCCGCGTCTTGGCGCGCTCGATCGAATCCGCATCCAAGGCCTCGGCCGGGATCGTCTTGAGCACCTGATCGACCGCTTCTTCCAGAGCCTGAAGCGACACGCCTTCGGCCGGAACCGCATAGACGCAGAACCGGGTGTCCTCCATGGCGGAGGACATGTACCAGGCGCCCGCATTAACCGCGATGCCGCGCTCCATCACGAGCTTGCGGTAGAGATACGAAGTCGGGCCGCCGCCGATCACTTCGGCGAGGAGCTCAAGCGAATAGCAATCGCGCTGAGAAGCGGTGCGGCAGGAAGGAACGAGGTAGAGCCGCTGCAGGGTCGGCTGCTCGACCTTCGGATCGGCCACGGTGATGTGACGCGCCGCCACGGGCTCCGGCTCGCGCGGACGCAGGCGCACCGGGCGCTTGCCCTGAGGCGCGATGCGGCCATAGGTGGCATCGGCCAGACGGCGTACCTCGTCCTCGCTCACATCGCCCGCAACGACAAGGATGCCGTTCTCGGGGGTATAGAAGCGGCGATAATAATCGAGCGCGTGATCGCGGTTGAGCGTCTCGATCTCGTGCATCCAGCCGATGATCGGAATGCCGTAGGGGTGATGCACGAAGAGCGACGCCGCCATCGCTTCCGAGAGCTGTGCCGACGGATCGGTCTCGACTCGCATGCGGCGCTCTTCGAGCACCACGTCGCGCTCGGGACCGATGACGGATTCCTCGAGGAGAAGGTTCGTCATGCGATCCGCCTCGAATTCCATCATGGTCTTGAGGTTCTCGCGGGCGACGCGCTGGAAATAGGCCGTGTAGTCGAACGACGTGAACGCATTCTCCTGACCGCCGAGGCCCGAGACCACCTTCGAGAACTCGCCGGCCGGATGCTTCTCCGTGCCTTTGAACATCAGGTGTTCGAGGAAGTGCGCGATGCCCGATTGTCCGATCGGATCGTCAGCCGAACCGTTGCGGTACCAGATCATGTGCGTGACAACGGGAACGCGGCGATCCGGAATGACCACGACGTCGAGTCCGTTGTCGAGCGTGAAGGAAGACAGGTTCGGACCACTGCCTTCCGTCCGCCCGAAAGAGGCGGCGTCAGCGCGGAGAAGAGGCTTAGAGGCAGTGTCCATAATGTTCCAACCTTGGCGACATCAAATCGTTTCGCAGGGTGTTTCTTAGGGGATAGTCGAATTAGGAGCCTATGCAAGCGAAGCCGCGAATGTTTCCTGTGCGGCATTGTTTGTCCGGTGTCGTCGGACGAAGGCTTGGCTTTTCACGGCCCCATAACGTTTTCAGGCGAACGGGTGAACCCGTTCGCCTGAAGGAAGAGGGAAAGAGACAAGGCTTACTGCCTGCTTTGCCGCTGGCGGAGATAGGCCGATGGGCTGTCGGGATCGCCTGATACCACGGGATCCGCGGACGCCTTGAGCTTGGCGCCGCCCTGGGCCCTGAGCAAGTCGCCCGGAGGATCGCTGAGATAGCGGCGATCGATGCCGTTGCCTTGCAGCTCCGGCTTCTCATCCTTGGCGAAGGCGCGCAGCTCGTCCGGAGTCATGCGGCTCATATCGGCCTGGCGACCGACCGGACCCTGCTGAACGGTCGAGGCATTGGGATTGCGGCCGGCGCGCATCTCTTCGATCGAGAGGCGCTTGCCCTCCGTGTTCTTGTAGTATTCGGAGCTGGTATAGGGCGTCCGGGCTTCGGCCGCGGCCTTGCGGCGAGCCGCCACATCCGGATCCTTGGGCCAGTTGCCGTTGCGCGCCTCGGCGCCGCCGCCCGGAGCCGGGGCCGGCAGGTCCATCTTGGGCGGGAGCACGAGCGGAGCGCGCTCGTTGTACACGATGGGCGCCTTCTCCTTGGGAATGATGCCGATGGCGCCGAGGATGCTCTTCATCGCCTCGCCTTCTTGGGCCGACGCGCCGGTGGCGGCGATCAGAAGCGCCAAGGCCCCCGCACGGCCTATGATTTTCATTCCCTTCATGGCACCCACCATTCGTTTCTCATTGTGGCCGGAAGGCCTGATCGCTCATTCTGGCGAACATATGGCAAAAGCCGCCACAAAATATCGTTATTTCGTCCGCCGCCCCTCCAGGACGAAGGAGTCATAGAGCAAACCGACCACCCCCGCAACGATGGCGGCGTCGGCCACGTTGAACACGTACCAGGACCACGACCCGAAGTGGATCTGGATGAAATCGAACACGGCCCCGAACCAGAGACGGTCGATGACGTTCCCGATCGCCCCGCCCACGATCAGC
This sequence comes from Microvirga sp. Mcv34, assembly GCF_024519725.1. Classification (GTDB taxonomy): domain Bacteria; phylum Pseudomonadota; class Alphaproteobacteria; order Rhizobiales; family Beijerinckiaceae; genus Microvirga. The sequence goes on along the minus strand of NZ_JALJRK010000020.1, from coordinate 33,282 downwards.
CCGAGGGAGGCCGCCAGGAGCTTGGCGTCGGTCCGACGGATCCAGAAGGACAGGCCGATGGCGGCCAGGATGGAGACGACGATCAGTCCCCAGCGGCCGAAATCGGTGCTCTGCTGGAACAGGCCGTAGGAGATGCCCCTGTTCCAGACCACGATCAGGTTCACGAAGGAGGTCAGCTCGACCGGCTCCTTCACCGGAAGATCGTAGACATAGAACGTGTAGAGCTTCGTCGCCTGGTCGAGGAGGAACGTGATCAGCGCAATGGAAAAGCCTAGGATCGCCGCGACCGACAGACCCTTCCGGGCTGCCGCGCGCGCCCTGCCCGGTCCCTTCTGGGCACGGGGCCGGCTCGCCGCGCGCGGGCGCGACGAGCCGGGTCGGGATGTCGTTCCCGCGTCAGCGAGCGGGGCGCCGGTATCCTCGGGTTTGCTCATTCGGCGGCCGCCTTCAGCTGGTCCCATTCGCGCAGGGCCGCCGCGTCGCGGGGCGTCACGTCCGGGTAATCGGGATCGGTGCCCACATCCGGCGTCACCTTCCACGAACGGGCACATTTGCGGCCCTGCGCGAGAGCCGGCACGACCGCCACGCCCTTCACGTCGTCGAGACGGAACGCCTCGGCTGGGCCGTCGCCCTGCCCCACCTGGATGCCGGATGTGATGCAGATCTCCGCGAGGTCGAGCCCCTGAACGGCCTTGAACAGGCTCTCATCGGCGATGTGCACGACAGGTGCCGCCTCCAGGCTCGCGCCGATGCGCTTCTGCGCGCGCTCGATCTCAAGCGCGCCGGTGACGACGCGGCGCACGCGACGCACCTTCGCCCAGCGCTCGGCGAGCGCATCGTCCCGCCATTCCGCCGGCACCTGCGGGAAGGTTTCGAGATGCACGGACTCGGCCTGCGGATAGCGGGCGAGCCAGGCCTCTTCCGCCGTGAAGGCGAGGATCGGCGCGATCCAGGTCGCTACGCAGCGGAAGGTCTGGTCGATCACCGTCAAGGCGCTCTTGCGGACGGTGCTGGAGATCGGGTCGCAATAGAGCGAGTCCTTGCGAACATCGAAATAGAAGGCCGACAGATCCGTGGTCATGAACGAGTTCAGCAACGCGATCACGCGCTTGTAGTCGAACGTGGCATAGGCCTCGCGCATCTCGCCGTCGAGTTCGGCGAGGCGGTGCAGGACGAAGCGCTCCAGTTCCGGCATCTCGCTCACGGCGACCTTGTCGGCTTCGTGGAAATGCGCGAGCGAGCCCAGCATCCAGCGGATCGTGTTGCGCAGCTTGCGATAGGTCTCGATGAAGGTCTTCAGGATCTCCGGACCGATGCGCAGATCATCCGAGTAATCGGACGCCGCCACCCACAGGCGAAGGATGTCGGCGCCGGAATCCTGGATCACCTTCTGCGGCGCCACCACGTTGCCGAGCGACTTCGACATCTTCTGCCCCTTCTCGTCGAGGACGAAGCCGTGGGTCAGGACGATGTCGTAAGGAGCGCGTCCGCGCGTGCCGCAGCTCTCCAGCAGCGAGGAGTGGAACCAGCCGCGATGCTGGTCGGAGCCTTCCAGGTACATGACCTGATCGGGTCCGCCATCCACCTTGCGCTGAACCTTCAGGTCCTCGCGCTTTTCGAGCGCGAAAGCATGGGTGCAGCCGGAATCGAACCACACGTCGAGGATGTCGTTGATCTTGTCGAATTCGGCGAGGTCGTAGCCGCCCGCCGCCAGGAAGCGCGAGCCGTCACCCGCGTACCATGCGTCCGCGCCTTCCTTCTCGAAAGCGTCCGCGATAGCGGCGTTCACGCGCTCGTCCTTGAGGATCTCGTTGGTACCCTTCTTCACGAACACCGCGATCGGCACGCCCCAGGCGCGCTGGCGCGAGACCACCCAGTCGGGTCGGTTCTCGATCATGCCGGTGATGCGGTTCTCGCCCGATTCCGGCACCCATTCGACCGTCTTGATGCCATGGAGCGCGCGCTGACGCAGGGTGTCGCCCTTCTCGTCGAGCGGCTTGTCCATGGAGATGAACCATTGCGGCGTGTTGCGGAAGATCAGCGGACCTTTCGAGCGCCAGGAATGGGGATATTGGTGCTTGAGGCGACCGCGCGCGATGAGCGCGCCGACCTCGACGAGCTTCTTGATCACCGCCTCGTTGGCGCCCGCATCCTTGCCCTTGTCGTCGTAGATGCGCTCGCCCGCGAAGAACGGCACGTCGGGGAAGTAGGACGAATCCGGCGAGACCGTGTGCGGCACTTCCTTCGTGCCGCAGGCGGCGAACACGTCGCGGTGCTTCACATAGGTGTTGTAGTCGTCCGCGCCGTGGCCGGGGGCCGTGTGCACGAAGCCCGTGCCCGCATCGTCGGTGACGTAGTCGGCCGGCAGCACCGGAACGCCGAAATCCCAGTAGCCGTTCGCGCCCTCCAGCCCGCGGAATGGATGCGCGCAGCGCTCGATCATCACCGGCAGCACGTCCTTCACGCGCTCGTACCCGGCGACGCGCGCGGCCGCGAACACGTCCGCCGCGAGCTTGTCGGCGATGACGAGACGGTCGCCCAGCTTCGCCCAATTGTCGTCCGCCGCCTCGGTGACCTCGTAAAGGCCGTAGGCGATGATCTCGCCATAGGCGATGGCGCGGTTGGCCGGGATCGTCCAGGGAGTCGTCGTCCAGATGACCACCGACGCACCGTCGAGATCGCCGTCGAGCGTGTTGGTGATCCTGAACTTCACCCAGATCGTCGTGGAGGTCTTCTCGTGATACTCGACCTCGGCCTCGGCGAGCGCGGTCTTCTCGACGGAGGACCACATGACCGGCTTGGAGCCGCGATAGAGCTGGTCGCTCACGGCGAACTTCATGATCTCGCGGGCGATCTGCGCTTCCGCGTCATAGCTCATGGTCTGATACGGGTTCGTCCAGTCGCCCTCGACGCCGAGGCGCTTGAACTCCTCGCGCTGCACGTCGATCCATTTCTCGGCGAAGGCGCGGCACTCACGGCGGAACTCGACGATGTCCACGTCGTCCTTGTTCTTGCCCTTGGCGCGATACTCCTCCTCGATCTTCCACTCGATCGGCAGGCCGTGGCAGTCCCAGCCGGGCACGTAGTTGGAATCGAAGCCGAGCATGCCCTGGGAGCGGACCACCATGTCCTTCAGGATCTTGTTGAGCGCGTGGCCGATATGGATGTTGCCGTTGGCATAGGGAGGGCCGTCGTGCAGCACGAAGCGCGGACGGCCCTTCTGGACCTCACGCAGGCGCTCGTAGAGCCGGTTCTCGTTCCAGCGCTGCAGGAACTGCGGCTCGCGCTGCGGCAGGCCGGCCCGCATGGGGAACTCGGTCTGGGGCAGGAACAGGGTTTCGGAATAGTCGCGGGCGGCGCTCTCGGGCTTATCGGTCATGACGGTCAATCGGTCTTGGTGGCCTGCGATCGGCAGGCGCAACGGCTTCTCTTTCAGGGCGAACGGCTAGGATCCCGGACCTTCGCAGATCATGCGAAAGCCGGGCCGATAATTCGCGCCGCGCCAATGCGGGCCGCATGCAGAGCCTGAGAAACCATGGGCATGCCGAGCCTTTTAGCAGCGCCGGGCCGGATAATAAAGCGTGGTGATTGCCGGGGCGGCTCCCTATTTAAGGAGCGGAACCAGCCCTATAGTCACCCGAACGAAGCGACGGGCAGGAAGGATTGATCATGGCAGACTTGACCTCTACGGCCGAACGGCGCTCGAACGCCGGTTTCGACCTCACCCCGCCCAGTTCCGAGCAGATGCACGCCCTCGTGGCCAATCTCGATGACGAGGAGCGCCGGGTCCTGCTCGAGCACGGCACGGAGAGGCCGTTCTGCGGCATCTTCAACGAGGCGAAGGAGAAGGGCACCTATTGCTGCCGCCTCTGCGGCCTGCCCCTGTTCAATGCCGGCACCAAGTTCGAATCCGGCACCGGCTGGCCGAGCTTCTTCGACCCCATCGACCGGGACCACATCGCCTTCGTGCGCGACACCAGCTACGGCATGGTCCGCACCGAGATCCGCTGCGCCCGCTGCGAGGGCCATCTCGGCCACGTGTTCAACGACGGCCCGCCCCCGACCGGCGAGCGCTACTGCATGAATTCGGTCTCCATGCGCTTCGTGGCCGACGGCGATCCGCTGCCGGACGAGCTCGGCCGGGGTGCGCCGGAAGGTGAAACCGTGGGCTGACGGCCCATGAGCACCACCGCACATGCGACGGGAAGCCGGGCCGGATCCGACTTCTATGCCCGGCTGCCCGTCTTCGACCATTTCTCCCAGCTGACCGACCCCGAGCTCTACATGCCGGTCCCGGACGATTGGGTGCTGGGCCTCAGCGATATCGTGCGCTCGACCTCCGCCGTGGAGGCCGGGCGCTACAAGGAGGTCAACACGGCAGCGGCCGCCGTGATCGCCGCCGTCTCCAACAAGCTCGGCACGAGCACGTTCCCGTTCGTGTTCGGCGGCGACGGGGCAAGCTTCGCGCTGCCCGCCACGCAAGCCGATCTCGCCCGCGAAGTCCTTTCCACCGTGGCCGCCTGGGTGCGGGATTCCTTCGGCTTCGAGCTGCGCATCGCTCTCGTCCCGGTCTCCGCGATCCGCGCCGAGGGCCACGACGTGCGGATCGCCCGTTTCGCGGCGTCGCCCGACGTCTCCTATGCCATGTTCTCCGGCGGCGGCCTCGCCTATGCGGAGCGGCGAATGAAGGAAGGCGCCTTCGCCATTGCTCCGGCACGCCCCGGCACCCTGCCCGATCTGTCCGGACTGACCTGCCGCTTCGACGAGATCAAGCCGGAGCGCGGCATCATCCTGTCCCTGATCCTGCTCCCCGGTCGCGAGGCGGGCTTGGACGCCTTCAACGCTCTCGTCGGTCAGGTCCTGTCCCTGGCCGAGGGAAAGGAGGCCGGGCGACCGGTGCCGGAAGGCGGCCCCACCCTGTCCACGCCCTTCAAGAGTTTCGATCTCGAAGCGAAGACCGTCAGGAAGACCGCCGCGGGCCTCTTCACCCTGGCGAAGATCGCGAGCCTTCGCCTGGCCGCGTTCCTGATCCTCCGGTCTGGCCTCAAGGTCGGCGGTTTCGATCCGGTCCGCTACCGGCATCAGCTCGTCGAGAACACGGATTTCCGCAAGTTCGACGACGGCCTGCGCATGACCCTCGACTGCACCCCCGCCCTCGCCGACCGCCTGGAGGCGCTGCTGACGGATGCGCGGCTGCAGGGCGTTGCCCGTTACGGCCTGCACCGCCAGAACGCAGCCCTCATGACCTGCTTCGTCCCCTCGGCCACCCGCAGCGACCACATCCATTTCGTCGACGGCGCCATGGGCGGCTACGCCATGGCGGCGCGGTCGCTGAAGCCGGCCACGTGAGGGATGCCGCTTCGGGCCCATTTGTCATTCCCGGCCGAAGCGCAGCGGAGGGGAAGGGAATCCACGATCAGGCGCAACGCCATGGATCCCCTTCCCGCACTGCGTGCGCCGGGGATGACACCGTCAGCTCAACCGATCATCGAAACCGTCTTATCCTCGGCGAGCACCCGCTTCGCCTCGAGCGAGTCGCGGTCCATCTGGGCGATCAGCGCGTCGATCCCGTCGAAGCGCTCCTCGCCGCGAATCCAGCCGACGAACTCCACATCCAGGACCTGCCCGTAGAGGTCGCCGGAGAAGTCGAAGAGGTGCACCTCGAGCAGCGGGGCGCCATTGTCGAAGGTCGGCCTGCGGCCGAAGCTGGCGACGCCGTCGACCGGCCGGCCCGCCACGGACGCCCGGACCGCGTAGATGCCGTGCCGCAGGCGGCAATCGTCGGGGAGGCGCATATTGGCCGTGGGATAACCGAGCACCCGGCCGCGCTTGTCCCCGTGGCGCACCTCAGCCTGAACGAACCAGCGATAGCCGAGAAGCCGGTTGGCCGTGGCGATGTCGCCCGCCTCCAGGGCGACCCTGATAGCGCTAGAGGAAACGGGCTCCGTCCCCTCCACGACCGCCGGAGCGATCAGGCAGTCGAGCCCCCGCTCCCGGCAAAGCTCCGCCATGCGCGCCGGATTGCCTTCCCGCCCGCGGCCGAAATGAAAGTCATGGCCGATCACCACGCCCGAGAGCTGCAGCTCGTTCGCCAGCAGGTCCACGAAGCCCGCCGCCGTCAGGGCCGCGAGATTGCCGCTGAAGCGCCGCTGGAAGACGCCGTCGAGGCCGAGACGCGCGAAGATCTTGAGCTTCACGGGTTCGGGCGTGATCCGGAACAGGGGCCTGTCGGGCTGGAAAAAGGTTCGCGGATGCGGCTCGAAAGTCACGGCCGCCGCCGGCTTTCCGGAGTTCCGAGCCATGCCCAGGAGATACTGATGCCCCCGGTGCACCCCGTCGAAATTGCCGATGGCCGCCATGGCGCCCCTGAGACTCTCGGGAACGGGCTCGCCATCGCGACAGACCGCGAAAGAAGGGGACATCGGAGGAGAAATCTCGGAACTCATCGGTGCGGATATCGGTGCGGGCGCGACCCTGTCGAAAAGCGGCCTTCGGGTCAAGGGAAGCACGGGCGATTCGATCCTCTTGTGGGATCATCGAACCGTCTGACGTCATGGCCGGCCTTGTGCCGGCCATCCCGATCCTCTGGAGCGCAGCGCTCTTCCAATCGAGATCACCGGCACGAGGCCGGTGATGACGTGGAGATGGCCTAGACCGACCTCACCAAGCCAGAACTTCCATGAAGGCGGTCGGCTGGACGGGTTGACGGTCCACCCAATCCTGCACGTGATCCGAGACCAGGTCACCCTTGTGAAGGCCCAGCTCCTCCGCATGGATGCCGCGGGCGATCATGAGCGAGTCGATGCCGTAGCCCACGGCCCCGGCGATGTCGGTGCGGATGGCATCGCCGACGGCGAGAACCCTGTCCTTCGGAACGGCCCGACCGCTCAGCTCGGCCGCGACGGAGAGCGCCCGGTCGTAAACGGGGCCATGGGGCTTGCCGGCATAGAACACCTTGCCGCCCATCTCCTCGTAGGCGAGCGCGATGGTTCCCGCGCAGGGCAGGATCATGTGGCCGCGTTCGACGATGAGGTCCGGGTTGGCGCAGACCATCAGCAGGTCGCGTCGCAGCATGGCTTCGAGCTGATGCCGATAATCCTCGACCGTCTCCTCCTCGTCGTTGTCGAAACCGGAGCAGACCACGTAATCGGCCTCCTCGACGGAGCCGAAACGGACATCGAGACCGTTGTAGATCGGCATGTCGCGCGGCGGTCCGATATGGTGGACGACCCTGTCGATGCGCTCTTCGATGGCGAGCCGCGTCAGGTCGCCGGAGGTGACGATGGCGTCGTAGGCCGTGCGCGGCACCCCGAACCCGTCGAGCTGCGTTCCCACGGAGGCGCCGGGGCGCGGCGCGTTCGACACGAGAACGACCCGCCCTCCCCCGGCGCGAAAACGCGTGAGCGCATCGCTGGCCGCCTCATAGGCCTTGACGCCGTTGTGCAGCACGCCCCAGACGTCGCACAGGACGAGATCGTATCGATCGGCGAGAGCATGCAGGCCCTCGACATGGGCCGGGCGGGTCAAAGCGGTCATGGGGTCTCACCAGAGCATCGTGCGGACCCGAAGGGCCACGTATGTGAAAAGTGGCCCGGTTTTCCCCGCCAAACGATGCGCAAGTCAAGTCAAACCGACGACCTCGGGTCATCGCATGCTCAACCCTCGCGCTTGCTTCAACCGGCCTGCCGCAGAAGCTCCGGCGCGTTTTCGAAGCCGGGGAATTGCTGAACCGGCTGCTCGATGGCAATCTCCGGCTTGACGGGACGCGGGGCCGCGAAGGCGAAGCCTTGCGCCAGCGGCACGCCGAGATCGCAGAGCAGCGGCACCATGCTCTCCTCCTCGACCCGGTCGGCGATGAGCAGGATACCCTGGCGGCGCAGCGCCGGGGCGAAGTCGCGCACGTCGGGCTCCGGTCCGGCATAGCGGCCATCGGCCCGCTCGGCGGCGTCGATCAAGAGGTCCGCCGGCAGCTTCATGAACCGGATGCCGAGATCGGCCAGCCTCACCGGGTCGAACCGGAGATCGGTCGCGCGGTCGAGGGAGAACGGCACGCCTCGCTCACGCAGGGCCGCGAGCGCCGCCCTGTGATCCGCGTCGAGAGAGCGCCAGCTCTGCTGCGACATTTCCAGGACGATCTTGCCGAGAAGGTCGGGACTGGCGTCGAACGACCGGGCCAGGGACCACAGGAAGCCGGGCTCGGCGATGGAATGAGCCGTGAGGTTCACGCCGACGATGGCCTCGCTGCCGCGGGCCACGAGATGACGGGCGACGGCCATGGTGCGCATCAGCACCCGGCGGTCGAAAGCCGATGCGCGGCCGGACGCCTCGATGATCGGCAGGAATTCGGCCGGCCTCAGGAGGGTTCCGTCCGCGAGGCGCAGCCGGGCCAGGGCCTCGTAGAAGCGGATCTTGTGCTTCGGCAGCGAGACCACGGGCTGCAGGTGCAGCTCGATCCGGTCAGCCTCGAAGGCCTGATTGACCAGCCGCACATGACTGATCTCCTCGGTCGAGGGCTGGCGCATGGACGGCAGCAGGGACGGCTCGGGGAAATGCGCAGGCGGCACCGTTTCCGCCCGCCCCGGAGCGGGCGCGGCCCCATAAACCTGCGCGCCGGCGGACATCGCCAGCTCGCGCAGGACCGAGACCGGGCTATCGGCCCGCACAGGCGGACGCACGACGAGCGGCGTGGCCCGAGCCGGCTCCTCCGGATCGAAGGTGACCGGTTGCAGACTCCTGGCCTGCCGCGCCGTCTCGGCCTGCCACCACAGGATGACGAGGCCGAAAAAGACGGCCATGACCAGGAAGCCGAAAACCGGCAGGATATGGCCTGTCTCCAGCGGCACCCAGGCCGAAACCACGGCCGTCAGAATCGCCGGCGTGAAGGCAAGCAGCGTCGTTTTCCCGCCCTTCAGGACAGGAATGTTCTTTGTGTTCGTCACCATGGGTGCCCCCGCTCCCCTGGCTCGGCAAATGTGCGCGAATCAGTGTGTTAACAGACAATGAATCAGCGCGACTCGCGGGGCAAGTTTCGTCTTTCCGAAATGGATATTATTTCGCGATCGCGCGTTTCCCGCCCGTGAGATCCGCTGAATTCTGCGGCGGAATGGAAAGGCATTGTCGATGGAAGAACCTCGAAAGGACCTGCTGATGCAGGTCGACGGCATGACCTGCCAGGGCTGCGTCGCCTCGGTGACCAAGGCCATCCAGCGCCTCGATCCCGGCGCCACGGTGGACGTGGACCTCGACCATGGCCGCGTGCACGTGACGACCCGGGCGCAGAGCGTCGAGGTCGCGCGCGCCCTCGACGCGGCCGGCTATGAGGCCCGCGCCATGACCGGTTGAGCGGAGCCCTGCATCCGGTTCATAGCTCTGCCGAAAGTTCCTTTTGCGGCGCCCCGAGACGGCTGATAGGCTCCCGCCCATCAGCCTTCTTCGGGGACCATGATGACCGCACAGACATCCAGAGCCGCCAACGACCTCATTGCACCCAACGACCTGGATGCCTGGTGGCTTCCGTTCACGGCCAACCGCTCGTTCAAGCAGCGCCCCCGGATGATCGCCCGCGCCAAGGGCATGTACTACTACACCCCCGACGGCCGGGAGGTGATCGACGGGGCCGCCGGGCTCTGGTGCTGCAACGCCGGCCATAACCGGGACGAGATCACCGCCGCCATCCAGGCCCAGGCGCAGGAGCTCGATTACTCGCCCGCCTTCCAGTTCGGCCATGCGGGCGGCTTCACCCTCGCGTCGCGCCTGGCAGGGCTCGCGCCGGGCGACCTGAACCACGTGTTCTTCTGCAACTCGGGCTCCGAGGCCGTGGATACGGCGCTCAAGGTGGCGCTCGCCTATTGGAACGTGAAGGGCCAGGGCAGCAAGACGCGCCTCATCGGCCGCGAGCGCGGCTATCACGGCGTCGGCTTCGGCGGCATCTCGGTGGGCGGCATCGTCAAGAACCGGCAGTTCTTCGGCACCCTTCTGGCGGGAGTCGACCACCTTCCCCACACCTATAACCGGGCCGAGCAGGCCTTCTCCCGCGGCGAGCCCGAATGGGGCGCGCACCTGGCGGACGAGCTGGAGCGCATCGTGGCGCTCCACGACGCCTCGACGATCGCGGCCGTCATCGTCGAGCCGATGGCCGGTTCCACGGGCGTGCTGCCGCCGCCGAAGGGCTATCTCAAGCGCCTGCGCGAGATCTGCGACAAGCACGGCATCCTGCTCATCTTCGACGAGGTGATCTCGGGCTTCGGCCGCCTCGGCACCGCCTTCGCGGCCGAGCGCTACGGCGTGATCCCGGACATGATCACCTTCGCCAAGGGGGTGAATTCCGGCACCGTTCCCATGGGCGGCGTGCTGGTGCGCGAGGGGCTCTACGACACCTTCATGAACGGCCCAGAGCACGTGATCGAGCTGTTCCACGGCTACACCTATTCCGGCCACCCGCTCGCCTGCGCGGCGGCGCTGGCCACCCAGGACGTCTACCGGGACGAGAAGCTGTTCGAGCGCGCCCGGGCCCTGGAGCCGGTCTGGGCCGATGCGATCCACGCGCTGAAGGACCTGCCGAACGTGCTCGACATCCGCACCATCGGACTCGTGGCCGCCATCGACCTCGCCTCGCGTCCCGACGCGGTGGGCAAGCGCGCCTTCGAGGCCATGGACCGCGCCTTCCAGGAATACGGCCTGATGATGCGCATCACCGGCGACACCATCGCCCTCTCCCCGCCCCTCATCATCACCGAGGAGCAGATCGGCGAGATCGTCGACAAGCTCACCAAGGTGATCAGGGCGGTGGCTTGAGGCTGTCGAGACCTAACTTTCAGGCCACCTGGACACCGTTCAGGTGGCCTTTCAGCATCTGCCGCAACTCGGCCTGAATGGCGTGGCGCCGTTCCGAATCCTCTTCGGAGCTGAGGGAAACCGCGACTTTCATCAACTGCAGCACGATAGCCGCCATGGCCTCACGGCGAGGCTCAGGAAAGGGCGGCGACGCAGCAGCAAGCAAGCCGGCAATCCGCTGCCGCATCGCAGCGCCTGTCCGGCTCTTCTGCTCCTTGTCGATGTCGCGCCTTTCCGCGAGAGCACTGAAGGCCGGACGCTCGGCCAGGAAAGCAAGCAGCCCGTCGAACAGCCGGTCCGCCATTCCGGCGGCGCCCCGGCCCGAAACATCGGATCGCAATTCTTCCAGCATGGACGAGAGATCGGCGAGATAGGCCTCGTGCAGCGCCTTCGCCAGAAGCTCCTTGGTGGGGAAGAACTGATAGAGCGAGCCGATGGACGCACCGGCCCGGGCCGCGATCTCCGTCATCGTCGCCGCATCATAGCCTTTCTCGGAGAACACCTCGGCCCCCGCCTTCAGGAGAGCGGTCACGCGCTCGCGCCCCCGCTTTCGCTGGGGAGTACGCGGAGTGGCATCGGCCGCCCTGCTTGCTTTTTGTGAGGATATGCTCATATAAATCACTTTATGAGGATGGTCTCATATATATGCCGCTGACTTGGGTGGAAACTCCTGTCTATCTCTCTCTTACTTCAGGGCCACACCATGCTGAACGATCTTGATGCGCGCCGCACTGCCCTTATCCTGATCGATCTGCAGAACTGGACGCTCGGGATGCCGCTCGCACCGCATCAGGCCTCGACGGTCGTGGGCCAGGCATGCCGTCTGGCGCGCGGTCTGAAGAAGGCTGGCGGCACGATCATTCTGACACGCGCAGCCTTCTCGCCAGGCTACGCCGATGCCCTGCGCCAACCGGTGGACGTGGCTCTGCCCCTGCCTGAAGGCGGGTTGTCTCCGGAAGCCCTCGCATTCTCCCGCGACTTCGATGTCGAATCCGATGTGGTCATCACCAAGCGCCATTGGAGCGCCTTCCACGGTACGGAACTCGATCTTCAGCTCCGGCGCAGGGGCATTTCGACGATCGTTATCGGCGGCGTCATGACCAATTTCGGAGTCGAATCCACGGCGCGGGATGCCTGGCAGCACAGCTATTCGGCCATCGTCGCGGAGGATGCCTCTTCCAGCATCGATGCCGACATGCACCGCTTCTCCATCGACAAGATTCTGCCCCGCGTGGCTCGCGTCCGCTCGGCGGCGGATATTCTTGCAGGGCTTACGGCTCCGGCATCTGCATAAGCCTTGCCCCTCCCGGCCGCAGGGAGTAGGACCGCAGCACGTTTTTCCCAATTCAACGGCTGCTGTAAAACCATGTCCAAGGCCGACAAAATCAAGGCCCGCGCGCCGCGCGGCTTTGCCGACCGCAATCCCGCCGACCTCGCCGCCACCGAGCGCATGCTGGCGGCGATCCGCGAGTCCTACGAGCTCTACGGCTTCGAGGGCGTCGAGACCCCCTTCGTCGAGTACACGGATTCCCTCGGCAAGTTCCTGCCCGACCAGGACCGGCCCAACGAGGGTGTGTTCTCGTTTCAGGACGACGACGAGCAATGGCTGTCGCTGCGCTACGACCTGACGGCGCCGCTGGCCCGCTACGTGGCCGAGAACTTCGACGCCCTGCCCAAGCCCTATCGCAGCTATCGCGTCGGCTGGGTGTTCCGCAACGAGAAGCCGGGCCCGGGCCGCTTCCGCCAGTTCATGCAGTTCGACGCCGACACGGTGGGCGCCGCCTCCGTGGCGGCTGACGCGGAGATCTGCATGATGGCCGCCGACACGATGGAGAAGCTCGGCCTCAAGCGGGGCGACTACGTGATCAAGGTTAACAACCGCAAGGTTCTCGATGGTGTCATGGAAGCCATCGGACTTGGAGGCGAGGATAAGGCAGATCAGCGTCTAACCGTTCTGCGAGCACTAGATAAGTACGATCGCCTTGGGGAATCAGGAGTTCGCGCTTTGCTTGGCAAGGAGCGAGTTGATGAAAGCGGAGATATCACTCCAGGTGCAAATCTGACGGCTGGCCAAATCAACCGCTTAATCTGGTTCGTAACGTTGAGAAGCAAACCCATTGGATTATCCGAGAGCAGTATCAACCGGGTTAATCCAACTTTACGATTAGCGCCTGATGATGGCTCTGAGGCCTATGAGCTTGATATGCTTTCCGCGATGGATAACGCTTATGGGTCCAGCCCCATCTTTAAAGAAGGCGTTAATGAGTTGCGTCAAATAGCCGAGCTAGCTGCTGCAGCAGGCTATGATGACGGTCGGATACTTATCGACCCCTCGGTCGTGCGCGGCCTCGAATACTATACCGGCCCGGTCTACGAGGCCGAGCTGACCTTCCAGGTGCAGGACGAGGACGGGCGCCCGGTGCGCTTCGGCTCGGTGGGCGGCGGCGGGCGCTATGACGGCCTCGTGGGGCGCTTCCGCTCCGAGCCGGTTCCGGCGACCGGCTTCTCCATCGGCGTCTCGCGTCTGCTCTCGGCGCTCCAGATGATCAAGAGCCCCATCGTGTCCGGCGCCGAGAAGCCCGGCCCGGTGGTGGTGCTCGTCATGGACAAGGACCAGGTCGCCGCCTACCAGCGCATGGTCTCGACCCTGCGCCAGGCCGGCATCCGGGCCGAGCTCTATCTCGGCTCCTCGGGCATGAAGGCGCAGATGAAATATGCCGACCGGCGCCAGAGCCCCTGCGTGGTGATCCAGGGCTCCAACGAGCGCGAGCGCGGCGAGGTCGAGATCAAGGACCTGATCGAAGGCGCCAAGGCGGCCGGGGCCATCGCGTCCAACGAGGAATGGAAGGCCGCCCGCCCGGCCCAGTTCTCCGTGCCCGAGACCGATCTCGTCAAGGCCGTTCGCGACGTCCTGGCCCGCCATTTCGGATGAGCTTGGCCTTTTGGAACCCCTGTGGTTCCATATGGGTTGTTCCGGAAGCTTGACCATCAGGAGATGAACATGGCGAAGGCCAAGGACAAGGCTAAGGACAAAGACAAGAAGTCCGGCTCGAAAGCGAAGAAGAGCCCCGGGACGCAGCTGGCGAAGACGGCGAAGAAGTCCGGCCTCATGGACCTCATCAACTCGGATCTCGGCCGCGAAATCCTGGCCGATGCCCTGATCGCCGCCGCGGGCGCGGCCGCCGCCGCCCTCACCAAGACCCGCGCGGCCAAGAAGGCCGGATCCGCCGCCGCCCAGGCCGGCGCGGAAGGTGCCGACCTGACCCACACGGCCGCCGGCGCCGTCGCCGGCGTGGTGACGGAAGCCGCCCGCCACTTCCTGCCCGCGCGCCTCGTGGGTGAGGAATCCGGCGCCGAGCAGGACGCCCGGGGCGAGCCCAAGAAGGTCAAATACGTCAACCGCTCCAGCGATCACAGCAAGAGCAAGACGAGCAAGGCCAAGGGCGCCAAAGGCGAGAAGAGCGACACCGCCGAGAAGCGCTGATTGTCTCACGTTCGACCGTCATCCCGGGTTCGGCGCGAGCCCTGATCCGGGATCCCGGCCGGACGGCACGCGCCCTCCCCCGGCGAGGGCGCCATGCAGGTCGTCCCGCCTGAAACGCCGCGCGAGAAAAGCGGAAACCGCTGTCGCGGCAAGCGATGCCGGATGACACGAAGCGAGGCCGGCGGAGAGAACGGCCGCTGCCCCGCTCGCTTTCGCTTTGACGCTTCGTAGCCTTCCCGACCCGCGACCGCCGCCCCGGCCGGAGATGCCCTCCCGTGCTCCGGTCTCGCAGACCCCGCCGTATGGCGAAGAATATTAAACCAATCGGTTGAATGTTTCGAGCCATGCGTGCATATTCAACCACATGGTTGAATTACAGACATCCCCCCTCGACACCATCTTCCACGCCCTGGCCGATTCCACCCGGCGCCGGATGCTGAGCGCTCTGGGCGGCGGCGACAGGACGGTGAGCCAGCTGGCCGAGCCGTTCTCGATCTCGCTGGCGGCCGCCTCGAAGCACATCAAGGTGCTGGAGCAGGCAGGCCTGCTCCGGCGCGAGATCCGCGGCCGCACCCATGTCTGCCGCCTCGACCCCGGACCGCTGGCGAGCGCCCACCAATGGCTCGCCGCCTACGAACACTTCTGGACCGAGCGTCTGGACGTGCTGGAACGGCTCCTCCGCGAGGAGGATGCCCGGCCATCCCCACCCCCGACATCCCTGCCCCCCGCCGAAGAAGGAGACGATGCATGACCGACCTTGCCACCCTCGACACCTATGGTGCGCTGACCGAGCCCGCGACGCTCACGATCCAGCGCCTTCTCCCCGGCCCCATCGAGCGGGTCTGGGCCTATCTCACCGAAAGCGAGCTGCGCGGCCGCTGGCTCGCCTCGGGCGCCATGGACCTGACCCTCGGGGCGCCGCTCGAACTCGTCTGGCGCAACGACGAGCTCACGGACCCGCCCGCCGCGCGCCCGCCCGGCTTCCCCGAAGAGCACCGCATGACGAGCCGGATCACCGAGCTCGACCCGCCCCACACCCTCGCCATCACCTGGGGCACGACCGGCGGCGTCACCTTCACCCTGGAACAGCAGGGCGCCGACGTGCTGCTCACCCTCACCCATCGCCGCGTCACCGACCGCGCGACCCTGCTCAACGTCAGCGCCGGCTGGCACGCCCACCTGGACATCCTGGCCGCCCGCCTGTCCGACGAGGCCCCGCAGCCGTTCTGGGAGAGCTGGGCGCGGCTGAAGGAGGAATACGCGCGGCGGCTTCCAGCCTGAGAAATCGTTGCCAAAGGCGCCACCCGAGCAAGCCGGGCGGCGCCTTCATGCTCAGTAGACGATGACGTCCCCGGTCTTCAGATGAACCGACGGGTTGATGTAAGCGAAAACCTGAGGCGCTGCGCGTCCCGCGGTCCCATCCGGATCGTAATAGACGTGCCCATCCGTGTGATGGATGATCCCGGCCGTTGGCAGATATTCTAGGCCGCGAACGACAACGGGCATGGAGCCGGGCCGAAACGCCGAGAAGATGGCCGACGACAGGGAGATCTGGTCCTCGCCCGAGGTGAAATCGGGAAGCCGGTCGACCGCTCCAAATCCCGGAGAGGTGTGGAACACGAAGGTATCCGCCCCCTGGTTGCCGTACAGGACATCTTCGCCCTGGCCGCCATAGATCGTGTCGTTGTTGTCGCCTCCCAAGATGATGTCGGTCTTGTTTCCTCCGATGGCCACGTCCCTGCCGGCGCCCAAGTCGATGGTGCCCACGACCCGGGCATTGGCACCGGAATTCACGAAAACATCGTCTCCCCCCAGGAGCTGCACCTTCCCGTCGATCAGATCGTAGTTGTAGACGGCCTCGCGGGCGAGCGAACCGCGAATGGCGGTCGGACCCGAGATGATGCCGTAATTATGGATCTGTCCCGTATAGTAGCTGCTCTTGTAGCTCAAAAGATCGATGCCGATGCTCGTTCCGAGAATGAGGCTGTGGTTCTCGATCCACCCATTCTCACCATTGAGCGCGACACCGGTCCTCGCAACGATGGTGCCACCCGTCCCGATATAAACGCGATTGTTGTTGCCCGAGGCGTAGATTCCAACTTCATCAGCGGCGACGGTGCCGGAAACATTCATTCGAATGTTGTTGCCCAAGGCTGCGACGCCATACGCGAGAGACGCGAACCCGCGGGACACGAGACTGCCGCCGCTTGCCAGATCCAACGTGTCGTTCGAGCCGAGCGTCAAGGCGGGTTTTTGAAAAGTTATGCGGGAGTTCGACGCATCGATGTGATAGTGGCGTGCGACAGGCCCGCTGGGGAGCGGCGGAGTATCGGGAGAGTAGATCATGGGGCCCCTCTGCTAGTTAAACGCTATAAAGTAACATATTCCTAGCAATTGGAAACTGCGTCAATCGCTTCATGCAAGCTTCGATTGCAGAGAGGTGCCATTCCGCACAGGCTCGAACGGGCGGCGTGGCATCATCGGCCGGAGCCTCCATCCGCTCGCCGAAACCCTCGCCGTCATGGCCGGACTTGTTCCGGCCACCCACGTCTTCCTGACCTCAGCCGCATCGAAGGCGTGGATCCCCGGCACAAGGCCGGGGATGACGTGGTTCTAAAGCATCGAACGCAAAAGTGGGAACCGGTTTTGCGTGGAAAGATGCGAGAAAACAAAAACTTAGAGCATCGGACATGAAGTCGAACTCATGCCCGATGCGCTAAGCCCCCAGAACCCGCGACAGGGTGAAGGCGGCCAGGAAGCCCGCGACGGTGATGAGCCCGGCGAATTCGTGGGCGGTCTCGAAGGCCTCCGGCACCATGGTGTCGGAGAGCATGGCGAGGATCGCCCCGGCCGCCACGGCGGTCACGAACGCGATGGTGGTGGGCCCCGTCTGGGAAAAGACCGCGTAGCCGAGGAGCGCCGCGACGCCCGAGGCCAGCGCGATGCCGATCCAGATGCCGAAGATATAGGCCATGGAGCGCCCGGCCCGGCGCATCCCGGCGGCGCTGGAGAGCCCCTCCGGCAGGTTGGAGAGAAACACCGCCGCCACGGCCACCAGGCTCACCCCCTCGCCCGCGAGAAGGCTCACCCCGATGACGATGGATTCCGGGATGCCGTCGAGGAGCGCGCCGAGCGCGATGGCGAGCCCGCTCCCCTGCTCGCTGCTATGCGCCTGCCGGGCGTCCTCCGCATAGCCGGAGCGCTTGCGGTGCTTGGCGCCCCGGCGCGACACGAGGATGTTCGCCCCCGTGTAGACCGCCGCGCCCGCGAGAAAGCCCAGCGACGTGGAGAGAATGCCGCCCGTGCGATAGGCCTCGTCCATGAGGTCGAAGGACAAGGCCGAGATCAGCACCCCCGCCCCGAACGCCATCACGGCCGCGATGGCCCGCTGCGGCAGCTTTGCGAAAGTCCCGATGAGCGCCCCCAGCACCAAGGCCGACCCGCTGAGCAGGCCCAGAGCCCCGCCTGGATGGAAAGAGGCATGACGCGTTCTCCGTTGGACGGGGAGAACGTAGCAGATGGTAGTGGGGTTCGAGGGATGGGGAGGCTGATCGTCGTTACGTGGGCCAGGGGTGGCCGCGTGTTAGGATTCGGGTCGCAAGGATATATTAACTACGCTCTGCAGCACAGAATGCTGACGTTCAGTTATTTTTACTATGGATTGCGGGTGCGCTCTTAAAATATTGAGTTCAAGTAATCTCTCCAAATTCAGAGCAGGTTGGCAGTAGCCAAGCATAATAAAATCGAGGACCTTAACGGGGCCTTTTCTCAGTAATACCTCCTGCTCCGCGATCGAATAGACCGATCGCTTTGCTGTAGCGGCGATTAACTCAGAAATACAGCTAATCTCCCGAAATGAGTCAACTACACCGACACATGTAATACGTTGCGAAGCTGAGAAGGCGTCATCTTGCGTCATATAAAAATATACGAAAGACCCCCGCTTGATCTTCTTTGTTGGCGAGGAGCAAAGATATACCTTCCTAATTGAATTTGAGGGAGGCGTGCGTGGATCAGCATCGTTCTCGCTAAATAGCTCTAATTGAGATGAAGTTTTCTTAGTCCCCTCGGGGAACAAACGCTGGTGATAGACTGGCCATATCGGAATAATATAAGCCGAACTAGTGCCAATTCTTCTTTCCGGATAAGCTAATCTATGAAAATCATAATCGTCTTCAGCATCTTCTATATTAGCAGGCCATTCCTTGTATGTAATTATCTCTCCTCTAGCATTTTGCCCAAGCTCTTTGAATCCAAAGTACGCAAGCAACTCGCGAAGATGATACTGCTTCTCAAAGGCTGTGAGGTAGACGACCTGATACTTGGATTCGAAAGCATACCAAAGGATTTTTCTAAGGAGATGCTCCCCTAAGCGCCCTCCCCTGTAAGTGTCCGCTATTTTGAACGTACAAACTTTGAGAAGGCGGCTCTCTTGGAAGCGAGGAATGTCTGTTTCGTTGGTTTCATCTTTAACGATAACCAGTCCGCAAATGCCATTTCCATCGCGAACAATCCAGGCTTTTCGATTCAGCTTGCAGCATTTCTCGAACCAATCATCGAACTCGTCATAATCATCTCTAAGCGAAAAGAATATTGGATCGTTTTTATCTAATTGATAGCAGAACACATCTTCGACACGATGGAGCGAGATTTCTGCATCAACGTAGACACCTTTAATCAGGTCTAGCGCTTCTCTGACACGAAGAACTCTCTGCCCTAGACCTACCGCAGCAGCCCTCTTATGTAGGCCGTTGTCTTCCGATATCAGAAAGTCACATAGATCGTCAGATATCGTCTTAAGTATGTAGCAATCACAAAGATCATTCTTGTTGCTGATTTGCCCAAACTCCTTTGAAAGGGTCTCCTCCGAGACGATAACCTTTTCAAAGACAGGATATTTAGCAAGCTTAGATATGGACTGCTTACGTCTAGCTATGTTTTTATCGCGACTAATATCGTCGTATGATGCCCGATGCACGAAGACTGTAATTCCTTGCTCAGCGAGCGTGCGAAGCAAGGCAGCATGGGTTTCCGGCACCTCTGTCGCATCCTCAAGTGGGATGAGAACATTTGTGTCAATCAGAATTCGCCCGATTGGCATTCAATATATCCCGGGCGATATGTGCATCAAGTATTCGATATGATTGAGGAGGAACGAGGCCATACCTCTCATACATCTCACCGCGAGTAACACAATTCTCGAGAGGCATTACCTGGCTTAAACTCAAGACATACCCACGCTCTACATTATGAAAATATGCGTCAAATTCAGTCTTACACACTCCAGACTCCTTTCGATGCATTCTCCAAATTTGTGTGATGGGCATATCCTTTGCCAATACAATTCGAGCGGCACCAACAACTGCCATTACAGGTGCTGTTGCATAGATTAGCAACACTCCAGATTGAAAATTCTGTGAAAATTTTCGTCGCAGTTCGACAGTTTTAGTGCCTTCTAATATTTTCCTTACATACTGGGGACGAATGCTCATCAGGACGATTGGCCCCTGCTCCAGCAGCGAGGATTTCGCCCAATGCATCTGCATACCTGAACCTATTCTTCAAAAACCGAGAAGCAGATTTATAAATTTAATGGATCGTATAAGCACGTGCTATGTGTCTGATGGGTTTTAAACAAGTTAATACTGTCATATTGGACAGTTTCGAGCGCATTGATACCGCTCCCACAAAGCCTAAATACCCCAGTCATTGCCCCGCCATGAGCTCTCAACAATATGGGTGTGCAGCCTTAGCGCTCTCATGCCTGAAATCGATCAGGCGGAGCGGTTCTACGCCTGCATCAGCTGATCAATCACCACCTTCGGATCCAGCTCCAACGCCTCCGCCAAAGCGATAAACTCGATCACGTCGAGCTGCCGTTCGCCGCGTTCGTATTTGCTGACGAAGGTTTTGTAGGCTCCCATGCGCTCAGTGAGTTCATCCTGCGTCAGACCGGCTTTTTTGCGGGCAGCCTTCAGCAGGGCGCGAAGGCGCTCCTGGCGTTCCGTATGAATGGATTTCTGCATGCCCAGCCCAAATGTGACGGGCAGTCGAAATATGCTGAAACAGCGAATTAGCCAAAATAGCTATTTGCTGTTTTAGCTAATTCTGTTACCCACTCGGGCCATGCCCGTCTCCTGGATACGCTCCCACAAAACCTCCCTCTGGCGCCGGCTCGATCCGGTGCAGGCGGTGCGCGTGATCGTGGATTGCTATGGCGAGGAGGCCGGGGCCGAGGTGCTGTTGCGGGCGTTCCTGGAGGAGCGGGACAGGAATCCGGCCGCCGTGCGCTTCTGGCTGCGGGTCTATGACCTGCTGAACGGCGCAGGCGAGCCGCAGGCCTGAGCGCCGGGCTGACGCGCGACAGGTTCCGGCCACCCTCCCTGGGCACGGCCGGCCCGGACCTGGTCCGGGGATCGGCCCCGGCCACCCGCTTGTCACGGCGCACCCGTGTCATTCCCGGGAGGACGCGTCGCGAAGGGGACAAGAAGCCATCGCTCGGCGCGTGGGAGTGGTTCCCCTTCCCGGCCTACGGCCGCCGGGGATGATACCTGCACGTCGCTAGCGGGACGCCCTCCACGTCATCACCTCCCCGGACTTGATCCGGGGACGGCCATCCCCGTCTTGGCGACGGTGAGATCCCGAAGACGTGGGTGGCCGCAACGAGTGCGGCCATGACGGCGCGGGAACGATCCGCGCAGCGATATGTTCTTACTTTGTTCTTGACAGCGGCTGCAAGCTTGGCTATATCATTCCCTACTCCCGCCCACGAGGGGCGCGCTCGCGAGGCGTCGCAAGAGTGGGGCGGGAGGCGGTCCCGCCGCAGGTCTCGCACACCTGTGGTCGCGGGAGGTCGACCTTGGGCGTCGTCCCAGTTGGTCCACCTGAAAAGAACCGCGTGCGAGGCGCCGCCTGGCTCTTCCACTTCCACACCACACAGCGAGCCGGGCGATGCAGCGCACCTCCCTCGACTGACCTTCAGCCCCGGGGCCGACCGGCCCCGGGAGCGAAGACCCATGGTCCCTTCATCACCAAGGTCCTTTCCTCCCCATAGTCCTGTCCACCCCATCGTCTTGTCCACCCATTGCCATCCATCCCATTGCCCGCGAGGCCCGTCATGATCGACGACGACGACATTCCCCTGTTCACCATGCCCGATTTCGACGACACCCTGCGCCGCCTGTCGGACGTGTTCCTGATGCACCGCATCTGCCGCCGGCGCGCCTGCCAGAAGAACGAAAGCTGCCAGGGCGGCTTCGGGCCGCCCTGCTACCTGCAGCGGCGCCACCTCTTCGCCGACGCGCTCCTCTACGAGCTGGACGAGTATCGCGCCTTCTGGCGCGACCAGCGCCAGCGGGCCATGCGCGAACCGTCATGGATCCGGCGCTGAGGCGAAGGCCAGCGCATCGGGAGCATCGGATCCGGCAACGCCCCTGCCCTGGGGACCGATCCGGTGCTCCCCCGTTCGACGAGGGCACCGCCCGGCGCGGCCCCGGAGGGCCGGGTCACAGGGGCAGGCGCAGCGAGCAGCGCAGGCCCTCGGGCTGGAAGCACAGGTCGAGGCAGCCGCCGAGTTCGTCCCGGATGCTGCGCTCGATGAGGCGGGAGCCGAAGCCGAGGCGCCTCGGGGGCTCGACCGTC
>NZ_JALJRK010000020.1:0-11314 GCF_024519725.1 Microvirga sp. Mcv34 | reverse complement strand
CCCGACGCTCTTCCGATCTCCCTGCTCGACCCAGTCGAGCGACAGGCGTCGCCGGCCGGCCTCGTCCATCTCGGCCCGCCAGGAGATGTCGAGCCGCCCGTGCGGGACCGAGAGCGCCCCGTACTTCGCCGCGTTGGTGGCCAGCTCGTGCAGGGCGAGGCCGAACCCGAGCGCCTGCTGCGGCTTCAGGCGGACCGGCTCGCCCGCCATGGTCACGCGGCCCTGGTCGAGCCCGCCATACGGGATCATCTCCGCGCGAAGGATATCCTCCAGCGAGGCGCTCTCCCACAATTCGCGCGTCAGGACGTTGTGCGTGGCCGACAGGGCCATGAGGCGCGCCAGGAACGTCTCCTGGAAGCTGTCGAGATCGGGGCTGCCCCGCCGCGTGTGCAGCGCCAGCGACTGCACCACCGAGAGCGTGTTCTTCACCCGGTGGTTCAGCTCCTGCACCAGGAGCATCTGCTGCTCCTGGGCCCTCTTCCGCTCGGTGATGTCGAGGCAGGCGCCCACCATGAGGGCCGGCCCGCCCTTGGTATCCCGCAGCAGGCGGCTGCGCGTATACATCCACCGCAGGGAACCGTCGGCCAGGATGGCCCGGAACTCGTAATCGACCGTTCCCCCGCTCTCGATCGCGCCATCGATGCTGCGGCCGATATGCTCCTGGTCGTCCGGATGCACGAAACGGCGGAAATCCCCGCGCTGGCGCGGCGCCTCCGTCGGCTCGAGGCCGAAGAGGCGCGCCAGGGCCGGGTCCCAATCCACCGCGTTGGCGCGGAAGTCCCAGCGCCAGGTGCCGGCCCCGGAGGCTTCGAGGGTCGCCAGCAGCCGCTCCTGGGCGACTTCGAGCCGCGCGGCCGCGCCGCGCAGGGAGGCCGCCGCCACAACCGAGAAGGCGCCGCCGAACAGATAGATGGCGAGCCCCGTCAGGGTCTGGGCGGAGAACGGCGCCGGGCCATGGTTGACGGACAGGAACCAGAACGTGGCCGCCATGCCGAGCAGCAGCGCCCCCATTCCGGCGCAGCCTCCCGCCGCGATGGCTGCGAACAGCACCGCCGGGTAGAGGGTGATGTAGGGAAGCTCGTCGCCCAGCAGAGGATCGAGCGCATAGCGCGCGAGCATGGCGACGCCGACCGCCCCAACGGCATGCAGGGCGGCGGCGGTCCAGGACAGCGGGCTATGCGTCGTAAAGCGTATCAGCAAGCGGAGCCTTTGGATTTTGCTCCGCTATATCACTACAAAGAGCCGGTTTCCAGCTCTCGCGAGAAAGCCCCGGGCGTAGGCCGCGGGGCTCTCGTCGTTCCAGCGGGATTGCTCCCCGTGCCGGCTCTAGATCCGGCCCATCAGCAGCAGGATGATCAGGATGAGCAGGATCACGCCGAGCAGGCCGCTCGGCCCGTAACCCCAGCCGCGGCTGTAGGGCCAGGCGGGCACCGCGCCGATGAGCAGCAGGATGATCAGAATAAGCAGGATGGTGCTGAGTGCCATGGAAAATACTCCCTCCACAATCTTCGCCGCAAGAAGGCGGCGTTCGTCCATGGAAACTTGACCGTAAGGCAAAAAGTTCCCGCGCTTTTGCCTGTGGACGAGTCCCAAAGGGTCAGGCCCGGATGCGGAACGATCGGTGCGGCGTGACGTTACTTCCTCGGCGATATGGGCACGCGTTGAGCGCGAGCCCCTGCGGGAGATCGCTACTCACGATGGACCAGGACACCTCGATGCAGAAAAAAAATCCGAAAGCGATGCCCTACAACGATCCAGAGCCCGTTCCTGGCCTCAACACATCCGATTCCCCTGCCCTCAGCCGCTCCGTCCAGGCCCAGATCGGTCAGCGTCTGCGCCAGTTCTACGACGCCCTCGCGCTGGGCGAGCAGCCGGTGCCGGACCGTTTCATCGAGATCATCAACCGTCTCGACGGCGTGAAGGGAGAGAAGCAGCAATCATGAGTATCGACCTCGATTTGCGCGACTCCATGCTCAAGGCGACGCCGAACCTGCGCGCCTTCGCCATCTCGCTCACGAACAACGTGGACCGCGCCGACGACCTCGTGCAGGAAACCCTGATGCGGGCGATCGCCAATATCAACCGTTTCCAGCCGGGCACGAACATGCAGGCCTGGCTCTTCACCATCCTGCGCAACCTGTTCCATTCCGAATACCGCAAGCGCCGCCGCGAGGTGGAGGATGCGGACGGCAAATACGCGGCCGCGCTCTCGGTCCAGCCGGACCAGATGCCCCATCTCGATTTCGAGGATCTGCAGAAGGCGCTCGCCCGCCTGCCCCACGATCAGCGCGAAGCGCTGCTTCTGGTGGGCGCTTCGGGCTTTTCCTACGAGCAGGCGGCGGAGATCTGCGGCTGCGCGGTCGGCACCATCAAGAGCCGCGTCAACCGCGCCCGCAACCGTCTCGCCGAGCTGATGCACTTCACCGACATGGAGGAGGATCTCGGCCCGGACCGCGTCACCCTCTCGGTGATGCACGCGGTCGCGTGACGGGCCTCAAGGCAGGCCAAGAGCTTACAACCGATAGGCGCACCGGGAGCGCCTATCGTTTTAGCGACGCCGGAACTGCTGGTTGCCGCGCTGCGGCGGACGCGGACCGGAAGAGGCACCCGAATCCTTATGACGGAAGATCAGCCGGCCCTTTTCCAGATCGTAGGGCGACATCTCGACGGTCACGCGGTCTCCGGCGAGGGTCTTGATGCGGTTCTTCTTCATCTTGCCGGCCGTATAGGCGATGACCTCGTGCCCGTTGTCGAGCTGCACGCGATAGCGCGCATCGGGCAGAATTTCGGTCACAAGTCCCTCGAAAGTGATCAGTTCTTCCTTTGCCATGCAAAGCCTTTCCCATAACAAAAAAGCCGCCCCTGAACCGGAACGGCTATCTGCAAGAGGACGTGCGGTGCACGCCCTCCGGCATTAAACCTTACGCGTTCTGCAGGTTCACTGCAGACTGGCGGCCGGTGCGCTGGTCGGTCTGAAGCTCGTAAGAGATCTTCTGGCCTTCGCGCAAGCCGCGCATGCCGGCCCGCTCGAGAGCGGTCGCATGAACGAACACGTCCTTGCCGCCATTGTCGGGCTGGATGAAACCATAACCCTTGGTTTCATTGTACCACTTCACGGTTCCCTGTTCCATGGGAAATCCTTTTCACTGTCGATTGCACGTGGATGAGGGCCAGGGGCCAGTCACCCGTTAGTCGATAGATGGTAGAGAGAAGGAACGTGCGCCCGGCAGTGCCAAAGCGGGAAGCCCAGTCGTCCGGCCAAATGTCGATGGGCTGTACCTAAGGCACAGATGGGGCAATTACAAGGCAATGTCCCCTTAAGGGGAAGAACGCCCGACTGTGGAAAGTCAGGCTTTCCGGCCACCCTGGCGGATCCCGGAAACGATATGCTGCAAGGCTTCCTCGCCGGCCGGGGTGAAGACGATCTCCTGCCCGTCGGCCTTAACGAGGCCGCGCCCGTCGAGCTCGTCCACAGCGGCGTCGCTGGCCTTGTGGCCAACACCGTCCTTCTGAACCACGCTGCGAACCCGCTGTCCGCTCGACAGCTCGTGATAGGCCGCGAAGGCGAAGACCGCCAGCGCCTCGTCGCTCAACCCGGACAGATCCGCCATCGTGCACCTCGACTCTCGTGGAATCCCGTTCCGGTCAATGCGGAGGTGGCCCGACCGTTCAAGCGCAGCCTTGAAAAACCTTGGCAGACCCTCGCGGTCGCGCCCAGGAACACTCGCCCGGCCTTCACGTTGGTTGCGCGACACCACCCTCCGGGTGACCCGACCCATGATGACGAGGAGCGCTCCCATGGCCAATGAACGCCGCTACGGCAATCCGGATTTCGACCGGCGCGACCGCGAGGACGACGGCTACATCGCCCGCCGGGGCTTCGGCAACCGACGCGCAGGATACGACCAGGGATCCCACTGGGGTGAGGATGACGGCTGGCGCCTTGAGCGCGCGGTTCGCGAGCGCGACTACGGCGACTCGGCCGGCTACGGCACCGGCGGCTCGGCCCTCGACTGGCGCGACGTGGTCGGCGAGGATCGCGGCGGTTATGAGCGGCCCTTCTTCGGTTCCGACCGCCGCCGCGACCCGGACCAGTTCGGACAGGACCGTTATGGCCGGGGCCGTTACAGCTCGGAGAGCTTCGGACGCGGCTCGCGCGACTACAACGAGGATCGCGGCTTCTTCGAGCGCGCGGGTGACGAGGTTCGCTCCTGGTTCGGCGACGAAGACGCGGAGCGCCGCCGCGAGCGGGACATGCGGGAGGCTGGGATGCATCGCGGCCGCGGGCCGAAGGGCTATCAGCGCTCCGATGCCCGCATCATGGAGGACGTGAACGACCGTCTCACCGAAGATCCTCATATCGATGCCTCGGAGATCGAGGTGCGGGTGGAGAACCGCGAGATCACGCTCACCGGAACCGTGAACAGCCGCTTCGAGAAGCGGCACGCTGAGGATCTGGCCGAATCCGTCTCCGGCGTGGCTCATGTGCAGAACAATCTGCGGGTCCAGCAGCAGGCAGACGCCGGCATCGCCGGCTCCAGGATGTCCGGCGTGGGCGCTGCGGGTGCGGGCAGCACCGGGCTCGTGGAGACGTCAGGCGCAGGAAGGGCGGCATCGACTCGGCGGCGGTCCGGCGGCTCCTCGGACAGCGGGCTCTGACGGGCCCTCGCCGGTTTACCAGGATGCGCTTCTCCCCTTTGGGATGAGGCGCATCTGTCGTACGAAGGCCTTAGCCTTTCCCCTGACACGGGTGCTCCCCATATGGGAGATGGGAAAGACGAGGACGCTTATGGCAGGTATTTCGGTCACGCTCGAAGGCGACAACATCCAGCTGGCATTCCAGAAGGGCGAGCAATCGACCGCCGTGGTCATGGACCCCCAGGCCGCGCGCTCGCTGGTCAGAGCCGTGAGCCAGTTGCTCGCCGCCATCGGTGAATCCGCCGAGGAGGGTGGCGACGACACGCCGGAGGAACTGGTCGACGTGACGTCCCAGACGATCGATGTCGGCATGGACGAGCACGGCATGGCCGTGGTGGCCCTCCAGGCCGGCATGATGCCGCCCTTCCTGCTGCGCCTGAAGGACGACGAGGCCCGCCACATCGCTCAGAGCCTGCTTGAGATCCTCAATTCTCCGCGCGACGTCCGGGTCTCGCACGGGGATCATTAGGGCGCTCTTCGGCGAAGCGGATCCCTTCTGCCGCCGAAGAATGCGACCGGGCAAGCGGCTCAAGAAAGCTTGATCCGAGCCGGCGTGGCCCTTCCGGCCTTAGGCTCGGCCGGCGCGGAACTTCACTACGGCCATTCTGTTGTCGAACGCGGGGCATTCTCGGCCGCGCTTGGACAAGGCCATGGCAGTTCACGATCCAGATCTCGTTTCCGGTGCCCACCACGGCGTTCCTCTCATGGACGCCAAGGCGGAACCGACCCTCAAATACCCGGAATCCGAAGCCTTCTATGCGGAGGCGCTCCGGGAGCTGAACAACCTCGGCCTGCCCTTCCTGCTTGCCGGAACCTATGCCCTGTCGGCCTATACGGGCATCACGCGGCCGACCAAGGACCTGGACATCTTCTGCAAGGCCGGCGACTACACCCGCGTCCTGTCGCATTTCAAGAGCATCGGTTATTCCGTCGAGATCGAGGACGACCGCTGGCTCGGCAAGGTGTTCAAGGGCCAGTACTTCTTCGACGTGATCTTCGCGTCGTCGAACGGCACGATGCCGATCGGCGATCCATGGTTCGAGCGTGCGCGCCAGATCGAGGTGTTCGGCACCCCGGTGCGCATCGTCGGACCGACCGAACTCGTCTGGTCGAAATGCTTCATCCAGCTGCGCCACCGCTATGACGGCGCGGACGTGGCGCACACGATCCTGAAAGCGCACGACCAGATCGACTGGCACGCCCTGCTCGCCTACATGGAAGTGCATTGGGAGGTACTGCTGATGCACCTGCTCAACTTCCGCTGGATCTACCCGTCGGAGCGCGACAAGGTCCCACGCTGGGTGATGGACGAGCTTCTCGACAGGCTTTCCAAGCAGCTCGATCTTCCGCCGCCGCAGATGAAGGTCTGCCGCGGACGGATGTTCTCCCGGATCGATTACGAGATCGATGTCAAGCAATGGGGCTTCGCCGATGTCGGCGGCGAAGGTGAATGGCGGAATGAGTGACGAACCAAAGCCCATCATGAAGGTCGCAGCCATGGGCGACCTTCACGTTCGCGAAGACAATTGGACATCCTATCGCGACCTGTTCGGTGAGATTTCGAGAGAGGCCGATGTCCTGGTCCTGGCGGGGGATCTCACCGATCTCGGCAAGCCGAAGGAAGCCGAGCTCCTGGCGCAGGACATCAAGTCCTGCTCGGTGCCCGTGATCGGCGTTCTCGGCAATCACGACTACGAATGCGGCGCGCATGAAGAGGTGACGCACATTCTCCGCGATGCCGGCATGCGGATCCTCGATGGACAATCCGTCGAGATCGACGGCGTCGGCTTCGTCGGCGTCAAGGGTTTCGCGGGTGGTTTCGGGCGCCGGATGCTCGGCTCTTTCGGCGAGCCGGCCATCAAGCAATTCGTCGGCGAGACCATGAACGAGACCCTGCGGCTCGAGAACGCCATGCGGCAGGTGCGCGCAAAGCGCTCCATGGTCATTCTCCATTATGCGCCGATCACCGAGACCATCGAGAGCGAGCCGCTGGAGATCTACCCGTTCCTGGGCTCGTCGCGGCTGGCGGAAACCATCGATCGCTTCAAGGTCAGCGCCATCGTCCACGGCCATGCGCATCGCGGCCGCTTCGAGGGACGCACGCCCGGCGGCCAGCCCGTCTACAACGTCGCCAAGCATATTGAGAAGCCGAACGGCAAGCCCTACGCGATCATCGAGATCTGAGCCGGCGGAAGATCGCCGCCGGCTCATGCTTGGGACCGTGTTCCGGTCAGAACCGCGTGCCCGGATTCGTCGGGTTGCCCGGGAGATAATCCGGTTCGGAGCCGGGCCCCTTCGGATCGGTGATGCCTGGATCGTTCACGGGATACGGCGTGCGCGGCCCGGTCGGGCCAGTATCCGGCTCCTCATCGGGCATCGTGCCTGGCGGCACCTCGCTCGGGATGTTGCCGCCGGGAACGGGATCGTTGGTCGGCACTCCTGGATTGGTCATCGCTTCTTCCTTGTTTCAAGCGTCGTGACTGGGTCAACAGGACCGTCCCGCCAGGGTTCCCGCGGGCGGAACCCCTTGTCTCTCCAGCCGTTTCCAGACAGATCCCCCAACGAATGGAGAATGCGATGCCTGACATCAAACAGGCCAAGATCCTCATCATGGCGACCGATGGCTTCGAGGAATCGGAGCTCACGGTTCCGCAGGAGAAGCTCGCCGATGCTGGCGCGACTGTCGAAGTTGCCGCTCCGAAATCGCGCATGAAGTCCGGCAAGATCTATGGCTGGGACAAGACCGATTGGGGCAAGACCGTATCGGTCGACAAGGACCTGGAGGACGTGAACGCGGCGGATTACGACGCGCTCGTTCTGCCGGGGGGACAGATCAACCCCGACAAGCTGCGCGTGGAGCCGAAGGCGCTCGAGATTATCCGGGCCTTCTACTCCTCGGGCAAGACCGTCGCGGCCATCTGCCATGCGCCGTGGCTCCTCATCGAAGCCGGCGTGATCAAGGACAAGCAATGCACGTCCTATCACTCGATCAAGACGGACGTGATCAATGCCGGCGGCCAATGGCGCGACGAGACGGTGGTGACCGATCAGGGCCTCATCACCAGCCGCAACCCGGGCGATCTCGATGCCTTCGTGAGCAAGATCATCGAGGAGATCCGCGAGGGTTCCCATGCGGGCCGTCGTGCGGCCGCAGAATAAGACGTCGCCATCTTCAACATAAAAAAGCGGCCGGTGAAAACCGGCCGCTTTCGCATTCTTATGATCGGGCTTTAGGCCTGCTGGATCGCCGAGACTTTCCAGGCACCGCCCTGCTCGCGACGGAAGGTCCAGAGCTCCGTCGCTTCCTCGATCTTGTTCGGATCACCTTCCACGACGCGGCCCGTGGCCTTGTCGGTCATGACGTCGGTGATGCCGAAGCGCATGGCGACGGTCGCGTAATCCGTGCTGCCCTCGCGCCAGGCTTCCGACAGGTCGCCCTGGTTCAAGCGCACATTGGAGAGCTTGTTCACGACGCCGCGAGCCGCATTGTCGTTGAGCTCTTCCTGGATGTAGCCGGCCATCTCGGGCGTGGCGAGCTGCCAGAGCTTCGCGACGTCTTCCCGCGAATAGGCGTCCTGCATTTCGACGAGGCCACGCTCGAAGGCGGCAAAATCGCTCTCGCCGATGCCAATCTCGTCGCGTACGCCGGGACGGGCCTGAGCCTGCTGGGGCCGGCCGCCGAGGGCGCCACCCAGGGCGCTGCCGAGACCGCCGCCCAAGCCAGCCCCCAAGCCGCCGCTCATGGGCCGGCCGCCACTCGGCGGCACGCTGCCGCCCATGGAACGGGCATAGCCCTGGTCAGGACCGGCATAGGCCGGCTCCTGGCGCCTGCGGAACCACTTCATGGCGAAGGAGACCAGCAGGACCACAAGGCCGATCTGGAGCAGGAGACCGAAGATCGACGCAAGGCCGCCGAGGCCGCCGAAGAAGCCATGGCCGAACAACATGCCGAGAAGGCCTGCGCCGAACAGGCCGGCCATCAGGCCCGTGCCGAAGCCGAAGCGGCGCGGCTGCGCCACGTTCGGGGCCGGCGTGCCGGGCCGGGTCATGTTCGGACCCTGGTTCGGGATCTGCGAGCGCTGGATCGGGGCCGCGGCTTCAGGGGCCGTCCGGGTTGCCGGCGGAGGCGTATAGGTGCGCGAGCCGCGCGAGCCGAAACTGCTCCGGCCGCCGACGCGAGCCTCAGCCGCACTTCCGGCAAGGACCAGGGCCGCCGCCAAGGCGACCATTACCCGACTGCGGCGAGAAGCGAATTTCATCATCGTGTCTGTTTTCCATCCCTCTGGAGCACAACGCTCCTTAGGCCTTATGTGGTGATGGCCCGAGGGTTTCGGAAGGGCTGAGCCGTTCGATTTCGGCCGCCGCTGTCGTCTTCGTGAAGGCCGGGATGACAGCGGCGGAAGGTCGGTCTCAACGCCCCTGCTTCTGCTTCAACTGATCGATCCGCTTCGAGGCCTCGGCCTTGTCGAGACCGGGGTCGAAAGCCTTCGGGTCGTGCGTCTGCTCGGACAGGGTTTTCAGATACGAGGCCTGGGCGCCGGTCATCGGCTCGTCGCCGGAGACCCACTCGTCCGGATCTTTGACCTGATTGTCGGAAAGATCAGGGTGCACCTTCGGGTTATCTGCCTCTGCGGAAGATTTATGGTTAACCGCGGAATGGCTCGTCGCTTTACCATGCGAAGACATGCAGGACTCCTATTGTTCTGCGTTTGTTCTGAAACGAGAACACTCTTTCAGAGCCTTGGTTCCTCAAGGAAAGGCGGATTAACCCGGCCGATTATTCCCCGTTATCCACAGATACCGGCCTCGACTTCCCGCCAAGCTTATGTTCTCGGTTTGTTTCGAGGCAGCAAGCAGGTGGCGGGAATGCGCAAACCGACCGGTCTGGAGCGGCTCTATGTCGACTTCGACTCCTTCTTCGCCAGCGCAGAGCAGCACCTTCAGCCGCATCTGCGCGGCAGGCCCGTCGGAGTGATCCCGGTCGACTCCGAGCACACGGGTCTCATCGCTGTCAGCCGGGAGGCGAAGGCCCTGGGGCTGAAGCGCGGCACTTTCGTGCGCGACGCCCGCAGGCAATGCCCCGGCCTCGTTCTCGTGACGGCGCGGCACGAGCTTTACGTGCGCCTGCACAAGGAGATCATCCGAGCCATCGAGACCGTCGTCCCAGTCAAAGCGGTGTGCTCGATCGACGAGATGCTCTGCGCCCTTCTGCCGACCGAATGGCCGCGGGCGTTCGACATCGGACGGCAGGTCAAGGAGGCCGTCGCCACAGGGATCGGCCCTACCCTCACCTGTTCGGTCGGCCTGGGCCCGAACGATCTCCTGGCGAAGATCGCAGCCGAGATGGAGAAGCCCGACGGCCTTGCAGCCCTTCGCCCGGACGACCTGCCGGGCCGCCTGCTTTCCCTCGATCTGACGGATATCCCCGGCATCGCCCGGGGCAATGCGGCCCGCCTGGCCCGCGCCGGGATCACCGACATGGAGGCCCTGTGGCGGCTCCAGCCCAAGGAGCTGCGTCGGCTCTGGGGCAGCGTCGAGGGAGAGCGGCTCTGGATGTGGCTCCACGGCTTTACGGTGGAGCGCCCCGAGACGCAGCGGCGGATGTTTGGACATGGACGTGTCCTGCCGGCGGACTGGCGCTCCCTGAACGGCGCTTATGCGGCGGCTCGCGTTCTGCTCGCCAAGGCCGCTTCCCGCATGCGCCGCGCGGGCTTCTCGGCCCGCTCGCTCGCCCTCTGGCTGACGGACAGGAACAGTGCCGGATGGTGTGGGGAGGAGCGCTTCCGGCCGACCTGGGACGACCCGTCCCTGCTGGCCTCGCTGAGCCGCCTGTTCCTCCATGCCGAGCGGGAGGAGATGCATCGCAGCCGCAGCGTGCACGTCGCTCTGCACGACCTGGTGCCGCTGAGCGAGATCGAGGAAGACCTGTTCGACCACACGCCAGAGGCGCAGCTCAAGCGCCGGATGGAATATCTGTCCACCATCGCCGATAGGCTGAACATCACTCACCGCAAGACGCTCCTTCACTGGGGCCCCTGGGTCACGATCCCCGGCGGCTATGCCGGGGCGAAGATCGCATTCAACCGCATTCCCGATGCGGAGGATTTTTAGATCTCTTGCCGTCCTGGCCGTCCCCGACCTGATCCGACGGCGCGTGGAGGATCGGATGCCCGCACCGCAAAGCCGTCACTCCCAGGAAGGCGGGAACCCAAACCCGGCGAGGGTGCAGGATGGGGCGAGCGGCGTCGCATCTGGTTGTGCATCGTCGCCGGTCCTGGGTCGCAGATCCCGCTGACGCGGCCCCGGGATGACGCCCGCGCGGTCATCACCTCCCCGGACTCGATCCGGGGACCGTGCCGGTGATCCCGATGGAGTGAAGCGCCGAGCCTTTCCGGATCGGGATGGCCGCCCCTCTGGCGCGGGTGTCATTCCCGACCGGAGATGGCAGAGCCATCGGAGGGGAAGGGAATCCATAACGGCTCACTTGATCGTGGATCCCCTTCCCGCACGGCGTGCGCCGGGGATGACAGCGGAGCGCTTCACCGGAGCGGGATGATCCAGTCATGTCAAAGAGCCAGCACCTGTGGGCCCGCAGCTTGCGCTGCGAGCCTGCAGG
>NZ_JALJRK010000209.1 GCF_024519725.1 Microvirga sp. Mcv34 | reverse complement strand
TGTTGGCGAATGCGTTGGAGCGATTGAGGCGAGGTCAGCGTTCAGGCTGTAAGGGCTTGGGTCCAGACCTGGAGGATTCCCATGTCGCTCCACCCGATCGTGAGCGGTGAGGTTCCAGCTTCAACCGCAACCGTTGCCCGCGCGGCCTTTCCCCGTGGCAATCCCTATCTGCTCTTGCGCGACCGGCTCGGGACGATTTTCACCGATGCCCAGTTCGCGCCTCTCTTCGCCCACTGCGGCCAGCCGGCGGAATGTCCGTGGCGGTTGGCCCTTGTGACCCTGCTCCAGTTCGCTGAGAACCTCTCTGACCGCCGTGCGGCTGATGCTGTCCGCAGCCGTATCGACTGGAAGTATCTGCTGGGACTGGAACTGACCGATCCTGGCTTCGATGCCTCGGTCCTGAGCGAGTTCCGCGGCCGCCTCGTCGCCGGAGAGGCGGAAGAGCATCTGCTCGACACCCTCCTGACCCTCTGCCGCGATCTCAAGCTGGTGAGCGCCCGGGGTCGACAGCGCACCGACTCCACGCATGTGCTCGGGGCGGTCCGCTCCCTGAACCGTCTCGAATGCGTGACCGAGACCCTGCGGGCTGCCCTCAATGCCTTGGCGACAGCGGCCCCCGAGTGGCTGCGCAGGCAAGCCGATCCGGCCTGGGTGGAACGCTATCGCCGGCGGGCTGGCGATGGTGACGTGCCGCAAGGCGAGGCAAAGCGGCGCGCCCATGCCGAGCAGAT
Source organism: Microvirga sp. Mcv34 (assembly GCF_024519725.1). Taxonomy (GTDB): domain Bacteria; phylum Pseudomonadota; class Alphaproteobacteria; order Rhizobiales; family Beijerinckiaceae; genus Microvirga. The sequence goes on along the minus strand of NZ_JALJRK010000209.1, from coordinate 1,427 downwards.
CGGTCGCGACGGTCATCAGTTGCTTGCGGCCATCATGGCTCCTGATGCGCCGATATGGCTGCGGCAGATCCCGGCCGTTGAGTTGCTGCGGCAGGCGTGGCTTCAGAACTTCTCCATCATTGACGATGCCCCGGCGGTCGGACCTGAGGTCGCCCCCTTGGTGCGATGGCGGACCGACCATGAGGGATTTCCACCCTCCCTGCTGATGGCCGGATCACCCTACGATCCAGAGGTCCATTATGCCAAGAAGGGGACGACGACCTGGATTGGCTACAAGGTTCATCTGACCGAGGCTTGTGACGAGGGTGGCCCGCACCTGATCATGCACGTGGAGACCACGCCGGCACCGGTCGTGGATCGCCATGCCCTCAACACCATTTATGAGGGGCTCAAGGCCAAGGGTCTGCTGCCCGACACCCATCTTGTCGATGCTGGTTATGTCGCGGCCGATCAGCTCGTCGCCAGTCGCCGGAACTATGGCGTCACGCTCCTGGGGCCGGCTCCCCAGAATTATCAGTGGCAGACCCAATCCGGTGAGGGCTTCACCTTGCAGGACTTCATCTTCGATTGGGATCGGCAAGTCGCGATCTGCCCGGCCGGGCACGAGAGCCGGAGCTGGCGTCCCGATTACTGGCAGGGACGGACGGCCTTCAAGGTGCGCTTCTCCACGACCCACTGTCGCCCCTGCCCATTGAAGGCACAGTGTACCCGGAGCGACAGGCGCCTTCTGACGCTGCGCCCTCAGGAGGAGCACGAGACCCTTGCAGCGGCTCGCGAACGCGAGGCGCAGCCTGCCTTCAAGCAGGACTATCAACAGGGCGCCGGGATTGAGGGCACAATCTCGGCCGGGGTCCGGGTCCTGCATCTGCGGCGCTCGCGCTACATCGGACTTGCCAAGACGCATCTCCAGCACGTGCTGACGGCGGCCATGAACCTCATCCGGATCGCTGCCTGGCACGGCGGCACGCCGCTCGCCCGAACCCGGCAATCCGCATTTACCAGGCTCATGATGGCCCCTATCCCAGCATGATGAATTCGCCAACAGTATCTTTTCCGAGACAAGTCCAGCTTAGGCATTGTGCGGAAAAGCGGATCCGCTTTTCCGTAGCGCGCGATGCGCTACTTGAAAATGAAGACTGGATCAATCCCCGAAAGTTGAATCCACTTTTGGGTCCGATGCTCTTGACCGATTGTCCGTATCAGGGGCAGCTTAGCGCGGTCCATGTGCGCCAGCGCACATAAGCGGGGTTTTTGATTGGTCATGATCCTGACATGGTAAGGCGTGTTGCATCCTCCGAGGCGTTGCAGGTCCGATTTTGGGGCACACGCGGTTCCACCTGCGCGTCCGGGCCTCAATACGTCGAGTTCGGATCGCACACGCCCTGCGTCGAGGTCCGATGCGGCGAGCGTCTCTTCATCCTCGATGC
>NZ_JALJRK010000208.1 GCF_024519725.1 Microvirga sp. Mcv34 | reverse complement strand
CACCGGAACAGCATGAGGTTCAGCACAAGCCGCTCAGCCAGGCCGCCGAGTGAACTAAAGAGGCATGAGCGAGACATAACATCAAGGTGAAAGACGATGTGGGTGGTCAGAAGTGGGGCCCACTTCCCTCATAGGCCGCGTAGCTGCTGTGCAAGGCCATTCATGATACGCGAGACAGTGCTTCATGGACTGTTATCGATCTTACTACGTGTGCGCATGCTTGTTTGGGTTTATGCCCTGGAACTGCATGTTATCGGTCGTTCATTATCGTCGTAGGTTCAACTGGTGCAATCCGAAACTATTCCTTCGGCTCCTGGCACCGGGTTGACGCAGCCAGGCTTAGAAGGGAAGCACAATAGAGCGGTACCTTGGTGCCTTGCGACAGGGAATCCAGAGCACGATTGGATAGGACCAGCCTGCCACTCGCAAGAGGTACACTACGTGGGCTGACCAGTACGCGCCTGGAACATATTGCGATGTCACCTGTGCTCAGCATTGGAAGACAGCTATTGACAGCAGCGTCGGACACTTACGCCATATGAGAATCCCGATCCGCAACGCTTGTCGCTTCGTTGATTCGCTAAGATGGACTAAGGGTCGCACAACTCTCTGACGCTAAACAATGTATATAAAAGTATTGGGCGCTCGAACATACTGTGGCGCATTGCTATTATTTAGAGAGGTATAATGCCGAATAATTACCCGCGAATAGTTAATTTCTGGAGCAACTGGATTAATCGCAGTTCCGAAACTTCGCATCATGGAGTAAGTAGGCTTTCAATAAACTTCGAGCGCCACGCACTTCTGCCACGCCTTCTCGTGTTCGGTATTCTGGTTACAGCAGCTCTTCTCGACGATGGTCCGGGCCATCATCAGGGTCATTGGATATTGCTGGCGGGCTATGCTCTCAGTACCATTGCAGTCGCATGGCAGGTGCAATTCGAACCGCTTAAGCGGATGCTGCCGTGGATCTCCACGCTGCTCGATGCCCTTCTGGCAATCTATATTCTCGCGGAGCATTTACCTGCAAGGTTTGAGGACGCGCACCATGCCTCCGACGCCGTCAGCCAACTTCCCGCTTTCCTCTTCCTGCTTCAGAACAGCTTCCGACTGCGGTATGATCATGCCCTAACCTTTGTCGGGTTGGTTGTGGGTGGATGGGCAGGTGCGCTGGCGATTGCCTATTGGAAGCTTGCCACGACCGAGATAATACATTCATCCGAGGCAATTCTTCATCAGCTGTTTGGCTTGGTGGCATTCGCCGCAGCAGCCATCTTTGTTATCCTCAGCATACGTCGCATGCGGCAGGCCCTATTAAGTAAGCTGAAAGCGCAGCACGAGCGTGCATATTTTGCCCGCTTTGTGCCAAGAGGCCGTGGAATCGACATACTGCGCACGGGACAGCGAAAGCAGTTGAAGGAGCGCCATGTCTGCCTTATGGCCGTCGATATTCGCGGTTTTTCCAATCTGACCCAAAGGCATGACCCCGCCGATGTTCTTGCTTGGCTTCTCGATCTGCGCGCGGTTGTGAACGGGGCTGTGACAGCGCATCATGGGCTCGTCGACAAATACATAGGAGACGGTGTGCTAGCTCTTTTTCTGGAGGGAACTACCAACGAGCAGGCCAGTAATGCCCTAGGCGCAGCCTTAAGTATTCGGGCGCATCTGGAGCAGTGGAACGCTCAACGGGATCAAGTTAGACTTCCACCGCTCCGGTTGATAACAACCCTTCACGCAGGCAACGTTCTGGCCGGAGTCTTTGACGACGGGATACGGGCGGAGTTCACGGCCCTAGGTCCTGCGATGAATGCTTTGTCGCGAATTGAACGCCGAGCTAAGGAGGAGGGGCTAGACGTCGTTGCATCCAAGCGCTTCGTGCGCCTTCTGAATGAACAAGCACTCACACGGCTACATCTCGACCGGCTGCCGCGGCGGATAACAGATCATGACTTGCCTGATATCACGGCGATCTGGGAAGGAGCCGAGAGGGAAGCCCAACCGGCTACGTGCAATATCTAAATGGGCTTGCTTCGCTGAAGATCCTACTGGCGAATGCGTCATGCGCAGATCGGAAGCGTCATAACCTTGATGAAGGCGGCTTGCCGCGTTCATGCGAGCCGACTGGCAAGCTTCCTCTAGTGTTGTGACTCTAACGCTTGTTTCGCACGGGCGACCTTTTCCAGGATAGCC
>NZ_JALJRK010000207.1 GCF_024519725.1 Microvirga sp. Mcv34 | reverse complement strand
GCGGCTACTTCCGCGCGCTCGCCCGCATGGTGAAATCCGGCAAGATCGACCTCGCTGTCGAGCTCCTGGCCATGAGGAGGCGCAGAATGGCCTAGGATCGTGAGCAATCCTCATGGCACCATGATCATCGTGTGGGTTCTTCACCTGTCAGCGAAGCTGGCTCCCGGTTCTGATTGCAGAGCGGCTGGACAAGTCGAATTCTGCCGTGTTGTCGGCGGCCGTCAGCAAGGTTCGTCATGCAGGAGAAATTGATAGGGGAGGGTAGAGCCCCTGTGAGATAAGACGAATTTTCGTGTGCCGCGAAGAGGGGACACATCCAGGTACATCACGGTTGTGAATCGTTGTGGCGCAATGGATTCATAGCTTTGATTGGACCTCGCCTCAGGTCCTGCGCAACATGGAGACATGTCCGACGACACGATCCAGTACCTGGTGCTCGACAGGTGTGATCCCACCTGCAACATGGCCCGCTACTATGTGCTGTCGATCGAGACCAGCCTGTTCGGTGATGCCTCGTTGATCCGGGAATGGGGCCGTATCGGTCGGCCTGGTCAGACGCGGATTGAGCTTTACGAAACCCAATCGATGGCCGTGGAAGCTCTTGAGACTTGGCTCCAGCGGAAGCGCCGACGTGGCTACGTCGCTCAGGGACGGGTAGGAGGGTTGCCGTGACAGATGAGAGAGCGGGCGCGATCTCATACGCTGAAGTCAACGGTGTCAGTCGGTAGGTAGAGCCGTCCTCACCGGAATTATCTTTCACGTGAGCGCGATTGCAACCATGACCTCCCCGAGAACTGGCGTTTATCCCTCCTGATGTTAGAGTCTCAGGCATGACCCAGATCGTCGACGAGATCCGCACACTCATTGAGGTCCTCTACGATGACCCTGAGGACTTTCTACGGGGACCTCACGGCATATTCGGCAGCCGCCCTCCGGGTGAGCTCATGGCAACCGAGGAAGGGCAGCTCGAACTCCTGAGATTCCTCCGCGCTGCAGCGCAGGGCGTCTATATGCCGCCCAACGAAATTGATCGGGATTTCAAGCCTTATACAGACGCCGACATTCGGTTTATCGATGAACACGATGGGCGTGTCGAGGACCTTCCCTTCGAAGAGGGTCTGCTTGCGCAGAGTCAAGGCAAGGGACCAAACGACAATGAGCCTATCGACAAGGATTACACCACGATGAACGTTGACCCCTTGCTGGATCAAGCGATCACTCATCTTGAAGGACAGATTGCGCAACTCAGGTCTCTCAAGGGCTCTGGGCCAGAGATCGCTACAGTCGTTGCGAGGACACACGAGGTCTTTGGCGATCAGGGCGTGTTATGGTTAGTCGAGCATAATCAAGCGCTGCAGGCCACTCCTCTAGACCTGGTGTCTCAAGGTAGGTCGGACCAAGTCCTGACGCTCCTCGACCAGATCAAGTATGGAGTATGCGTGTGACCGCACGGGAGGATTCGACTGAGGCCGTGTTGGTAGCCCTGAGGGCCCTGCGGCGTTCATAGATCCGTCAAACGGGCCGGATCAGAATCTGTCGAGGAGCACCTCAGGGCAGCGAGCCTCGCCGATCTCACGGATGATGAAGGGACATCGGTGAACTGTTCCCGGAGCAGCGGACTTCTTGTCAAAAGGGGCGTTATCAGATTCCCTGTTGTAAGCGGGTGGATGTAGGCGGTCATCAGGACCTGCAGATCATTGAAATCCAACTCTTAGCGGGCAAGGCAATCGAGGCCCTGGCAAGCTTACTTCACCACCAATAGTGTCGTGGTTCCTAAGAGCGGAACACATCAACCGCGAGCCATTCGCTAGCTTATGTTCTGTGATCGGCTAGGCGAGGGCGATCATCTTATCATCGATGGACTGGCATGCTCCGACCAAGAGACGTCTCAGACGGGGAGCCTCAGATGCTGGTTGCAACATTACATTCACATCCCCTGATACGCCACTCGCCCGATAGTGGGATGACGAGCGGGCAAGGTCAGCAATCAGGACCCGTCCGAACTGTTTCAGCCAAACGGAGCATCAACACTGGCGCGGATGGTTCCTATGGGAGGAGGGGAGCGGCGACCCAGGAGGCCCTAGTTCCAAGAGCTGACGAACGGGACGATGTCCGGATGGGTGAGAGCCAAAGCTCAAAATTCCCGAAAGTGGACAGTGTGCGTGCGGATTCCGACGAAGTCGGCCAGTTGTTCCGACGCGATGTCGGCCATGCATTC
>NZ_JALJRK010000206.1 GCF_024519725.1 Microvirga sp. Mcv34 | reverse complement strand
CTGAAGTTAAAAAGTCTGGCCGGATAGTAGCAAAGCTGCTCTCTATTAGGTAAAGTAATTCTGATAATTTTTGTAGACAACGGCCTTAGAGGCTGGTGAGCAATTATCTTTCCTTTCGGGTGAGGCGGCGCAGCAGAATGCGGCTCATGGCGAGATAGAGCAGCATCTCGCCGGTCTCGACGAGCCGCTCATAATCCTTGGCCAGCCGCCGGTTGGTGGTGAGCCAACCGATGGTCCGCTCCACTACCCACCTTCGCGCAAGCACCTGAAAGCCACTCGGGCGCGTCGGTGGCTGCGCGTCAGCCCGCATCCAGGTTCCGCCGCTCCACCAATGCTGCGGGATGGATAATCTCCAGCTCAGGGCCTTCTGGAGCCAGTCCTTCAGCCCACGATAAGCAGTGTCGGCCCACAGCAGCTCGATCGCTGGAAAGAGATGCTGCAGACCCTCCAACAGGAGTTCGGCTCCGGCGCGATCATGAATGTCGGCGGGCTGCACGCTGTTCTTCAGCAGATTGCCTTGCGTATCAACGAGAAGATGGCGCTTGCGGCCGTTGATCTTCTTGCCGCCGTCATAGCCGCGCGGCCCACCCATCTCGGTGGTCTTGACCGACTGGCTGTCGATGATCGCCGCACTCGGTTGAGGAGACCGGCCGATCGCACGGCGGTAGCTCTCGCGCAGAGCCTGGTTCACGTGCTCCCAGGTGCCATCCTCGCGCCACTGGGCGTAGTGGTAGAAGACTGTGCACCGCGGAGGATACTCGTGCGGCAGCAAGCGCCATTGCACTCCGGTGCGCAGCAGATAGAAGATCGCATCAACGATGCGGCGGAGCGGATAGGTCTGCCGCCGTCCCGCGGGATGGCTGCGGGGAACTAGGGGTTCGAGCAGCGCCCATTCGGCATCATTGAGGTCGCTGGCGTAAGAAGAGACATCCATGACGGGGCTCCTCAAGGGTCAAACAGCCCGCATCCACCTCACCGGTTCCGGTGAAATCCATTCTGAATCAATCACTTGAAGCGAGCAATAAAATTGCTCACCAGCCTCTTATACCACGTCCCTGAAGGGCTGACTCGTTCGTGATTTCCCGGAGTGGCGGAGGTGTGATTCAGTTTGGTGAACCAGGGAAGGTTGCCATGCCCGTTCCACTCCGAACTGACTTTGATGCTCATCAGCTTCGCGCGCTCGCCCGCCAGACGAAGAATGCGCCTCAGGCGCGGCGGCTTTTGGCGCTGGCAGCGATCTACGAGGGCGCCTCGCGCACCGAGGCAGCCCGGATCGGCGGCGTGACGCTGCAAATCGTGCGCGACTGGGTGCTCAAGTTCAACGCTCACGGACCGGACGGGCTCATCGACCGCAAGCCCCCGGGCCAGCCCTCGCGGCTTACGGATCGCCATCGGCAGCACCTGGTGCAGATGATCGAGTCAGGGCCGATCCCGGCGGTGCACGGGGTGGTGCGCTGGCGGCTGGTCGATCTGATCCAGTGGCTCTGGGACGAATACCGCCTGCCGATCTCCAAACAGGCGCTGAGCCGGGAAGTGCGGGCGCTGGGCTACCGCAAGCTCTCGGCTCGCCCGCGTCATCACGCCAAGAGCGAAGCGGCGGTCGAGGCGTTTAAAAAAACTTCCCCGCGCGTCTGGAGGAGATCGCGACAGGCGCGGCCGATGGCAAGCCGCTAGAGATCTGGTTTGCTGATGAGGCCCGCATCGGCCAGAAGAACAAGATCACGCGGCGCTGGGCCAAACGCGGCAGCCGTCCCTCGGCCCCGCGGGATTTGAGAACCGCCTCCACCTACATCTTCGGGGCGATCTGCCCAGCTGAAGGCAAGGGCGCCGGCCTGGTGCTGCCGCGCTGCACGACCGAGGCCATGAACGAACACCTGAAGGAGATCGCGCAGGCCGTGGCGCCCGGAGCGCATGCGGTGCTGCTCTTGGATCAAGCCGGCTGGCATGTGTCGCGCAAGCTGACGGTGCCGGCCAACATCACCCTGGTGCCGCTGCCAGCGAAAGCGCCCGAGTTGAACCCGGTGGAGAATATCTGGCAGTACATGAGGGAGAACTGGCTCTCGAACCGGATCTTCACCTCCTACACGGACATTCTCGATCACTGCTGCGAGGCCTGGACCAAGCTCGTCGACCAGCCTTGGACGATCATGTCCATCGGCTTGCGTGATTGGGCTCACGAGTTCTGATCAACGGGAGTTGGTATTAGTCATGACGCCGGTGACTAAGAATAGGTAAAAGAACATGAGATGAGGTCTTT
>NZ_JALJRK010000205.1 GCF_024519725.1 Microvirga sp. Mcv34 | reverse complement strand
ATTGAGATCGGATCAACGTGGAACCGCTGAACGTGAGGTTCCATTGACACCGCGAGTGGGCCATCAGGCGCTGCGCGCCTTGGCCTTATGGGTGGCAACACGCCATGACCCCGCGATCGACACTCATCCACTGGCAGGATCTGCCGCCCGACCGGCGCCGACGCCTGGTGGTGCTGATCTCCAACCTCATTCGCCAGTCTCTGGCCGCCACACAGGAGGCGGATCATGAGCCCGGAACCCGACATCCTCGCTCCGACCCTCTCCGACAAGATCCGGGCCGGCCATTGTGACCGCCAGGCAGTCGTCTATGTCCGCCAGTCCACCCTGCGGCAGATCGAGCACAACCGGGAATCCACCCGCCTGCAATATGCCCTGACGGACCGCGCCTGCCAGCTCGGCTGGCGACCCGAGCAGATCATGGTCATCGATGACGATCTCGGCCGTTCCGCCGCCTCGGCCCTCGACCGGCCCGGCTTCCAGCGCCTGGTGGCCGAGGTTGGCTTCGGCCACATCGGCCTTGTGCTCGGCATCGAGGTCTCGCGCCTGGCACGCTCGTGCCGCGACTGGCATCAGCTGCTGGAGATGTGCGCCCTCTTCGATACCCTGATCGGCGATGCCGACGGCATCTACGACCCCAGTCTCTACAACGATCGCCTGCTGCTCGGCCTGAAGGGCACCATGAGCGAGGCGGAGATCCACATCCTCAAGGCGCGCATGCTCGAGGGCCGCCGCGCCAAGGCTCAGCGTGGCGAGTTGGTGCTGGGGCTGCCCCGCGGCTACGTGCTCAAGCCGTCAGGTGAGGTCGCGCTCGATCCCGACGAGGAGGTGCAGGAGATCATCCGTCTGGTGTTTACCCTCTTCGAGCGGAGACGTTCGGTCAGCGGCATCCTGCACTATCTCGTCGACCACGACATCCGCCTGCCGGACCGCATCCGCCGCGGGCCGCACAAAGGAGACGTGCACTGGACCCGGCCCAACGGCCAGACGCTGCGCGACATGTTGCGCAACCCGCTCTATGCCGGAGCCTATGTCTATGGCCGGCGCACCTATGACGGCCGCCTGCGTCGGCCCGGCCAGCCGCACAGCGGCAAACGCTTCCTGCGCGATCCAAAGGCCTGGAAGGTTCTGCACCAAGGCACGCGTCCGGCCTACATTGATTGGGGCACCTTTGAGCGGAACCAGGAGCAGATGGCAGCCAACCGCGCACGCCACACCGGCCTTCCCCGCGGCGGCCCCGCGCTGCTCGGCGGGCTGGTGGCCTGCGGGGTCTGTGGCCGGCGCATGTGCGTCACCTACAACGACGATGGCCGGGAGGCGCGGTATGCCTGCAATCAGATGGCGACGACCTACGGCGCGCCCCAGTGCCAGTCGATCAGTGCCCGCCCGGTGGATGAGCATGTCAGTGCTTTGATGCTGGAGGCGCTCTCGCCCTCGGCGATTGAGGTCAGCCTGCAGGTGGCCGAGGATCTTGAGTTGGAGCGCCAGCAACGGCGGCGGCACTGGAAGCAGCGATTGGAACGCGCAGGCTACGAGGCGGATCTGGCCCGCCGGCGCTATGAGGCGGTCGACCCGTCCAACCGCCTTGTGGCCCGTACCCTGGAGCGGGATTGGGAGACGGTGCTGATAGCCCACCAGACGCTGGAGAGCGAGCACCAGCGGGCCCTGGCCCACGAGCCGGAACGGCTGACGCCGGAGGAGCAGGCGGCGGTGCACCGCTTGGCCGAGGACATTCCGGCCCTGTGGAGTGCTGCGTCCACAACGGCGCGTGACCGGCAGACGATCGCGCGGACCATGCTCGATCGGGTGGTGATCCATCTGCAGGGCGCGACTGAGCGGGCAGAGATCGCGTGTCACTGGGCCGGCGGCGTCATCACCCGGCATGCGGTGATCCGTCCGGTGCGGCGGTTCGAGCAGCTGGCGAACTTCGATCAGCTGCTGGCACGGGCGGTGGCGTTGCGGACGGCCGGTGCCACGGCCGAGCAGATTGCCGCCCGCCTGAACGCGGAGGGCTTTCGGCCCGCCAAGCGCAGCGCCTTCAACGCTCCGATGATCCGGCGCCTGCTGCAGCGGCACGGGCACGGCACGACCCGGCCGATCTGGTCCGGGAAAGTGCCACGTGCGGATGATGAGGAAATGACCTTGCAGGAGGTGGCCGAGCACCTTGGGGCACACCGGCAGACAGTATACGGTTGGCTCCGGCGGGGGGCACTCAAGGGGCGGTTGGCTCAGGTGGGGACACAACGCATTTGGCTGGTGAAACTCGCGGATAGCCCCGTAGCTCGCCTCAAGCCACCGGACTGAACGTCAACAGGAAGCAGTCATTGAGAGGCATCATGGCAACACGATCGAACAGGC
>NZ_JALJRK010000204.1 GCF_024519725.1 Microvirga sp. Mcv34 | reverse complement strand
GCGTCAGGAAGGACCGCGCTTGCCCCTCGGTTTCCAGGGTGCAGGGAAGGTCCTCAAGCCGCCAAGCCTTCGGATCCGGGCACAGGCACCCGATGGGTTCAGACAGCACGTTGGTGTTCGGTTCGGGACGCATGGTGGCGGGTCCTGCTGCGAAACGGCCGAATGGTGGCCGAGTCTCCATTCATGCTCCGGAGTGGCTTTGATGGCATTGATCAAGATCAAGCACCTCGGGGGCCGACCCGGCGGTCTCCGCCTTCGGGCAGCTTGCTCTGGGTTCTGATCCTAAGGAGAAGGACCACCTGTCTTGCGTCAATCCAGCATGCCCCCCCGCTCAGTCTGGTCGACGCGGCATCGTCCTCTGCCTTCTTCACAGCCTTCGGGAGAACATCCCACCTTTCTCTTCGGGAGCGGCCAGTCAAGCATCTTCTACACCGTCAGTGGAGGGCTCACCGATGCCTTTGCCTCCGACACTGCCGAAACGATTGTTCAACGTGCCGACCAAGCGCTCTACCTGACGGAGGCGGCGTGACGCGATCGGATCACGACACTGACCCATGACATGGATCTTGCCGGCAAGACAGCATGACGTGTCCGCTTAACAGCACGCCCCACAGCGATGAGCTGTCATGAGGTTCATTGCCGTACTGGTTAGGGGCACGGTCAAACAGTGCTGCCGGTCACCACGGTGGATCACGATGCCCAGACTTGTGGCTGATCCGCTCGTTTGCAGGGCGGCTTAGAGGTGAAGGACCTGTCGCCCAGCACCCTGTTGTTGGCGAACAATTTGCAAGTCACCATCAGGCCCGAGAAAGCGTTAACGCTCGAACCCGTATTGGTGGATGTTGGTTCCAATCCTGTAAGGGTCCAGGTCACAGGTGTCTTCTTCTGCCTGCCTCGTCCGGATTATGCTTCTTACTCATGTTTGACGGAGGTTGAGCATTGACGGGGCTGCTTTCGATCACCACGTTCCCCTGCCGGGCAGGCCAGCCCCCGGATTTCGGGAGCGCGGCATTGGATCGTCACTACGCCCAGCTGACGGAAGATCTCTTGGGGTTTCCGGAAGAGCAGGCCTGCGTCATCATGCGCTGGAGGGGCGGACGAACCCCGTCAGGCATCGCCATAGGGGGACAGAGGATCACTGCCGCGACCGGACGGCGCCTTTTCGCGGGGACCACCCAGATTGGGGTCTTCACCCGGACGTTGGATGGTGGTGATGAAGGGGACGCCGAGCACGAGATACTTGTCCTCGTCACCAACTCTCGGTGTCTGATCGCACTGAGGCGCGAGCTCGCCGCCAGCCTTTGATAGGCGATGATGTCAAGGCGGTTCCATCGTCGGTCGTAAATAAGGCCTGGATGGTTACGGCCCTTTCCCCCAGCCGTTCAGTAGATGTCGGGCGTCTCGTGCTGAGCCGCGTCCGGTGGGTAGCTAGCAATGCCAGAGACTGTGCCCGCTGCACAAAATTGGTGTTCGCCAGGGTAGTCCGGTGCAGGCAGCAAAGACGGAGAGCCTTTGGCAAGGCCGGAATCTACTAACCTTGCGTGACCTGATGACCATCTGGGGCATAGGCGCACGGCTTCTCGACGCTGTCGAACAAAGCTGCTGGATCCCGGATCTTGAGGAAGGCATAGAACGCCTAAATGCCAAACAGGATCTGGTTGTGCAGGCTGGCCGAGACCTCCACATGCTCAGGCCGCAGCGGAATGATGGCGGCGGTTCTGGCCCCGCGCGTCCGGCCGGACTTGGCAGCGGCTGGAATGAAGCGGTCGAGATCCGTAGCTGTGATCTCGCGGAAGCTCTTGCCCAGGGCCGCGAGATAGTTGCCGAGCCGGACCACGTGCCGGGCGTAATGGCTAACCGTGCGTGGCGCGTAGTGACGCGCTTCGAGGTAGACGACGAAATTGCGGATCTCAGAGACGACGGTATCGCCGTCATAGGCGGTCCATGTGACTTTGCCGCTCGGCAGAACAATGCGCTGGAGATGCATGAGCGCGCTCCAACCTGTCGTGGACAGGCTGAAGCTAATCCTGTCCACAACGAGCGGCAAACGCCCTAAGTGGTTCATCCGGTAAGTCATGCGGCCGTCGGCAGGAGGGCAATGCCGGGCGGGCGACGCGGCCGATGTCGGCGGCGTTGGCCCCAGACGAAGGGATGGCGATGCGCATTCCAGTAGACTGTGGAGCGATTGATCGCATCGGTGATCTCGTCCCAGCTCTCGAAGCGCCGGCCGGCTAACGCGAGCGAGCGCAGGATCTTCCACCAGGGCTCAATCAGATTGAGATAGGCGGCGTACTTGGGCTGGAATACCATCTCCCAGCGCGGATGCGCGAGCAGGAACAGCAGCACGTCCGTCGTGCGATGCGAGC
>NZ_JALJRK010000203.1 GCF_024519725.1 Microvirga sp. Mcv34 | reverse complement strand
TACAAGGATCCGGGTTGGTACAAGCACCCGGAGGGCACGGTCGCGTACGAGTGGAAGGGCGAGCAGCTCGCTGAGCCCGCTCGGGCGACCTCGCCCGACAGCGGCGTCAAGGCAACGGAGTTCCGCGCCATCGACCGCCGCAAGCGACCGGTCCGCGCAGCCAACGCAACCAGTCACGAAAATCATTAGGCGTTCAGACTGAACTCTCTAGCGTCACTTTGGTGAACAAGGAGCACAGACACGATGAAGAAGGCTACAACACTCCTCGGTGGGCTGTCCGCCCTCCTTCTCACGACTGGCCTAGCTTTGGCAGGCCCTGGTGGTGCTGGTCACGGGCACGGCGATGAAGCAGCCTATGGTAAGCCGGGCGATCCGAAAAAGCCGGCCCGGCTGGTGCAGGTCAGCATGCGCGAAACCGATGGCAAGATGCTATTCTTCCCCGACAAGGTTGAGGTGAAGGCGGGCGAACAGGTGCGCTTCAAGCTCGCCAATAACGGTGAGGCGGAGCACGAGTTCGTGCTGGCCACGGTTGAGGAAAACGCCAAGCACAAGATCCAGATGGAGAAGAACCCGGATATGGAGCACGAGGATCCAAATGCCCGGCGTCTGCAGCCCAAGAAAGGGGATGAGATCGTGTGGCAGTTCACTAAGGCTGGCACGTTCGAATACGCCTGTCTGATCCCGGGCCACTATGAGTCCGGCATGAAAGGCACCGTCGTGGTGAAGTAGCGCTCTCAGGAGAGATAAGCCGGCCAGTGAGACCTTGCGCTCGCTCCCCTCGTCGGCTTGCAAGCGCAATCAGCCCGCCCAAGACCTGCGATACTCAAAACCATCGAGCAGAGTGACAAGGTGCAGTTTCAGGCCGACCGGGGAACGGGCAACTCACCCTCGTCAAAATCCAGAAGGCAAGGTAAGCTCAAGACCTCGTCGGACGCTGCATTGTAGGTCCTTGTGGCGGCCGACGACCACTAAGAACAACAAGGAAGCCCCCATGCCGGCCACAGGTGTGGACAAAGCTGTCCGCCAGCGAGGTTCGGCTAACGAGCTGCCGCAGCATCTGGAAAACGACTTCGACCGGCAGGCCTTTGTGCCACGACTGCTGGTGCTGGCGATGCTTGCAGCTGCCACCCTCCTGGAATATGGCCATGGCCACTGGGAGGGCCACTGGATCGTCTTGGTGATCTATGGCTTAACGACGGTCGTGCTGGCGCTGTCCTCGCGCTTCGCTGCAGGACAATCCTGGTTACCCTGGGTCGCCACCGTCACCGACGCTGGCTTGGTGGTCTACGTGACCGCCGACCATCTGCCGCGGGATACCCACGATCTGGCTCTCGCGACGGATGCCGTCAGTCTGTTTCCGGCGTTCCTACTGCTCATCCAGACCGGGCTCAGACTGCGGCGCGACCTTGTGGCGGCGTATGCAGGCATTGTAGCTGCGGGATGGCTCGCAGCGCTCTCTATGATTGCCGACTCAGGGACGTTTGCGGCAGCTGGTCCCTCTCCTCTTGCAACGCGACAGGTGCTTGGCCTCCTGTTGTTCGTCACTACCGCAGGCTTCGTCTTCTACGCGGTACACCGGATGCGCTTGGCTTGGGCGACCATCCTGCGGGTGCAGTGGGATCGTATGCTGTTATCGCACTTTCTGCCTGAAGGGATAGCCGCTGAGGTGGTCAACGGCGAGGCAGAGATCGCCGAACGCCACGTCTGCCTCCTAGCAGTCGACATACGGGGCTTCTCTGCGCTCGTGCGGGAGCGTCCGCGTCGCGAGGTGATCGGGACCCTAATGGAGTTTCGGCGCCTTGTTCACGATTCGGTCTCTCACCACGGGGGCATTGTTGACAAATATCTCGGGGACGGGGTGCTCGCTGTCTTCCTTCACGATACTCCCGAACAGCAGGCCGAGTCTGCATTGGCCGCTGCCCTCGACATCCTGCGCCAGGTTGACGGATGGAAAGAGCATGTCCATGCCCCGTCGGGTGTTCGCGCCATCGCCGCATTACACAGAGGCCTCGTCTTCGCGGGCGTCTTCGATGATGACCGACGCGCCGAATTTACCGTTCTTGGACCGGCGATGAATGCCCTGTCCCGCATGGAACGGCGGGCCAAGGAGGCTGGCGTTGATCTGTTGGTCTCAAAGGGGTTCCTGCGCCTGCTGCAGCCATCAACGCGGGCCGGGCTCAACATGCAGCCTGTCGGGAGGCGGGCCGGCGATGAGGAGTTACCGGATGTCTTGTCGGTGCATCCGGTCGGGGCCGCGGCCGTATCTCAGCCCCGCCTTGCGGCGGTCCCCGACTCCCAGGTCGCAATAGGCAGACCTGTGTGCAGAGATGGTGGGCAGTAGCGGAATGTGGGAGCAGCTACAGCCTGGTAGGT
>NZ_JALJRK010000202.1 GCF_024519725.1 Microvirga sp. Mcv34 | reverse complement strand
ACCTGGCCCATAGCGCATCCCTCCATTCCGGCGATAAGAATGCACCATCAAACCCCGGGATCAAACATCAGGTCTCGATTGTTAATCTTATGCAGAGATGGGCGTGACACCAATATAAGAGGGCCTCAGCTATTCACTGAGGCCCCCTCTAGCTAATAGGGGCTAGGCCTGCTTAGAAGTCGCGCTGGACGCGCAGACGACCTTCCCAGATATCCTGGCCACCGGACAATCCGAACAGTCCACTGTTAGTGCCGACGACATTGGTGGCCGGGACAGCAACTTGGCCACGCGGGTCGAGCTTGGTGTAGAGGACCTCAACCCCAAGGTTCAAACCCGAGATCGGTGCCCAGAATGTGTTGGCGCCGAGGCGATACTCGTTGAAGTCAAGAATGCCCACTGAGGCTCCGGCGGTGCCGGCCGCAATTGTAGCTGGCGTTGCTGCAACCACAGTGCTCGCACCATCTGGAGCGTTAAAGCGTGCATATGAGCCGAAGATGCTCGAACGAACCGTTGGTGTCCAGTTGTGGGTGATGCCACCGGCAATCGACCAAGCCGTGCCGGTATCCAAGTCTCCTGTGATCGGATCGATGATGGCATCTGAGATCGGAAGGCCTGGGAAGTTGTTAATAAACGCCTGACGGCCCGTACCGCCGAGGATGTAGGCATTGGCGCCATCAACGTAGGTTGCGGCTATCCAAGCCGAGTCCCCCTGTCCAAGGAAGGGCAGGTTGATGCCAACCGAGCCTTGCACTGCAAACCCAAGCTCACTGTCAGTGTTGATCCCCGGCAGGGCCCCTCCCGTGATCGGGTCAAAGCCGCCAACCGCAGTGACCTGATGGAGTGCACCGGATAGCTGGGCTGATCCCCAAGTGCCAGCATACTTGATGTTACCAACAACATCTGGCATGCGCTGGCCACCGTAGTTCAACAGGACCGGCGCATCGGCTCCGAACAGGGTTCCGCCAACCAGACCAGTGGCGGCCACCCGGCGCTCGAGACCGTCTTCGAGCGAGACTGTGGCCGAGAGACCATTGCCGAAGGAGTAGGTGTAGGCCAACAGCGTCACGTCCGGCGCGTCGTCGAACCGCAGTGTGCCCATGTGCGACGTTGGCAGATCAGGGTTCGAGAAGAACGACGTGACGCGACCAGCGGTCAAGCCGCCGAACTGAATAAATGCCTGCGCAACGTTTGCGCTAGACGGAGTGACGTTGAAAGGCCCGACCAAGCCATTGACGCCATTCGTCGGAACGCCACCTGCGGTGCCGCCGACACTGCCTGGGAAGAAGAGGTACGGCGTACCTGAGTCGCGGGTGATCTCGTAGCGAACGAACGTGCGCAGCATGCCATAAGCTGTTGCCGTTCGTGCGTCGAGTTGGATGCGGCCTCGGGCACGGAAGCCGATGGCATCCGCCGCACGGAAAGCTGGCTCGCGGTAAAGCATCTCAGTTCGAACACGGCCGCCGACGCGGAGGCAGGTTTCTGTTCCGGGAATATAGAAAAAGCCGGCTCCGTAGGTGGAGCAGACGCGAACGTATTCGACCGGCGCAGCCTTGGCCACGGGAAGATCGGCAGCTTGTGCCCCGGCGACAGCCGCGAGACCCGCGACCGATCCGAGGAAGAGGCTCTTAACGAGCTTCATGGTTAAACCTCCAGAGTTTTGAGACCATGGGGGGCCGGGTTTTTGTGCTTCGGTGACTTCAACGAAGCCCTAAACACGTCCCTTTTCCCCTTAAGTACCCGGCGGCTCGCCTTGTCGGTCGAACCCACCAGGATCACGACTGGGGTGCCCCCGTCGCTGCAGCCACATTACCCAGCACGAGTTCGTGATCAAGCGAATGGACGCGCTTTCGACTGGGGTCGTGTCGGATCTTCGACATACTGTGGCCAAATTCCAACACTCTGACATAGGCTGTGGAGCTGGGATTAAGTTTCTGTTAAAAATTAGGAGGTCCAATAAGCATGACGCTCGAATGGTGCGCCGCAAAATGTCTGGTCATAAATGTTATAATTAACCTATCCGGCGAATCTAAGTACAGCGTCGCCCGAGCGGTAGCCCAGGCGAGCCGAGGTGCGCTCGCCCTTCTCGGCCTGGAGCGCATCGGTCATCTCGGCTTCGAGCCTCTCCTGTATGACGGCGCGCACGATCTCGCGCAGCCCGTCCGGGCTCTGGCTCAGAAGGTCCTTGATGGCAGCGGTAGCAGGTTTATCCTTGGTGCTGGTCATGGTGGGGCTCCTCTCGGAGAGTGACTTGGACATCACCATCCTGCCATGACCGCCCCAATCAGGCGATTTGCAGAACCTTCACCACACTACTCCATCATAGCGACAGTAAGTATGCCCGACGGATTCAAGCAGTCGTCGCAACACGTATTCTGTTGCCCTCCCGCAGCCACTC
>NZ_JALJRK010000201.1 GCF_024519725.1 Microvirga sp. Mcv34 | reverse complement strand
CCGACAACTCAACCGGCTACGGGATGTCTCTTCAACCACGAGGAGGCCCGATGCCCACCCAGAGATTGTCGATGCGCCGGATACGAGACGTGCTTCGTTTAAGACACCAACAGGGCCTGACCGAACGCGTCATCGCGCGCACGCTGGGGGTCAGCAATGGCGTCGTTCATGGCTACCTGCGCCGCGCCCGTCTGGCCGGGCTGAGCTGGCCGCTGCCGGACGGGCTCGATGACGAGGCGCTCGAGCTCCTGCTGTTTCCAGCACCATCCCCCGCGCAGACCGATCAGCGCCCGGTCCCCGACTGGGTTTATGTCGAGAAGGAGCTGCGCCGCCGTGGCGTGACGCGCGTGCTGCTCTGGGAGGAATATCGCGCCGCCCATCCCGACGGCTTCGGCTACACCTGGTTCTGCACCACCTATGAGGCTTGGAAGGGGCGCGTGCGCCCGACGATGCGCCAGACCCACATGGGCGGCGAGAAGGTCTTTGTCGATTTTGCCGGCGACACCATCGACGTTTTCGATCCGCTCACCGGCGAAGCGCATGCCATGAAGCTCTTCGTCGCCGCGATGGGCGCCTCCAACTACACCTATGCCGAGGCTTGCGCGAGCGAGAGCCTGCCGGACTGGATTGCCGTGCACGCCAACCTGTTCGCCTTCCTGAATGGGGTTCCGAAGTTCGTGATCTGCGACAACCTCAAGGCGGCGGTGACCAATCCCGACCGCTACGATCCCGGCCTCAACCGCACCTATGCCGAGATGGCCGCGCATTACGGCACCGCCATTCTCGCAGCGCGGCCGAGACGCCCGAAGGACAAGGCCAAAGTTGAGGTTGCGGTGCAAATCGCCCAGCGCTGGATCCTGGCCCGGCTGCGCAACCAGCGCTTCTTCGCGCTCGCCGAGCTCAATCGCGCCATTCGCAGCCTGGTCGTCGACCTCAACGCCCGCCAGATGCGCGGCTTCGGCTCGAGCCGGGCCGAGCTCTTCACCGAGATCGACCGGCCCCGGCTGGGAGCGCTGCCGGACGAGGCTTATGTCTTCGCCCGCTGGAAGCGCTGCCGCGTCGCGCCGGACTATCACGTCGAGGTCGATGGCCACTGGTACTCCGTGCCTTACCGCCTGATCAAAGACTTCGTCGACGTGCGCCTCGCCGGGGCGACGGTGGAGATCTTCCACAAGGGCCAGCGGGTCGCCAGCCATGCCCGGGCGCCGAACCGGCGCGGCCACACCACGATCGCCGAGCATATGCCGAGCGCCCATCGCCGCCACGGCCAGTGGACCCCGAGAGGCCTGATCGCCGCCGGTGAACGGATCGGCCCCTCCGTCGCGGCCTTCTTCGAGGCGGTGATCGCTGACCGCCCACATCCCGAGCAGGGCTTCCGGACCTGCCTCGGCATCCTGTCCTTGGCCAGGAGCTACGGCGACACCCGCGTCGAGGCCGCCTGCCGGCGCGGCATCCTCATCAAGGCGCGCTCCGTCGCCTCGATCCGGTCGATCCTCAAGAACGGCCTCGACCGCGCCGTCCTTGACGAGACGCCCGACCACGAACCCCTGCGCCACGGCAACATCCGCGGCCAGGGCTACTTCCACTGACCCCACCAGGAGACCCAAGCGATGCTGACCCATCCCACCCATGAGCGCCTGATCGCGCTTGGCCTGACCGGCATGGCCAAAGCCTTCGAGGAGCAGCGACGATCGCCCGATCTCGACGCTCTGTCCTTTGAGGAGCGCATCGGGCTGCTGGTCGACCGCGAGGCGGCCGAGCGCGACACCAAGCGTCTTACCGCCCGGCTCAAGTTCGCGGCGCTGCGCCAGAATGCCTGCGTCGAGGACGTCGATTGGCGAACCCCGCGCGGCATCGATCGCGCGGTCTTGGCCCGCTTGATCGCCGGCGAGTGGATCGAGAGGCATGAGAATTTGCTGATCACTGGGGCGGCCGGCCTGGGCAAAAGCTGGATCGCCTGCGCACTCGGCCATAAGGCCTGTCGGGATAACCGCTCGGTGCTCTACCATCGTGTGCCGCGCCTGTTCGAGGCGCTGGCGCTCGCACGTGGCGACGGGCGCTATGGCCGCCTGCTCAAGGCCCTCGGCCGCGTGCAGGTGCTGATCCTGGATGACTGGGGCTTGTCGGTGCTCACCGGCTCCGAGCGGCGCGATCTCCTGGAAATCCTCGACGACCGCCACGGCCGCTCATCGACCATTGTCACGAGCCAGGTTCCCGTGGACGCCTGGCATGACCTGATTGGGGATCCCACTCTCGGAGACGCCATCCTGGATCGTCTTGTCCACAACGCCCACCGCCTTCAACTCACCGGAGAAAGCATGAGAAAGCAGAGTGCCAGAGCCCGTCGACTTGACGGCGACCAAAACTCCTGACTCCATCCCCCATCGGTCGACGCGACCGCTCATGATCGTGTGAAATGCTTGCTCACGATCCCATGAAATGAGCGCTCACCATCGCGTGAAACGGCTGCTCACGATC
>NZ_JALJRK010000200.1 GCF_024519725.1 Microvirga sp. Mcv34 | reverse complement strand
GTAAGCGCGCAAATCTCCGCACCTTTTCATTGCTGAAGCAGTGACGGAGTCTGTGTCCGCAACGGAGACTGTGGACGCAATGACAGTGAATAGTGCGGACATTCCAGGTCAGCTGAGGGTCGTCAGGGTTCTTGGCAACGGCAAGCGGTGGTTTGATCCGGTCGAGAAGGAGCGCTTGATCGATGCCTGCCTTGAGCCGGGGGTGTCGGTGGCAGGGCTCGCGCTGGCGCACGGGATCAACGCCAATCAGTTGCGCAAGTGGGTCAAGCTGCGCCAGGACCGGAAGGCGACCGAGACAGCGGTGCCGGTATCGGGTCGCTGCGCGCCGTCGGCCTTCGTTCCGGTGGTTGAGGCCGCGCCGATGGCGCGGCTGCCGGCCCCGTCGGGTCGGCTGCCAGCGGTCCGGGTCCGCGTGACGGCGTCGCTGCCGAACGGGGTGCGGCTGGAGCTTGACGATGCGGATGCGCAGGTTCTGTCGGCGATGATCGAAGCGCTGGGGCGGTGCCATGTTCCGGCTCGCTGATGATCTACGCGTCTATCTGCACCGGGATCCGATCGACTTCCGGGCCGGGATCAACAGCCTGGCGATCCTGGTCGAGCAGGCGATGGGCCTCAACCCGTTCGAGCGTGCGGTGTTTGCCTTCTGCAATCGCCGCCGCACCCGGATAAAGTTGCTGTTCTTTGACCGCTCGGGCTTTGTGCTGGTGCTGAAGGCGCTGACCCAAGACAAGTTCCGCTGGCCGCGGCGGCCGGAGACGGTGGTGGCGCTTGACGCCGAGCAATTACACTGGCTGCTCGACGGCATCGATCTCGACGCGATGACCCGCCATCCGGTGCGGCAATACGAATTTGTCGGGTGAGGTTGCCTGTTGACGCAGGGGGAGGCTTCCGATTCAAGAATACGATGACTCGAACCGGCACCCCGTCCGTTGCGGAGTTGATGGCGCTTCTGGCGGCGCATACGGCCGAAATCGCCGCGTTGAAGGCCGAGCGGGAAGCTCTTTCGCAGCGCATCGTCAAGCTGGAGGAAGAACTGGCGCTGGCGCGGCTGCATCGGTTTGCGCCGCGCAGCGAAAAGCACATGGATCGCATCTTCAACGAAGCCGAGCAGAGCGCCGTTGAGGGAGAGGACGAGGGCTGCGCCGACACCGACGAGGTGGCTGCCGTTGATCTTCCAGACACGGGATTGCCGGACACCCACAAGCCGGACGGCAAGAAACGCGGGCGCCGGCCCCTGCCAGAGAACCTGCCACGTGAGCGCGTCGAGTATGACCTCGCCGACGACCAGAAGATCTGTCCGTGCTGCAGCCACCTGATGCATCGCATGGGTGAACTGGTGACTGAGCAGCTGCACATCGAGGTGAAGGCGAAGATTTTGCAGAATGCGCGGTTCAAGTATGCATGCCGCAACTGCGACCGCACCGGGATCAGCACGCCCATCGTCATCGCGCCGATGCCCGCGCAGCCCTTGCCCGGCAGTATCGCCACGGCCTCGACGCTGGCCTTCGCGCTCGTGCACAAATATGTCGACGGCACGCCGCTTTATCGCCTGGCGCAGGCCTTCGCGCGGGCCGGGGTTCCTGTCAGCCGTGGCGCGCTGGGCCATTGGGTGATCGGTTCGAGCGAGAGGCATCTGCATCGCCTCTATGACGCGCTGAAGCTGCGGCTGCGATCGCAGACCGTCATCCATGGTGACGAGACCACGGTGCAGGTGCTGAAGGAAGCGGGCAAGGACCCCACCAGCACCTCGTACATGTGGGCTTATCGCAGCGGCGAGGACAGCGCGCAGCCGATCGTGCTGTTCGATTATCAGCCCGGTCGCGGGCAGGAGCATCCGCAGACCTTCCTCGGCGACTATCGCGGCATCTTGATGAGCGACGGCTACTTGGCCTGGCGCACGGTGAAGGGCGCGACCCATATCGGATGCATGGCCCATGCCAGGCGGCGCTTTGTCGACGCCCTCAAGGCGAGGAAGAAACCGGGTGGGCCGCCGGCGCAGGCCCTCACGTTCTTCGATCAACTCTACCGGATCGAAAGGCAGGCGCGGGAGGAAGAGCCGGATGAGGGCGAAACGCAGGCCGACGCCCGGCGCCGGTTCCGCCAGAAACATGCCGTTCCGGTCCTGAACGCCCTCAAGGCATGGCTCGACGCGATCGCGCCGAAGGTCGTGCCTGACACCAAGCTCGAAGATGCCGTCTCCTATACACTCAACCAATGGGAATATCTGACGCGCTACACCGAAGACGGCAGAATGCCGATCGACAACAACATTCTGGAGCGAGACATCCGTATCTTCGCCACCGGACGAAAGAGTTGGCTCTTCAGCGATACAGTCCAGGGTGCCCACGCCAGCGCCGTCATCTACAGCCTGATGCTGACCTGCCGGGCCTGCCGCGTCGAACCCTTGGCGTGGTTGCGACACGTCCTCACCGAACTGCCGCAGCGTCCCGGCGATGCCGATATCGAGGACCTGCTGCCCTTCAACTTCAACACACGGCCAGCCTGAACCCCGCCCGACGTGCTTTGAAATGCGCGCTTAC